>NZ_JAYJLO010000008.1:0-206232 GCF_051948935.1 Bacillus sp. Brlt_9 | reverse complement strand
AGCCGCTCATTTGCGACTTCCTTATGTTAACATCTTCATTTTTCAATGTCAACTAAGTTTTTCATTTTCTTTTTGCCGTTTTCTGCGTTTCCGCATCAGCGACGGTTATTAATATATCATGCAGCACATAAAGGGTCAATACTTTTTATAAAAAAATTTCACATCCCGTTCAAACTTTAAAAACATGTTCCAAAAATTATTAAAGTCCCACTTCATTCTTCATCACATTCCGTATTTCCTATCTTATCACTTTAGCACGTTTTCGGACGAGTGAAAATTCTAAATTTTATGTTATATTATTGTTATAAGGAGTGGTGAGAATGAGCATTAAGTATTCAAACAAAATCAATAAAATCCGGACCTTTGCATTAAGTTTAGTATTTATCGGCCTCTTCATTGCATACTTAGGAGTCTTTTTCCGTGAAAACATTATTATTATGACAACATTTATGATGGTTGGCTTTTTAGCTGTTATCGCTAGTACTGTCGTTTACTTTTGGATCGGTATGCTATCCACTAAAACTGTACAAATTATTTGTCCAAGCTGCGATAAACCTACAAAAATGCTCGGCCGTGTAGACGCATGTATGCATTGCAATCAACCTTTAACAATGGATCGAAATCTAGAAGGAAAAGAATTTGATGAGAAATATAATAAGAAGAGCTATAAGTCATAAGTATATATGGGGACAATGCATCCTTACAAAACTAAACATGAAAAGGTGATTTCTTAATTAAGAAATCACCTTTTGTATTTATCTTTAATTAAATTAGGTTGTGTACTGAACATTTTAAATCCTCCTGAACGTAACGTAATTCCCATATATAATAAAGAAAGAGGTTGACGTAAAGCCGTCAGCCTCTTTCTTTATTATATATTACGCCTTATGACACTCTGGACAAACGCCATAAATTTCTAAGCGATGACTATTAATAACGAAACCTGTCGTTTTCGCAGCTTCCTCTTCAAGCTGTTCCAAACCTCCATAAGGAAAATCAACAATCTTACCACATTTTTCGCAAATCACATGATAATGTTGACTTGTAACATAATCAAATCTACTTGAAGCGTCTCCATAAGTTAATTCCTTTACAAGTCCAACCTCTTTAAATACACGTAAGTTATTATAAACAGTTGCAACACTCATATTTGGAAACTTACCTTCTAATGCTTTATAAATGTCATCCGCTGTTGGGTGCGTCATAGATTCCACAAGGTACTCTAAAATAGCATGACGCTGTGGAGTAATGCGTACACCCGTATTTTTCAGCATTTCTAGCGCTTCTTTTAATTCTTCTTTGACCACCGTCATGCACCCCGATTCTATACGGATTATTATTTTATAATTCTTATAAAGAGTGTACTCCTTTTCTTATAAATCGTCAATATTTCTACTATAAGTATGTGGTTTATTTTTGCATATAGCTTTATTCTTATA
The DNA here is from genome assembly GCF_051948935.1 of Bacillus sp. Brlt_9. Classification (NCBI taxonomy): domain Bacteria; kingdom Bacillati; phylum Bacillota; class Bacilli; order Caryophanales; family Bacillaceae; genus Bacillus; species Bacillus sp. Brlt_9. Next base: position 204,793 of record NZ_JAYJLO010000008.1, on the reverse strand, counting down.
CATCTTTCCCCATTTTCTATACATTTACATAGAAAAAAAGTGCGACATAATCGCACTTGGAATACTATCATCTGAGGAGGTATGCCCTACACTTCACTTTATGTAAGACGATAAAATATGTATAGACACTCGCCTTACTTCTATATATTTTATCTCCCAAATGAATTTATTTTATATAAGAAAGAACATCTTCAATATGTCCCTTCACTTTCACTTTACGCCATTCTTTTACAAGCTCACCGTCTTTATTAATAAGGAATGTAGAACGCTCAATTCCCATGTACTCTTTTCCAAAGTTCTTTTTCAATTTCCAAACATCGTACAATTCCGCTACCTTATGATCTTCATCTACTAAAAGCACAAATGGAAGTTCATGCTTCTCAATGAATTTCAGATGTCTGTTCGCTGAATCAGGACTTACACCAAGAATAACTGTATCTTTCTCGTGAAATAATCCATATGCATCTCGAAAATCACACGCTTCAGTTGTACATCCTGGAGTCATATCTTTCGGATAAAAATATAGAACTACATTTTTACCACGAAAATCAGCTAAGCGAACTTGTTCCCCGTTACTTCCCTCTAATGTAAATTCTGGAGCCATTTCTCCTACTGTGATCATTGTTATCACTCCTACTCTTTTCTTTTACTATATCAAATGCTATCTTATTTTTCATTGTCTATTACAGACCGCATTACAAAAGCAAACGGTAATGTATATCCAATTAGCGCTTCTGCAATCGCAATCCATCTCCCTATTCCAATCGGAGCTATATCACCGTATCCAACGGACAACAAAGTAACTGCGCTAAAATATAAACAAATTTCTACAAGTTGAAAAGATTGGGCATGCAAGCTTTCTCCATCTTCTTTCAAAACTGCAAAACCCATTTCTTCTAATACAACATAACTTAACCCAAACGCAATTAGTACCGTTGTATAAATTAGAAATAAGGAGGCTAAATTATACAGCGAAAAGAAACGCCTAGAATCTGAATATGAACTCCATAACAATTGGACACTTCTCAAAATAGCGATTGCTGCAATTAATAGAATAAATCCCCATAACATGTCCTCCACCTCATTTTATATGTATGAGACGGCCATTAGATTTATCCCTTAGAAACAAACAAGCTTCTTTAATTAATTCCCAGCACCACGGTACCTTTTTACCCCTTGATTCCAAAGAGTGATTGCAATCGTAAAACAGATAACACCAACAAATGGTGTTGCAAATGCATAACTATTCCACTCTGTTTTTCTTAAGAAGTATGCTGCTGGATACACCCCAACAAACGCAAATGGTAGAACAAACGTTAAAATGAAGCGAATCACACGGTTATAAATATTAACAGGATAGCGACCATAGTTACCTATGTTATACATTAGCGGCATAATTGAACTTTTCGCATCCGACCAAAAGCCAAGGCTTGCAAGCGTAACAAATATCCCTCCATATACAAGTGCGCCCCCTCCTACCATTAGTAAGAATAAGAAGAAATCGTACCAGTAAAAAGATAATTGCAGCTCCACTGCTGCATATCCCATTACAATTATTCCTGTAATCGCTCCAATTAAAGATTCAAGTTCCATTCTTTCTAATATAATTTGAAATAAACTATGAATCGGTCTCGTTAATATACGATCCATCTCTCCTTTAATAATGTAACGATCATTAAAATCCCATATGTTAAAGAAAGCTGAGAAAATGGCAAACGGTACTAAAAAGAAACCATAAATAAAGATTACTTCTTCTCTACTCCAGCCTTTTAATGCTTGTGTATGCCCAAACACAACGAGAATAAAGATTAAATTAACAGCCTGTAGTGATAAATCAGAAAGTAATCCAACGATAAAATCGCCCCGATACTCCAATTTTGTTTTTATATATTGGCTTGCATATTGCAAAAATAAGTTTATATACATCATCTCATCATCCCCCTTGTACAATTAGACGTTTTCTCGCCGTTCTCCACATGAGTACAATTGGAATAATAAGTACAATTGCCCAAATTACTTGGAATAATAATGCCTCATACAATTTACTTCCTTGCATACCTTCTGAAAAAATCATACTCGGAATATAACTAATGGCCTGAAACGGTAAGAATACCATTGCCTTCTGAGCCCATAACGGATAAAAACTAATTGGTAATAATAGACCTGAAAATAAATCAATAACAACACGTTTTGCATACATAATTCCACTATTATTAAATAGGAAGAACGTGAGCATCCCCGTCATTAAATTAATTTGTGTATTAATAATAAAACTAAATATTAAAGATAAGAAGAAATATAACCACGTTTGAAAATTAGTTGTAATTTGCAATGAAAATAATAGGGTAACGATAACCATACCCGGGATTGAAAAGAAGGCAAAGCGAAATATCCCTTCACCAAGACCTTGCATCACTTTCATTCCTAAATAGTTATATGGACGAATCAGTTCTACCGCTACACGTCCTTCTTGAATCTCCATCGCAATTTCCCTGTCTATATTATTAAAATAAAAGGCACGTGCCATCCACGCAATTGCGATATACGTAGTCATTTGTGAAATAGATAAACTTTCAATATTCTCTTTTCCACTATAAATTGCTTGCCATAAAAAATAATACGCACCGATATTAATTGTATAAATTAAAATCCCGCTATAATAGTTTGTACGATACGCAAGCATCATTAAAAAGCGAATCCGAATCATTTCAATGTACTTACCCATGTTTAATACCTTCTTCATAAATGTTACGAATAATTTCCTCTGTAGACACTTCGTTAATTTTTAAATCTTTAATTTGAAAGGCTTGTACTACTTTAGAAATAAGCATTGAAATGATAACTTCTTCATTCGGTATTTTTGCAATCCACGCGTTTTCCTCTTTCGCTTTCGACCAAACGACATGACTATCTGGCATAACCATTGATAAATCCTGATAGGAAACTGGTGCAATAAATTGAAAATGTATTTCCTTCTCTGCTCCCCACTGCGTACGAAGATTATTTAAAGAACCGTCATACATAATATTTCCTTCATCCAGCATGATAACGCGCTCACATAAAGCTTCAATATCAGTAATATCATGAGTTGTTAATAAAATTGTTGTTTTATAACGTTCATTCATTTCTTTTAAAAATTCACGTATTTTCAATTTCACAAGTACATCTAAACCAATTGTTGGTTCATCTAAAAATAATAACGGCGGATTATGAATTAATGCAGCCGCTAATTCACAACGCATTCTTTGACCTAGAGATAACTTTCGCACTGGCTTATCTAATAAAGGCCCAATATCTAACGTTTCAATCACGTGCTCCATATGTTCTTTATACTGAGCGTCTGATACACCGTACACTTTTTTTAATAAACGAAACGATTCTTGTACAGCAATATCCCACCAAAGTTGCGAGCGTTGACCAAAAACAACACCAATTGTTCTTACGAATTCTTCTCTCTGCTTATGCGGATTCATCCCATTTACTAAAATCTCGCCTGATGTCGGAGTCAAAATCCCAGTAAGCATTTTAATTGTCGTTGATTTACCGGCACCATTCTCACCAATATACCCAACCATTTCACCTTGTTTCACAGTAAAAGATACGTCATTTACTGCTGGTACTATTTTATAATTACGATTTAATAAATCGCGAAATGCACCCTTTAAACCTGGACGACTTGAATAGGCTGTAAATTCTTTGCGTAACCCTTGTACCTCAATTACCGATTTCATAACCGGACCCCCTTCCTAAATGTCACAACGAATAGTTTACCCAACTGCCTTCTCTATCACAAACAATACGTCTTTTCGAAAAACATGTTAGAATAATACATAGATTTTTGTAAGGAGATGAATGGTAGTGAAATTCACAAAATCAGAAGCATTACATAAAGAAGCTTTAGAACATATCGTTGGCGGCGTTAATAGTCCTTCTCGTTCTTTTAAAGCAGTTGGCGGCGGCGCTCCTGTTGCTATGGAACGTGGAAAAGGTGCTTATTTCTGGGATGTAGACGGAAATAAATATATCGATTATTTAGCAGCATACGGTCCTATTATTACTGGACATGCTCACCCGCACATTACAAAAGCAATTACAACGGCTGCTGAAAATGGTGTACTTTACGGAACACCAACAGCTCTAGAAGTAAAATTTGCAAAAATGTTAAAAGAAGCCATGCCTGCATTAGATAAAGTCCGTTTCGTAAACTCTGGTACTGAAGCAGTAATGACAACAATTCGTGTCGCTCGTGCTTACACAGGCCGCACAAAAATTATGAAATTCGCTGGCTGTTACCACGGTCATTCTGATTTAGTACTTGTAGCAGCTGGATCTGGTCCTTCTACACTAGGAACTCCTGACTCAGCCGGCGTACCACAAAGTATCGCTCAAGAAGTTATTACCGTTCCATTTAATAATGTAGAAACTTTAAAAGAAGCATTAGATAAATGGGGACATGAAGTAGCAGCTATTCTTGTAGAACCAATTGTTGGAAACTTCGGTATTGTAGAGCCAAAACCTGGCTTCCTTGAGAAAGTGAATGAACTTGTTCACGAAGCTGGTGCACTAGTAATTTATGATGAAGTTATTACTGCTTTCCGCTTCATGTACGGTGGTGCTCAAGACTTACTTGGCGTAACACCAGACTTAACAGCTCTTGGTAAAGTTATTGGCGGTGGACTTCCAATCGGTGCTTACGGTGGTAAGAAAGAAATTATGGAACAAGTTGCCCCTCTTGGACCTGCATATCAAGCTGGTACAATGGCAGGAAATCCTGCTTCTATGGCATCTGGTATTGCTTGTCTAGAAGTTCTTCAACAAGAAGGGCTTTATGAAAAGTTAGATGAACTTGGTGCAATGCTTGAAAAAGGAATTTTAGAGCAAGCTGCAAAACATAATATCGATATTACATTAAACCGCCTAAAAGGTGCTTTAACTGTGTACTTCACAACAAATACAATTGAAGATTACGATGCAGCACAAGATACAGACGGTGAAATGTTCGGTAAATTCTTCAAGCTTATGCTTCAAGAAGGAGTGAACTTAGCACCTTCTAAATATGAGGCATGGTTCTTAACGACAGAACATACAAAAGAAGATATTGAATATACAATTGAAACTGTAGGCAGAGCATTTGCTGCATTAGCAAACAATAAATAATCCCATTATTTAAAAGGAAAAAAGAAAGCACATCTTTCTTTTTTCCTTTTTTCTATTTCATAAATTCCTTATTAATAGTATAATTATTCATAATTATCTGTTTAATTTTTCTTTTATATCCTTACTATCTTTGTATACAAGGCTGCTCACGCCTTAAATAGTAAGATTATTCAAACTTCAATAAGAGGGGGGATTGACGGATGCTCAATAAAACAAATACATGGACACCGTCTTTATTTCGAGATTATAAAAATGCAGAACATGATGCGTGTGGAATCGTTTCCGTCATGGAGAAACGAAAAATTCCTACAAAAGAAAACATTGACCTTTGCATACAATCACTCGTCAAAATGAATCATAGAGCTGGTTTCATTAATGGTGAAGGCGATGGGATTGGCATTCACATTGATGTACCAAAAGCACTTTGGAGTGAAAAACTAAAAAGTAGCGGATATAATCCAACGATCGTGGATCATCCCCACTTTATCGTTGGACATTTTTTTCTAAACAAAAGCGCAAATATAATTAATTTAAAAAATCATATTCGTACACAACTAAACAACGAAAACTTTGCACTTCTTTTTGAAAGTGATGATGTAATAAACTCCGATGCACTCGGTCCGCTTGGCAAACAAGAAGAACCTTTATTTTGGCAAGTTGCCCTTATCGCAGAAAATGAAGTTGCAAATATTGAGCAAACATTATTTTCAGTAACGATAAAAATAGAGGAAAACGAAGCGATTCATGTTGCTTCCTTAAGTCGTGATCATGTTGTATATAAAGTTCTAGGTGCTGGTGATACACTTGTTGCTTATTATAATGATTTACAACATCCGCTGATCTCTTCAACTATGACATTAGGACATAATCGCTATTCTACTAATACATTATCTAATTTTTTTCGTGTACAACCATTTAGCATTCTCGGACATAATGGTGAAATTAACACGATCGCAAAATTACGCGATCAAGCTGACATGATTCATGTTCCACTTACTGCTGGGGGCAGTGACTCCCAAGATTTAAACCGCACCTTAGAAACTCTACTTGTTCAATACGACTACAGCTTATTTGAAGCAATGGATATACTATTCCCACCAATTATTAATGAAATTAAACTTTATGAACCGCATTTACAAGATTTATATACGTATATACGTGAAGCATGGGGCCATTTCGCGCAAGGTCCAGCTGGTATTATTTCACGTTATAAAGATGAAGCTGTTTTCAGCGTTGATTCCCTTGGACTACGACCAGTATGGAAAGTGGAAACAGAAAGCTCTTATATTTTCTCTTCTGAACCTGGAGTTGTATCACCAACTGAATATGTAGCAGAACCGAAACCACTCGCTCCTGGAGAAAAAGTCGGCCTAAAGTGGAATAAACAAGATGAGCTTGTTCTTTATGAATATGACAAATACCAAGCTCAAGTATACGACCGTTTTAAAAAGCGAGTTGATACTAAAGATTATCGTTTAAACTTATCTACCCCTGAAACGAAAGAAATCCAAGGATTATGTGATTCTATGCAAGTTGAAACGAAGCAATACGTTGCTTTTGGATGGGACCGAGAGCATATTCAACTTCTTGAACAGATGGCAACAAAAGGCGTTGAGCCAATTCGCTCACTTGGTCATGACTCACCACTTGCTGCACTCGATACTGATAGACGAAATATCGCTGACTTCATTAAGGAAAGTGTAGCCGTCGTTACAAATCCAGCAATCGATCGTGATCGAGAGGTCGAACACTTCTCCACACGAACGATACTTGGAGAACGCCCAAGTTTATTAAACAGTGCTAAACAACCATTTGTAGTTGAGATGCTTTCCCCAATTATTTTAGAAGGAAGTGTAGCGCAATCTATTGCAGAGGAATTACACACCATTACGTACGAACAACTTATACAGCTATTCAATACTCATAGCTCTATCGCTACAATCTCTGCTACATTCAGTCCGGCAGAAACTTTACAATGCGCCTTAAGTCGCATTAGTTCTGAAGCGATAACAGCCGTGAACGATGGAGCTTCCCTACTATTAATAGACGATGCCAACGCCCATCTAAATGAACAGTTATGGATTGATCCGCATTTAGTGACCGCTAAAGTACATCAAGTATTAAGCGAAAATAAATTACGTCGAAACTGCTCTCTCGTTATACGTTCTGGTGCCCTTCGCTCCTTACACGATATCGTCACACTATATGGATTAGGAGCAGATAGTATTAATCCGTATTTATTATTTGCAACCGTAAATGATGGGACGAAAACACCACTTACGAATTTATATCATGCACTTAATAAAGGACTAGAAAAAGTCATTTCAACAATTGGAATTCATGAATTACGTGGTTACGGTCGCCTCTATTCTTCTATCGGATTACATGAGGAAATCGCAAATATATTACAAATTACGAATTTCCTCGGTTCAAATACTTTAGCTTTTTCGCTTGAGTCACTTGCTGAAGATGCACAAATGCGCGCGGATGATTATAACAATCCTAAAGTTAGAATGCGAAAATCTTTTCATATATTCCCGCGAATTTGGAAAGCAATCGGCGATGTTGCAAAAGGAAATTCTTATGATGATTACCGTGACAAATTAAGTGAGTTAGAGGAAAATAATCCAATCGCAATTAGACACCTTCTTCAAATGAAAGAAACAAAACATGTCGTTCCAGCTGAAGAAGTATCCATCCGTATTCAAAATCATGATTTACCATTTATTATTAGTTCCATGTCATTCGGTTCTCAAAATGAAATTGCCTTTCGTGCATATGCAGAAGCGGCCGATCAGCTAAATATGATTAGCTTGAACGGTGAAGGCGGCGAAATTAAAGATATGATTGGAAAATATCCACATACACGTGGACAACAAGTTGCATCTGGGCGATTTGGTGTAAACGCCGAACTACTAAATTCATCAAACTTAATTGAAATAAAAATTGGGCAAGGCGCAAAGCCTGGTGAAGGCGGACATTTGCCTGGTTCAAAAGTAACAGCCAAAATCGCTGAAGCGCGTAATGCTACAATTGGCTCTGATTTAATTTCACCTTCTAACAACCATGATATTTATTCCATTGAAGACTTAGCTCAAATGATTACAGAAATTAAAACGGCTAATCAACTTGCGAAAGTAGCTGTAAAGGTCCCTGTTGTCCCTAATATCGGAACAATTGCTGTCGGTATCGCAAAAGCTGGTGCTGATTTTATTAACATTAGCGGATTTGATGGTGGTACAGGTGCTGCACGTATTCACGCATTGCAACATGTAGGCCTTCCTGTAGAAATTGGCGTAAAAGCCGCTCACAATGCTTTATTAGAAGCAAATATGAGACATAAGGTAGAAATTTGGGCTGACGGTGGTATTCGAAGTGTGAATGATGCCTTGAAAATCATGCTCCTTGGGGCAAATCGTATTGGATTTGGTACATTATCGATGATTGCAATTGGCTGTACAACTTGCCGCGGATGTCATCTAGATACTTGTCACGTCGGAATTGCAACACAAATTGAATCTGAAGCACAGGCGAAAGAACACGGATTACGCCGCTTCGTCCCGCGTGAATTAGAAAGCGCCGTTGCTGGATTATTACATTTATTCACTACTTTTGGCGTAGAACTAAAGCGATTAACAGGAAATATTGGTTATACAAATTTACAAGAAATTGTCGGGCGTTCCGATTTATTAGAACAAGTTCGAGGCGAAAATTTGTTAGACTTATGTAATTTACTACAAACGATAGAACATCCATCTGTTCCAAAAACGGAACAGATACCGGAAAAACAATTTGAAACAGTTCATTCTCCTCATTCAAAAGAATTAGTAGGCGTTGGCGTAGAGCAGCGCGTTATGGGTGGTCTAGAATCTTGCTATCGCGTTCGTAGTAAATTATATGAAGACACGAAGCTTGAACCACTTACATTAAAGTATACGAATGGCTCTATTCCTGGAAATGGATTAGGTGCTTACAATAGTGAGAACTTATTTATACACGTAAATGGCGGTGCACAAGATGGCATTGGTAAAACTTCCTTTGGTGGTGGTATTTATATAACGAAAGCGAAAGGAAAAGACGGCATATATTATAACGGTTCTGTCGGAAAAGGTTTTGGATATGGTGCACAAAAAGGAGCGCTATACGTTCAAGGTAACGCCGACGCTCGCGCTGGCATTCGCCTCTCTGGAGCAGACATGATAATTGGAGGGCGCATGACAAAGCCACTCCGTGAAAAAGAGCAAGGAAATATAGGTGCATACTCTAATATTAAAGGTTTCGCTTTTGAATATATGACAAATGGGCGAGCGCTTGTTTTAGGGGATCCTGGCCCATGGATCTGCGCTGGCATGACTGGCGGTGTTGTTTATTTACGTCATGATGCAAGCTCAGGTTTAACAGAACAGGCCTTAAAAAGAAGAATCGCAAAAGGGGCAAATGTTACATTGCAACCAATTAGTAAAAATGGTGTGCAAGATGTGACTGAGTTATTGCTAGATTATATTCGTGTATTAAATGAGCATGAGCAATACGAGGAAGTTGCTTTATTAACACCGTTACTCGATGATATGCAGCACCAGTTTTTTGAAATCATCCCGAAAAAAGAGCAGGCTGACCCATCTATCTCAACAGAGTGATATACCTAACTTTCATTTTCAAGAATGAATTGACGAAGTACACTTCTCATAGTAATCTATAGTAACAATTTGAGACCTGCTGAAATTCAGCAGGTTTTTTTACTAAAAATTGATGTTTAAAAAGAATTAGGAAAAAGTATAAATGAATCTAAATTTCTTATTAACGTCACTAAAATATCACTTGCTAACATATTGTAATGAATGTATAGTATCATGTTGTACATTCATTATGACAAGAGAAAGGATCTTATTAAGGGTATGAAACTTGGTGCTCGCATTTTAAAAACGGGTATTGCCATCACATTAGCTTTATTTGCTTGTATTTTACTTCAATTACCGAGTCCGGTATTTGCGGGAATCTCAGCTATTTTCGCTGTTCAACCGTCTGTATACCGCTCGTATTTAACTGCTCTTGAGCAAATTCAAGCAAACGTCATTGGCGCGGTATTCGCTATCGTATTTGCTACTGCTTTTGGACATAATCCTTTTATTATTGGATTAACATGTATATTAGTAATTGCGCTTACGTTGCAATTACGATTAGAAAACACAATATCAATTGCTTTAGTAACAGTTATCGCCATTATGGAGTATCAGGGCGAAGATTTCTTTAGTTTTGCCTTACTTCGCTTTGCGACAATTATGATTGGAATTATTGCGGCTTCACTTGTAAATTTAGTATTTATGCCGCCAAAATACGAAACAAAACTATATCATCGTATCGTTGATAATACAGAAGAAATTGTTAAATGGATTCGAATGAATAGTAGGCAAGCTTCTGATTTTACAACGCTAAAAACTGATATTGATCGTATGAAAGAAAAAATGATTAAATTAAACCATTATTATTTGCTGTATAAAGAAGAAAGAAGCTACACGAAAAAAGTAAAGTTCGCAAAAATTCGTAAGCTCGTTTTATTCAGACAAATGTTAGCGACGACAAGCCGTGCTTTAAGTACGTTAAAATCATTGCATCGTACTGAAAATGAACTGCGCTATATGCCAGAAGAATTTCAAGAATCTATCCAAAACGAACTTGATTCATTAACGCATTATCATGAACAAGTTTTATTAAAATTTATTGGTAAAGCAAAAAAACAACAATCCGTTGAAATGCTGGATGAAGTTGAAACAGGTAAACAAGAATTAATTGATATCTTTATGGATTATCAAAACAAAGACGATGAGGAAGCGTATAAAACATGGCTACACCTCTTCCCTCTTATTTCTGCTATTATTAACTATAGTGAAGAAGTAGAGCATTTAGATTTACTTGTGGATAGCTTCTACACATACCATAAACCAGAAGCAGAACTTAAAATTGATGATAAAAAAGAAGACGAATAAAAAACAGCTCCTTTTACGCTAAAGGAGCTGTTTCTGTTATATGTTGAAGTTGATATAAGTTGTAATAAAACCCTCTTTTTTTCATTAATTCTTCATGAGAACCTGTTTCTTTAATTTCACCATCTTCAATGTAAATAATCGTATCCACATGCGTAATTGTTGCCAATCGATGCGCAATTATAATCGTCGTCCGATCAGCAGCTAACGTCTGAAGTGCCTGCTGAATATACCGTTCATTTTCTAAATCTAAAGCGGAAGTCGCCTCATCTAATATAAGTAACGATGGATTCTTTAGAAACACTCTTGCAATCGCTACACGTTGCCTTTGCCCACCAGATAACTTCACACCGCGTTCCCCAACGACAGTATCATAACCATCAGGTAACTCTATAATAAAATCATGAATTTGCGCAGCTTTGGCAGCTGCAATCACTTCTTCCTCTGTAGCTTTCGGATTTCCGTATAAAATATTCGCCCCGATTGTATCGCTAAATAACAAATTATCTTGCAGTACAATTCCAATATGACTACGTAAATTTCTCATATCATACTTTCTGACATCTATCCCATCTACATAAACTGCACCGGAAGAAACATCATAGAAACGAGGGATTAAACTAGCAAGAGATGACTTCCCTCCCCCACTCGCTCCTACAAGTGCTACCTTCTCTCCTGGCAACATAGTTAACGAAAGGTTATGTAATATCTCTTTTTCATCTGAATTGTAACGAAAAGATACATTATCAAATATCACTTCACCATTTAATTTTTTCGTTTGTACCGCACTTGGCACATTCACAATATCGTATTTCTCATCTAACAATTCAAACACTCGATCCATTGATGCGAAAGACTGTGTTAATGTTGTAGAGGAATTAACAAGACGGCGAAGCGGACTATACAAACTATCCATATATCCAACAAAGGCAACCATAGTACCTAATGTTAACTGCCCCTGAATTACTTCGTACGCTGCAAAACCGATCACAAGTAACGGGCCTAAATCTGTTAACGTATTTACTGCCGAAAATGTTCTCGCCGTCCAACTCGTATGTGTTAATGCTTTTGTCAAAAATTCATTATTTCTTTTTTCAAACTGCTTACCCTCATACTCTTCTAATGCAAAGCTACGTGTCACTTGCATCCCTTGAATACGTTCATGTAAATACCCTTGCATCGTTGCTAACGCTTGTGAACGCTCTTTCGTCAATTTTCGAAGGCGTCCGAAAAAATATTTTACTGCCACTACATAAATAGGTAAAATTAATAGCGCAACAAATGTTAATTTTACATTCATAGAAAACATAACAATAATAGCAATAGCAATTGTTGCTGTATCTAACCAAACATTCATCAAACCAGTAATTACAAAGTCCTTCGTTTGTTCTACATCATGAATGACACGTGAAATAATTTCCCCTGTTTTTGTATTCGAATAATAGCGTAAACTCAACTTTTGCAAATGACCAAAAATATGTTTTCGTAAATCATATAATATTGTATTTGCAATACGTTGTGCGAAATATTGACGATAATATTCAATTGGTGGTCTTACTACTGCAAAAATAAAAAAAGCAATCCCAACGGCTGTTACTAATTGGGACGTTTTATCTTGAAGTGACCCTCCGCCTTGAATTACATCATCGATAATATATTTTAATAACCACGGCATAATAAGCGGGATACCAAATTTAACTAGACCAATCATAATCGTAATAGCAATAAGCCATCGATATGGTTTAACAAATTGCAAATATCTTTTTATACCTTGCACATAATCCCCCCTCTAATAGGACAAACCTGCCGGGAAATCCCCTGCAGGTTTGTTTTAATTTCTGTACATTAAATATCTTTCATACCACATATCTACAAAGTCTGGCGCAAATGGCCCTTTTCTCTGATGAATCCATTGTGTTAATTGTGCTACATTCCGTTTTAGAATGGTATCAATCACAGGTGGATATTGCATAATCTGACTATGTTTTTCATACTCATCTTCATCTAAAAGCGTATATGTCATATCTGGATACACTTTAATATCTAAATCATAATCAATGTACTTTAACGCTTCAGAATCATATGCAAAAGGTGAGCTTAAATTACAATAATAATATACTCCCTCTTCCCTTAACATTCCAATCACATTAAACCAATAGTTTGCATGAAAATAACAAATTGCTGGTTCACGCGTAATCCATGTTCGGCCATCTGATTCTGTTACTACTGTACGATCATTCGCACCGATTACAAGACTCTGTGTCCCTTTTAAAATTGTTGTCTCTTCCCACATTCTATGAATGGAGCCATTATGTTTATAACTATGTATTTGTACTTTTTCTCCTTCTTTGGGAAATCCCATAAATGCTCCCTTCTTTCAACTGCAAATGCCCTTTAAGCTGCATCCACTTTTTTTCTATTATAACTTTTTTGTCGAAATTTTAAAACTAAAGCGACAAGACTCTATTTTTCACACTGAATACCATATCCCTAATCTTCTTAGGAGACAGTGTCTTTGCTGAATGATTTACAAACAAGGAAATAGGAATAGAAAAAGCCCTTCCTTATTTCTATCTAAAGAAGGACCATTCACAGGAAGGGAACAATATGTCTTATCCTAAATTCGAAATCATTTTTTCAGTTTCAAAAGATTGAATCACACTATTTGTTTGCTCTTCAAATTTCTCATGTAACAACTTTAACGCGATTTCCGTTCTATATATTTCTTGGCGGATAAAATGTAATTCCTTTTTATCGCACGTATCCTTTTCGCTCATTTCAATTTGCTGATACTTCTCTAGATGAGCTTGTAACTTCAACAACTCATCCATCGTTTCCAATTGCTCTCCTACCAACTTATCAAAATCGTTCATTACTTACCCCCTTTTGAACTTATTTATCATTTATGATTCCTCATTACATATTTCTAATCTTTAACTCCCTTCTCCTTTGACTACATTTGTTGACTTATTAGAAGTTATGTCGTTCACTTTATTTTCATTACCATGACCCAGACACAAAGAAAACACTTCTCCCGAGTTAGAGAAGTGTTTTTCTTTCATTACTGATTTGAACTAGAAGATTGTGATTGTTTTGCAGCTGATTTCGCATTTTGTTGTTTCACAGCATGCACGTCTGTTTCAGTTGCAAATTCTGTACCATAACTAGCGTTTGCACTTTGTGCACCAGAAGCTTGTGCTTTCTTCGCTTCTGATTGTGCGTTTGCTTGTTTTACTGCTTGCACATTTGTTTCAGTCGCAAATTCTGTACCATAACTAGCATTTGTACTTTGAATGCTAGCACCAGAAGTTGCCTTATTATAACCTTGTTGTTTTTTACTCATCTTTCTCACCTCCACAACCAATAATGTAACCAATTCACTTAGAAACTATCCGTAATTTTCTTTTTAAAAATTTTCGCATATATCTCTCATCACTCATTAAAACTATAGAACATGGAGGTGGAAATATGTATATAGGACGCGACATGACTGAACTAACGATGGTTTCAAAAAATGAGTGGAAAGAAGATGAATTAGCTTATTTTCATCATTCATTACAACAGATTCTTCCTTATTTAAACGCAGAAGGTCAAAGTATTTACAAAGAAATTGTAATAGAAATTGAAACAAGAGGCGGCTTACAAAAAGGTGAGGCTAGTTGGACTCATGGGACAAAAATTTCTTACGATTAAAAAAGTGTTCCCAATCTAGGGAACACTTTTTTATTTATCCCGCTTTAATAGGCAGTAAGACCCCCACCTCAAAATTCAGCGAAAGCGAAGAATTTAGGTGGGGGTCGAGCTGCCCATTAAAGTCCAATTGGTGAGGGCTAATAATCAGTGGGGGATGAAGAAAACCCCCACTGATTAAAGTTTCACTTTATTGCATTGTAATTTTCTCAACGCAATTTTCATAAATCGTACGATGCGATTTCGAGAAAGGTAACTGTTCAAATGCTTCTTTCGATACAAACTTCAATGTATCTGTTTCAACAATGTCACCAGTTACTTTTCCGTAAAATACGAATATATCCCAAGTACGATGGGTAAACGTATGTTGTACATTCATTGCGTATTCTTCAATAGAAATCGAAAGCTCCAATTTTTCTTTCATATAATCTATAAGCTGTTCCTTCTGATTACGAATCCCTTCGCCAAGTTCAATATTCGGAAACTCCCACATATTAGCTAATAAACCGGTACTTGGACGTTTATTAATGACGTAACGACCATCTTCCGTTTGCAGTACTCCTGCAACAATCGGTACCATCGTAGGAGCTTTTGCTTTACTTTTTACTGGTAGTTCTTTTTGAACCCCTTCAGCATATCCCCTGCAATGCTCACGTACAGGACAAAGTAAGCATGCTGGATTTTTCGGAATACAAATGAGTGCCCCTAACTCCATTAAACCTTGATTAAAATAAGATGGATTTTCAGCCGAAATAATTTCACGCACAATTTCTTCAAACACTTTTCTCGTTTTCGGTTTTGCAATGTCATCCCATACGGATAAAATACGGGATAATACACGCATAACATTTCCGTCAACTGCCGGCTCTGGTATACCATATGCAATACTTAAAATAGCACCTTTTGTATATGGCCCGACTCCCTTTAGTTTTTCAATTTTCTTTACATCACTCGGTACAATCCCGCCGTATACTTCTTTTACTTCCTTTACAGCCGCATGTAAATTTCGTGCTCTAGAATAATACCCTAAACCTTCCCATGCTTTTAACACTTCTTCATCATCAGCATTTGCCAAAGCTTCTAGAGTAGGAAACTTCCCCATGAAATTCGCGTAATATGGTTTTACAGCTTCTACCCTAGTTTGCTGCAACATAATTTCCGAAACCCAAACACGATATGGATCTTTATTTTTACGCCACGGTAAGTCGCGTTGCTCTTTTTCAAACCAACCAATTAAATCATTTTGAAACTGCTCTATGTTAAAGTTATTTAATATTTCAAGTGTCAAACTTGATCCCCCTCATTTTTTTGCATATAAGTACTATTATAAAGATTTTAGGAAAAAATTTAAGTAAGATGACATAGGAAATAGAAGGCAAAGGACTTGAGGTATCGAATAAAAAGAGTTACATTAATAAAAAACGGAGGTGGATTTCTATGGACACAGCCACTCACCTTGTTATGGGCGTTACTCTAGGCAGTTTGGCCACGTTAGATCCAGCCATAGCACAAAGTGATATTGGGCCACAAGCAGTTATGCTCGCTACAATTGCCGGTTCCAATATTCCTGACATCGATACAGTTTTAAAATTGCGTAATAACGCTAAATATATAAGAAATCATCGCGGGATTACTCATTCCATTCCTGCAGTAATTCTTTGGTCATTCCTTATAAGTGGCATCTCTTTCGCCTTCTTTTCAGACGCTCCATATTTGCATCTACTACTTTGGTCATTTATTGCCGTCTTTCTTCATGTCTTTGTAGATATTTTCAATGCCTACGGTACACAGGCATTACGGCCCTTCACAAAAAAATGGGTAGCGCTCGGTATCATTAATACATTCGATACTGTCATTTTCTTTATTCATCTACTCGCAATTGCATGTATGATCGTAGGTTCCCATAAAGGGTATACTGCCTTAGCAGCGTATATATTGATGATTGTTTACTATATCGGACGGATTATGATGCATAGAAATATAAGAAGCGTTGTACAAAAACGTTTCAAACATGTTGAGAAGATAATCATTTCTCCTTCTTATCGATTTTATCATTACCATTTAGCGATCGTTACAACTGATTATTACTACGTTGCTAGATGGCATCGTGGTAACATCATGGTCTATGATAAGTTCGACCGGGTACCGTTCCCAGACAATGCTATTATGCGCGCAGCTAAACAAGATGAAAACATCTCAGCATTTTTATCTTTCTCCCCTGTGTATCGCTGGGACATTTTCGATTATGATCATTATTACGAAGTTCGATTCATTGATTTGCGCTATCGCAGTAAAGATTATTATCCATTCGTTGCGATCGTTCAACTCGATCATAATTTAAATATTATTAGTTCCTATACAGGATGGATTTTCAGTGAAGAGAAACTTCGAAAAAAACTGGATTTACTTCCACATTAAAAAAAGCGACTTAAGTCGCTTTTTTTAATGTTTCAAATGATCTTCTTGATTGATTAAATGGCTATATTTCGGATTATTTGTACGCATTTCATGAAGACGCGCTCCATGATTATTAATCCATGTTCTTACCACTTGTTCAGTCATTTCATCACCTTGGTAACGTCCTGATTTCGCATAAGTTGTTTGGAAATCTTCCCATAGTAATTCAACCCACGCACGTGCTTGCGCGTAAGAAAGCTTGTCATTTTTCTCTAATAGTTCTTTCGTTAATGCTTCATAAATATCATTCATGTTCTAATCTCCTTTTACCTATTTATCCCTTCATTTCTAAAGGATAGTTTCTTCTATTTTGCACATTCTATAATTGATACTTCTTCAAGAGGTATCAACTGATGATGAGGAGGGCGTTCGCAATGGGTAAACAAGCCGAATTTTGGTCTGAGTCAAAAAACAACAGCAAAATCGACGGTCAACCGAAAGCGAAATCACGCTTCGCTTCGAAACGACCTAACGGCACAATTAACACGCACCCACAAGAACGTATGCGTGCTGCAAATCAGCAGGAAGAGTAGTACAAAGTAAATCAACTTCCTACACGAGGTGATAAAGATGAGCTACCGTGATCGCTTAGATAGTCGTTCTGAATTATTTAACCATACGTGGACTCGTCCGAAACATGCAAAAGCGCAAGTTAACGGACAGACGCAACAAACCCAGTCTCTCATTATATTGGCGAATGAATGTAAAAAACGCCAATTTTAGAATCTCCTATCTCCTGTAACGCCTACCAAAGATGAAAACCAGAGAGATATTCGCTCTCTGGTTTTTATTTTTCTTGCAATAAAGAAATCGGTATTCCAATCTCTTCATTATCATTTTGCTTATGTCCCCAAGCAAATACCCCATTGAAGTACGTAATTTCAAATAATATACCAGGTTCCTCTACTAATTCATATGTCTCACCGATATGGAATTTGTTTATGTCAGTCATATAAGCGCGGGCCATTGCTATCTTTCGCATTAATACATCGAACTCATTTACAATTCCAAGTTGCTCAGCTTTTATCGCTTGCTCTTTCAAAAGCCCAATTTCTTCCCTTAGCTCATGTGGTGTCATTTCACTGTAGCGCTTTGGCATATTCATCTTATTCTCCTCATCCCTCTTCGCGTTTCATTTGCAAAAATACCTCTATTTCATCGATAGAGAATCCTTTGCGGTATAACGCTTGTTTCATCTTATTTTCGAATGTCCATCCATCATACTTCTTATATTTCTCATAATATTTATTCCCATGATAGTGTAACGCCTCTTGTTGCTTTTCGTCATCTTTTTCGTCTTTCAATTCTTCTAAACAAATTTGAATCACATCTCTAGAATATCCTTTACGAACAAGCATCTCGTCTAACTTGAGCTTCATTTGTAAAAAAGAATGCTTTTGATAAGCTTTTTTCTTCTTCTCTATAAGAAGAAAAGCATTTTCAATTTGCTTTTCCTTTGGATATTCTTGTAAACTATGCGTAATAATTAGATCCTGAACACCTTTATTTAACAACTCTCTTTTAATAACAGTAGGACCTTTTCGATTCACATTGCTTTGCGTTCTCGTATATAAAACAGCGTACTCTTTATCATTAATATATCGGTCATGTAATAATTTCGAAACGACTTCAGAGATGATGGCCTGTCCCACTTCTTTTTTTCGTAAAAAATCTTCTATTTCTAGTTTCGTTCTCATTTGATAGGATAAATAGGAGATTGCTTGTAAATATGCTTTTTGTACCTCTTCATTGTACAAAATATTTCCTAACGCTATTTCATCAATTTCTAAGCCCTTTTGTAATCCGTGTTTTATTAAGATTACTTCATTCACACTAAATCCGTACTCTTCACCTTGACCTTTATCAATATAAATATTAAATCGTTCTTTCGATCGTTTTTGTACTTCTACTTTTGTAATGACAGCCATACTCTCACCTCTCTATTATTTTAACATAGTCCAGGAACGTTTTTGCTTTTCAAGAATATATATAATGAGGAGGAAATAATTGTGAGAATCGCAATTTCTGGTGGTACCGGCTTTATCGGTAAATACCTTTCTACTTTTTTTATTCAAAAAGGATATACGGTTTACATTCTAACTCGAAACAAAACTACGGAAACTTCCGACCCTAACCTTCAATACGTACAATGGACACCAGATTTACAAACCTTTCCCCTCTCCTCTATTGATATAGTTATTAATCTAGCTGGAGAGTCTATTAATAGTAGATGGACAAAGAAACAAAAGAAAGCCATTTTAAACAGTAGAATTCAAACGACAAAAGGGCTCATTAAACAATTGCAGACACTCAACATAAAACCGCACACATTTATTAATGCAAGTGCTATTGGATACTATGGAACGTCTGAAACCGAGTCTTTTACAGAACAGCATGAGACTCCTGGAAATGACTTTTTAGCACATACAGTATATTCATGGGAACAAGAAGCATCAAAAGTATGTGCTCTCGGAATACGAACAATTTACGCAAGATTTGGAGTCGTATTAGGTGCAGATGGAGGAGCTCTTCCAAAAATGCTACTCCCCTATCAATTCTATATCGGCGGTACAATTGGCTCTGGAAACCAATGGTTATCATGGATTCATATAGACGATGTCGTTCACCTAATTGATTTCATCATACACAAAAAAGAAATTGATGGACCTCTTAATATTACAGCTCCCCTCCCTATAAGAATGAAGGAATTTGGAGAAACCATTGCAACTATAATGAGAAAACCTCATTGGTTACCTGTCCCTTCATTTATGCTTCACACTTTACTTGGTGAGATGAGCATACTTGTACTAGAAGGGCAACATGTATTACCTAATAAAGCAATTGAGCATGGGTATGAATACACATTTCCGGCAATAGACCATGCATTACAAAATATACTTTCGCATACAATGTAGTACTTCTAAAACACAGTTTTACAGGGGCCCTTTCAACACTTTTATTTTCTAGAATCCGGAGCATTATTACACAAATAATCTTTCCGTTACTTTCCCTTAAATTCCATTAACATTATAAAGTAACAGAAATGAGGTACCTATGAAAATATTGCTCAAGCAAGCCATTGTCTATCCTATTACATCCCAAAAATTTCAAGGGGATGTACTCGTTATAGGAGAACGAATTGCCGAGGTCAAGCCTACCATTCAACCTACTCAAGATATGACAGTTATAGACGCACGTGCTCTTCATCTCTTGCCCGGATTTATTGATGTCCATACACATCTTGGTCTCTATGATGAAGGTACTGGTTGGGCTGGCAATGATGCAAATGAAACATCTGAAGTTTCAACACCACATATCCGTTCTTTGGACGGAATCCACCCTCTTGATATTGCATTTCAAGATGCTGTACAAAATGGCATCACAACTGTTCACGTTATGCCAGGAAGCCAAAACATTATCGGTGGTACGACTTGTGTAATAAAAACAGCTGGAACTTGTATTGATCATATGATTATTCAAGAACCTGCCGGCTTAAAGATTGCCTTTGGAGAAAACCCTAAAAAAGTCCATAGTAATGGAACAAAAGAATCTATAACACGTATGGGAATTATGGGGTTACTTCGGGAATCATTCTATGAAGCACAGCACTACGGACATGAAGCTGATTTTCGAATGCTGCCTATCTTAAAAGCATTACGCCGTGAAATACCCGTACGTATCCACGCTCACCGAGCAGATGATATTAGCTCTGCTCTACGCTTTGCAACAGAATTCAATCTCGATTTACGTATTGAACATTGTACAGAAGGACACTTTATTGTTGAAGAACTTTCGAAACACAATTTGAAGGTTTCAGTTGGCCCCACCCTTACACGCCGTTCTAAAATCGAACTAAAAAACAAAACATGGGATACTTACCATATATTATCAAAAAATGGAGTGGAAGTTTCTATAACAACAGATCACCCTTATACACCAATTCAATATTTAAATGTTTGTGCTGCTGTCGCAGTAAGAGAAGGATTAGACGAAAAAACGGCATTAGAAGGAATCACTATATTTCCAGCAAGAAATTTACGTTTAGAGGATAGAATTGGAAGCATTGAGGTTGGAAAAGACGCTGATCTCGTGTTATGGACTCATCATCCTTTCCATTATTTAGCCAAGCCTGTACTAACCATGATTGATGGAAAAATAATTTACAAAAAAAATAAAAAAAACTAGTTTATTTTTTTGACTAGATAAAGTATTATACGATTATAAACTGAATGAAACCATAATCAATTTGTGTCGTGATTATCATTTTCAAATTGATGAATGGGGAAGGCAAATGGTGCGCCACCAGCGTTAGAAACTGGTTCTAGTGGGTTCGATTCCCACCCCGAAATTTTTTAAAGATTGATATAAAAATTTCGAGGGTGGGGTGTTTTTTCGTCATGCTACCCTCGTGTGAGGAGGAGTTAGTATGTTAAAAAAACGCGACTTACACGACAGCCACGTTCTATACGAGTTAATGGTGGATCCAGCTGTCTTCCCTTTTGTGCGTCAAAAGGCTTATTCTTATGAGGAATATTTATTTTTAACAAAGCAAACGATTGAAGCTGAAGAGCGTGGGGAATTAATTTCACGCACAATTTTAGATGAATGGGGTAACCCTATCGGAACAATTACTTTATTTGATGTGCAAGAAAAAGCCGGATTCCTTGGAACATGGCTTGGCAAACCTTATCATGGAAAAGGCTATAATAAATTGGCAAAAGATTCATTTTTTAGTGAACTTTTCTATGAATTAGATATTGAAACGATCTTTATGCGTATTCGCAAAATAAATATTCGCTCTATTAAAGCTGCAGAAAAATTACAATACGTAAATCTAGCAAACGAAACAAGAAAAGCCGTTTATGATGAAATTAACGCGAATGAAGAAGTATATAACTTATATGAAATTCCAAAAGATCAATATACACTTGCTACAATGCGAGATACAACGTTCCAAGATGCTCATCAATTAAAAGAAGCGTAATCTAAATTTTTAGAAAAAACAATTAACCATTAACATTTTGACATATACGTATATCACCCCATGTCTTTGGAAACGATAGATAGTGACTTTAGGACACGAGGTGATTTGTAATGGATAAAAAGAAACGTGACAAAGCAAAAAACACATTATCTAGTACACAAGAAGTTCTCTATCAACGAGAATTTCGTAAAGCAGATCGCGCAGCGGGTTATCGCTCGAAAAGTATTTAAAGTGAGAATGAATAATTAGAAGTTTTCCCCCCTAATTATTCATTCTCATTACATATTTTTTCTATGTGATAGAGTAGAAAAAAGGTTCCTTATAAATAAGGAACCTTTTTTCTGTGGATAACGTTATCCACATAATTTATAGAATTGTGAATAAATTGCACAAATCCTTCACAAGTTTATATATTGTAACATATAACAGATGTTACAATTGTGGATACTTTTCTAAAAATTGTGGACAATGTGGATATAGTTGTTAATATTCCGACTTTGCTGTTTAATGAAAGCGCAATCTTCATGTGGATAAGTCTTTATCTCAGAAAACAACAAAAACCCTCTTTAAACAGTCAAAAGAGGGTTTCATATTAAGTAAATGATTGTGCAAGAGCAGGTGATTTAATAGGTATATGATTCAGCTTCACATGATTTTCTGCCAAAATTGTATCCACAATATGACCAGCTGGCTCCGGACGATAAATGCTTTTCATCGCTTCTTTCATTTGAAGAAGCTTCATATCATCTTGTAATAACGCCTCTGTTTTTGCAAAAACCTCACTATCATCACGAATGACAACTGCTGCTCCTTTTCTTTCAAAGTACATCGCATTTTCATTCTCTTGCCCTGGAACAGGCTTATATAAAATGACAGGTACTTGCAATGCTGCCGCTTCACTTAACGTAATACCGCCTGGCTTCGTAATCATACACGAAGTAACACGGAATAATTCATCAATATTTTCAACATAACCAAATACTTTTAATGCATCAGGATTGTTTTCCTGTAATCCTAATAAATCCTGTTTTAATGCTTCATTTTTCCCACAAACGACAACTACTTGTAAATCAGGTACTGACATAAATGATTGGCATAGTTCTTTGACACTTCCTAATACCCCATGAGCACCTGCTACAATTAGTAAAATCTTTTTATTCTTACATAACTGATATTTATTATATATAATGTCTGGATTGATCTTCAGCTCAAAACTACTACGAATCGGAATTCCAGTTTCAACAATTTGCTCCGCAGGCACACCAATATCAACCATAACTTTTTTCACGTGATCAGTTGCTACAAAATAACGATCTACTTCCCGATGAATCCATATTTTGTGCACACAAAAATCCGTTAATACGTTATACACAGGAATTGAAATACCTGTTTGCTTTTTTAACTCTGGTACAGCTATGATTGGAAATGTATTAATAACAATATCCGGTTTCTCTGCTTGTAAAAGTAATTTCAAACGTTTTCTTCCAAAGTTCGCATACCAAGATGCTATTTTTTTATCATAAATTTTTTCTACGCCGTAATAAAACAAGCGGTATAATTCTTTTCCTATTGTATAACTTTTTAAATATAAATATTTTGTAATATCGGTTATAACTGGATGTGATTCTCCGAACAAATCGCATACAATTACATCTTCAATTCCTTTTTGGCGAAATGTTTGTTCTAATGTTTTCGCTACTTGCACATGCCCATTACCGTAATGTGCAGTTAATATTAAAACCTTGGGGTTTTTTATCAAACAAATCCACTCCTAGCTTATTGTTTCTCCATATTGCATATACGACAATAGGAAAAACATTTTCCTTAAAAATTACATAAACAGATTCTAATACTTCTCTTTCAGCTATGTACCTGTCGTGGATATGCAAAGCATATAAGATTGACCCCTTAATCCTATCTGTGCTCATATCTTTACATTATACTTTCCTATAAGAGCTTTCGCAATAACTTACAAATGTTCTCTATTCCATGATACTCACTCTTTTACTTCTTAATTCTTTTTACTATTTTGATTTCCCTTTACAATTATGTAAATTTCTCCACTTATTCCTTACAAAAATATGGATATTCTATTTTCAGTATACTCTTTTCTCTATATATACTCTAGGTTTTATTGTCAAGAAAGCAAAAAGCCTAACCCAATATTTGGATTAGACTGCATGTAAAATATGTCTTGCTTGTTCTACATTTCTTTCAGTAGGTGGTTCTACATTCGCTAGTGGATACTTATGCCCAAGTGCCTCCCATTTATATACACCAAGCTTATGGTATGGTAACACTTCAACTTTCTGAACATTAGACAAGCTTTGAATAAAGCTAGATAGTTTTTGTAGATCTTCTTCATTATCCGTAATACCAGGAACTAATACGTGTCGTACCCAAATTGGTTTATTTTTATCCGATAAATAACGAGCAAATTGTAAAATATGTTCATTTGGTTTTCCTGTTAATTTACGATGTTTCTTTGAATCAATATGTTTCAAATCTAATAAAACTAAATCTGTGTAATCCATTAAAATGTCTAGCTTGTTTTGGAATTCTGGTTCCTCTGAATAACAACCACCCGAAGAGTCAATTGTTGTATGAATTCCAGCTTCCTTACATTTCTTAAATAATTCAATTAAGAAATCTAGCTGTAATAATGGTTCCCCACCACTAACTGTTATACCGCCTCCGGAAGCTTCAATAAAAGGAAGGTAACATGTCACATCCTGCATTACTTCTTCGACTGTTATTTCTTTTCCTTTACCGATCTCCCACGTATCAGCATTATGACAATATTGACAGCGTAATAAACACCCTTGTGTAAATATGACATAACGAATTCCTGGGCCATCAACAGTACCACAAGACTCTACAGAATGAATTTTTCCTTTTACCATGTTACTTCCTCCTTTATTGAAACAGCCTCCCTCTGCTATTTATAAAATGCAGAGGGACACTTTTTTCACTTACATGCTTTCATGCATTGTACGGTTAATTACATCAATTTGTTGTTCACGAGTTAATTTAATAAAGTTTACAGCGTAACCAGATACGCGAATTGTTAATTGTGGATATTTCTCAGGATGTTCCATTGCATCCATTAATGTTTCACGGTTAAATACGTTAATATTTAAGTGATGTCCTTCTTTTACTGCATAACCATCAAGCATTGATACTAAGTTACGTACTTGTACATCATCTTCTTTACCAAGCGCTTTTGGAATAATAGAGAATGTATTAGAAATACCATCTTGTGCATCTTCATATGGTAATTTAGCTACCGATAATAATGAAGCTAATGCACCTTTTGTATCACGTCCATGCATTGGATTTGCACCAGGTGCGAATGGCTCTCCAGTACGGCGACCATCTGGAGTGTTACCAGTTTTCTTACCGTATACAACGTTAGATGTGATTGTTAAGATTGACATTGTATGAACAGAATTTCTATATGTTTTATGTTTACGAAGTTTATTCATAAATGTTTTCACAAGATTTACAGCGATTTCATCTACACGGTCATCATTGTTACCGTATTTAGGGAAATCTCCTTCGATTTCAAAGTCAACTGCAATTCCGTTTTCATCGCGAATTGGTTTTACTTTTGCGTGTTTAATTGCACTTAAAGAGTCTGCTACTACAGATAGACCCGCGATACCTGTTGCCATTGTACGAAGAACATTTGTATCATGAAGTGCCATTTCAATACGTTCGTAGCTATATTTATCGTGCATGTAGTGAATAACATTTAATGTGTTTAAATATAGACCCGCTAACCATTCCATTGTCATATCAAACTTATGCATAACTTCTTCATAATCTAATACTTCAGAAGTAATTGGTGCATACTCAGGACCAACTTGTGCTTTAGATTTTTCATCTTTACCGCCGTTAATCGCATATAGTAATGCTTTTGCTAAGTTTGCACGTGCGCCGAAGAACTGCATTTGTTTACCAATTCTCATTGCAGATACACAACAAGCAATTCCGTAGTCATCGCCGTAGTCAGCACGCATAATGTCATCATTTTCATATTGAATTGCTGATGTTTTAATAGACATTTTTGCACAGTAGTTTTTAAAGTTCTGTGGTAATTGTTTAGACCAAAGAACTGTTAAGTTTGGTTCTGGAGCTGGTCCTAAATTATCTAATGTATGCAAGAAACGGAATGAGTTCTTTGTTACTAATGGACGGCCATCTAATGCCATACCACCAATAGACTCAGTTACCCAAGTTGGGTCACCAGAGAATAATTCATTATAATCAGGTGTTCTTGCAAATTTCACAAGACGCAATTTCATAATGAAGTGATCCACAATTTCTTGTACTTCTTCTTCTGTTAAAGTACCATTTGCTAAATCTCTTTCAATATAAATATCTAAGAATGTAGAAGTACGTCCAAGACTCATTGCAGCTCCGTTTTGCTCTTTAATTGCTGCAAGATATGCGAAGTATAACCATTGGAATGCTTCTTGCGCGTTTGTTGCTGGCTTAGAAATATCAAAGCCATGAGAAGCAGCCATTTGTTTTAACTCTTGAAGTGCACGCATTTGCTCAGATAACTCTTCGCGTAAACGCATTGTATCTTCGCTCATTACACCGCCAGTTAAATTTAAATCTGCTTTTTTCGCTTCAATTAAATGATCAATACCATATAACGCTACGCGTCGATAGTCACCGATAATACGTCCACGTCCGTATGCATCTGGAAGACCAGTAATTACACCTGATTTACGTGCATTTCTCATTTCTGGTGTATAAGCATCGAATACACCTTGGTTATGAGTTTTTCTCCAGTCTCTGAAAATACGACTAAGTTCTTTATCCATTTCGTATCCATAAGATTCACAAGCTTGTTCCGCCATACGAATACCACCATATGGTTGTAAAGAACGTTTAAATGGTTTTTCAGTTTGGAAACCGACTACTTTTTCAATATCTTTATTTAAATATCCTGGTTCATGTGATGTAATAGAAGAAACAATTTTTGTATCCATATCAAGAACGCCACCGTTTTCACGTTCTTTTGTTGTTAAATCCATTACTTGATCCCAAAGTTGTTTCGTTGCTTCAGTTGCTCCCGCTAAGAAAGATTCATCTCCTTCGAAAACGTTTACATTATTTAAAATGAAATCGCGAACATCAATCTCTGCTTTCCATTTTTCACCTTTAAAGTTTTCCCATGCGTTTTTAACATTTTCTAATACTTGAGTCATCCTAATCTCCTCCATTTTTGATTAGTACAGGACTAAGATTTTTTATATAACAGCTTACACACTTAGAATACTACTTTTTGGCGAAAGTGAACGAAATAGTTGTGACATGTTTGTGAAATGTTGAGCAAACTACTATATGTATAGTGTTAACTTCACTTAAAAGTCTTTATAATTAACCCTTCCCTTAATTGTATTTTTTTGGTATCCTTATATACGAGTCCTATTTTGTAATATAAGAACAATACCCATTGTAGAGCTGTAATACTCTTATCTCCTAATCTGTTATAGTTTTTATAACAGAACAAAAAGTGTACATATGTTGTACACTTTTTTTGTTACTACTCTAAAACATCTCTTTTTCTATTCCCATCATAGAATCCACCACGACTGCCTTCTAATGCAATTAATTGCTCTAATCCTTCTATATGATCACCTACAATTCGCAAAACAGCTGGAGGATGGCCTATTTTTGCAAAATGTTCACTAAGGCGAATACGGTTCATCTTATCGACCTCTACACGACTTACACATGCAATCTCGAATCCCGACAAAATCGCTTTCACTTGTGCTACACAAGGTGAGAGTAAAGATCTATAACCGATTTCTTTCAAGCACTTACGACTAAACGCATTCGGTACAGCAATAAGAGATCCTACTCCTAGATCTTTTCTATCACAAGCTAAATTTAATGCATATTTAAATGCAGTTACAAGATGAAGTGGTACTCTTAACTCTAAATAATGATTTAGGTCATTTAATGCGACATCCATTCCATCTGCAATAGCTTTTGCGAAAGGATATAACTCCCTAGCCGGGATAACAAAGTCGCCGTCTATAAACAGCACAATATCCCCTTTTGCAAAGTAAGTTCCAAGTGAACGCCCTACATCGTTTCCAAGCACTTCTTTATATACAATTGTTGTTGCTCCCTTTTCTTTTGCAATCGTTGCTGTTTGATCAGACGAACCATTTACAACAACGATAATTTCAAAAGGTTCAATTTTTCGAAGTTCATCTATAACATTTCCAATTGTTTTTTCTTCATCTTGTACAGGAATAATGACCGATAATTGCTTTCCTTTATACAAATTAGATGTGACGCCACATCCTTGATAAAGATCTTCGAAATCTAAAGTATGATAAACGCTATCTCTTTTCCTATCGCCATCATAATACCCTCCGCGCTCATCGCTACCTACTATTCGCTCCGCTACAGCTTCTATATGATCACCTATCATCCGTTTTTCAGATTGAGAAAGACCCGTGCCATATGCAGCATGCTCGGTCGGCCTAAATTTATTCGGCGTAATAACGTCAATTGCGCAATGACGACTAATTCTCCATTTGCTTTGTACTAGGCGTAAATGAGCGACAATAGGATTAACAAAGCCTTCATATCCAATACTTTGAACAACTTCTTTTGTCAACGCATGAGGTACAAATAATAAAGAATCAACTTTTAACTCTTCACGCTCTAACATTGCATTTAATATTTGGCGCCATACTGCCACAGAATGCGGTTTTTGTTTCTTTAAAAATAACGCATCCAAATTATTTAAAACGATGTCGGCCTGATCATGTAAAATGGGATTCAGGAATAATTGTAATTTTGAAGTTTGAATAGCAAAATCTCCATCTATAAATAGTAATACATCACCTATCGCATGTTTTGCACCAACCGCACGACCAACATCATTCCCTAGTAACTCTGTATACTTAATTACTTTACACCCTAAACGATCAGCAACCTCTTCTGTACCATCATTACAACCGTTTGCTACTACAATAATCTCTAATGGATTTAATCCTTTTGCCGATTGAATAACGTCTGAAATCGTATCGATTTCATTACATGCAGGAATAATAACTGATAACGACTTAGCCATTGTTTTCTTCACGAAACCAATTAATTGTTTCTTTTAATCCATTTTCCCACGTTACTTTCGCCTGAAATTGAGCAAATTCTTTTAATTTCGTTACATCTGGTCTTCTATTTGGAATTTCTTCAAAGCCATGTGGATATACCTCTTCGAAAGAAACTTGAACAATCTTTGAAGAAGATTTCGTTAGTTTTTTAATTACTTCTGCTACTTCTTTTATACTCTTTTCATTCTCAGAACCTATATTAATAATCTCACCATTTAATTTCTCATCCATTGCTCGAATCGTTGCCTCTACCGCATCACTTACATACGTAAAGCAACGTGTCTGCTTTCCATCTCCATATACGAGAATGTCTTCTCCTTGCAGTGCCGCACTGATAAATCGCGGGATTACCCCTGCATACGGACCATCTTTCGCTCTTGGACCATAAATATTAAAATAACGAACAATCGTTACAGGTAAACCTTCTAAAGCGTATCCTAAACATAATGTCTCTTCTAATGTTTTACACACTGCATAACTCCAACGTATTTTAGAAGTTGCCCCGTATAATCGATCCCCCTCTTCAGAAAAGGGTGGTTTTGCCTTACCATATACTTCTGAAGTAGACGCAAAGACTACTTTCTTCTTTCCATTTAGCGC
Organism: Bacillus sp. Brlt_9; assembly: GCF_051948935.1. Taxonomy (NCBI): domain Bacteria; kingdom Bacillati; phylum Bacillota; class Bacilli; order Caryophanales; family Bacillaceae; genus Bacillus; species Bacillus sp. Brlt_9. The sequence goes on along the minus strand of NZ_JAYJLO010000008.1, from coordinate 174,776 downwards.
TGCTTGTAAAATGTTTCTCGTTCCATCAAAATTCGTTTCAATAAGCTCTATACTCTTTTCCATTGTCGTTTTCACACCTAAAATTGCTGCTAAATGAAACACTACATCATGTTGATTTACTAATTCATAAATAGAATTTTTATCTAAAACACTTATTGGAATAACCCGCATTTCTTTCATTAACTCATCATGATATTTATTTTTTCCTTTATAGAAGTTATCGATGATTGTGACCACATAACCTCTTTTCACTAGTTCTTCAGCTAAATGCGACCCAATAAATCCCGCTCCACCTGTAATTAAACATTTCTTACTCATACACTCACCTTCTTTATAATGCCACGTGTATCTATTACTCGCTTCATTCCTTTAAAAAGCTTCCAATCGATATTAGAGTGGTCCGTTACAATTAAAATACAACCCGCTTGTTTCATGACTTGTTCATCCAAAGAAATAGATTGGTACACCTTATCTCCAAATTTGGCAGAAGAAATATATGGATCGTGATATTCAATTTCATATCCTTCTTTTATTAACAATTCAATAATTGGCAACGCTGGTGATTCTCTTAAGTCATTTACATCTTTCTTATATGCAATCCCTACAATTAAAACCGTTGCAGGTGATTGCGCCACACCTTTTACTTTCCGGACTATTTTCTCTGGCATTTCTTCATTAATTACATGTGCCGCTTCAATTAATTGACTAATTGCTCCATTCTTTTTTATTCTCCATTGAAAATATAAAGGGTCTACCGGAATACAATGTCCTCCTATTCCTGGTCCTGGCCAATATGGGGTAAATCCAAACGGTTTTGTAGATGCAGCTTCAAGCACCTCATAAAAATCAATTCCTAAACTTTCACATAATGTGTTTAACTCATTTACTAATGAAATATTGACTAGGCGCTGAATATTTTCAAATAACTTACACATTTCCGCTACTTTCGGAGAACTAACTGGAACAACTACATCAAATGTAGTGCTATACAACTCCTGTACTTTTTGTTTACACTTTTCTGTTTGTCCACTAATAACTTTTGGAATTGTTTGAACGGAGTAGTGACTATTTGCTGGATCAATTCTCTCAGGGGAATATCCGATATAGAAATCTTCTCCTACCTTTTGTCCTGCTTGAGAAATAATCGGAATAATAACTTCCTCAAGTGTGCCTGGATATGTGGAGCTTTCGAAAATGAAGGTTTGTCCTTTTTGAAAGTGTTGTTGTATATAATGCGAAGCTGAAATGAGGGCACTTAAGTCTGGTTCTCTTTTTTCATTAATTGGAGTCGGAACAGTGACAATAACATAATCACTATTTTGAAAATCAGCAATACCTTGATCCGGTGTATTTACTATTAATTTTTTTTTAGTCAATAAACTTTGTAACAATTTAGAAGAAACATCTGGAATATAACTTTCTCCTTTTATAATTGATTCTATTTTTCTAGTATCTTTATCTAATCCAATTACTTTATGCCCTCTCTCTGCAAAATGAACTGCCAAAGGAAGGCCAACATATCCTAATCCGATAATAGCAACTGTACTACTAACATTCATCTGTATTCTCTTCTTCCTTTCTCAATTGTTGAATTATATTTCTATCCCGCTCTCCATCCGTAAAACTCCCGCGCTCGTCTGTCGATTGCAATAAATATGCAATTGCCTCAAGTTGATCACCAAAAATACGGTCAAATGCTGGAATACGTCCATTTACAAATCCATGTTGCTCTGGGCGTACTCGATTTGTTTTTATAACATCTACAAACTCTACTGCTATAATAGAGAATCCCTCCAAAATAGCTTTCATTTGAGCTAGTGGCGGGATGATAAGAGAATCATATCCTATTTTCTCTATTACCTTTTTATGCATAGCATGTGGTACTGCCGTTAATGAGTTATTCCATAAATCTGGTCGTTTCGCTACCAAATTCACAAAATATTTTCCCATGCTAATTGGATCTGCCGGATGAAACATATCTAATAAGCACTGTAAATCATTTAATGCCACATCATGTCCATCTTCAATAGCATGTAAAAATGGAATTAGTTTTTTTCCTGAAATAACAAAATCACCATCGACAAATAAACAAATATCAGCCGTGGCATGCATAGCTCCTATCGCTCGGGCTACATTATGACCGAGTGCTTTCTCGAACTCAATAACGATAACATTCTCTAACTTTGCTTGTTTAATTGTCTCCCTATCAGCTCCATTAGCAACCACTATAATTTCATCAACTCCTGCTTTTTTTACTTCTTGTATAACAGACCTTATAGTCATTTTCTCTTCTGCTACTGGGATAATGGCACTATATTTCGCTTTTTTCTTTTGTAGTAAAACTGGTTCATACTTTCCTATAAACCCTCTATCTCTATTTCCTTCCGACAAACCACCACGCTTACCATATGTTTCGATTACGTATTGCAAAGCACGTAAATGATCCCCCATAATACGACTAGTCGCTTTCGGATAAGGCGAACCGGGTGATGTACCAGTATGAACAGGACGCACTTTATTTGTATGAATAACATCAACCGAAGCCATATCGGCAATATCTATCCCTCTAGACATCGCCATCGCTTGAAACAGTGCTGGATCTGCTAAATTCCACCAACCAAATTTCTGAATAACTTCCCTACTCATTGCATGTGGAATTGCGATTAAAGATCCAACAACAAGCTCTTTTTTGTTCAAATAACGATTTAACATACATTTTCCAACTGTCGTATAATGCGGCCTCATCTTTAAATAAACGGACCATGTTAAATTATTCACAACAATTTGGTGACCTTGCTGAATGCCTTTTACAAAACGTTGCAGCTCTTTATTATCAATGACGATGTCACCATCTAAAAACAAAACAATGTCACCTTTCGCTTCTCTTGCTCCAATTGCCCGTCCAACATCATTGCCAAGAGAATATTTGTAATAAATGACATGGCAATGATGTTGTAACGCTATTTCTTTCGTCTCATCTGTCGATCCATTATCTACTACGATAATTTCGTATGGTTTCAATTTCTCCACTTCTACTAAAACTTGTGATAAAGTACTCGCTTCATTATGCGCTGGAATAACAACTGATACTCTCATACTTGTATCACTCTTAACCTTCCAAGCGAACATACGAAATGATAGGAATACGTACAACTACATCTTCCGGTGGTCCATAAGAAGGAGAAGTACGAACACTTACTGCCCCGTCTGTCACAGATAACAGAATACCCGCAATAATTTCGACCGCTGTCACAACTTGCACTAGCTCCCCAACATGATTACGCAATTCATCAGTAAATAACATATATAAGTCTCCTTTCTTACGCTTCTTTAATTGATATAATACTTGTAAATGGTAATAAAACTTCTGTTCCTATTCCTTCTTGCAGTGTTAAGAAATCATCTCCAACCGCTACAATCACACCCGTTAACTGTCCAACTGTCACAGTAATTTCTACGTTTTTACCCAAATACTGCTCTGCAATTTCTTTAAAAGGTGATGTATTACATTCTTTTAAAATGTTACAAATAATAGATTGAAATCTACTTGATTCAATAAATTCTTCCGTAGCTTTCTTTGAATTTCTTTGAATAAACCTTGCGAAGTTTTGCGAAAATAAAAGTCGTTCCACAGCAGGTAATAATTTGTCATCTAAAAAATAGCCTAATTGTCTATTAAATAATCGGGATAATTTATGCCAATATTTTTTGAACAAACACATATAATTCTCCTCCTATTATTTTTTAAAGTTTTAAAATTACATCCATACATCTTAATGTATACAAAGCAGGCTTTTTTTGTGATAGGTAAGACATACATTTTTCAAGGAAACAATCTTTTTTAATCACAAAAAAAATAGATGGTATCCCATCTATTTTTTTACATATTTTAGTTTTTAATTGTAATAATGGCAGCTACACTATAATAAACCGCTCGTGGCAATTCTGCCTGTTCACTTATAAAAGCTGTAACAAGTGAACCACCACTTGCCGAGAAATACTTAACAGCTTCTAACGGAATACCATCTTCTTTCACATCAATATGCGTTCCATCTCGCCAATCTATTTTCTGCATGGTTGCTGAAAGGTCCCCAGTTACTTTACCAAATTCTTTACCATCCACCCCTAAAAAGATCCATTCCCACTTTGTTAAACTTAGTACTTGTTTCAACTGCCCAGTCTTCTTTCCATCTACATCAGAAAAAATATAGAAGTTGCGTACTCCCATCTCCTTTTGAACACGCAACAATCTTTCTCCCGAGTGACTATATAAATAAAACTGTTGCTTATGTAGCCCCTTAAAGAGAAAAGAAAGTATAGCTTGCCATACACGTTGGATAACAAAATCATACTCTTCTTTTAAAAAACCTACTGCACTACCGTCTAACCCAAAGTACGTTATTACTTGAAATACCCCTACCTCTTTACGAACAACAAATTTTTGTTGCTCAAATAATTCAGAAGTCTCTATATTATAATTTTCCTGTTTGAGCATTTTTGCTCTTCGTTTTTCCATAAAACTATATATTAATAATCCAAATGCTGGTATTATAACACTTATTAATTTCAAAATTTCTTGCTGCGAAGTGAATAGCGTCCCTTTTTTATATTCCATCAATAATGCAATTACAACGATAATCCATACAATGATAGATACAAAAAAAATTCGTTTCGCATTACGTGCATGATGCTTATGTATACTCATACCCCTCCTCCTTTTCCATTTATTTCATTATTGCACCATGCATATATTTCTTCAATACAAAAAAGACAATCCAAAAGGACGCCTTTTATACTTCAATATTTCGCAACATCGTATAAATGTCGTTATTCACTTTACCAAACGATTTAATGTTGTTTTGAATGTTAGATAATAAAACGACATACACACTTCCATTTTTACTAAATCCATTTAAGCAATTCCATCCTGGCATTACACCGTGATTCGAATAACTTCCTGGATCTACGTACCATCCAAACCCATAATCTTTTTTTCCGCCCGTAAACATTTGATCGTAGCTCTCTTTTGAAATTAACTTTCCAGAGAAGAGTGCTTCATTAAATAAATATAAATCATGTGCACTTGTATATATATCACCACAACCATATAGTTGTGACATACTTGGAATATTCGGTGTTGTCATATTGTTATTTACTATTTTATAACCTGTCGATGGAAACCTTGTTTGCTCTAACGCTTTACCGAAACCAGAATGTTTCATACCCGCAGTAGCAAAAATATGTTGTTTAATATATTCTTCGAGCGACTGTCCACTTACCTTCTCAGCGATGTAGGCAAGTATCGAATAGTTCGAATCGGAATATTTCCATTTCTCTCCTGGACTCCCAACACGCTTTTGTTTTCCTATTCGTTTTATCAATTCTTCATGAGAAATATCCTCTGTTCCCTGTTCATACTCTGGAATCCCTGATGTATGTGTTAGTAAATGTTTTAACTGAATACCATTACCTTGAGGGAAATCCGGAATATACTTTGCAACCGTATCCTCTACGTTCAACTTATTTTGATCTTTTAATTGCATAATAGCGGTTGCTACAAACGCCTTTGAAATAGATCCAATATAAAAAGTTGTCTCTGAATTATTCGGCACTTGTTTCTCTTTGTTCGCCATACCGTATCCTTTATTCAAAAGAACTTTTCCGTTCTTCACAATAACAGCTGTCCCGCTAAATCCTGTGTTTTGTAAATATTGATCTAATTGAGCGTTTTCATTAATTTCTTGAGGTGGTCCCTCGGCAGGCTTCTCTACAGCTTGCGCTTGCTTCACTTGTTCTTCCTGCTCTTTTTGTTTTTGTGCCTCTTGCTTCTTTTTTTCTTCTTTCTTTTTTAGCTCTTCTTGTTTCTTCATTTCTGCTGCTTTTAAAGTTTCTTCTTTCTTATTATCCGCAACAATTTTTGTATACATGAAATATACAACTGAAAATAGTAAGACGAGAATGATTGTTCTTTTTATGTATACAATCGGCCGACGTGCTTTCCCATTCGCATTATTTTTTTCCTGATCCATGATTGCTTTTTTCCCCTTACTCAACAATAATTTACTCCCTCTACTAAAGATTTTTTTTAGTAGATTATGGATAATCCATTCTATATCATCCCTACTTTATCACGCACTGCACATATTACCAACCTATATGTATAAAAAAGAAAAAGAAAATTTATAAAAGTAAGATTGCTGTTAAAATTTTAATATAAAAAAGAGGATATCCCCTAAAAATTGATGTTATCAATCTTTTTGGATATCCTCTTATCTCATTATTTATACGTGTTTTTTCATATCATCGGCAACAGATTCAACATTTGTACCTACGATAACTTGGACACTCGTGTTACTTAATTTCATAACACCTTTTGCACCAGCACGTTTTAATGCTGCTTCGTTTACTTGACCAGCATCTTTCACTTGTAAGCGTAGACGTGTTGCACAGTTATCAATAACTGTTAAGTTTTCTTTTCCACCTAAAGCTAATACGTAAGTTTCACCAATTGAACCTGCAACTGGAGCTTCTTCACCCTCAGCTAGCTCCTCTTCGTCTTCACGACCAGGAGTTTTTAGATCGAACTTCTTAATTAAGAAGTAGAATACTACAAAGTAAATTGCTGCATAAATTAAACCGATTCCTGCTAGTAACAATGGTTTTGTTGCAATACCGAAGTTTAAGAAGTAATCGATTGCCCCGGCACTAAATGAGAAACCATCGTGAATGCCAAGTGTTGTTGTAATGAATAGAGACAGACCTGTTAATACAGCATGAATTCCATATAAGACTGGTGATAAGAACATGAATGAGAATTCAATTGGTTCTGTAATACCAGTTAAGAATGAAGTTAATGCTAGACCACCTAACATACCTGTAACCATTTTACGTTTTTCTGGTTTAGCAGCTGCAATCATTGCAAAACATGCTGCTGGTAAACCAAACATCATGATTGGGAAGAAACCAGTCATGAACATACCTGCTGATGGGTCTTTTGCAAAGAAGCGTGCAATATCACCATGAACGATGTCGCCAGCTGCATTTGTAAAGTCACCAAGTACGAACCAGAAGTATGTGTTCATTACGTGGTGTAAACCGATTGGAATTAATAAACGGTTTAATAATCCGAATAAACCAGCACCAATTGAACCTAAGTTCACGATACCATGTGCTACTGCATCAATACCACTTTGAATCGTTGGCCAAATTTGACCAAATACTAATCCTAAAAGAAGCATTACGATTGAAGTAATGATTGGTACAAAACGTTTTCCTGCAAAGAATCCTAACCATTCTGGTAGTTTAATCTTATGGAATTTGTTGTATAGTAACCCTGCAACAACCCCTGCAATAATACCACCGAGTATGGCCATATTAATTTTCGGCGTTAACGCCGCTGCTTTTGAAACCTTTGTCATTGTATCTGCTAATTTAGTTGGGTCTACTGAACCGACTAAATCTTGAACACTTTTTAATTTATCATTTAACTCTGCTGCTGAATATGTCTTACTTAGAGCATTCGTTGTATTTTGTAAAACAAGATATCCGATTGCTCCGGCAAGTCCAGCTGCTCCACTACCGTCAACAGACAAACCGATTGCAACACCAATTGCAAAAATAAGTGCTAAATTATCAAAAATTGCTGCACCGGCCTGTGCCATAACAGGAATGTTAAATACGTCTTCTTGTCCTAAACGAAGCAATAATCCTGCTGCTGGTAGTACGGCGATTGGAAGCATTAACGCTTTACCAATACGTTGTAGAAACTGCAACATTTTAATTCCCCCTATCAAATTTATGAAATCGTTATCATTATAAGTACGCCTTAGAAAACGCTTTCTATTTACATAACCATAATAACATATAGTTGTATAGATGTGTAGTTTTTATTTTTGAATTTTTTATGGATAAATCTCCTATTTCCAAACTGTTATATAAAAGGAAAATTCTCCTTTTTCACTAGAGAATACTCGAAACGAAAGACCTGCTATAGAACATGTAACTTTCGTTTTATCATTCCACTTTTTCATGTTATTATTTATTTCCGAGCATATCGGGAAAAGTAAACTTAGTTAATTCGAAATAGGAGCGTTGGTACTATGCAGTGCATTGAAACAAACAACTTACAACAGTTGTTAGAACAAGTAAAACCATATACGAAAAAAGGAAAGCTTGCTACTTATATCCCCGAACTAGGAAATGCAAATCCAGATGATTTAGGGATTGCCATTTTCCATAAAGAAACAGAATACATCCATGCTGGCAACTCACAAACACTATTTACTCTTCAAAGTATTTCAAAAGTAATTACACTTGCACTTGCCCTTTTAGATCGTGGTGAAGAATATGTATTTTCTAAAGTTGGAATGGAGCCAACTGGCGATCCATTTAATTCTATTATTAAGTTAGAAACGACAAGTCCTTCTAAACCACTTAATCCAATGATTAATGCAGGAGCACTAGCTATTACAAGCATGTTAGCAGGAAAAGATAATGAAGAAAAAATGGAGCGTATCCTTCATTTCGTACGTGAAATAACAGATAATCCTACTATTAATTATTCTTCTAAAGTTGCCAATTCAGAATTAGAGACAGCTTACTTAAACCGTTCACTTTGCTACTATATGAAACAAAACGGAATTATCGATTGTGACATCGAAGAACTTATGGATTTATACACTCGTCAATGTGCAGTTGAAGTAAACTGTATCGATTTAGCACGTATCGGCTTAATTTTTGCAATGGATGGCTATGATCCATATAAGAAAAAACAAATTATCCCTAAACATATTACAAAAATTTGTAAAACATTTATGGTTACATGCGGTATGTATAACGAGTCTGGCGAATTTGCGATTCGCGTTGGTATCCCTGCAAAAAGTGGTGTAGCTGGTGGTATTTTCGGCTGCGTAAAAGGAGAAATGGGAATTGGTATTTTCGGACCAGCTCTAGATGCAAACGGAAATAGTATCGCTGGTTTTAAAATCCTTGAACTTCTTTCTGCTCAAGAAGGTTGGAGTATTTTTTAATTGAGAGTTATCCTGCTATACTAGCAGGTTTTTTTTATTCCATAAAAACCTTAACTTTATCAGCTACCCCCCCATACAAAAACCGTACTGAAAGTTTCTCTATATTATGCATATTTGCTCCCCCACCCTGAATAGTATAGTACAACCTAGCGCTATATGTGGAGGTGTGAAGGATGAAACTAATATTTCAGATGGAAAAAAAGCCTGTTCTTGAAAAAACAATTCTTCTTTTTATATTGAGTATTGTAGAAAGCTTGAAGTTAAAAGTGGTTTCACTCGATGAAGCTCACCGATACATATTCAATTTAGAAGTACTTGAACTGCTAATGGATCGGAACATCGATGATCAAGTACTTGAACTTATTCATTTCGGAATGGGACTTGAAGACATTCATCATGTACTTCCTGAAGAACTTGAACATACGATTGAAGAATTAAAGTGGCTTTGTATCCAAGTATTAAGTGAGTACAGTATGCATGAAGAATCGGAACAATTAATTGAAGATATACGTTAAAAAAAGCACCTATGTAGGTGCTTTTAATGTTTTTTCAAACTATTTTTATACGCTTCAATATTTACTGGTAGCTCTTCCTCTTCCAAAGTATGTTCATTTACATCTTTATGAATGAACGCACCTTTAGGTGGTTGGTGATCATGCCCTTTTTTCTTATGATCAAATGCTTTCCCGCGTCCCATACAAATCCCCCTTTCTTAAAAGAAATCCGTATTAGTATGGAGAAAAGTACGTCGATATATGCAATCCCTTGCTGTATTTCCAAGGAAATACTCGAACCTTGTTTTTTCTCTTATCCTTACAACAACTGATCAATCCCAATAAGAATTAATAACAATCCTGCAATAACAGTAGCCCATTTCCCTAAGTATTCTGCTAAAAATCGTTTTCCTACATACGCAAAACCACTAATACAAATAAAACTAAACACCCCAGAAATAGTTGCTGTAAGCCACAGATTCAAGTTTGTTACCCCAGCATCAAATCCACCCGCAATATTATTAATAGACAACGCAATCCCTAAAACAATTGCTTCTGAAAAACTAATCGTTTTAGAACCATCAAAATCTGCTTTTTCTGGATCACGTAAAATGCCTATAAGTACATTACCTTCTTTAGAACCTACAGTATTCCGTTGCCCCAAGAAAGGCTGGCACAAAATAAACACACCGATTATACCTAAAACGATTGCTCCAATTAGGTTTGCAGTAAACTCTGAAATAAATAACGCTATCCAGTTCCCAAAAAAGCCAGCTAATAAAGTAAATAAAAACCCAAAAAATGCGATGATAAAATTGTTAAGCCACGAAATTCGAATTTTACGAATGCCATATGCAATCCCAACACCTGCATTATCTAAATTAGAAGCAATCCCGATTAAAAAAATTGAAAATAGACCTGCCGTACTCATAAACAGCCACCCCTTTTTATCACTTTTCCATGCATATTATGAAAATGTTGAGCAACTGTGCCTGTCTGTTTCATATACATGTAATAAATGCTCAACATTTTTTCAACAATAAAAAAGGAGTGCCTTCACTATGCCTAAAGAAAATCCAAATGAGCGGCTTAGTACATTAATAAAAAAACTTTTAAAAGAGCGTGCCTTATCCATGCGCCAATTAGGAATGCATACAAATATTGATCCCGCAACAATCTCAAGAATTATGAATGGTAAACAACCGCCAAAACAAAAACATCTACAAAAATTTGCAGAATGTTTGCAAGTTCCACCCCAATTGTTATTTGATGAAATGTATCCTGATTCTCCTCACATTAATAAAGAAAAGACGGATATGTACACATCTCTTGATACAATTCAGCAAACGCTGCAATCCTCTAACTTATTCGATTTCGACTACACAACAACGCGCGTAAAACAAGAACTTGAAAACTATGAACGCTATGCTCAGACAACAGAAGGTGAAAAACGTATTCATGAAAGTTTCGCGAGTAAATTAGAACAAATTGATAGCGCTGGCCCTTTTATTGAACAATTAACAGATATGTATCAACAATTTTGCAATGGGACTATTTCAAACGAGGAACGTGCGGTTCTCGGAGGCGCATTATTGTATTTCATTTTATCAACAGACATTATCCCCGATTATCTCTTTCCAATTGGCTATTTAGATGATGCAATTGCTGTTGAATTAGCGAAAGAGAAATTAATCGAACTAAAACGAAAGACATAGAAAAACAAAGAACTATTTCAGTTGTTTCTGTTCAACTCTGAAATAGTTCACTAAAAAATCGTACAAGTATACATCCCTATACGATTTCAACATACTAATCTATTTTTTCGTATGACACCATTCATATATAAATGCTGTGATTACTTTTGTAAATTCAATTAACTGTTCTACTTCAACTTTCTCATTTATTGAATGAGCTTCTTCTAATGTACCTGGTCCGTAAATAACAGCTGGAATATGAAATTCACTAAACCAACCACCGTCCGTTACCGTTGCAGACATATCTAAAATTGCATTTTTAGATATAATTGATTCGTGTACTGAGCTAAGCATTTTTACAGCTGCATGTTCACTATCTACTTCTAAAGAAGGGAAAATTTCTCCACGATCCACAATCATTGATTCTCCGCCCCACTTAAATTGTGGTGGATTTTCACTTAACCATGGATCAGCAGCCGCTACTTTCCCAATATACTCTTCAATTTCTTTTATTATTTGTTCATGTGTTTCATTCGGATAAAAGTGCACCGTTATCCATAAGCGGCACTCATCCGCAATAAACGCTGCATGCCGTCCGCCCTCAATAACAGCTGGATTAATCGTTGTTGTTCCAGACGGATAGCCTTCATATGTTTTCATAACTGCCCAATGACGCTCTAACTCTTGTAAACTTTGCACAATTTTCATCATTTTTTCAATTGCACTCGCCCCGAATAAACGTCCTCCGGCATGGATCATTTGCCTGCGTGTTGCATCATGAAACGTCTGGGGGCTTTTCACAGTAATCCATCCAGTAATTACGCCGCCCTGTCCTTGCATATGCAAATCACTCGTATCCACTACGACTGCAAAATCAGCATCATAACCTCTTTTGCAGCATTGAAGTGTACCTGCCTCTCCAACTTCTTCCCCAATTACGGATTGAAAGATTAAATCTCCAGGTAATTCAATGCCAGCTTCTTGTAAAAGCTGAATAGCAAATAGCGCTCCAGCCAGTCCACCTTTCATATCTGCCGCACCACGTCCAACTAACCAACCATCTTTTATAAATGGCTCAAACGGATTCGTTTCCCACGCCTCATCTGCTGACACTTCAGCTACATCCATATGTCCATTAATAATAAGACTTTTATGTGTGTCACTTTCTATCCCTTTTTTTATCCCAACAACATTCGGGTCATTCGGATATACATCCCATTTATCAATACTAAAGTTTCGTTTTCTTAGAAAATCTGCAACAAATTCTTGTGCCTCATTTGTGTTTCTCGCCGGCGGTGCTGGTGTTTCAAAACAAATTAAAGTCTTTGTAAGCTCTAGTAACTCATTTTTTCGTAAATCAATCTGTTCTAATAGCTGTGAAACTTCTTGATTCATCACTAATTCCCCTTTGCATACGTAGTATGTTTCCAGCTTTATTGTCACAAAAAAAGAGACTGTTTACAATTTTACAGTCTCCAAATTAATCACTATTATAAACTCTCTATCTCTGTTGTCTTTGTCTTTTCAATATGTTCTACCTTACGTGCCTTATTTCTTGTCGCACGGTAAAACAGTAAACAAACAATCATAAATGGAATACCACAATACAATGCCATTCTTTGTTCTGGAATAAAGGCCATACCAACAATTACTGTTACATTTAATACTAACGCTAGCAGTGGTACGAACGGATACAGCGGTGTCTTAAATTTCAAGTCCTTCACATCCCCGCCCTGCTTCACATATGATCTTCTAGCTAATAAGTTAGATAGCGCAATAGATGCCCAAACTAATATCGCCCCAAATCCGGCAATAGAAAGCAGCCATAAATAAACTGTATCTTCCGCATAAATACCTGATAGTAATGAAAGACACCCTACAATCGTACTTACAATCAATGCATAAATAGGAACACCATTTTTAGATAACTTACCAAAAATCGGACTAATCATTCCTTGATTAGACATAGACCATAGCATACGAGAAGTTGCATATAATCCTGAATTCGCAACGGATAGTACTGCTGTAATAATAACGAAATTGATAATATCAGCCGCATAAGGAATACCAATTTTATCAAATACAACTACGAATGGACTTTCTATCACTCCTGCTTGTTGCCATGGGAATAAGCCTGCAAGAATGAAAATAGATAATACAAAGAACACCAGTATACGCCAAACTGTATTATTAATTGCCTTTGGGATTGTTTTTTCTGGATTTTCACTCTCTCCAGCTGCAATACCAACAAGCTCCGTTCCTTGGAAGGAAAAATTAACTGCGATCATCGTTATTAAAATCGCTGATAATCCATTTGGAAACAATCCACCATACTCGGTAAAGCTAGAAAACATCGGTGCTGGTTCATTTCCTTTCATATCTAGAAAACCAAACATTGCTGCCCCGCCCAAAATAATAAATGCAATGATTGTAATAACTTTAATACTCGCAAACCAAAATTCAACTTCTGCAAAACTTCTTGAGGATAACGCGTTGATAGCAAAAAGCAGTACCGCAAACACTACGCACCAAATCCATGACGGTACATCAGGAAACCATCGTTTCATTAAAATACTAACTGCAATTAGTTCAATACCTATCGTAGCAGACCAGTTTAGCCACGACATCCATCCGACTACATAACCTGCTGCAGGGGAAATGTGCTTCGTAGCATACGTTTGATAAGATCCTGCGTCAGGCATCGCAACAGCTAACTCTCCAAGACAGAGCATCGTTAAATACATAACAAATCCTCCAACAAGATACGCTACAATCGCTCCTCCAGGCCCAGCCTCATGAATTGTATACCCAGATCCTAAAAAAAGACCGGTACCAATAACTCCTCCAAGTGCAATCATAAATATGTGCCTACTTTTCAATTCTCTTTTTAACCCTTGGTTTTGATCTATCATATAAATCCCCCCATTTCATGTAAGCGTTTTTAAAAATGTTCATAATAAGAATAATTATTAAAAAGAGCAAAATGCATAGTATTAATCACTACCTGTTATTAAAAGATCATCCCTCACTGTTATTAATAACTTTTTATCAGCAATAGCTTGTCCTTCTACTACTTCTAATGACTCGATATATCCACTGATTCCTACCTTAATTTCTACTTTCTGTTTATCTATTGTTTCAATTAACGCTAATTTCTCCCATTCGTATACGTAAGAACTTTCCGTAACAAATAACTTCTCAACTTTCCCGTAACAAGGACTATACACGCCTTCTATAACCGTCTTCACTTTATAAACTCCTCCTTCTTATTAATTGGTACTGAAACGTTGCATATCCCTCCTTTAGAGATTTCAACTATTATTTATGCAAAATGCGTACCAATCTCCAATTCCTATTTAAAATGAAGGTTTCTCAAAAAAAAATCTTCATAACCGCAAAATTTTTCTATCATTTGAGAAGTTTTAAAAGGAAAATAGCAAAAAAATTTTGCGATTTTATAAGAATTTTAATAAAATTATAAAAAGTCAGTCTTCATAGGGTGAAATGAGGAGAAGATAATCTATGCGTACAGAAGAAATTAATTTGAAACAGATCATTGAAATGAATATGCTATATGAAACTTTACTCAATGAGCTCGATATCGGGATTCATATTATTAATGAGGAAAGTAAAACGATTATCTACAACCGCAAAATGATGGAAATTGAATCAATGGAACGCTCAGATGTGCTATATAAAAATCCTTTAGAAGTCTTCGCATTTGAAGAGAATAAAAATAGTACTCTTATAGAGGCATTAAAATTAGGAAAAACAAACAAAAATATAAAACAAACGTATTTTAACAATAAAGGACAAGAAATTACGACGATTAACAATACTTTTCCTATAATAGAAAACGGAAAAATTAAAGGCGCTATTGAGATTTCAACAGAGATTAACCATTCCAAACAAACGATGAAAACGAGCCTTTCTCGAAAAACAAATAACAAGTTTACCTTTGATCATATAATCGGGGATTCTAGTGCTATTCAATCCGTCATTACAGAAGCGAAAAGAGTCATTCGCACATCCTCATCCATACTTCTCGTAGGAGAAACAGGGACCGGTAAAGAACTATTTGCACAAAGTATCCATAATGAAAGTCAGCGTTCAGGCAAACCATTTATTTCACAAAACTGTGCCGCTATACCTGATACACTCATGGAAAGCCTATTATTTGGTACGAACCGAGGTGCATTTACAGGAGCTATCGATAAAGCTGGTTTATTTGAAGAAGCGAACGGAGGAACTTTGTTATTAGATGAGATCAATTCTTTGAGTCCAGCACTTCAAGCAAAGTTGCTGCGAGCTATACAAGAAAAAACAATACGAAGAGTCGGAGGCACACAAGAAAAAGGAATTGACGTTCGCATTATAGCAACTATTAATGAAGACCCTCTTGAAGCTATTACACACAATCGATTACGCGAAGACTTATATTACCGATTAAGCGTCGTTACTTTATGTCTCCCGCCTTTACGCGAACGGAAAGAAGATATTCCCGCTCTTGTTCAGCACTTTATCGAAAAGTACAATATTCAATTTGGACTTAGCGTAACAGATATAGATGTACATGTAAGAGAATTCTTGTATGCATATGATTGGCCCGGAAACGTACGAGAATTGGAACATATCATTGAAGGTTCAATGAACTTGGTTGAAGATGAAAATATCATTACAGCGTTTCATCTTCCCACTCGCTTTCGCGAACAAATAAAAAAAGAATTCAATCTGCAACCTTCCCTAACTAATAACGATACTGATGCACCTAAAACGTTAAAGCACACAATAGAAGCAATGGAAAAGAACTACATCAATCAAATTCTAAAAGAATATCACGGTAATATCTCACAAGCTGCAAAGTTTTTAGGATTGAGTAGACAAAACTTACAATATCGAATTAAAAAATTACATTTAAACATATGAAATGAACATTTCTCCAAGTGCAAAAATAACTTGGTAAAATATGTTACAATAAACATATAACATGCTAGAAAGGGGCTATATATATGAGTAATGATAAAAAATTAAAGTTATTACACTACTTATACCTTCTCCCTGCCGTTCTATGTATAATGTTATTCATTAATAGTGATATGAGTAGCTTTCCTTATGCAAAGCTACTAGCAACAATTAGCGGCTCCTTTGCAGCTATTATGCTTGCTGCTTTTTGGAATTTGAAGATACGTATGAAAAACGGGCAGTCTTCTTAAATCGATAAAGTTAATTGTCATCTTCAAACACGAGACGTTTACCGATCTCGTGTTTTTTCTTTGTATTCCCTCTACCAACTTTTAAATTTGATTTAAAATTGATTATATACAGAATAAATACTCTTTCATCAAATCGACAATTTTCGACATTCAACATTCATTAGGTTTGTTATCATGTAAGTTCTAAATCTGACATTTCAACATCTCTGAAGATTGTTTATATAAACTTCACTTATGTTTGAACTAGCAAATTGTGCGTTGGATGAAAAAGCTAATAAATATTTTTCAAAAGGTGGTTACTATGAAAAGAACAACAGAATTTGTATTAGGACTAATCGGTGGTATATTCGGGATTTTATGTGCATTTATCGCTTTATTTATCGGAGGCGTCGGAGCCGCGGTTGAAGCTGACGGAGCGAATCAAATTATTGGATTAGGCTGGGCTGCTGTAGCTCTTTCTATTTTAGGAATTGTTGGATGTATTATGGTTAAAAGCAAAGCTAAAGTAGGTGGCATTATGATGACAATCGCTGCTATTGGCGGATTTATTTGTATTTCTGTTATTTACTTATTACCAGGTGTTTTATTACTAATCGGAGGATTAATGGGAATTTTCCGAAAAGATAAAACGGCTGCATCAGCATAAAAAAAGCACTCACATGAGTGCTTTTTTTCATATCCGTATCTTTTAAAACTCAACATTCTCCAAATACAAACCACTCGCCTCAGCAAGGCAATTAATTTGATTACGTTGTTTCGACTCTAAAATTTGCGGAATTGCTTCTGCATCTAATTGTCCTAATCCAACTTCAATTAATGCTCCAACAATTTTTCGCACCATGTTATGAAGGAATCCGTTACCACTTACTCTAATTTGTACAAATCCTGCCTCTTCTATCACATCAAGTGCATATACTTCTCGAACCATAGATTTTTTCTTTGATTTCGCATTTGAAAAAGCAGTAAAGTCATGTGAACCAACTAAATGTTGCGCAGCTTCTTTCATGCTTTTCACATTTAATTTTTTATTCACATGCATGCTGTATTTACGCATAAACGGATTCGTATGCTCTTCATTCCAAATTTTATAAAGATATGTTTTGGCTTTAGAATTGTAACGAGCATGGAAGCGATCATGTACCTCTTCTACATTCGTAATGCTAATATCATTTGGTAAATATTGATTTAAATATTTTTTCACTTTATGTTCCACTAACTTCTCATCACTTTGAAAATTAGCAACTTGATTCAAAGCATGTACACCAGCATCTGTTCTACTACAACCGATAATTTCAATTTCTTTTCCGACCATTTCAGATATGACACTTTCGATTTTTCCTTGAATCGTATTATCATTATTACCGAGACGTTGCCATCCTTTAAAACGTGCACCGTCGTACTGAATCGTTAATTTATAATTGTACATATTATTCTCCTTCATAGAAAATATTCCCTCATATCGTGAGGGAATATGAATAAACTCTACTTTCTAACAAGCTTCACTACATTTTCTACATGAGCTGTATGCGGGAACATATCAACTGGTTGCACATATTCCACTTCATAACTCTTCATTAATGCTTGTACATCACGAGCTAATGAAGAAGGATTACAAGATACGTAAACAACTTGTTTCGGTTTCACCTTTAAAATTGTTTCCAGTAATTTATCATCGCAACCTGTACGAGGTGGATCGACAACAATTACATCTGGACGCCATCCTTCTTTTACCCATTTCGGTAACCATTGTTCAGCTTTACCTGCTTCATATTTCGTATTTGTAAATCCGTGACGCTTCGCATTTTTTCTTGCATCTGCAATTGCTTCTGGAATTACATCCATACCACGTACTTCTGCTGCATCATTCGCAAGCCAAAGACCGATTGTACCAACGCCACAATACGCATCTACAATTTTCTCATCACCTTTTAAAGCTGCTGCTTTTTTCGCTTCATCATATAAAACAACCGTTTGTTCCGGATTCAACTGGAAGAATGCACGTGCTGATAATTCAAATGATAAATCACCAAGTGTTTCTTGAATTACTTCTTTTCCAGCTAATTTAAACGTTTTATCACCGAAAATAACAGATGTTTTACGCCAGTTTACATTTTGCATAATTGATTTAACAGCTGGCATCTGTTTTTGTACTTCTGCAATAAATTGTTCTTTATTTGGCAACTCTTCTTTTGTTGTAATAAGTGTAACCTGTACTTCCCCTGTTTGAACTGCAGTACGTGTCACAATTGTGCGTACTAAACCTTTTTGTTTTTTCTCATTGTAAATAGAAACATTTAATTTTTCTAATATACGTCTCACAACTTTTGTCGCTTCATTCGTTGCTTTATGTTGAATCATACAATGAGCAATATCAATTAACTGATGTGAGTTTTGTTTATACAGCCCTGTAATAACCTTTTCGTCTTTACGTCCCACTTGTAATTGACTCTTATTACGATAATGCCATGGATTTTCCATACCAAGTGTTGGACGAATTTTCTCTTCCAAACTGTTATTCATATACTTCTCAAATGCTTGTACAACGATATCACGCTTTTGATTTAATTGTTCTTTATAATCTAAATGTTGCAGTTGACAACCGCCACACTCTTCATATACTGGACATGGCGCTTTCACACGATGTGGTGAAGCTTTACGAACTTTTTTCACTTTCGCTTCAGCGAAACCACGCTGAATTTTCGTTGTTTCAGCAACAACTTCTTCTCCTGGTAATGCCCCTGGAATGAAAACAACTTGTCTCTTAAAATAACCAACGCCTTCTCCGTTAATCCCAAGACGTTTAATTGTCACAGGAAACGTTTGACCAACTTCCAACTTACTCTCATGTTGCTTTTGTATCATTATTACACCTCTACTCTATACTTTTCCATAAATATAACGCTGCATAACTGCAGTATGGTTCACACTCTTGTTTCACTTTTTCTAAAAATGCATCATCAGGTTTATCATCTAATTGAAATACACCTTGTACTGCACGCTGAATCCCAATGTCCGCTTTCGGAAACATATTTTTCCGTCCAAGCCCAAACATTAAAAAATTTTGCACTGTCCATGTACCAATCCCCCTAATTGGTAACAGTTGTGCCGAAACCTCTTCTTCCGCCCTGGTTTCTATACTCGCTAAATTTAATGTACCGCTGACAATACTTCTACCTAATCCTACTATATATTCAGCTTTTCGCTGACTAAACTTCTGCTCTCTCAATTCCTCTATTGAAATGTTTGCTACTCTTTCTGGAGTTGGGAAAAAGAATACACCATTCTTCTCTGTTCCATATCGTTTCACAAACTGTTCTGTTAACACAGTAGCAAATTTCAAATTTATTTGTTGATGAATGATACAGCGAAGAAGACAAGCAAAATAATCAAATTCTAAAATAATTGGAGTATACGCATATGTTTCAAATAGTGGACGTAATGATGTGTTTAAAAAATGATTTTGTATATCTTGAAACGGTTCATTCCAATGAAAAATGGCCCTCATTCGTTTCATGACTTTCTCTGGATTTCCTGTCTGACTAGAAATCCAAAACTGTGGATTTTGAACAGTACCAATTCCTTGCAGACGAACAACAATCCGTTCCTCATCTATACAAAGCGGGACATAAATAACTTTCTCATCTAATTGAATGACGTTAAGAGGATCAAAAGATAAACGTTTTAACACTTCTTCAAAATGATACGGATACTCTAACGTAACATGTTCGCTCCACATACGTTTCCCCATCCTTTTTACACATCATTATAGCATGAGAAAACCGCAAGCATACATGCTTACGGTTGATTGCTTTTTACTAAGTCATCTAGACTTTTAAAATCATACCCTTTCTCGCGCAAATCATCAATGATTTTTGCAAGTGCTTCTGCATTATCTTTTGATATTGCATGAAGTAATAAAATAGATCCTGGATGAATCATCGTCATAACATTATTATGGGCATATTGCCATCCTCTTTGCTGATCTACTTTCCAATCCAAAAATGCAAGTGACCAAAATACATTATAATAGCCCATTTCTTTCGTAAGAGCTAACGTTCTTTCACTAAATACGCCGCGCGGGGGACGTACATATTTCACTTCTTTTTGCCCAGTTACTTTTTTAATTTCTTCCGTTACACTCGTTAATTCTTCACGAAGTTTTTCATCATTTACCGCTGTGAAATCAGGATGACTCCACGAATGGTTTCCAATAATGTGTCCTTCATCCTTCATTCTTAACAATAAATCTTTTTGTGTTTTAATGTAATGCCCCGTTACAAAGAAAGTTGCCGGTACTTTTTTCTCTTTTAATACATCTAAGATTTTCCCTGTGTATCCATTCTCGTACCCATTATCGAATGTTAAATAAATATCTTTTTTCTTTGTATCCCCTAAATAAAACCCACCATTTTTTTGTAGTAAATCTGTATATAACTTTCCTGCATCTGGTACTGTTTCATTTTTAGGGCGCGGGATTCCCCAGTTATGTGGAGTATTTGTATAAGCTAATGCCGAAACTGGAACAAGTGCCATCATAATTGAAAAAATGAGACCGATATATAACCATTTATATTTCATAAATAGTCTCCTTTCCATATATAATCGTACTTGTAGTTTCTGTTGCTACGCATTCTTTCATGCTGAACATATTTTTCTATATATACCAAAAAAATGCATCTCGAATCATTCGAGATGCATTTTTTTTACTTAAATACTGGCTCTTTAAAGCTAGCTAATTTTTCAAGTGATGTTTTATCAACATCTGCATGTAAGCTATTACCGTGAGAATCCATTGTTACAACTGCTTTAAATCCTTGGATACGTAAATGCCACATTGCCTCTGGAATACCAAATTGTAAGAAATCAACATCTTTCACTTCTTTAATACATTCAGCATAATATTGTGCTGCACCGCCAATTGCATTTAAATATACACCGCCGTGCTCTTCTAAAGCCGCTAATGTTTTCGCACCCATACCACCTTTTCCAATGACAGCACGAATACCGAATTTCTTCATAATATCGCCTTGGTACGGTTCTTCACGAATACTTGTCGTTGGACCTGCCGCTTTAATTTGCCAGTTTTCATTTTCATCTTTCACGACAACTGGACCACAGTGATAAATAACTTGTCCATTCAAATCTACTGGACAATCGTTATCCATTAAATGCTTATGGATTGCGTCACGACCTGTATACATCATGCCATTAATTGTTACAACATCACCAACGCGAAGTTCACGAATTTGCTCTTCTGTAATTGGAGCTTGTAATACAATCTCACGTTGCTCTGTTTTTTCTTGTGCTTCTTGCTCCAGTGTATCTTCACCTTCTTGATATAACCAATCCATAATTTCACCTGTTTCAGGGTGGATTGTTATGCCAAGGCGACGATATGCCCAGCAATTATACGCCACAGATACGTAGAAGCTAGCTGGCAGACGGTTATACACGCCAATTTTACACCCAAGTAAAGTTGTTTCTCCACCAAATCCCATCGTACCAATGCCAAGCTTATTCGCATTTTCTAATACGTACTCTTCAAGTTTTTGTAACTCTGGTACTGGATTGACATCATCTAATGTACGGAATAATTGATTTTTTGCTAATTCGTAACCTGATGTGCGGTCTCCCCCGATACCAACACCAATTACACCTGCACTACATCCTTGACCTTGCGCTTGATATACTGCATGAAGAAGGCATTTACGAATCCCTTCTAAATCACGACCAGCTCGTCCAAGTCCTTCTAGTTCACATGGTAAGCTATACTGAATATTTTTATTCTCACAGCCACCACCCTTTAGGATTAAACGTGCATCAATATAATCTTTTTCCCATTGTTCAAACTTAATAACTGGTGTACCTGGTCCTAAATTATTTCCACTATTGTCTCCAAAAAGAGAATCAACAGAATTGGGACGAAGTTTACCATCTTTTGTCGCCCGCTCAAGCGCATTATAGATAGCTTCCTTCAACTTTAATTGATTCACACCAACTGGTGTATAAATTTTAAACGTTGGCATCCCTGTATCTTGGCAAATTGGCGAGATGTTATCATCAGCCATTTTAATATTATTCGTAATTGTGCCAAGTGCCATCGCAGAACGAGTCCCTGCATTTTCTCGTTCTTTCGCTTGTTGAATCGCACGACGAACATCTTTCGGTAAGTTCGTTGACGTTTCAACAATTAGTTGATACATGCTTTCTTGAAGCTTTTCCATTGTTACTTCCCCCTCAATTGTGAACGCTACCAAAACGTTATGAGATGAAAATCCCATTGTTATGCTCTTCAGCTTTTTATTTGTTTCACGCTATTAAAGCATAAATGGAATTTTTCACAACTTGATTATACCTCTTTTTCTATCGTCCTTCTATTATCCACACAGAAAAAGGCTACCAAATTAGAATTGGCAGCCTTTTTAATATATTATTCGTCTTTTTTAAATTGCTCACATTTTAATTCTAATTCATCTAACATTGCAAGAAGACGATCTACATCTTCTAATTCTACTTCTTCAGGTTCAATTGTATCAATTACTTCAATGAACATATTTAAACGTTCTTTTAAATATACTAATTGTGTGTCTTTATCTTGAATTGCTTTTCCCATGAAGGCACTCTCCTTTTAATTCGAGTTGCTTTTATTATACCGCAAAAATGATTGCTATGGGTATGTAAATTCATCAATTTTGTCACAGTCATTCATTCAAATGTAAGCCTTCTCTCTTTTTTCACAAAAAAGTTTCACTTTATAAAAAGCACATATTCTTCTATTATAGAGAATGGACAAATTGTTATTTCAATAGTCAAAGGAGTATTTCATATGACGATATCACAAAAAATGAAGCCGATTACTCCTTCTTACGATCCATGGGAAGCGTATATGGACCTTGAAGAGTACGGCAAACTACTATTAACAAATGTTGAGTTTACAACAACGACGTTATGCAATATGCGCTGTGAGCATTGCGCTGTTGGTTACACTTTACAGCCGAAAGACCCAAATCCGCTTCCGATGGATCTTTTATTAAAACGATTAGATGAGATTCCTCATTTACGTTCTTTAAGTATTACTGGCGGAGAACCTATGCTTTCAAAAAAATCCGTCGACAACTATGTAACACCACTCTTAAAATACGCCCATGAACGAGGCGTTCGCACTCAAATCAACTCAAACTTAACTATAGATTTAGCACGTTACGAACAAATTATTCCCTATTTAGACGTATTGCATATATCTCATAACTGGGGAACAATTGACGACTTCGTTGAAGGCGGATTTGCAATGATGGAGCGTAAACCTACGTATGAACAACGTGCAAAATTATTTGAACGCATGATTACAAATAGTAAAGCTCTATCAGACGCTGGTGTACTCGTATCAGCCGAAACGATGCTGAATAAACGAACTCTACCACACATGGAACATATTCATCGTCAAATCGTTGAGGAAATGGGATGTAAACGTCATGAGGTTCACCCAATGTATCCAAGTGATTTCGCGAGTAATCTAGAGATCTTAACAAAAGCTGAAATTCGTGATGCAATTGAGCATTTACTAGAAATTCGCGATGAAAATATATGGATGTTATTTGGAACTTTACCTTTCTATGCTTGTAGCGATGACGAGCGAGACATTGCCACATTTAAAAAATTACAAGAAAGCAAAAATGTAACAGTTCGTAACGATCCAGATGGCCGTTCTCGTTTAAACGTCAATATTTTCGATGGAAATATTATTGTAACTGATTTTGGTGACGTTCCCCTTCTAGGTAACGTACAAACAAATACATTACAAGAAGCATATGACAAATGGAGCGCTTCAAAAACAGCAAAATCATTAAGCTGTCACTGTCCTGCAGTAAAATGTCTTGGACCGAATGTTCTTGTAAAAAACAGCTACTACCCAACAGAAGATTTCTTATCAAAAACAGCAAACATTACATTATAAAAAAACGTCAGCTTATAAGCTGACGTTTTTCACGTTATTGCGAGTGAGAAGATGAAATGAATTTAAAATATAAATGATCATGAATTGGAATTGCAGCTCCAATTCCTTGCGAGGTAATATTTTTCACAACAAGCCTTTTTTGGTTTCCCTTTAACACAAGGTACACTTCTCCGAATGTTACTTTTCCTTTTTCATTTACAGCTGGTGTATAAGCATATAAATATCCAAGTTGACTCGGACTAATATTATACACACGCTCATGTCCCGTACCATAACCAACAGTCGTTTTAAATGAAAGAGGCAATTGTACCTTTTCAAGTGCTTTTAGAAGCATCATTTTTTTCACATCTGTAGCATTTTTCATGTCGGCTGTTAAATCGCCTTCAACCGTTTTTTGCGTTTCTTGTTTATAGCGTAGCGGATATAAGCGATCTCCTCCACGATTATCATACACATTGCGATTCACTTGCTTATATTCCCAATTAATTGATGTATCTATCGATTCATAATTTAATGCCCATTGGCCTAAATAAATTTTTGCCCTGTACCCTACAGCAAGTGGTGCATTTGAAATTGTTGTTTCGTTAAACATCCGAATTAAGTCTGGATTTTCAATTTTAATGTTTGCTGTTTTCAATAATTCTTGAGCAAATTTACTTGGCTGTAAACGCGGCAAATCTTGCGCATCATTTGGAAACGTATTGTCTTTAGAAATATTTAAAACAGATGAAGGCATTTTTATTTCTACCGTTGTCTTTGCAAAACTCATGTTAGGAAATAATAGAATAAACGAGACCATAGTTGAAAGACATATGCTGTATACTCGTTTCACCTGTCTAGCTCCTTCCTACGTAAAGGTATATATACTACTTCGTTTATTGTTTTCTCTGAGCACAATTGTTATGCCTGTTTTTCATAATAAATAAAAACCAATTCCCATAATGACATACGCTGCTAATAACGTACCGCCTTCAAACCAGTTTGTATCTCCGTCATTTGAAATCGCAATCGTTAAGAAAACAGCTGTAATCATAGAAACAAGTTCTGGTATTGTAAATACTAAAGGCATTCTTTGCGTGAAGAACATAGAAAGCAGTACTAATACTGGAGCAACAAACATGGCAATTTGTAACGTAGAACCTATCGCAATCTCAACTGCAATATTTACTTTATTTTTATACGCCATAATAATTGCAGATGCATGCTCTGCTGCATTCCCAACAATCGCAACGATAATAACCCCTATAAATAACTCTGACCAACCAAATGATTTTGCAACTGTCTCAAATGTATGCACGAGCGCCTCTGACACATAAGCGACCGCAATTGTCGCTATTGCTAAAATGAGTAATGCTTTCCCTTTCGACCACTCTGGTTCTTCCTCATGAGCGACTTCATCACTTTTATGCTGATATACACCACGGTGCGTAACTAACTTAAATAGCAATGCAGCAAGGTACATAATAATCATAATAATTGAAACACCAATACTTAATTGATACGTCTTCCCAGCGTCCATCTTCATTGAAAAAATCTCTGGAATAACGAAAGCTACTACTACAGCAAAGATTAATAAAGCTGAATTATGCCTTGCATCATACACATTAAAACTTTGTCTTTTATATTTAAGTCCCCCTACAAAGAAGGAAAGCCCTCCTACTAACAATAAATTTCCAAGTACAGAACCCGTTAAAGAAGCTAACACGACTTCAATTAACCCTGCCTGAAGTGCAAAAATCGAAATGATTAGTTCAACAGCATTACCGAAAGTAGCATTTAATAATCCACCTATTCTAGGTCCAGAGACAATTGCCAAACTCTCTGTGGCTCTCCCCATAAAGCCTGCTAATGCGATAATCGTAATGCAATACACAGCAAACATAATTGTTTGAGGCCAATGAAGCGTTTTTCCAAGTACAGAAAGTGGTACCCCGATTAGCGCTACTATAAGAAATATTTTATTAAACATGCTTTTCATCCTTCCATCGTATGTATTTCTCCTCGATATTATTATTATTCTTCTCCTAACTTGTCCGATTTCATCACAATTACGTTTAAAAAATCGAATTGAAGAAAACAGTATGAAAGATATTCAAATTCTCTCGTTTAAACAGAGAAAACAATAAATTATGAACAGGGGTTAAAAACATGCATTTAAAAGAAAAAATTGAAACTATTATTTGTGGTCAACGAACTGGTGTATTATCTACTGTACGTGAAAATAAACCTCATAGTGCCTTTATGATGTTTTTCCACGAAGATTTTGTGTTATATGTTGCAACAGATCGGAAATCAAAAAAGATAACAGATATTGAAAACAATCCAAATGTCCATGTATTACTTGGACGTGAAGGAAAAAAATTAGATGAAGATTATATTGAACTGGAAGGCTTAGCTTCAATCGAGGAAGACTCCACATTAAAAAATAAGTTTTGGAATAATAGCTTAAAACGCTGGTTACTTGGTCCTGAAGACCCTAATTACGTATTAATAAAAATCAATCCTGACACAATTTATTACATCGATGGTGCTGGTACGACGGAGCCCGAGTTTTTACGACTATAAAGTGAAACTTTAATCAGTGGGGGTTTTGTTCATCCCCCCACTGATTATTAGTTGAACCAATCGGACGTTTACGGACAGTTGATCTCCCACCTAACTCCTTTGCTCCAACTGAATTTTGAGGTGGGAGTTTTACTGTCCGTTAACGCGGGATAAAACAAAACAAGCCCCCTTTAGGTGGGCTTGTTTTGTCGAAAAGTTCTTCTGAAAAAAACAATAAAATAGGTGGAACTTTCTAAAGATTCTGTTATATAATAGCAGTAACTTAAATAAACTGTATTAAAACAGATTGAGAGGAGAAATAAAATTGATGAAAAGAGAAGAACGCAAAAACATGATTGAGTTTATTGAAAAGAAAAAAGGGATTGAGCGTGACGAATTATTATTTATGACAGACGATGAAGTAGAACATATTTATAATGTAACGTACTTTTTGTATGAGGAAATTGCAGAGTAGTATAATAATCCCCACCTTATTAGCAATATAAGGTGGGGATTATTTCGTTATTTATTCCGCTATTTGCAATGCGGTAAAATCCCACTAATCAAAGTTTCACTTTATACGTGAGAATGGTTTTCATGTATAATAATGTAAGATTGGAGGAATTTTACTATGAGTTCGTGGCTATTATTCGCACTATTATCAGCAATTGCTGCTGCCCTTGTATCTATTTTCGGAAAGATTGGTTTAGATGGAATCGATGCCAATGTCGCGACAACGGTTCGTTCTATTATTATGGCATTATTTATGGTAGGCGTTATTATTATCCAAGGTAAATTTCAAAATATTGGCGACGTACTGCTAAATAAAAAAGCACTGCTCTTTATCACATTAAGTGGGGTTGCAGGTGCTTCGTCATGGCTATTTTATTTTCTTGCCCTCAAAACAGGGAAAGTTTCACAAGTGGCTCCTGTCGATAAATTAAGTGTCGTATTTTCTATCATTCTCGCGATGATTATACTCGGTGAAAAATTAAACTTTATGACTGGCATTGGCGTAGTCTTTATTACAGCTGGTGTACTATTTATCACTTTCAGCTAAAAAAACCGCTATTAGCGGTTTTTCTTTTTCTTTATGTAAAACCATACAACGCATATAACAACTACTGAAATAAATAAAATCCATATTCCATAATGATGTAAACTATACTCAACGAAACGCCACTTCTCTCCTAACTTCCAGCCAAGCCCAATAAAAACACTTATCCAAATAAGTGCACCACCGTAAGCGTACAAACAAAAACGCCAGAGCGTTAAATTCGACATCCCAGCAAAATATGCTGTTAAATGACGTACTCCTGGGATAAAGTAACCAATCATTAAAAGAAAGGGACCATATTTTTCAAATAAAATATGTGTTTTTTCAATGTGACGTTCTTTAATTCTAATCTTCGGCCCATATTTTTTTAAAACAGGAAGTCCAAGTTTTAAACCTAATATGTAGCTTAATGTAATACCTAACATCGCACCAGCCATCCCACTTAAAAACGCAGCAGTTCCTGACATAACACCTTTGGAAACGTTATAACCAACAAAGGTCAATAAAAACTCGTCTGGTATCGGTAATCCAACAATCCCACCAGCTAAAGCTATAATAATTCCAAAATACCCATAATGTGCGATTAACTCGCCAATATGTTGTTCCATTCGGAAGACACATCCTATGCACGATCGTTATTCCACATTGTGCCCTTTCTATCTTTTAGACAAACATGGTATACATATTCACTATACATTGTT
The DNA here is from genome assembly GCF_051948935.1 of Bacillus sp. Brlt_9. NCBI lineage: Bacteria > Bacillati > Bacillota > Bacilli > Caryophanales > Bacillaceae > Bacillus > Bacillus sp. Brlt_9. The sequence continues at coordinate 146,090 of NZ_JAYJLO010000008.1, read as the reverse complement.
TTTATAATGAACTCTACTTCTATCCATTCCTTTATCAGGAAGAAAGTGAACCATTAGTCAGTGGTGATTTACTCATCCTCATTACAAACCAATTAGGCGCCCGACTTCCGACTACTTCCCTTGTATTCACCAATTTTTGAAGCGCTAGTCCTACTCCCCACAAATAGCGGGATTAAAAAATAAAAATTCATATGCTTGTTTTTTTGTTACAATAAAGGAAAGTTACTTTTCGCAACGGTTTAACTCTCAGGAAAAATGATATACCTAGCAAAAATATAGTTTGGTCGATATAATGCAACTTCTACCTATTAAAAGAACATGCACCCTTTACATACAACATCATTTTTCTAAATTATACAGGGGGAACGAACATGACCATTGAAAATCAATTTATCCAAAAAGTTTACTATAAAACATTTTTAAAAGAAGAAACTTCTACTCCAATATCAGAAGTACTCGGTGAAGCATATATAAATGAATCTACTAATGAATTCTCCAATATTTCTAATATCCGCTTTGCTCAAGGTGAATTTTATTACCAAAATAAAGACTTTGAAGCAGCAATATTTAAATGGGAGAAAGTAAATAATGAACTTGCACTTTGGGCAACCAAAAATATTGCAGATTCTTATTTTGAACTAGGATTCTTGCCAAAAGCAGAAGAAATGTATCAATCTATCCAAACGGAAGATACAACTCTTACAATGGAAGTTTCCTTACAACTTCTTTCTCTTTACATCGAACAAGATCGTTTAGGTCTAGCATTTAAGACTATTAGTGAGGCTGTTGCATTCCAACCTGACTATCCAAATATTACTGCAATTGCTCGCTCATTCTATGAAAAACAAGCAGATTGGAATAACGCCATCGAACTTGCCGTACAAGAAGGAATTCGAACAAATTCATTGCACTGGTTCGACACTTTAATTACTTATGTAAATCAAGGATTTACGAAACAAATCAAACCAGAATATTTCTATGAATCTTTAAAAGCTCTATATGCAATTGATCAAATCCAATTTAAAGAACTTGTTATCGCTCTTTGGAACAGCTATCAAAATGAAAACTTGCATCTACCTTGGATTCAAACAATAAATCATTTATTCTTACATATTGAAACAGACAACAATGACGATTGGCATGAAATTATTGAACGCTATCAAGATACGTACTTTGAATTAATTACTGGTGAACATTTCATGCATGAAATGCAAGGCCTTGTACCTGATCTATTAACAAATTGGTTTAGTTTAACGAAAGCAAAAGATGCCCTATTTGTCTCTGCTGCAGTGTTAGCGTGGAATGAAGTTTCACCTACAACGTTAGAGTCATTACTCGTAAAAAGTGCAGGAGCCCTACTCTCTAATTCAACAGCTGAAACAAATGTAAATATGGAAACCGTTTCTCATTTATTCGAAACAATTGCTGTATGGGCTGAAAAAAATGATGTAGATTTAAGTCATCAATTTACGTTACTCGTTCATGAACTATGTGATTTAAATGTTAAACAATTACTAATAGCGGGAACTAGTGATCTTGATAAATCTTCATTCGTCAATTCTATATTAGGAGAGAACATCTTAACTGAGACTGTGACAACTCCTATTCTATTTAAAGATGATAGCCAAACTGAAATAACAGAATTCACTGCGTTAGATGTGCACAATATACCAAACTTTGATGAATTCCATCAAATAATGGCTACGCCTCCCGAATCAGAACTTGAGAAAAAATGTATAGAAATTAAATTACCAAGTAGATTTTTAAGAAAAAATAAGTTTGCATTTCTTGTTACACCATCTGTTCAAGGACAAGTGGATAAAAACAGCTCATACTTTGAATACTTACAAGCAGCAGATAGCCTTATTTACGTATTAAATTCAGCTTCACCATTACACGGTGAAGAGCTTGATACATTACTTTATTTACGTGAACAAGTACCAAACTTACAAATCCATTTCGTATTACATACAAATAGCGCGGACAATAATGAAAAACTAATGAACAAGATTAAAGTCCATTTCCCAAATGCGCAGTTCTTCCCATACTCTCCTTCACAAGAGAGTAGTCAGCAACTTGGAGATGTTACAGAATCTATTCTTTCTAATCTAGCAGGACGCGACATAGAACAAGAACGTATAGAAAAACTAATATGGTTTACCCAAAAGACAATCGCATACCTTGTAAATGAACGTGTGGAATTAGAAAATACATTAGTGAAATCAGTACGCTGGAATAAACATATCTCAGTAAAACTAAACGGATTTATTAACAATCTTACTGCTCTTGAAAAAGATAAAATTCGTTCTATTACAGAATCTTATCTTTTAACGAAAGAAGAAATCACACGAGACATCCATTCTCAAATTCCTGAATTATTGCAGAGCTGTTCTGACCTTGTTCAAGAAGATAGTGACTTCAAATTAGTTCATGAAGAATTAAATGCTGCGATGAACGAACGAATTCAAAAGCATGTACAGCAAGTGCTTCTTCCTAAATTTACTGGGTTTATTCAAGAGTGGATTGAAACAGCCCATAATGAATTTATTCAAGCTCAATCTTATTTAGATGAAATGAGTGAAACGTTTAATAAATTATATAAAGAAGAACGTATGAAGCTTCCTTGCGATTTCAAATTACTAGATGATTGGCATCGAGATGTTGTACGCATGACAAATAGAATTACAGTATCGAACATCAATATTTTATTACGCTTTACACCGACACAATTCTTCTTAAAGAGTGCGGGAAAACTATTTGGTAACATGCAAAAAAATCAATCTATGCTCGCAAACAAATATAAACAGTACATTGAAACGGAAGATTACACGGAAATTGCTCAAACAATCTCAAAACAATTCTTCCTTCAATTTGAAGTATTTGAAGGCGCATTAGAACGAGATATTATGATGTTCTTTAAAGATCCACTTAGCATATTGAAACAAAATGTAGAATCCGCTCAACTTGAAATACAGGAAGACGAGCAAACGTTAGCAACGTTAAGAAGCAACCCAGAAACTTATCACGATCCGTTAGCATTCTTTAAACTGCAACTATTGCAGCACAAATTTGTTTTAAGTACGAACAAAAATAATGAAGATGCCTATGAATTTAATGAGTCTCCTACGATTTAACATGAAAAACCAAGCAAACTAAAATTTGCTTGGTTTTTTACATTAATTTATTATTTTCATATGTTCAAATGGATAATAAATTGCCGCTAATTCACCTAATACATCTGCTTTATCAATAAGTCCTAAACCATTTCTACTATCTCTGCTTATTAAGCGATTATCTCCCATAACAAAAATCTTATTTTTAGGAACTGTAATCGGCCCAAAGTCCTCTGTTAAATTCATAAGTTTTTTCTCAGCTTGTTTTCTATTACTATACAAATATGCTTCCTCTATCACTTCATGATTCACATATAATTGATCATTTCTCACCTCAATAACGTCGCCAGGCAAACCAATAACCCTTTTCACATAAAAATTATCCGTCTTCACAACAATAATATCTTCTCTCCCATAACTTTCAAATTGCTTTGCCAACTTATTCACAATCACCTTATCCCCATCTTGCAACGTTGGCTTCATGGATGCTCCTTTTACAGTCGTAGGAAAAAACACGAAAATTTTCGCTAAAAATACCAATAAACATGCAATTGCAATTGTTCCAAAGAATTCACGCAAACGTTTTTTCTTTTGCATCATTCCACCATCTCATCATCTTTTTACTTTTATTATAAAGACTTCAACTGCATAATTTCCACAAAATTCCGAATTATAAAATTAGAATATTACAAACTTAAAAATAACTCTCCTCATAAAGTGAAACTTTAATCAGTGGGGGCTTTCTTCATCCCCCACTGATTATTAGTTGAACCAATCGGGCTTTTATGGGCAGTTAATCACCCACCTAAATCCTTTGCCTTCGCTGAATTTTGAGGTGGGGGTCTTACTGCCCATTAAAGCGGGATAAATTTCTTATTTTAAATACTATAATCTATATTTACTTTACTATTTATGGGCAGTAAACCTACCTTCTCAAAATTCGGCTGGAGGAAAATAGTAAAAAAGATACTCTTCAAATAGTCTATCCACTATTCGAAGAGTATCTTTTTATATTCCCACATATACAATACACATTTGAGCCGCTACATATGTAAACCAAATCCAAAGTGGTTCATACTTTAATTTGCGCCCTCCAATATCTGTCACGCCTATAATAAAATCAGAAATGACAAATAGTAAGCCACCAAAAGCTGGTATCCACCATATTCCTGTATTCTCATAGTATAAGGCGAACGCAAAGCAAGCCATTCCTCCAACCCACAGTCCGTAAATTAAAGCTCCTATCGTAAACAATTTATCTTGTTTCTCATTTCGGATAAAGAAGAACCATCCTATGATGAGAAATAGTCCGTATACGAGTAAACCAATCCAAAAACCATTCCATGAAATTCCTGTTTGCAAAAATGCTTTTACATAAAAACAATGTGCAAGCGCAAAAGTAATCATCCCTCCAATTAACCTGTGACCAATTGGAATCAAACCTGCCATAAATAAATCTCCAACAGTTGATAACGTCATACCTAGTGCAACCCACGTACTATACTCCACTGATGGATCTTGTAACCATATCCAAATTGCACTTGCTGTTAACGAAAAACTAAGAACAAGACGCACTGCTAACGGTAATGGCATGTTATTTCTTGTTTTTTTCGTCTGCCCTATTGCGTACATTGCACCAATTAAAAAAAGAATGATTTGTCCGATTAACACCATGTAAAGTAAATTCATAACATGTTCTCCTCAATAAATGCTTTTTGTATCCTTTTTCGTGACAACTAGTCTATTATCCTTTTTCTACATAAAAAAAGAAGAACAGTACTGTTCTTCCATTGTAATCGTTTTCTCGTTGTCTATGCTACTTGTTTTTCTTGCTCTATTTTTTGCTTAGCTGGCGTTCGATTCACGACGATAATTCCCGCAGCTACACATGCTAAACCGAATAGTACGAATGAATGAATTGCTTCTCCTAAAATCATGCTCGATAATAACACACCAAATACGGGTATAAAGAACATGTACATTGATACTTTTCCAACCTTGTTGTACTTCATAATTGTATTCCAAATGCAAAATCCTGCTGCGGATAAGAAAGATAAGTAGATAAGCATAAATATTGCATGTACACTAAATGTAAATGGCATAACTCCAACTTGCAAAGCCCCTATACATAATAACCCGATAGAACCAAAAATCATTTGGTATGCTGTCATATAGCCAACATCTAATGTTTTACTACCTTCTTTCGCCAATATGTTTCCATATGAATACAACATTGCTGCACTAAGAAGTAATAAACTACCGATTCCGAAGTGGAATGACAAACTACCATCACTCGGTACATTTACTAAAATGACACCACAAAAACCGATAGAGACCCCAATCATTTTTCTCATGTTGAGAGCATCATCTTTATATAAAAAGTGTGCGAGTAAAATTTGAAAGAATGATGATGTTCCTGAAATGATAGCTCCTTCAATACCGGAACTATAACTCATTCCAATATAAAAACATATATATTGAAGAAATGTTTGAAATAAACCAATTTGTACTAACTGCTTCCCCGTTCCTTTTTTGAAGCTCATATCTTTTCCTAACACTTTAAAGAATAATAAGAGCATGACTCCAGATAAAAAGAAGCGATAACCAGCAAATAATATTTGCTCTCCAACTTCTTGTGGCTGAATTCCAAGTTCAGCATAACTTAATTTAATAAATGGGAATGCACTCCCCCATAAAAAAGTCGCTACTATTGCAGCAATTAGTACGCCAATCGGATGGGTAAAAAATTTCTCTGTCTTCACTTGTTGTCTTCCTTTCCGATCTTTTTATGAACAATATTCATATATACCAAAGGAATTGTGAAAACACAAGTTTTCAGTTTATACGCAAACAAAAACGTATCATCTAACGAAAACATATGCTATACTATAGAATAATTACAACATAATAACTATTAAAATTAGATTCAACAGAAATGCTGCTATCCATTATGGATGGCAGCTTTCGTCGTTTTATAGGGGTTTCGATTTTGATTATTTTTCTCAATAAGAATTTGGAAGGAGCGAGTAGTAATGAACTCAGAAGTAAAAACATTACAAGTACAAAAGACTATGTCTCATCCCTCTTTATGGGATACATTAAAGAAACATCATGAACTTATATTTGCAATCGCATCTGGTATTTTCATTTTAGCTGGTTGGTTATCCACAAAGAACGATGCAATGAATGTAGGCATTACTTGCTATATCCTTGCTTATATAGTTGGTGGATATGCAAAAGCGAAAGAAGGTATTGAAGATACAATTGAAGAGAAAGAGCTGAATGTCGAAATGCTTATGCTCTTTGCTGCTATCGGTGCTGCACTCATTGGCTACTGGGCAGAAGGCGCGATTTTAATCTTCATCTTCGCACTAAGCGGTGCGATGGAATCTTATACATTAAGTAAAAGTCAAAAGGAAATTTCAGCGCTTCTTGATCTACAACCTGAAGAAGCATTACGTATTTCAAATGGAACTGAAGAACATGTTCCTGTTGGACGATTACAAATTAACGACATTATTTTAATTAAGCCAGGTGAACGCGTTCCAGCTGACGGTACGATTCATAGCGGTGAAACAAATATCGATGAGGCAGCGATTACTGGTGAACCTATCCCAAATGAAAAAAAACATGGTGATGAAGTATTTGCTGGTACTGTAAATTTACGCGGTGCTATCGAAGTTACAATTACGAAGCCAAGCGATCAAACATTATTCCAAAAGATTATCCGTCTCGTCCAAAGTGCACAAAGTGAAAAATCACCATCACAACTATTCATTGAGAAGTTTGAAGGAACATATGTAAAAGGTGTACTACTCGTTGTCGCGCTTATGATGTTCGTTCCTCATTTCTTACTGGATTGGAGCTGGAATGAAACATTTTATCGCGCTATGATCTTACTTGTAGTCGCATCTCCTTGTGCACTCGTTGCTGCCATTACACCAGCAACGTTATCTGCGATTTCTAACGGCGCAAGAAACGGAATTCTCTTTAAAGGTGGCATACATCTAGAGCGCCTCGCTTCAGTAAAAGCGATTGCCTTTGATAAAACAGGAACATTAACACAGGGAAAACCTACCGTAACAGATGTATATGTTCGAGAAAATATGACCGAAAAAGAAGTACTTTCTATTACAGCGGCAATTGAAAGTCACTCTACACATCCTTTAGCTGCATCTATCGTGAAATATGCACAACACGCGAAGGACATTACCTTACAAAAACCAGAAAATGTTGAAGATGTAACTGGTTTTGGGCTAAAAGGAATATTCGAAAACAAGGCTTATAAAATAGGTAAAGCTGATTTTATCGGTGAAGAAACAAAGACATTTCATAATGGTATTTCTGCCTCACTTGAAAAAGAAGGTAAAACTGTCGTTTATATTAGTGATGAAGATGGCATTCTTGGACTTATCGCTTTAAAAGATACACTTCGCCAAGAAACAATAGCTGCTATTCGCGAATTACAAAGCATCGGTGTCGAGGCCATTATGATTACTGGAGATAATGAAGAAACTGCAAAAGCGATTGCCTCTGAAAGTAATATAAAAGAATATTACGCATCCTGCTTGCCAGAAACAAAAGTTGAAACGATTAAAAAGTTAAAAGAAAAGTACGGGACAGTAGCAATGGTCGGAGATGGTATAAATGATGCCCCTGCGCTCGCTACTGCTAGCATTGGTGTAGCAATGGGCGAAGGAACAGACGTAGCTTTAGAAACTGCAGACGTAGTACTTATGAAGAACGAATTATCTCGACTTTCCCAAGCAATCCGTTTATCAAAACGAATGAACCGTATTGTAAAGCAAAACGTAATCTTTTCACTAGCTGTAATTGCAATGCTGATTTGTTCAAACTTCTTGCAATTTTTAGCTCTTCCATTCGGTGTTATTGGACATGAAGGAAGTACGATTCTTGTCATTTTGAATGGCTTACGATTATTAAAAGGAAACAAATAAAAACGGGTCCCTCATAGAGGACCCGTTTTATTTTAGTGATAGCTATTATGTCCGTTCGCACTACTACTCGTTTTATGCTTTGGATGCGAACTGCTCTTTTGTTTATTGTTATTTTTATTGTTGTGATTCTTTTTATTATTACTCATGAAATATCCCCCCTGTTCCCTATTATTATGGAACAAGAGGTCATTTTTCATTACGGGAATTATTGTCACCCGTTCTATAATGATGGAGTAAACCATTAATTTCACCGCCAAGTAAAATTACCCATCCAGTTAAGTAGAACCATAACATTAAAATAATGATACCACCGAGACCACCATATGTATTGGCGTAATTCGCAAACTTATCTACATAATAAGCAAATGAGTACGATACCACAATCCATCCTACAGTAGCAAATGTCGCTCCTGAAATGACTTCTCTTCTTTTTAACTTTCGATCTGGTGCAAATGTATATAAAAAACTAAACAATGCAAATAGGACAAAGAAACTCGCTACTAACCGCGTAATACTCCACACGTAAGAGAAACTATCCGATAAACCAATTGCTTTAAATACCGCTGCCCCAATGACTTGTCCAAACACTGGAACAATTAGCGCAAACACAATCATAAAAATGATTGCTAACGTAAACACAATAGATAAAGCTCTCGTTTTAATAAAGGAACGTGTTTCCGTTACATCATACGCACGGTTAAAAGCATTCATAACCGCATTTACCCCGTTTGAAGCAAACCATAACATCGATAATAAACCAAATGATAATAAACCACCATTTTGCTGGTTTACAACTTTATCAACGTTTACTTCAATTAAAGACATTGCATCTTCGGGTACATACGGTTCTAATAAATTGAGCACACTTTCTGTTTGAAGGTCAATGAATCCAAGAAGCGTAATTAAGAAAACAAGCCCAGGAAAAATCGCAAGCAAGAAGAAATAAGCGAGCTGTGCTGCCAAGCCCGCTACATCATCGCGCATCGTTCGGTCATATAAATCTTTACCAAACGAATAAGTACGATTTCTTCTCACCTTTTCTAAAATTTTTCTCATATATGTTTAAACGCTTTTCTTCTCTTCTTTATCTTGCTTTAACTCAATGTACGCTTCAGTTTTTTTTTCCTCTGCATTTGAATCTTTCATAAATAGTTCACGCGCTTCTTTCATACCGCCATCTTCAGCAACTACTGGCTCTTCCTCTGCTTTCAGCTCATCTACCTTTGTAGATACAGCTTGAATTTCAATCGTTTCTGGCTTCTCTGCTGGTTCAACTTTTTTCTTACTAAAAATTTCTTTCGTTTCTTTTAACGTCTCTACAACAGACGGCGTTAATTTTTTAATTTCTGCTACTTTCGCTTTCACCACATTTAAATCAGCAAGTTCGCGTCCTTTATCTGTAACAGTTTGCACTTTTTCTTTGATCTTTGCATTTTCACCAATTTCAATCATCTTTGTTTTTGCTTTTTCTGCAGTATTTTTTACTTTTTCACGGTTTTCTTTCTTCAACATAGATACAGCTACACCTGCAGCTACACCAATCGCAATGTTTCGAGCAATATTATTTTTCTTTGCCATATTCCTTCACCCTTTCATTTCTTATGTTAGAAAGTATTTCTTTCTAAGCTTCCTCATATTCCTTGTTCATTTCGAATGAAAGCTAATAGCTTTGCACACCCTTCTGTTACAAGGTCATATACTTCTTGGAAATTCCCTGTATAGTAAGGGTCGGGAACGTCTGTCCAGCCACCGTCTGGAACAAAATCGGACAGCCTACCAATATAGCCTCCAGTTTTACCTAAACTTTTTAAATCTGCTATATTCTTGTTGTCCATGGCAATAATATAATCAAACTTTGTTAAGTCTTCTTTTTCTACTTGCCTTGCTTTAATTCCTTCAAAAGTGACTGCATTTTCTTTTAAAATTTTTTGTGTTCCTTTATGTGGCGGATGGCCAACATGCCAATCTCCAGTTCCTGCAGAATCAATGACAATTTTCTCTTCGAGTCCCTCTTTTGCGACAAGATCTCGAAAAATCGCTTCTGCCATCGGAGAACGGCAAATGTTCCCAAGACAAACAAACAATACTTGAACCATATTTTTGTTTCTTCCTTTCTTGGTGCATTTCTTTATATATACTTATAGTATAAACAACCAATTAGTGAATATAAAGGAAATCCCTACTAATTTAATAGGATTGAAAAGATTCATTAACGAAAATGATAAAAAATGTTAAGATAGCCTTATGTTATTTTAAAGGGGGACACTTCGGTGGATTTATCCGTAAAGTCAGAAGAAAACGTTGAATATATGGTCGAAGCTATTAAAGAAAAATTACGTATGGTTAATGCTGGAGCGATGAGAGCTGCTAGCTTTAATGAAGAAATGTACGAAGACTTACGTGACATTTATGATCATGTTATGAAACGTGAAACATTCAGCATTAGTGAAATGCAAGCTATTACAGAAGAATTAGGTACATTAATTAAAAAGTAAAAAGGGCCTCGCTTATGAGGCTCTTTTTTACTTCCAACAAATTCATGACAACTCTTTTCTTTCCCTCAAACAACTGTAAAATATTGTACAATAGAAGTAGAACCTCACCTTAGATTTTTTTCTCCATACATACTACTCACAAATAATAGCAACACTACCATTGCTAACTGTTTTTACTGGAGGTGCTTACTTATGAGCGATTGGTACAGTAAGACGAAAGATCAAACATTAATCGATTTAGAAACAAACGAACAACACGGTTTAACAGATGAAATTGTAAATGAACGTTTAAAGCAATACGGTTCTAATGAATTGGCTACAAAACAAAAACGCAATTTATGGCAGCGTATTTTCGCCCAAATTAATGACGTCCTCGTATATGTCCTTATTATTGCTGCCCTTATTTCTGCCTTTGTAGGTGAATGGGCTGACGCCAGTATTATCGCGCTCGTTGTCATTTTAAATGCCGTTATCGGTGTCGTCCAAGAATCGAAAGCAGAACAAGCTTTAGAAGCATTGAAAAAGATGGCGACACCTAAAGCTATCGTCAAGCGAAATGGTGAACTAAAAGAAATTCCATCTGAGCACGTCGTTCCCGGTGATATTGTCATGCTGGATGCAGGACGTTATATCCCATGCGATTTACGCCTGATCGAAACGGCAAATTTAAAAGTTGAAGAATCTGCTCTAACTGGTGAATCTGTTCCTGTTGATAAAGATGCAATCTACCACCCTTCCATGCAAAGTGAAGAACAAGTACCACTCGGCGATCAAAAAAACATGGCCTTTATGTCTACTCTTGTAACATATGGAAGAGGCGTCGGTGTTGCTGTTGAAACTGGCATGAAATCACAAATTGGTAAGATTGCTACCCTGTTACATGAAGCAGACGATGATATGACACCACTTCAAAAAAGCTTAGCACAAGTCGGAAAGTATTTAGGCTTTGTTGCTGTAGCTATTTGTATCGTGATGTTTCTCATCGGCTTTTTACAAGGACGAGATACACTAGAAATGTTTATGACTGCAATTAGTTTAGCCGTTGCAGCTATTCCAGAAGGTTTGCCAGCTATCGTTTCCATCGTTCTTGCAATTGGTGTGCAGCGTATGATTAAACAAAATGTTATCATTCGGAAACTACCAGCTGTTGAAGCTCTCGGTTCTGTCACAATTATTTGTTCAGATAAAACAGGTACGTTAACACAAAATAAAATGACCGTTACTCACTTTTATAGTGATAACACATACGATCAATTAGAAAGTTTAAATGTAAATAATGATGCGCAACGTCTATTGTTAGAAAATATGGTGCTATGTAATGACGCGTCTTACAGTAACGAATCACAAACCGGAGACCCGACTGAAATTGCTCTTCTCGTTGCTGGAAGCACTTTTAACATGCAAAAAGATCATTTAGAAAAGATACATGAACGCGTTAATGAGCTGCCTTTCGATTCAGATCGTAAAATGATGTCAACGGTGCATACATACGATGAAAGCTACTATAGCATGACAAAAGGTGCTATTGATAAACTCTTACCTCGATGTACCCACATATTTAAAAACGGTGTAATCGAGGTTCTAACAGATGCTGATAAAAATCAAATATTAGAAGCTGCTGGGTCAATGTCTCAAGAGGCTTTAAGAGTGCTTTCATTCGCATTTAAACAATACAATTCAAACGATGTGGATATAGATCATCTCGAAGAAAATCTCATCTTTATTGGTCTTGTCGGTATGATTGACCCACCGCGAACTGAAGTAAAAGATTCCGTTGCAGAATGTAAAAAAGCCGGTATTCGCACAGTTATGATTACTGGTGACCATAAAGATACCGCCTTTGCCATTGCCAAAGAACTTGGTATTGCCAAAGAAATATCTGAAATTATGATTGGAACTGAATTAGATAACATTCCAGATACAGAACTAGCAAATAAAATTAATCACTTAAATGTATTCGCCAGAGTCTCTCCAGAGCATAAAGTAAAGATTGTAAAGGCATTACGTGCAAAAGGAAATATCGTTTCTATGACTGGTGATGGTGTCAATGATGCTCCATCTTTAAAGCAAGCTGATGTTGGCGTAGCGATGGGCATTACAGGAACAGATGTTGCAAAAAGGGCAGCAGATGTCGTGTTAACAGATGATAATTTCTCATCTATTGTGAAAGCTGTTGAGGAAGGTAGAAATATTTATCGTAACATAAAAAAATCAATTCTCTTCCTACTCTCTTGTAACTTCGGAGAAATTATCGCTTTATTTTTAGCCATTTTACTCGGCTGGGCAACACCACTACGACCTATTCACATTTTGTGGGTCAATTTGATTACAGATACATTGCCTGCATTATCACTTGGAGTTGATCCTGAAGATCCAGATGTGATGAAGGAAAAACCACGACATGCGAAAGAAAGCTTATTTAGTGGTAGCGTTCCTTTTCTTATTTTCAATGGGGTTGTCATTGGACTTTTAACGCTAACAGCCTTTATCATCGGGGCAAAATTCTATACTGGAGATACAAATTTATTCCCTCTCTTCCCAGAGAAAATTGATGAAGATGCTCTATTACACGCTCAAACAATGGCATTTGTCGTTCTTAGTTTTTCTCAGCTCGTTCATTCATTTAACTTGCGTTCAAGAACGAAATCTATTTTTTCAATTGGGATCTTTACAAATAAATACTTAGTCTTCTCCCTTCTTATCGGTGTTCTTATGCAAGTGTGCATTATCTCCATCCCACCTCTTGCAAATATATTCGGTGTGCATGCATTAACGATGCGAGATTGGGGATTTGTTCTCTTATTAAGTATCATTCCACTTGTTGTGAATGAGATTATTAAATTAGTAAAGAGAAACTAAAAGGCAATGAGGATTATTCCTCATCGCCTTTTCATTTACCCTTGTAATTCTTTTTTAATGTTCTCAGTTAATGTAGCCATACGCTTGCGGCTTTCTTCACGCTCACGTTTATTTTGTTCTTCAATTTGTTGCGTTTCTTGCATACCTCTTGAAATAATGTTCCAAGTTTCCTCAAGTGTTTCCATCTTAATACTAGAAGAACCTGATAATCTCGCTACTTCCACACTTTGCGTTGCGATATTTTGTGCATTTTTCTTAAGTAATTCATTTGTACGGCGATCCAGTTCAGCCATAGAATCTGCAACAAGCTTTTGACGTTTCGCATTTACCGCTTGAATGATACCATTTTTAAAGATAGGGATCGTTGTAATAAATGCTGTATTGATTTTACCAATTAATTTATTGTTACCACGTTGAACCATACGAATTTGCGGTGCTGTCAGTAGCGCAACCATACGCGCTTTTTCTAAATCATCAATACGTTGCTCTAAAATTTCAACAGAATTTTTCAGTGATTCTAATTCAATGCCTGCTAATTGGTCATTGTTACGCACACGCTCTTCATACATTGGAACCAACTCTGTATTTAAACGCTCTAATAACATTTCCCCTGCTACTACGTATTTTTCTAAGTCTAAATAATATTTTAAGTTTTGCTCATATAAGCCGTCTAACGTACCAATTGATTTTTTCATTTCATCTTGATACTTCGTAATTTCCACATACACTTTATCCATTTCGCGGCCCATTGTTTGGTACTTGCTAAAGATTTGTTCAATCATTTTATCCGCTTTTTTGAACATACGTGAGAAGAAACCGCTTTTCTCTTCCGCAAAGTCTTTGCTATCAAATCGATCCATAATTTTACCAAGCTGTTTTAATAATTCTCCAGAGTCTTCTATTTTTGATAAAGACATTGTATGTAAAATTTGATCAGCAAAACGTGAAATTTCCATAGAAGGTTCTTTTCCAAGCTCGATTAATTCTAACTGATCTTTAATATCTACTGCATTATAAATACGTTGTACTTCTGCATCTTGTCTCAGCTGCAAGCGAACATCTTGTGCTGTTTGCTCATTTAATTCTGTTTTTGAATCTAGTACGACTGGGTTATTCATATGGTATTCTCCCTTTCCTTATAAAAATGGACGAAATAGTCCTTTTATTGTTTGTGATAAATTTTTATAGGCTGATGAACCATGAAACTCAAGATCGAAATTAACTTCTTCAAGCCAATGTGAGTCAAATGCCCCCGCTTCAATATACGGTTCAATATCGTTTCTTCCCGTTGGATTGAAATGGAATACATCTACTCCAATTTGATTTAAAAATAGTAATAAAACAGCATCAGAACGAGTTAATTCTCCACTCTTCTCATTATTAAATATAACAATTTTCGGTACATCTTGTGAATAATCAAATTTCTCAAGCTGTTCTAAAATGTTCGGCGGTATTTGAGAAAGCTGTGCGAAAACATACAGCGCTACATCTTGTTTCGTCTCTTTCGCAATGGGTTTACACATTTCACTTTCGCACGCATGAATGATCGCCTCTGCAATACCATGTTGTAATCCTTCTGGCAATCGTTTATGTGGCCACCAATGACTGTTCATAATTAAATCTGGATGTAAATTCCCCCCGCGATCTAAAGCATCTCGGTAATGATATTGGAAATTTGCTTTTTGTTCTTTCGTAAATGGGAATGTATTAATTAATAAACTGTTATCAAACGATGTAACGGCCTTTAATCGCTGAAAATATTCTTTATCATTCTTTGAAACACCTGATATTTTCGCAAATAAAGAAGGGATATAAATATGTTTATTCTCAACAAAGAATGTCGGACGTACAAATGCCTTTTCTTTCGTAATTAAGAAGAGCTCATCATACGTTGTTTTAAGCGTACGAGCTACAGGCGTATAGGAACGGAATTGCCACGGCTTGTATAATAGTGAATTATCGTGGTGAAGTACTTGTTCAATTTCTTTTGAAGCTTGATACGCTACTGTTGCCACACGCTCGCGGCGGCGATCAGGAAATGGCTCAAGAGAAATCCGACTTGGATGAGACACAACAAAACTTCTTCCTTCTTCATCAATATTCTCAAATCCATCTTTTCCTTCTGGGTGATAATAAAGTACATCGCAGCCGAGCATAATAAGAAAGTATAAGAAATATATACGGCTTTCCTGTGCATCACCGTACCAAATAATGCGCGGCATTTGTTTCTTATAGTTAATCGTAGAGAACCACTTCGCTACGTAATTTTCGCTTAATTTAATCATGTCGATCAAGAAACGACGGAAGCCCTCTGTCTTTAAAGATTGATTATGTTGTTTCTCATATAATTTCAATACAGAAATAAACGTCGTATGTATATAATGCTGTAAGTCAGGATTGTTTACTTGTGGTAAGAGTTGTTTTCCAGACAAATGGGCTACAAGCCTATTTACTGTAAGTCCATTCGGTGCTTCTTGATGTAATGTAAAAACCTCTTGAATATGGCGTAGTTTTTCGGGATCAATCACCTTATTTAAATTTTGTTCATGCAAAACCTCGATCCCTTTGGCTTCACTATAATCAAACAGCTCATTAAAATATTCATCTACATTATTCGGAACGCCAAGGATTCGACATGCTATATAACTAAATTTCATCTCATTCTCTGTCAGCTCATACTGTGGGCGTTTTTCTAAAAGTGCTTCAAATTGCTTTAAATCTGATTCATCTTTTAATGCATATGGTTGAAGTGTAAAACGTGAAAACACAACAGTTCACCTCCAAAAACATTTACTTTTTCTAAGTCTTCCTTCTATTATAAACTATTTTTGGTTATAAAAAATGGGCGCTCGTAAAACGAGCAAACCCATTTCAATTATTTATGATTATTTTTAGTAGCTGCAACTTCTTCTTTAGCTTGTCCAGAATTCTTCATGTAGTGAAGTATAAATGTTGCTCCAAATGCTACAACTAAAATAATAAAGAATAGCGTATGGCTTACTTCAATATGAATAACAGACAATAACATTTTTGCTGCAATAATTAAGATTAAAATATATGCTGTCGTTTCAAGTTCCGGAATACGCTCTAACAATTTTAAGAATACACCAGCAATACCACGCATCATTAAAATACCAAGCATTCCACCTAATAATAAAATCCAAACTTCATTTGATACACCAAATGCGGCAAGTACACTATCTACAGAGAACGCGATATCCATTAATTCAACCATCGCAACTGTTCCCCAGAAGACACCAAACATTCTGAAGAGAATACTGTTTTGGTTCATACCATGAGCTTCCTCTTCTTCTGCATTACCTTTTCTCTTATCAATGAAGTATTTAACTGAAAGCCAAGCTAAGTAAAGTGCACCTAACACTTTTACCCACGCTAATTTAATTAAGAACATTCCAATTCCAATCGCAATAAAACGGAATACATAAGCTCCAATAAGTCCATAGAATAATGCTTTTTTACGCTTTTCTTCCGGAAGGTGTTTTACCATTACTGCTAATACAAGTGCGTTATCAGCAGATAATAATCCTTCAAGTACAACAAGTGTACCAATTAATCCCCAAGATACTGGATCCTGCAACACTTTAATCCACATGTCCAAGTCGAAAAACTGAGCATACGTATCAAGGATTCCTTGCAAAATACTCATCTTACCTTTATCCCCTATTCTTTGCTAGATTTATAGAAAGGTCAAAAAAAGGAAACGAATATCGTTTCCCTTCTTATGCATCCAAGCCATACGCTCTTACAAGCGCACCTAAACCACCTTGGAATCCACTTCCTACTGCATTAAACTTCCACTGTCCATTATGACGGTATAATTCACAAAAGACAACTGCTGTTTCGATGGAGAAATCTTCACCTAAATCAAAACGAAGAACTTCTTCATTCGTTTCTTCATTTGCTAAACGAACAAATGCGTTTCCGACTTGACCAAAGTTTTGATTACGGCCTTCTCCATCATAAATTGTAACTGTAATAGCAATTTTATGAACATCTGCTGGAACCTTTTTCAAATCTACAACAAGTTGCTCATCATCCCCGTCGCCTTCACCTGTACGGTTATCTCCTGTATGTAAAACAGATCCACAAGGAGACTGTAAATTGTTATAGAAGATAAAATCAGTTTCCTTCGTACATTTTCCGTTCGCATCTAATAAAAAAGCAGATGCATCTAAATCAAAATCTGATCCACCATCATAAGATTTAATATCCCAACCAAGACCAATTACTGCTTTTGTTAAACCAGGGCTTGTCTTACCTAAATCAATCTTCTGTCCTTTTTGCAATTGAATTACCATTTATATTCACCTCTATATTTTAATCTTAAAAAATATATCCATCAGTAAACATCTGTTTCACCGATGGATATATCAATCTATTACTCTACATCTAAACCGAAATTATTACATAGAGACGCTAATCCACCTTGGAATCCACTTCCGATTGCATTGAACTTCCAGTCACCTGCATGACGGTATAATTCACCTACTACAACAGCTGTTTCAATAGAGAAATCTTCTCCTAAATCGTAACGAATTAGCTCTGCATTCTTTTCTTCATCTAAAATACGTACGAAAGAGTTAGAAACTTGTCCGAAGTTTTGGCTACGGCCTTCTCCGTCATAAATTGTAATTGTGAAGCAAATACGTTCGATATGTGCAGGTACATTTTTTAAATCTACTTTAATCGCTTCGTCATCACCTTCACCGTCACCAGTTCGGTTATCTCCTAAATGCTCTACAGCACCATTCGCACCTTTAGGGTTATTATAGAAAACGAAATCCTCTGCACCTGAAACTTTACCATTCGCACCTACTAAGAAAATACTAACATCTAAATCGAAATCGTTTTGTCCGTCATAACGATTCGTATCCCAACCAAGTCCTACAAGAACTTTTGAAAGACCCGGATTTGTTTTTGTTAAGTCTACCTTTTGTCCTTTTTTCAATGAAATTGATGCCATATGCAATTCCTCCTCGGTTTATTTTATTGATAACGTGATACAATCTCACTTAAGTTTTTATCTTGTGTGCCTTCTCCAACAGCTGAAAACTTCCATTCACTTCCGTGGCGATACATTTCACCTGCAATTAAAGTCATTTTGCCAGCATAATTATCCGATAAATTATAGCGTGCTAATTCTTCACCAGTTTGCGGGTTTTGAATACGAATATACGCATTACGAATCATCCCGAAATCTTGACGACGATTTACACAGTCATAAATATTTACAACGAATACTAAACGATTAATACGGCTTGGAACTTTATGTAATTCTACGAAAATTGTTTCGTCGTCACCAGCGCCTTCACCTGTTAAATTATCTCCTGAATGAATAATACTACCACAAGTAGAAAGTTTGTTTCCGAAGTAAACTAAATCGTTTTTGTTTAAAAAACGATCCCCTTCTAACATAACAACAGATGCATCACAATCTACATTTGGTTTACTTCCAAATAATGAAGACAGAAACCCACCTGATTGCCCAATTGGATCCCAGCCTAAGCCAACCTGTAGTTTTGCTACTTTTGGTTGTCCTTTCGTTAAATCGATCTTTTGACCTTTTTCTAAAATAATAGGCATGCAGTTTCTTCCTTTCTACAAAGCATTTTCCAAGGCGGAAAATATTGTATTCTTCCCTTATATTGTAGCATTATTTACCTAGTGATAAAAAGGATAAATTCTCAGTTATATGAAAACATTCATATAATTTACTTATGATGATGTAAGAAGTGGTAAATAGAACCAATCATTCCTGCACAATTACCGTTTTGCGCAAGTTCAATCTCGCAATTGCTATAAATCTCCTTATTTAAATATTTTTCCACCTCTTCTTTTACTTCTTTTAAGAACTGATTTCCCCTACCAGTAATTCCTCCACCTATAACAATCATTTCTGGATTAAAAATATAAGCAAGATTACTAATTCCAATCGCTAAATGTTTAAAGAAAACCTCAACTGCTTGCGTAACTTCCCTATCGTCTTTATCATACAGTTCAAAAATCTTTTTTCCATTCCAATCACTTTCGCCTTTATACTTTCGCACAAGACGGATTAACCCTGAAATGGAAGCGACCTCTTCAAACGGCTTTCCTTCTATTAACATATTTCCCCATTCACCAGCACTAAAAGAATGTCCTCTGTATAACTCTCCATCTATAAAAATCGCTCCTCCAATACCAGTTCCAAGAGTAAGCATAATAAAGTTTCTTTTATCTCTTCCAACACCGTTCCACTTTTCTCCGAACGCTGCACAATTCACATCATTGTCAATAGATACAGGAACTTTTAATACCTCTTGCAATCTATCAATAATAGGAATAGTCGCGTAGTTCGGAATATGCTCCGCCCCTCCCGTTACAATCCCTTTGTAAATATTAACAATTCCAGCAGTACTAATACCAATTCCTGAAATCGTATGTTCATTCATTAATTTTTTTGATAAAAGAATGAGTTTTTGAATGATTTGTTCCCCGCCCAAATGAATTTCTGTTGGAACTGTTTTATGCTTTCGTACTGTCCCTGTTTCTGAAACAATTCCATATTTAATTTGCGTACCACCAATATCAAATGCAATATATTCTTTCATCTGCTGTCACTTCCTCTACTGTAATGGGTGTAAAGTTTCCACCACTCTACTATTATAAAGAATTTACACTAACTCTTTTCTCTCTTCAGAAATACACCACCTTTTTCTATATATAGTTTTTTTTGCATAAAACTCTTTTTCCTAAGAAATATTACAAAGGGATGTATTTTAGATGGAATATTAATTTCTTAGGAGGAAAACAATGACGAAAATCTTCATTTTGGCATCAACACTCTCTTTATCTTTTTTTAGCGGTTTAAATATCGGTAATGCAGCAACAGAAAACTTCTCTCCAGCAACAAACGCAATTGTACAAAATAACGATCATTTAGCAGAAGGTAACTCAAAAGATAATAATAAACCACCAGGAAACGGTGGCTCTCAGGACGATAGTGGTTCTGGTGGCAATGGCTCTGGTGGCAACGGTTCTGGTGGCAACGGTTCTGATGGCAGTGGTTCTGGTGGCAACGGTTCTGATGGCAGTGGTTCTGGTGGCAATGGTTCCGGCGGCAACGGTTCTGATGGCAGTGGTTCTGGTGGCAATGGCTCCGGCGGCAACGGTTCTGATGGCAGTGGTTCTGGTGGCAATGGCTCCGGCGGCAACGGTTCTGGCGGCAGTGGTTCTGGTGGCAATGGCTCCGGCGGCAACGGTTCTGGTGGTAACGGTTCTGATGGCAGTGGCTCTGGTGACAACGGTTCTGGTGGTAACGGTTCTGATGGCAATGGTTCTGGTGGCAATGGTTCTGGTGGCAATGGCTCTGGCGGCAGTGGTTCTGGTGGCAATGGTTCTGGTGGCAATGGCTCTGGCGGCAGTGGTTCTGGTGGTAACGGTTCTGGCGGCAGTGGTTCTGGTGGCAGTGGCTCTGGTGACAACGGTTCTGGTGGTAACGGTTCTGGCGGCAGTGGTTCTGGTGGCAATGGTTCTGGTGGCAGCGGTTCTCAAGGAGATAATGGCTCTCAAGGGGGCAGCCGTGTTAAAGGCGGTAGCAGTTCTCAAGGGAGTGATGACTCTCAGGGAGGCAGCCGTGTTAAAGGCGATAGTAGTTCTCAAGGAGGCAATGGTTCCCAAGGTGGTAACGTAAAAGATAACGCGAAAAAACAAGGCGATAAGTTACCAAATACTGCAACACATTATCCGGCATCTATTCTAATGGGACTTTCAACATTCCTAATTGGTATGTTACTATTTATTCGCCGTAAAAACGCAAAATAAAACACATCCTTCCATCTAAAAAACACATGAAACAAATTGTAAAACTAAAAGGACTTTGGATTGCATTTTATTACGCAGCCCAAAGTCCTTTTTATCACTTATCAGAAAGCGTATTAATACGCTTTTCCCCAATACACCATTTGCTTAGCTTCTTTACCACAACAAATACATTCGTCAGCTACATGCTCTTGCTCAAAAGGCATACAGCGTGAAGATACTCCAACTTCCTCTTTTAGTTTCTCTTCACAAGCTAACTCTCCGCACCACATTGCCTTAATAAATCCTTGCTTTTCATCCGCTACTTTTTTCATCTCTTCGAAATTCGTCACACTATACGTATTCTCATCGCGGAATACTTTTGCCTTATTAAATAAAGAATTATGAATTTCCTCAAGTAGTGCTGGAATACGTTCTTCTAATTGATCCATTGATATAAATTCTTTTTCTTTCGTATCTCTTCTTACAAGTACGACTTGATTCTTTTCCATATCTTTAGGACCAACTTCTAATCGAATTGGAATGCCCTTCATTTCATACTCATTAAATTTCCAGCCTGGTGTTTTATTACTAGCATCTACCTTCACACGTGCAACGTTTTGAATACGACCTTGTAACTCTGTTGCCTTTTCTAACACACCTTCTTTATGTTGCGCAATCGGTACAATAACAACTTGCACTGGTGCAACTTTAGGAGGCATTACAAGCCCATTATTATCACTATGAACCATAATAAGTCCACCTATCATTCTTGTTGATACACCCCAAGATGTTTGGTGTACATATTGCCACTTACCGTTACGATCTAAAAACTTAATATCAAATGCTTCAGAGAAATTCGTTCCAAAGTTATGAGATGTTCCTGTTTGAAGTGCTTTCCCATCATGCATTAAGCTTTCAATTGTATAAGTTGCCTTTGCGCCTGCAAATTTTTCTTTCTCTGTTTTTTGTCCTTTAATTACTGGTATCGCTAAGTAATCTTCACAGAAAGAAGCATATAGATTTAAAATATGTAGCGTTTCAGCTTGAGATTCTTCTGCTGTTTCATGAATTGTATGTCCCTCTTGCCATAAGAACTCCGTTGTACGAAGGAATGGCCTCGTTGTCTTTTCCCAACGAACTACTGAACACCACTGATTATATAACTTTGGCAAATCATTATAGGATTGCACAATTTTTGAAAAATGCTCACAGAATAAAGTTTCAGATGTAGGGCGTATACAAAGTCTTTCCGCTAATTTTTCATCCCCGCCATGTGTCACCCATGCTACTTCAGGAGCAAATCCTTCTACATGATCCTTCTCTTTTTGCAATAAACTCTCTGGGATAAACATTGGCATATACACATTTTCATGACCAGTTGCTTTTAATTTCTCATCCATCACTTTCTGCATATTTTCCCATAAGGCATAACCGTACGGGCGTAGAATCATACACCCTTTTACACTTGAATAATCAACAAGTTCTGCTTTTTTCACAATATCTGTGTACCACTGTGCAAAGTCCTCTTCCATCTTCGTAATCGCTTGTACTTGTTCTTTTGCCATAGTCAGTCTTCCTCCTTCTAGAAAATACAAAAAAGCCCGTGTCCCTAAATAGGGACCGAGCTTTGCCGGCGTTACCACCCTGATTCATGCACAAAAATTGCGCATGCTCTCTTTTTGATAACGGGAAATTCCCGCTGCATATGCAGAACGCAAAGGTAGGTTCCATATTGCCTTTTTAAGAATCTTTCAGCCTACTGGATTCTCTCTCTGCTAAAAAGGTTGAACATGTACTAATCCTTTTTCATCGTTATAACGAAATAAATTTGTTGATTATCATAATACAAATTCTTTTTTAAAACAATAGCTAATTTTCTCATTTTTATATATTCTTTTCATTTTCTGCAGTTTTATACGTAGCTTTTTCTCGTGATTTTTACAAGTTGATGTGCAATCATACCGATAAGTGTACCAAGTAGAACGAAGAAACCAATAAATCCATATCCCATTCCTTCCCATCCACCAATCACCATCATTGTAACCGGGAAGGATGCTAAACAAAGAAGTATTAAACTAAGTGCAAATATAATATCAAACTGCTTGTCTGGAAACCGTTTCTTTAATAAATACGAAATAGCAAATACAAGGATAATCGTAATTCCGCCAATGATGTAAAAAATACCAAATCCATCTAGCCAATCCACAGTATTCCCTCCTTCCATAGATTCCCTTATACTTAATTATATGTTTAATTTTTCTGAAAATAAATAATAAATTTTCACCTTAAAATTATATTTTTATTACTAGGTATTAATAGTAATATATAATAATAGGTTTTATATAATCAGGAGGGAACTTTATGGATAAAGCATTAACAAACCGCGTCATTATTTTATCTTTCGATTGCTTATCAGCTTTAGATTTTCCTTTATTACAAAAACTACCTAATTTCCAAACATTAATAAACAAGGGCGCGATTGCGAAAAAAGTGGAACCTATTTATCCTTCTGTAACATACCCAAGTCACTCAACAATCGTTACTGGAAACTATCCTAATAAACATGGCGTAGTTAGCAATACATTACTTCAACCTGGACGTGAGTCACCAGATTGGCATTGGTACCGAAAATCTATTAAAGGAACAACATTATACGATGAAGCACGTAAAGCAAATTTAACGACAGCAGCTCTTCTTTGGCCTGTTACTGGCAGAGCAAATATTAATTATAATTTGCCTGAAATCTTTCCTAATAGACCGTGGCAAAATCAAGTGTTAGTTTCATTATTTAGCGGTAGCCCACTATACCAATTAGAATTAAATCACCTCTTCGGCCATATACGAAATGGACTGTCACAACCTGAACTCGATGATTTCGTACTTGCTTCTGCTTTGCATACAATCCAGACGAAAAAGCCGAATGTCATGTTCGTACATTTCACCGATTTAGACACTCAAAGACACTATCACGGCTTTGAATCAAAAGAAACAATAGCTGCAATTCATAGACACGATGAACGGCTAGGGAAAATTATTCAAACTTTAAAAGACAGTGACCTATACGAAGAGAGTACAATTATCGCTCTTGGTGATCATAGCGCTTTGAGTGAAAACAAAGCCATTCAATTAAATGTACTATTTCATCAAAAAGGGCTTATATCTATAAATTCAAAAGGAAAATTAGTAGACTGGAAGGCCTATTGCCAAAGTTGTGACGGATCTGCCTATGTATATGTGAAAGACAAGAACGATACCGATACAATTCGAGACGTACAACGACTACTTGAAGAACTACTTCAAAATAAACAAAACGGTATTGAATTTATACTTCATGATGAAGCTGCAAAAGACTGCGGTGCAGATGGTGATTGTTTATTTATGTTAGAAGCGCGAGAAGGATATTATTTCACTGAAAACTATACAGGAGATTTTATAAAAAAAATTACTGAAAAAGATGTTATGCCTAGTAAAAAATATACATTTGGTACGCATGGATACTCTCCAACAAAACCTAACTATGAAACAATTTTTATCGCTGCTGGGAAAGGGATAAAAAACGGCGTTACTATCCCGTATATGAGACTTATTGATGAAGGTCCAACTATCGCTAGACTACTCGGTTTACACTTAGGTGAAACAGATGGATCAATTGTAGAGGATTTACTCCAATTGTAAAGAACTGTGTATATATGTAAAAGTTATGTAAAAATCATCACTGTTTCTCTTTTTATAATTTTTATTTTTGTACACTGTTAGTAGAACAAATTTAAGGGGGAACATTATATGAAGAAAATGTCCAGACAAGAAAAAAGCTGGATATTATACGATTGGGCGAACTCAGTATATTCACTCGTCATTACTACTGCATTATTCCCAATTTACTTTAAAGCAGCCGCTAAAGAAGCTGGACTATCTGGTGCAACTTCAACAGCATATTGGGGATATGCAAACTCGTTCGCTACACTTTTAATTTCTATACTTGCCCCTATTCTCGGCACAGTTGCTGATTATAAAGGATTTAAGAAACGATTTTTCACATTCTTCTTTGGACTCGGTATCGTATTTACAAGTATGCTAGCAGTCGTCCCGACATCTCAGTGGTACTTATTACTAGGGTGCTATATGCTAGCATTAGTCGGTTTTGCTGGGGCAAATATCTTTTATGATGCATTTTTAGTAGATGTCACTTCTGAAGATAGAATGGACCGAATTTCTACGAGAGGCTTTGCATTAGGTTATATTGGGAGTACTATTCCTTTTATCGGTTGTATCGCTCTTATTATTCTTGCTCAAAAAGGAACTATCCCTTTATCAGTTGGCATCGCTAGTCAAATTTCATTCGCGATAACAGCTCTTTGGTGGGGGTTATTTACAATTCCAATGCTAAAAAACGTAGAGCAAACGCACTATATTGAACGTCACCCTAGACCAATTGCAATGAGCTTCAAACGTCTTGCTGATACTTTTAAAAATATTAAAGAATATAAAACGGTCTTTATGTTCCTAATTGCTTACTTTTTCTATATTGATGGGGTCGATACAATTATTACTATGTCCACCGCTTACGGCACAGATCTTGGCATTAGTGCAACAAATCTATTAATCATCTTATTCGTCACACAAATTGTAGCTTGTCCATTCGCTTTATTATATGGAAAATTATCAGAAACATTTACAGGTAAAAAGATGCTATATGTCGGTATTATTATTTATATCATTATCTGCACATATGCTTATTTCTTAAAAACAACACTCGATTTCTGGATTTTAGCAATGTTAGTTGCCACTTCTCAAGGTGGTATTCAAGCACTTAGTCGTTCCTATTTTGCAAAACTAGTACCTAAAGAATCTGCAAATGAATTCTTCGGATTTTATAATATCTTTGGGAAATTCGCGGCAATTATGGGTCCTGTATTAGTCGGTGTTACAACGCAATTAACGGGAAAAACAAACGCTGGTGTTCTTAGCATTATTGTACTGTTCGTTATCGGGGGATTCTTATTAACTAGAGTTCCCGAAAATGATACATCCGTTACACCACCTAGTCCAAAAACGAAAACGCTATAAGAAAAAGATCCTCTTCTCATGAGAAGAGGATCTTTTTCTTATAGCGATAACGCCCCACAATGAAAGACGCTACATCTTATACAAAAATAGTTTATCAACAGTTGTTCCCAATACTTCCGCTAAACGAAAGGCCAATGCTAAGCTTGGATCATATTTATTATTCTCAATTGCATTTATCGTCTGTCTTGAAACTTTACACTTATCAGCTAATGCACCTTGTGAAATATTATTTTCAGTGCGTAATTCATAAATTTGATTTTTCACATCTTTTCTCCTAACATGTAAAATCGTTTTTACAACATTAGTATATAGTCGGTACATTTCATTGTCAAAAGACTGCCACAAAAAAGGGAGCAATTCTGCTCCCTTACAATGGTTATTTCGAGGCTAACGCATTTGTTAGTTCCTCTTTATTAGCGACATCTTCTTTATTTATTTGCATGCGTAGAACTGGTCCTATCGCAAATAAAATAAGTGCCATCGCTATACAAAATACAGTAACTAGTGAGGTAATCTCCTTCAATACTCCAGCTAGTGAAGTTCCAATTAACATTGCCCCCATAAACAGTGGTAAAATTGTTCCATTTACTCTGCCAATCATATTTTCTGGTACAAGTTGAATCATAAGCGTACCAACAACGATATTAACACAAGCTAAACAAATACCTGTTCCAAACCTCATGAAACTAGTAATCCAAAATGATGTAGATAGCCCTTCTACTAAAAATGATATAGCTAATATGCTCATACCGAATACAAACATCTTTTTCGGATTCACTTTTGAAGCGAAAACTGCAGCAACAATACCACCAATCAACATACCGATTCCATCAGCTGCAGCTAAATATTGAACTGCTTCTTTTTCCATTCCAAGCCGTTCTATTACAAGAAACACTTCTAATGGATTCGTTAGTCCAACAGCTAAGCCCATAATAGTGAAAGTGATCGTAATCATACGTAAATTTTTCGTATGAAGAACGTATTTCCAACCTTCTTTTATATCATTTTTCAATGAATCTCTCGCCACTTGCTCTTGTTCCACCCATTTTGGTAAAAACGAAAGAGCGATAGCAGATAACAAAAATAAAATGATTAAGCTATATAGTGACGTAAATAAACCAAGTTGTGTATACACAAGCGACCCTACCACTGGTCCAAAAATCATAAATAATGACTGTAATGTTTGGTTAAATGCAATCGCATTCGCTACCTGTTCTTCTTTTACGTAGCGCTTAAATATACGCGAAGATGATGGCTGAGAAAACTGACCTACAATCGCGGAAATGAGTGTTGCAAAAAATATAGCCTGCCAATAATCCAGCTTTAACAACAAGACAATTCCTATAATAGACAGTACACTTAATACATCTCCAGCAACCATCGTTCTTTTCGGATTCCAGCGATCAGCTAGCGCCCCACCGATAAACGAGAAAATAAAAATAGGTGCATATTCCATAACCGATAACAATGAAACGGAAACTGGATCATTATTCGTTCGCTCCATTATGAAATACAAAAGAGCCATATTTCTGATCCAAATTGCAAATTGTTGTAAAATATCAGATGCCATAACGAGCATAAATGCTCGGTTTTTAAATAAAGCGTTCATTTTCATTCCCCTTTCATAAACCGACTGTTCGGTCTAATTTATTTTGTAAGAAAAGCAACTGACCTATTATTCAGCTGCCATTCCTTTTAACAATACATCTATTGCCTTTTTATAAATACGTTTCAGCTCTTTATAATCTAACTCGTAGTAAAGTACTCCAAGCCCTGATAATAATCCATTCACAATATACATAAGATCGCGCGTATTATCTTCACGAAACTCTCCAGACTGTATGCCTGCTTCAATTAGTTTCTCAAACATAACATATGATTCTCTAGTTAAAGCCAATAGTTCATCCAAAATCTCTTTACTTACAACTTGGCTCATAGAGAATTCCTCTATTGCATTTGAAATTGGTTGCTGTATGTCCTCGACATGATATTCCGCGAGACCATATAATTTTTCAGTATTCGTACTATACAACTGCTCTTTTTCATTCCATTTTTCAAGCCAATCATACGTATGCTGTTTTACTACAAATAAAAATAATTCTTCTTTACTTTTAAAGTGATAATAAATGCTTCCTTTACTTCGCTCTGTAATTTCACAAATCTCTTCCATAGATGTAGCTGCATAGCCCTTCTGTGAAAACAGACTTTCTGCTTTATATGCAATTTCTTTCTTTATCTCTTCTGCACTTCTTCTCATATTCACACCTCTTTAAACCGACCGTTCAGTCTAATAATAACAAATTAAAAACCTCTATCGCAAGAGGCTATATTCCTTATTTACGAAAACGTACTTTCAAACCACGTTCGAATCATATGTATTATTCCAATTTTAAACCCTAATTTAACAAGAAATACGCCTCCCGCAGCTAATAAAAATAACACTACTTTCCCCTTATTTTTCACTTTCGGTTCCCTTTTCATTTCTATTCCCCTTAGTACGTTAAAAATATTAATCAAACGTTTGTTTAACTGTTTTTATGCATATGTAAGCCAACTAATCAAACGTTTGTTTAAAAAGAAATACGCCTATATAAGGCGTATTCTCATCAATCACCGCCGCCTCCACCACCGCAGCTTCCTCCACTATCTCCACCAAAAGATCCTCCGCAATCATGTGAGCCTCCATCGTGCGAGCTATCATTATCAGATCCAGCAAAGAAAAATAATGGCGATGAGTTGTTAGATGAATTATGAATGTTATTTTGTTTCGTAAGATTAACCTTCTTTTTGTTTGATCGAACTGCTGTTACGATTGTTCCAACTACAACAAATAATAGTATGACAATAATAAATTCCATATAAAAACCTCCCTTAATCTTCGAATAATTGAATGGTTCTTTCTAGATTTTCAAGTGAAATAAATCGTGATTCACGAAGAATCTCTTTTCCATTATAAAATAATAAAACTGTTGGCCCTGTAAATACTGCATATCGCCCCGCAATCTCTTGCATGTCTTGTAGTAATATTTCCACTTTCTCTACGTAATCATAATTCTCTAATAGACTATTTACTTTTCTTAGCATAACATCACAAACACCACAATTTTCCGTTTTAATAAAGAGCAGTACTAATTGTTGTTCTTCAATATATGTTGCTAATTCTTCTATCGTTTCAAATGTATTCATCTTATCCCTCTTAGCTTAATTTACGAAATACTTTATCTTGATACATACGAAAGGTCGAATTCTCTTTAATTCTTCTCTTTTCCATTACCTGCTGAAAACGAAGCGTTTTTGCTGTTAACTCTTCTTGTAATTTTTTTCTCTCTGCTTCATCATAACAGCACGCAATTAAGTCTTCTATTTTTAATATATCTTTTTGTAGTTCCATTTCTGGTGGAATCATTCCCGCATTTTTTAAAATTTTATAACTCATTCTAAGTTCTGGAGGCACCA
Organism: Bacillus sp. Brlt_9; assembly: GCF_051948935.1. Lineage (NCBI taxonomy): Bacteria > Bacillati > Bacillota > Bacilli > Caryophanales > Bacillaceae > Bacillus > Bacillus sp. Brlt_9. The sequence continues at coordinate 116,339 of NZ_JAYJLO010000008.1, read as the reverse complement.
TTGAAAGGTCTTCTAATTGTAGTGGTTTTCCTTTTCCGGGAATATGATCAAGGTCACCATTCCGTATTGCTTGTCGAATTTTTTCTTCAGCAATGTTCAAAAAGACATCCACACCATTCGCTCCTTTACATATTTTTACTATTATTTTACATGATATTTTCTCATCTCGCTACGCTATTGCAAATTGACCTCATACAATTTTTTCTCAAATTTAATTACAAGGAGCCTTTTCCCCCCTAATCCATATTTTATTTTCATGTGTAATCTGTATTAGAGCCGGTTCATATTGAGAAAGTCTTTTCGAATCAAATAAAGCGTTTACACCAAATCTTACATTTGCTACGATTTAATCACCCCAGCTCTCTTGTATAGACTTCGTGATGTCTGATCATTTTTATCCCGCTTTAATGGGCAGTAAGACCCCCACCTCAAAATGTAGCGAAAGCAACGAAGTTAGGTGGGGGGCGGGCTGCCCCTAAAAGTCCGATTGGTGAGGGCTGATAATCAGTGGGGGATGAAGCCCCCCACTGATTAAAGTTTCACTTTATCTAGACGTTTCATACGTCTAGATTCATTTTGATTTATTGGCGCATGCCTTTAAATATATCTTTTATCTTGAAAGGAGAAATGACTATGAGATCAAAAAAATTCACATTGCTATTACTATCCCTACTACTCTTCTTACCTCTTTTTCTCACAAACTTTATTACTCCAAATGTTGCATTAGCAGATTCACCAAAGCAAGGCCAAAAAATCGTTGGGTATTTTCCTTCATGGGGCATTTATGGACGCAATTATCAAGTTGCAGACATTGATGCATCAAAGCTAACTCATTTAAACTATGCTTTCGCTGATATTTGCTGGAATGGAGAACACGGAAATCCTTCTACTCACCCCGATAATCCAAATAAACAAACGTGGAACTGTAAAGAGTCTGGTGTACCACTGCAAAATAAAGAGGTTCCTAATGGTACTCTCGTACTTGGTGAACCATGGGCTGATGTCACAAAATCTTATCCGGGATCAGGTACAACTTGGGAAGATTGTGATAAATACGCCCGTTGTGGAAATTTCGGAGAACTGAAACGATTAAAAGCTAAGTACCCTCACTTAAAAACAATTATTTCCGTTGGTGGCTGGACTTGGTCTAACCGCTTTTCTGATATGGCAGCTGATGAAAAAACAAGAAAAGTATTCGCTGAATCTACAGTAGCTTTTCTTCGCGAATATGGATTTGACGGCGTTGATTTAGATTGGGAATACCCAGGCGTTGAAACGATTCCTGGTGGTAGTTATCGTCCTGAAGATAAGCAAAACTTCACCCTACTCCTTCAAGATGTTCGAAATGCATTAACGAAAGCTGGTGCAGAAGATGGGAAACAATACTTACTTACAATTGCGTCAGGTGCAAGCCAACGTTATGCGGATCATACAGAACTAAAGAAAATCTCTCAAATACTGGATTGGATTAATATTATGACATATGATTTCCATGGCGGATGGGAAGCTACTTCTAACCATAATGCAGCTCTATACAAAGACCCAAATGACCCAGCAGCGGATACGAAATTTTATGTAGATGGTGCGATAGACATTTATACAAATGAAGGGGTTCCAGCTGATAAACTCGTATTAGGTGTACCTTTTTACGGACGCGGATGGAAGAATTGCGGAAAAGAAAATAACGGCCAATACCAACCTTGTAAGCCAGGTAGTGATGGAAAACTCACTTCTAAAGGAACTTGGGATGATTATTCTACCGGTGACACAGGTGTGTACGATTATGGTGATTTAGTAGCTAATTATGTTAATAAAAATGGTTTTGTTCGCTATTGGAACGATGTAGCGAAAGTACCTTATTTATATAATGCGACTACGGGCACGTTTATTAGCTATGATGACAGCGAATCTATGAAATATAAAACAGACTATATCAAAACAAAAGGTTTAAGTGGCGCAATGTTTTGGGAACTAAGCGGGGATTGCCGTACAAGTCCAAAATATAGTTGTAGTGGACCTAAATTACTTGATACGCTAGTAAAAGAGTTACTTGGTGGACCTATTACTCAAAAAGATACTGAATCACCAACAAACGTAAAAAACATTGCTGTTACAAATAAAAACTCAAACTCCGTTCAATTAAACTGGACTGCATCTACTGATAACGTAGGAGTTACGGAATATGAAATTACTGCCGGAGAAGAGAAATGGAGTACAACTACAAATAGCATTACAATTAAAAACTTAAAATCTAATACAGAATACACATTTTCAATAATAGCAAAAGATGCTGCTGGAAATAAATCACAGCCTTCTTCTATTATTGTAAAAACAGACGATGCTAACACAACACCTCCTGATGGAAATGGGAATGCTACTTTTTCAGTCACTTCAAACTGGGGAAGTGGTTACAACTTCTCGATTGTAATTAAAAATAGTGGAACGACTCCTATTAAAAACTGGAAATTAGAATTTGATTACAACGGCAATTTAACACAAGTTTGGGATTCTAAAATTAGTAGTAAAATAAATAATCATTACGTAATTACGAATGCAGGATGGAATGGTGAAATTCCTCCTGGAGGATCGGTTACAATTGGAGGGGCAGGAACAGGCAACCCTGCTGAACTTGTAAATGCATCCATTAGCGAAAACTAAACGTAATCTCCATTAATTATTTCACTAAAGTTTGAATTTAGGTTTGAGTGCTCTATCCTAAATTCAAACTTTTAATTTTATGAAAAAGCACAAATTAACATTACAATAACCTATTATAATCATATTTAGTTTCTAATATGAAGTTCGTGTGAAGTTCATCTGAATTTTACATGAATTTCCTTTAAGTTCTATTGTCTTCCTATACCAATCACATTATCCTTTACATATAGGAATTAGTTTTCATTCCATTTCAAACTATCTATATATACAAAGAAAGATAGTCGCCTATTAGGGAAAGGCATCTAGTATGATTATAAATATAAACATAACAAAAAGAAAAAGCACGCTTATAAGCGCACCATAAGAGTGCTTCTTCATACAATTCTCATGTAAGAGTTCTCGAAAATCATGTTAATCACAAAGAAAAGGCATTAGCTTATACAAGCTAATGCCTTTTCTTTATTCATATTGTTCAGTGTTCCATTCTTCTATATTCCATACTTTTGTTATCCATGCTTCATAGAAAGAAGGCTCATGTGAGACAAGTAAAACTGTTCCTGTATATTGTTGTAACGCTTCCTGCAACGCCTTCTTTGTTTCTATATCCAAATGATTAGTTGGTTCATCTAAAATTAAAACATTGCTTTTCGTTACGATAAGTTCGCATAAACGTACTTTCGTTTGTTCCCCGCCGCTTAATAAACGAATAGGTTTTAATACGTGTTCTTCTTTCAATCCACATTTTGCTAATGCTTGGCGTACTTCTTTCCTTGTCATATCTGGTCGTTCTGCCCAAATTTTCTCTAATGGTGTTGTTTCTGAAGCAAACTCTTCCTGTGCAAAATAGGCAGGATTTACTCGCTCGCCAACAGAAATTGAACCACTTAGCGGTTTTATTTGACCTAATAACGTTTTTAACATTGTCGTTTTTCCAATTCCATTATGACCAATAACCGCTATCTTTTCGCCCTTTTTTACTTGTAAATTCAACTCTGGACATAACGGATCACTATAACCTATCCTTAGTTTCTCAGCTTGCAATATACGACTCACTGGCTCCTCATAAACATTGAAATCAAAACGGGATCGAGTTACATGAGTAACCTTTTCAACCCTTTGCATTTTCTCCAATACTTTCTCTCGACTTTTAGCCTGTTTCGCTTTTCGAATTTTATTTTTTTGAATAAATGTTTCTAACTGAGAAATTTCTTTTTGTTGTTTCGCATACGCCGATTGTAATTGTTTCTTTTGCACTTGATAACTTTGTACAAACTTTTCATAATTTCCTACGTATCGCTTTACTTTCCCTCCTTCTAGATGATAAATAACATTTGTAATACTGTTCAAAAATAGTTCATCATGCGAAATGATCACATAAGCTTTTTCATACAGTCTCAAATATGATTGCAACCATTCTATATGAGCTGTATCTAAATAGTTTGTTGGCTCATCTAGCAATAAAACATCAGCTTTTTCTAAAAGGAGCTTCCCAAGTAATAACTTTGTTCGCTGTCCTCCACTTAACTTTGAAACATCCTTTTTAAGCCCTATTTCAAATAACCCTAAACCGACTGCTATTTCTTCAATTTCTGTATGAATGTGATAGAAATTAGAGCTTTCCAATATAGTTTGTAATTCTCCATATCTTACTAACAGTTTTTCTATTTCTTCTGCTCCATCCATTTCTTCTGCAATTTTTAACATTTCGCGTTCAATCGCATACAAAGCCGAAAATGCACTTTGTAAATATCCTTCAATTGTGATCCCCTCTTGTAAATCCACATGCTGCTGTAAAAAACCTATCTTCACATGTGGAAACCATTCAATTTTCCCATCATCATGTATAAGTTCTCCTGTTAAAATCTTTAACAATGTTGATTTTCCAATTCCATTTTCCCCTACTAATCCAATATGCTCGCCCTTTAATAGTCGAAAACACGCATTATATAAAATGGTTTTTTCACCATACGAATGACTTAAATTTTCTACTGTTAATATACTCATTTTTTTCTCTCCTTTACTTATAGCTCATAAGCTAAATAGAGAGCGCAACAGTATAAAGCCTTATTTAATTGTGCATATAAAAAATGGGTAAGGTGAATACACCTTACCCATTACATATTATCGTAAAAAAGGATTAAGGTTCTTTACCTGCTGTCTTCAATTTAGCTTAATCATTAAAAATGGGCAGACTTCTCCCGTATCAAGCTAAAACCATTTGAAGAACAGTTGATAAAGTCATTTTATCCTTTCACTCCTTTAACATTTGTTATATTAAGAGTATAAACTACTCTGTTATATTCTATTCTCTATTTTTCCTTTTGTTCCTTCTCCACTTTTTCATTTTCTGCATAAATTTCCTTATACATCTTTTCTAATGCATATGGACTTGTAAAGATGAGCGTTAACGATTTCCACATGTAAATTCTTCTTTGTAATTCTATCCCATACTCTTTACTCACCATATTTTTCACTTCTGGGATATGGTCTTCGTTTTGAAATTGTTGTACGGATTTTAATTCATTCGTTTTAAAATCTGTTAAAAGGCCTATTACAGATCGTCCATGTTCCTGTGAACTTTCTTCTAAATCAAACTGGATTGAATGAACGAAACCTAAAACGTGAAAGATTTGAGCATGCAACCCGACAGCAGCACGCTGTTCCATTAAGTTGTAGCACTCTCGTTTTAACTCTTCTACCATTTCTAAAGAATTTCTATTAACTTTTCTTTGGCCAACAAACATAATTTTTACAATATGAGCGACTGCTCCCATACTTTTTAATACACTCTCTAAAATTTCTACCGCATCTTCTACATAACCATTTGAAATTATTGAATGAATAAATTCATCTAATAGCACTTGAAACTTTTTAACTAAATGTAAATCACGTAATTCTGGAACATCTTTTCTCAATTGATCCCGGCCTTGAACCCACCTTAAAACTTCTGTCATTTCTTCTTCTTTTAATTCATGATGTTCCATACCATACTTCATTAATAAAATATGATTTTTTAATAAGGACTTTCCTTCTTCAAGATTATTAGCTGTTAACGAATCAACTATTTGCTCTATAGATTTCATCTTTCTCCCCCTATATAAAAAAGCCTCTTAACAGTAATTATACTAAAAACTGTTAAAAGGCTTTTTCTATTTTTTCATATAAGGAGCTAATACTCTCAAAATTTCTTCCTTATCCTGCTTTAACTCAAGTGATGTTAACATATCCATCGTTCTCGGCCTAGGTAATTTCACTTGTACCTCGCCAACTATTGATGCTGGCCTTTGAGATAGAATAAATACGCGATCCGAAAGCAAGATTGCCTCATCTAAGTCATGTGTAACCATAACGATTGTTTGCTTCTCTTGGTGCCAAGAGTTTAAAAGCCAGCTATGTACTTCCATTTTTGTAAAAGCATCTAATTTTCCAAAAGGCTCATCAAGTAGCATAATTGGCTTTTCACATAAATATGTGCGCAGAAAACTAATCCTTTGACGCATACCACCGGACAATTCATCTGGATAATGGTCCGCATATTCATCTAGCTGAAATTGCTTTAATGCTTCCATTCCTTCTGTGAGCCTTTGTTTTTTCGGTTTACCTTCGATTTCCAATGGCAGTACTATATTTTGCAAAGCTGATCGCCACGGTAGTAATAAATCTTGTTGTGGCATATAACTTACGACATCTTGCTCTCGTACGTGCGTATCCTTATACGTTACATTCCCACTTGTTGGATTTTCAACATTTGCAATCATATTTAATAACGTGCTTTTCCCGCAACCACTCGGTCCTACAAAGGAAACAAACTCTCCCTCTTGTATAGAAGCACTAATATTTGCTAATACATTCTTTCCATCGAAAGATTTTACAACATCTTTTATTTGTAATCCACTCATTTTTCGCTTGGAAGGAACTCATTTGTAAAGGCATCTTTTACATCAATTTTCTTCTTAATAACTTTGTTATCATATAAGAAATTCATGTAATTCGTCCAAACTTCTTCCTTCTGTACTCCCCATGCTTTTGCATCATCTTGATACTTCGTACTTAACCACTTTTGACTTTCTTGTACTAAGTCTTTATTCACATCTGGAACAGCTTTAATTAAAATATCAGCAGCTTCTTTCGGTTCTTTAATTGCAAAATTATAACCGTCTGTCGTTGCACTCATAAACTTTTTCACAAAGTCTTTATCTTGTTTCGTATGTTTTTCACTTGTAATAATAACAGGACTATAGAAATCAAGCGCTGGGTCTAAGTCTTTCACCATAATCGTATTTAACTCTTTTCCTTGGCGCTTCGCTTCAATTCCATCCCATCCGTAATAAATCCATTCAAAGTCTGCATCACGGCCGATTGATTTAAAGAAATCGGTTTGTCCTAAGATAATTTTTTCAACTTTATTAAAATCAGCTTGATGTTTCTCCATAATTGTCTTTAATGTAGCTTCTTCTGCTGGTCCTCCCCAGCCTCCATAACGTTTACCTTCAAAATCTTTCGGTGAAGTCATGTTATCTTTCTTAAGCGATGCAAAAGCTGAAGTGTTATGCTGAATAATCGCTCCGACAGATACAACAGGAATCCCTTCCACACGAGCCAACGTTACATTTTCTTGTGCACTTATTGCGAAGTCAGCTTTTCCTGAAGCTATCATTTGCTCCGCTGTCACATTATCACCAGGCTGAATAATTTCTACATCTAAGCCTTGCTTTTTATAATAATCTTTCGCTTGCGCTACATATAAGCCAGTATGATTCGTATTCGGAAACCAATCTAATACTACTTTTACTTTTTGATCTTTACTCGCACTTTCTTCTTTCTTCGCTGTGTTACACCCAACCACACCTACTGCTAATAAGGCCGCCAACATAACTTTTAAACCTTTTTTCATTTTCTGCCGTCCTTTCTATATATCCATGGTGCTGTTATTCTTGCCATAAACTCTACGATAAAATACAGGCATAATGTCACCATAACAATGATTGCTGCAACACCAAATACTCGGGCTGTTAAAAAGGATTTCGTAGCCCTCGTAAGCATAACTCCTAATCCTTCACTGGCACCGAGCCATTCTCCAATAATCGCTCCCATTACGCTATATGTCACTGCAATTTTTAACCCTGAGAAAAAGTATGGAAGTACTGCTGGAAACTTTACTTTCTGGTAAACTTGCCATTTCGTTGCCTTCATCGTTTGCAACAACTTCAACATATTTTTATCTACTGTTTGAAAACCTTCTAAAATGCTAAGCGCAATCGGGAAGAAACAAACGAGTATGACTACCATTACTTTTGGTAGCATTCCATATCCAAACCAAATAATAAATAACGGTGCAAGTACAACGATTGGAATCGTTTGCGAAATAACAAGCAACGGATTTATTAAAATACGAAATAAAGGAATAACGTCCATAATAATTGCAATACTTGTCCCAATTAAAATCGCAAAGAACAGTCCAATTATAACCTCTTGCAGCGTTTGCATCGTATTCGGTAATAGTAAATCTTTCATTCCAATTAATTCTTGAACAATGGCAGAAGGCTTCGGTAAAATCCACGGTTCAATTTTAAATAATGAAACAGATCCTTCCCATATCGCAATGAGAAGGATAAGCCAAATTGTTGTAATTATTTTAGATTGCTTCTGGTTTTGCATATTCATCACGGTACTTCCAAACTTTTTCATCTATCGTTACACCAGTGCTTGGACGATAATGGATTTTAATAGAAGTAATTACTTCTTCTGCTCCAGCATCCACACACGCTTGTTGTGCACGTTTAATGACATCAAGAAGTACATCTAATTCTCCTTCCAGCGTTGTTTCCATTGCCCCTACTTCATAACGAACTCCCGATTGTTGTACAACCTCAATTGCTTTATCAACAACAGAATACACATCTTTGTTCTTCGCTTGTGGTACTACTGAAAATGAAATTGTAACTTGTTGTGACATAGTAAAATCCCCCTTATAATATGAAATGTTAAAACAAGAAAAGGCTTTCCTACTGCGTAGGAAAGCCTTGTATGCAAGTTATTATAGAATAACATATGCTACATCACTTTAAGTAACTCCCTACGCTGGCATTATCCAGATCAGGTTGAGGGTCGATGTTTGTTTACATCCTCTCAGCCAATTGGCTCCCCGGTCCTTAATTCGTTTTCATTGTAGCATGATTTATTTTATTGAACAAACAAAAGTACGTATAATCATTTCATTTAACTTTTGAATTCACCAATTAACTCTTGTAACTCCTGTGAAAGCCAGCTTAAAGAACTGGCTAATTCAGCAATATCTTGTACAGACATTTTCTGTTCTTTCATGCTTTCTTCAACATTACTACTACTATTCGCATACTTATTTGCGATAAGTGATAGGTCATTGACAACACGTACAATATTTTGGCTATTTTGCAATATATCACTTGAATTGCTAGAAACAACTCTAACTTGATTGGTAACAGTTTGTGCTGATTTCGAAATTTTTTCAAAGAAAGCACCACTACTTTCAACAAGTATAATTCCAGATTCTACTTCTTTTGAAGTTTTTTGCATTGAAACAACAGCTTCTTCCGTTCCAGCTTGTGTTTCCCCTATTAATTTTGCTATATCTTTTGCTGATGCTTCCGTCTGCTCTGCTAATTTACGCACTTCATCAGCCACAACAGCAAATCCGTCTCCAGTTTCCTCAGCACGTGAAGCTTCAATAGTAGCATGTAAAGCTAGCGAATTAGTTTGATTTGAAATACTTGTAATTACAGTTACAATATCACTAATTTCTTTTGATCTCACTTCCAAAGAATAAATGATAGAAGATAAATCTTGTACTGCATTTTGTATTATATTCATTTGATTAATCGCCTGTTTAGTAACACCGTTTCCTTTTCCTGAATGATGCTCTATACCTTCAGACTCTTTCGTCATTTGTTTTGCAGCATTCGTTATCTCTTCCATCTTATCTTCCATTTCATATACAATACCTAAATACTGTGGTACTGCAGTTTCTTGTGACTGAGCGCCCGCTCTTAACTCAACTATAGAACTTACGATTTCTTGAACTGCCATGCTATTCTCTTTCGTACTCACTGACAATTCTTTTGAAGATGAGGAAACCTGTTCAGCGGTCTGCTTCACTTTATCTATAATTCCTTTAAACTTCTCGATGGTATTATTAAAATACGCATTAATAATACCAATATCATCTGGTCTTTCCTCTAATTTAATACTTAAATCACCTTCACCAACTTTGCGCAATCCTTCACGTAAATCCCGCAATGGAGCAAGTGCGTTACGTACGATTAAGAATTGAATAACAGTTGCAATTAAAACAGAAATACAAATAAACATTAAACCTTGTATAATGAATTTTTCCTTTGTACTAGGAACAATAGAGGCATCTACATCGGCTGCAACAATTGCCACAATATTTCCGTCTCCATCTTTAATTGGCTCTAATATCGTTACCCATGATCCTAATGCGTCTTCATATACTACTGTCATATTTGCTTTTTTCGTGCTCATTACTTTATCATATGCTTCCATCCAAAGATCTGGTTGTTTATAATATTCTCCCGGCCTTACTTCAACAACATTTGCTAACCCTGTAGATAAATCGACGATTAGTAACTCACCTTTTTCATTTTCTTTTGCTCCAACAATATAGGTTTGTCCAACACTATTCAATTCTTCCGTTGCTTCATCTAATTTCTCTGTTAACTTCTCTCTCTTTTCTCTTTGTGCCACTGGGTCTTTTGTAACATCTCTGACTATTTCTTCATCTAATTTATGTAATACCGTATCTCCTGTTTCAAAAGAATGCCTTTCAAATATAGACATCATACTATTTTGAAACATGTTAAAACTTAACGCTCCCATAGTACCAACAAGCGTCAAAATAACTAACACAGTTAACAATACATTCTTTTGAAGAAATGATAGCTTGTGCCAATATTTTTTCATCAACATCACCTTTCTTAATTAACTTAATATAAAGGAAAACTATTAAAATATAAACCTTATCAACAACTGATAAGGTTTCTCATTTGTTTACAAATAAAAAAAAGACCAATGAAAAAGCATTGGTCAAGACCAACCCTATCCGTCCGGTAACTGGCTAGCGTAGCCTTTCGGCCTTAGCTCCTGTAGTTTTGCGTCCTAATGTTTCCATCAGTTTGCCTTTCTCGCTGAACGAGTTGAACGATATGGGAGTTCTATGAGAATTAAATTATTCTCTATCAAAGATTACAACATAAAAATTAAAATGTCTACCTATTTAGAGATGCAAATGTAAAGTTTTAATGTATTATTTTTTCGAAATAATTTAACAAAGTACGTGAATGTTACATTTCTTGTGTTATATAATAAAAAATGTATATAACACAAGGATTTTTTGAATATTTATTTTAATTTTCATTTAAATTAAATTATTCGAATATATCTTAACTAATGAATTCCGGAGGTAGTTTATCATGTTTTGGCTACAATTTCTTACGTTACTACTCTGCATTTTTATTGGCGCACGCCTAGGCGGAGTTGGTCTAGGAGTAATGGGTGGCGTTGGTATGGCAATACTTGTTTTCGTCTTCCACTTACAACCTACAGCTCCTCCTATTGATGTAATGCTTATGATTTTAGCAGTAATTACAGCTGCCGGTGCACTTCAAGCCGCTGGAGGAATGGACTACCTTGTTCATCTAGCTGAGAAAGCATTACGAAAAAATCCAAAACGCATTACATTCTTTGCTCCAATTGTTACTTATTTATTTACACTCTGTGCAGGGACTGGTCATGTTGCTTATTCTGTACTTCCTGTTATCGCAGAAGTCTCTCGCGAATCTGGGATTAGACCGGAACGACCAATGTCAATTGCCGTAATTGCTTCCCAACAAGCAATTACAGCTAGTCCTATATCAGCTGCAACAGTTGCACTTTTAGCAATGTTAGCTGACTATAAAATCACCTTATTAGATATTTTAAAAGTAAGTATCCCTTCTACTTTCATCGCTTGTATGATAGCTGCGTTTGTTGCTAGCAAAATGGGGAAAGAATTAAATGAAGACCCTGAATACTTAAAGCGATTAAAAGAAGGAATGATTCCTAAGATTGAAAAGAAAAAAGAATTTGTTGGTGTAAAAGGCGCTAAATTATCAGTTATCCTTTTCCTAATAGGAACTTTTCTTGTCGTACTTCTCGGTTCATTTGAAGCACTTCGTCCAGGATGGATAGTTGATGGGAAGTTAGCCCGTCTTTCCATGCCAAACACAATTGAAATGGTTATGTTAACAATCGCAGCTCTTATTATTATTTTCTGTAAACCAAATGTAGAAAGCATCGTGTCTGGTAACGTCTTTAAAGCGGGGGCAACAGCCGTTGTTGCTATTTTCGGGATCGCTTGGATGGGAGATACTTTCTTTAACGGAAACTTAAATATGATTCAAGGATCAATTCAGCACCTAGTAACAAGTGCGCCATGGCTATTTGCCATCGCATTATTCATTCTATCTATTTTACTATATAGTCAAGCAGCAACAGTACGCGCTTTAATGCCTCTTGGATTATCACTCGGTATTCCACCAGCACTACTAATCGCGATGTTCCCTGCAGTAAATGGATATTTCTTCATTCCAAACTACGGAACAATCGTTGCTGCCATTAACTTCGATCGCACTGGTACAACAGGCATTGGTAAATATGTTTTAAATCATAGCTTTATGATTCCAGGCCTAATCGCAACATTCACTTCTATCGGAATTGGAATGCTCTTAATATCAATTATGTTTTAAAGAAAAAGCACAAACCTACAAATTTACAGGGTTTGTGCTTTTTTAATCAAACGTTTGTTTAAATATTTTTAACTGTCCATTCTTCCATTCTGTTCTTTACTATTTGTGCGAAGTCTACAAACTCTTACTTACTTCCTCTGCTAGCTTCTTCGTACTTTCATACGCAGATTCTGCTAAACTAATTGCTGAAATAATTGAAACACCGTCCGCACCTGCTTCTATAACTGAAGTTGCATTTTCAATTGTAATACCACCAATCCCGACGACTGGTATTGTAATTCCTTGTTCTCTAAAATGAGCTAAACCTTTCGTTCCTTGCACTGCTTTCGTATCTTTTTTCGTACTTGTTGGGAAAATAGGGCCAACACCTAAATAATCAGCTCCGTTTTCAATTGCCCAGCGTGCTTCTTCAATTGTATGAGTAGATACACCAACAATTTTATCCCCCATTTTTTCACGAACAGAAGTAATCCCTTCATCATCTTGTCCAACATGCACGCCATCTGCATCTAACTCGATAGCTAGTTCCACATCATCATTTACGATGAATGGAACACCGTACTCCTTACAAATTGCTTGTAGTTCTTTTGCGAAACAAATACGTTTCTCTCCCGTTAAAGCCCCTTCCCCCTTTTCACGAAATTGAAAAATTGTTATACCACCTTCAAGTGCATCTCTCAATACTTGTAGTGGCTCCTTCGTACAATTGTTACTTCCCATAATAAAATATACTGATAATAACTTAGACATTTCTGCCTTTGAAATACGCGACATTTATTTTCCCTCCTTACTATATAACCTCAATCTTCCCATACTTCTCTATATCACCCGAAGTCGTATTCGCTAACTGATTTAAAAATTCAATTTGGAAACTACCAGGTCCCTTTTCTACTGTCTTAGCAGCTGCCAGTTCCGCGGCTACACCATAAAATGTTAATGCCGCTACTGCTGCCTTTACATAATCTTTTTCTACTGCTACAAATGCTCCTATTACAGAAGTTAGTAAACACCCAGTTCCCGTAACTTTCGTTAAAATAGGGTGACCATTTCGAATAAGAATAGTTCGCTCTCCATCTGTAACAACATCTTCTTTTCCAGTAATCACCGCAACTGTATTTAGTTCATCCGCTGCCTGCCTTGCAATACTTACAACATTTCCTTGTCCAGCACCAGCATCTACCCCTTTAATTTCCCATCTCTCATTAATAACGTTCGCTATTTCAGCTGCATTTCCGCGGATAACAGCTAAATCAATTTCAGCCGGAATATGTCTCGCAACTTCTGTTCGATACGACGTTGCTCCTGCACCAACTGGATCAAACAATACTGGTACATTGTTCACATTTGCTGATTTACCCGCAAGTAACATCGCTTCTACTTCTTCAGGACGAAGTGTCCCCATGTTTAATACTAACGCTCCCGCAATGCTAGCCATTTCTGCTACTTCTTCTTTCGCATACGCCATTACAGGTGATGCTCCTAACGCTAACAAGCCGTTAGCTGTAAAATTTGTTACAACAACGTTTGTAATATTATGAACGAGCGGATTAGATTCTCTCGCCAAATCCACTACTTTACTAATTTCTTTCATATTCATCCTTCTCATCCCCTAACTATAGTGATGGGAGATACACAAAAAGACACTTTGCGCGTACGCAAAGTGCCTGAACATGTGCTTTTACACTCTCCCTACGCTGGCATTATCCAACAGGTTCAAATGGTCAATGACGGATTAGTCATACTCTCAGTTTGCATCCACAAACTCCCATGTGCTTATTATTCATCTACTTCAAAGTCTACTCTTATTCTAATAAAATAACAAGCTCTTTACTTTTCTATTTAATAATAGAAGCAACTGATGAAACAATAAGTATAATAAAATGAAGTTTTAATCAGTGGAGTTTTGTTCCTCCCACTAAAAGCCGCTCAAATACGGAGCGAAACTGAATCTCAAGAAGATGTATGCTATAGTTAACGTATGGAAATTTGAAAGGATGTTTTTAATATGTCGAAAAGCGTTATAATCGCTGAAAAACCTTCCGTTGCACGAGATATTGCTCGCGTACTGAAGTGCGATAAAAAAGGAAACGGCTACCTTGAAGGTAGTAAATATATTGTAACTTGGGCTTTAGGCCATCTCGTTACATTAGCAGATCCAGAAAGCTATGATGTGAAATATAAAAAGTGGAATTTAGAAGATTTACCTATGCTACCTGAGCGTTTGAAATTAACAGTTATTAAACAAACTGGGAAACAATTTAATGCTGTAAAAAGCCAGCTACTTAGAAAAGATATAAATGAAATTATTGTAGCGACAGATGCTGGACGTGAAGGAGAATTAGTCGCTCGTTGGATTATTGATAAAGTTCGAGTTAACAAACCGATCAAACGTCTATGGATTTCATCTGTTACTGATAAAGCGATTAAAGATGGATTCGCTAATTTAAAACCAGGTAAAGCATATGACAATTTATACGCTTCAGCAGTTGCACGTTCAGAAGCTGACTGGTATATCGGTCTTAACGCGACTCGTGCTTTAACGACTCGCTTTAATGCCCAGCTTAACTGTGGCCGTGTACAAACACCTACTGTTGCTATGATCGCTAGTCGTGAAGATGAAATAAAGAACTTCAAAGCTCAAACTTACTACGGCATCGAAGCACAAACAACAAATCAATTAAAACTAACTTGGCAAGATGCAAATGGCAATAGTCGCATTTTTAATAAAGAAAAAATTGATAGTATTGTAAAAGGTTTAGATAAACATAATGCTACTGTTGTGGAAATTGATAAAAAACAGAAGAAATCATTCTCTCCTGGTCTTTACGATTTAACTGAATTACAACGTGATGCAAATAAAAAGTTCGGTTACTCTGCGAAAGAAACATTAAACATTATGCAGAAATTGTATGAGCAACATAAAGTGCTAACGTACCCTCGTACAGATTCACGCTATATTTCATCTGATATCGTTGGAACACTTCCAGAGCGTCTGAAGGCGTGCGGAGTTGGAGAGTACCGTCCTTTAGCACATAAAGTATTACAAAAGCCTATTAAGGCTAATAAATCATTTGTTGATGATAGTAAGGTAAGCGATCATCACGCGATTATTCCGACTGAAGGATATGTTAACTTCTCAGCCTTTACAGATAAAGAACGTAAAATTTATGATTTAGTTGTAAAACGTTTCTTAGCCGTTTTATTCCCAGCATTCGAATACGAACAACTAACGTTACGCACAAAAGTTGGCAATGAAACATTCATTGCACGAGGAAAAACTGTTCTGCATGCCGGCTGGAAAGAAGTATATGAAAATCGCTTTGAAGATGATGATGTAACCGATGACGTAAAAGAACAACTTTTACCTCGCATCGAAAAAGGCGATACATTAACTGTAAAGTTAATTATGCAAACATCAGGTCAAACGAAAGCACCTGCACGTTTTAACGAGGCGACTTTACTTTCAGCAATGGAGAATCCTACAAAATATATGGATACGCAAAATAAACAACTTGCTGATACATTAAAATCAACTGGTGGATTAGGTACTGTAGCAACGCGTGCTGATATTATCGACAAGCTATTCAATTCATTCTTAATTGAAAAACGTGGTAAAGATATTCACATTACTTCAAAAGGCCGTCAGTTACTTGATTTAGTACCAGAAGAGTTAAAATCACCTACACTAACTGGTGAATGGGAACAAAAGCTAGAGGCTATCGCAAAAGGTAAACTGAAAAAAGAAGTGTTCATTTCAGAAATGAAGAACTATACGAAAGAAATTGTATCTGAAATTAAATCGAGTGATAAAAAATATAAACATGACAACATTTCAACGAAATCTTGTCCAGACTGCGGTAAACCAATGCTAGAGGTAAATGGCAAAAAAGGAAAGATGCTCGTTTGCCAAGATCGTGAATGTGGTCACCGTAAAAATGTATCTCGTACAACAAACGCTCGCTGTCCGCAATGTAAGAAGAAGTTAGAATTACGTGGTGAAGGTGCAGGACAAATCTTTGCATGTAAATGTGGCTATCGCGAAAAACTTTCCACATTCCAAGAAAGACGTAAAAAAGAATCTGGAAACAAAGCCGATAAGCGCGACGTTCAAAAATATATGAAACAACAGAATAAAGAAGAAGAACCATTAAATAATCCATTCGCAGAAGCCTTAAAGAAATTAAAATTCGATTAAACAAAAAGGTTCCTACCTCTATCGGTAGGAACCTTTTATTTTAGTGAATAATTTTACTTCCTTTTGCATTCTCAACGAATTTTTCACTTGATTTGTTAATTGGCGTTTTCAGTAATAACGCAGCGACAATCATAACTACTACGAAAGCACTTAACACAAGTAAATCTCGCGTTACGATATCCCAAAGCATTCCGCCAACTGTTTCACGAATAGCGCTAATTGCATATGTGAACGGTAAGAACGGATAAATTGCTTGGAAGAACGCTGGTGTCATTTGAATTGGGAATGTTCCGCCCGATCCTGCTACTTGCAGTACAAGTAAAATGATCGCCATCGATTTCCCAACGTTTCCGAAAATAGAAACGAGTGAGTATACGATACAAACGAAGACTCCACCAATAAATAAACTAAATAATACAAACCAGAATTTATCGACTACGTACGTACCGAGTAAGAATATATCTCCCATTGATACGATAAACGCTTGTGAAAGACCTATCGTTAAGAATGTTAATAAACGTCCGAAGTAAATTTCATGGCTCTTATAATTCGCGCCCTCTTCATGTACTTCTACTGTTAATAATGAAACCATTAATAGTGCGCCTACCCATAATGCAAGCACTGTATAGAACGGTGACATTGCTGAACCGTAGTTCGGCATCGCAAATAATTTATTCTCTTTTAAATTTACTGGATTTGCGAAATAGTCACTTTGCTTTTCAACATCATTTTTCAATAAGCGTATGATGTCTTTTAAATCCTCTTCAGATTCAAAATCACGAATTTTATCTGCTAATTCTTTAATCTTTTTCTCAGTCTCCGGCATTTCAGCTTTAATGTCTGCTAATTTCTTTTTACCATCTACTAAGCCTTTCGATGAATCTTCTAGTAATTTTTTAACATCTGGAAGCTTTTTGTCTGCATCATTTAAAATTTGAGTTGTATTTTTCGACATCTCTTTTGTACGAGCAATTGCTGTATTGAAATTAGGTACAATTTCCGAATCATACGTCGATAATACATCTGTTAATTGAGCTGATCCGCCCTTCGCAGCGTTGTTAATACTTTCAATTACATCTTTTGTAGGTTTTTGTCCATTGTTAAGAAGTGTAATTCCCTTATTTGTTGCATCTACACCCTTTTGCAGACTACTTTTTGCTTTATTTAATTTCGCAATTCCATTATTAAGGTTTTTATCACTATTTACATCCGCTAAAACCTTATTTGTACTTTCTAGAACAGGAATCATATCATCAATTAAACCGATTCCAGATTGGAATTGACCATTTAAACTATTTAAAGCTACTTTCGTTGAATCTAAACCGTTAATACCTCTATTTTGTACATCTTCTTTCGCCTTTTGTAAATCTGCTTTTGCGCCTTCAAGGCTATTTTTCGCTTTATCATAATCTGCTTTTGCATTATCATAAATTTGATTTGCATCAGCTTTAGCTTGATCGACTGTGCTAACTGCTTTTTTGTAATCTGCTACAAACGTTTCATTATAATCTTTTTCCGCTTGATCAATTAATCCATTTGCTGCATCTAATTTTTGATTCGCTACATCTGTTACATCTTTCTTTACTTCTTGTCCTGTACCGATAACATTTACAATATCTTTAATACCGTTGTTTGCATTTTCCATCTTACCTTTAAGGCTAGTTAAGTTATCCACTCGCCCTTTGAAAAATCTTTGACCAAAATCATTAGTCGCTGAGTTTTGAAGTTCAGTAAAGAAATTAATAAGATATGAAATACCATCTGTACCAGTTTGTAATCGATCTGATACCGCATTTAAATCTTTCTTTGCTTGTTCAGGGTCAAATTGGCCATTTTGTAAGCCATTTAAAACACTTTTCCCATAAGCTGTTCCTGCACGCGATGAACTTAAAACATTATTTACTGTTTGATTAATACTTTGCGCTATACTCTTATAACCATCACTATTCAACTTAGATAGATCCGGTCTGGCTGGGAATTCAGGTAATCCATTCATTCCAGACAAGTCAGGAATATTTAACTCTACACCTGGATTCATTAAAAAGTCAGTAAATGCAGCTGCACTATCCATAACGCCTTTTGCTGCTACTAAATCGTTTCTTATCGTCCCTGGAGCATTTTTTAATGTTTGATCTTGTCTTGCAAAGAACTTATCTAAATTCGCTAATGCTTCCTGTCCATCATTTATGACACTCTCTACAACAGGTAAATCTTTCTGTGCCACTTTCACAATATCCTCTGCTCGAGTCGCATCATCTAACGCCTTATCCATCAGTGTATTCATTTCTGGGAACTGCGCTTCTAACTTAAATACAAGATCTTTTACTTTCTCGATACTTGGTAAGTTTGTTTCTAAATCGATTCCAAGATCGTTAAAAACTTTAAAAATCTCACCGTTTGCTGTTTTAACAAAGTTTTTACTAATTTCTTCTGTAATACCTGATGCACCTTTTGCTGTAATTTTTGGTGCAATCGCATTTACTTTTTCATTTACATAGTAATCAAGTTCTGGCTTCTGCGGATTTTCATCCAGAACAGTCGCAATCTTTTCAGAGAAATCTTTTGGAATTGTAATACTTGCATAGTAATCTCCGCGCTCAACTCCGTGAATTGCCTGTTTTTCATCTACAAATTTCCAACCAAGATTTTTGTTTTTCTTAAGAGAATCTACAATCTCTTCACCGATATTAATATCTTTCCCTCTTAAATTAGATCCTGCATCTTGGTTAGAAACTGCAATGGGAACCTCTTTTGTATTTCCGTACGGATCCCAGGAAGCTTTAATGTTAAACCATGCATATAACGATGGTAAAATCATTAATCCTAAAACAATAACAATTGCAGCCCAATGTTTAGCTACATTCCGTAAATCTGTCTTATAAATACGCCAAATTTGTTTCATAGAAGTTATCACCTAATTATATATTTTTCCTTCTTTAGAAAATGATACATACATTTTGCAATTATATCACTTTCTACATCGTGGATTAACCAAAAACGAACTATTTTTTCCCATTAACTTTGACTTACTACATTATATAACGAAGTCAGTCAAAGTATGAATACAAAATGACCAAATCGGTTTTACATTCAATAATAACAAATATATAGGAAATGTCATAAAAAATACAAGTATTTTCTCTTGGAAATACTTGTATTCCTCAAAAAAATCCTCACAGCTTTTCATCATCTGTGAGGATTTCTTCTATTATATATCTACTTGTACTTCTACACCGAAATGATCTGAAATTACCTTTCGGTTTGTACCATTAAAAATAACTTTTGAAGAACGAACTTTTTCACTTTGGTTACACAATATTAGATCGATGCGTAAATTATGTTTATTTTCATCCCAACCAGCAATCTCACCTTGGACAGTTGTTCCTTCATCCTTCTCTATTGCTAGTTCATATGTGTCATATAAACCTTTTTGCATCATATATTCATAACCTTCGCCTTGCAAACGAGCATTGTTATTAAAGTCACCCATTAAGAAGGAAAGTTCATTACGATTTACACGCTCCATTAAACGATCAACTTGCCCTTTGAATGACTCTTCTTCATCATTCCACCAACCGAGGTGACAAGAGTAAAACGTGATGTTCTTACCATTATAAGCAATTGTTGTACTTATAATTTTGCGCGTTTTCCAATACATTGTATCCTTATTTTCTGAAATAAAGAACGTATCTTCTTTTACAACATTATGTTTCGTTACAATCGCTAATCCTTCTTCATACACATCATAACCAATATGAGAGAAATCCCAAGTAATATTGTAATCTTTTACATGTAACGCTTTTAACTCTTCTAATAGTAAAAGTCCAAAATTATCTTCTTTCTTGTTACCGCATACATTTTTAGCCCCTATCGACTGACTTACTTCTTGCAATGCGATCACATCATACTGTTCTTCTTGAATGACTTTAGCAAGATATTTTATCTTTTCTATTTGATTTTCTTCTTGCCAAGAGTGACAGTTTAAAGTTAGCAATTTCATATTATTACGCACCTAACATATCTTGAATGTCTGACTTTAATACGTCAGCTTTCGGACCATATACTGCTTGTACACCTTTATCTTTTACGATCAGTCCTAAGGCACCATTTTGTTTCCACTGCGCTTCTGGTGCAACAACATCTAAATCTTTTACTGTTACACGTAAACGTGTCATACAAGCATCTACATCAGCAATATTTTCTTTTCCACCTAATAAATCAATAACTTTTGTTGCTAATGAACCATCCTGTACATTCCCTGTTCCTTCTGATGACTCATCTTCATTATCAATATAGTTACCAGCACGTCCTGGTGTTGGTAAGTTGAACTTTTTAATTAAGAAATTGAATAATGTAAAGTTCAGACCGAAGAATACTAATGAAACGATAACGAAATTGATTAAATCTCTAGTTAGTCCTGCATTAACCATCATCGGTGTACGAGTAATTAACTCAATAAATCCAAATGCGTGAACACGTAAGTTGATTAAATCTGCTAATGCGAATGCAAGTCCTGTTGTAATTGCATATACAACATATAGTACTGGAGCAATAAACATAAACATGAATTCAATTGGTTCTGTTACACCTGTTAAGAATACTGCTAATGCTGCTGATAAGAACATTGGTTTATATTTTGCACGTTTTTCTTTATCAACATTACGGAACATCGCGAATGCAATACCCATTAACGCTGCTGTTGAACCGATAACTTGTCCTGCTTTGAATCGAGCTGGTACAACGTTATTTAATAAATCGTTATATGCTTTTGTATCTCCATTTGCTAATAAGTTATTTAAATCTGTAATCCATGCAAGCCATAAAGGATCTTGTCCTGCTACAACTTGTCCAATTTTTGAGCCAGTTAACATCGTATATGTTCCGCCTAGCTCTGTGTAGTTCATCGGAATCGTTAACATATGGTGTAAACCGAATGGTAATAGTAAACGCTCTAACGTTCCATACACAAATGGTGCAACAACTGGTGCACTATCCTTTGAAGCTGCAATCCAGCGACCAAATTCATTTAATCCACTTTGGATGAATGGCCATAAAAGTGATAATACAATTGCAGTGACTGTAGACCAAACAATTACAACGAATGGTACGAATCGTTTTCCGTTAAAGAATGCTAATGCCTGTGGCAATTTGTTATAGTTATAATATTTGTTATATAAAGTAGCTCCTAAGAAACCTGTGATAATTCCTACGAAAACTCCCATGTTTAACGCTGGTGCACCAAGTACAGAAGTAAAGTAATCTTTTACAACTAAATCTCCTGCTAATACTGAAGAAACTTTTGCTTTTGAATCCGCTAACATTTCAGCGTTTACACCAAATATAGCTCCTGTAATTCTGTTTGTTAAGACGAATGCTAATAGTGCTGCAAATGCACCACCTGCGCGATCTTTCGCCCAAGATCCCCCAATTGCTACTGCGAATAAGATGTGTAGATTTGTAATAATTGCCCAACCGATGTCTTCCATTACGCGAGCGATTGTATGAACTGCGTTAATATCCCCAGCAGACATCCCAATTAACTTACCGATAGAAATCATTAAACCAGCTGCTGGCATTACAGCTACAACAACTAATAATGCTTTCCCGAACTTTTGCCAAAAATCAAAAGACGTAATTTTCATCTGTTCTTCCTCCCCTTTATTTATAACAACGTAATGATTTAAATTATAATTTCTGTTTCTATTATGAAAACGATTCCTTATGTCACTTTATTTTTATCTTTGCGCAACCGTTTTCATAAATCTATTTTAATAAAAGCGTTTTCACTTTGCAATAGAAATTTATTTTTTTTCATAAAAAAAGATGCTCTTAGAGCATCCTTTTTTATTATGAAATGCGATAAACCCTTGTTTCATAAGGCTTCAACGTGATTGTAGTTACTTGTTCATGTTCCGCAACTTCATAGTTATTTAAAAGCAAACGTTTGCGTTCTAGTGCAAATGGACCCTCGTTATACACAGCCTCCTCTTTTGAGATATTGCTAATTACAACGATTTTTTCATCATTTAATGTACGAGTATACGCATAAATTTGCGGATCATCTTCTAAAAGTAAATCGTACGTACCGTAATTCAGTACATCGTGCTCTTTTTTCAAGGCAATCATTTGTTTATAGAAATTGAAAATAGAGTTCTCTTCATTCTTTTGCTTTTCAACATTAATTTCTTTGTAGTTTGGATTCATACTAAACCAAGGGGCACCTGCTGTTGTGAAGCCAGCATTCATCTCATCGTTCCACTGCATAGGTGTACGTGAATTATCGCGGCAAGAAGCCCATATAATCTCCATCATATCTTGATGTGATACGCCATCTGCAATTTTCTCTCGATATAAATTTTTAGTTGCTACATCATCGTAATCTTCAACATTTAATAATTGAACATTTGTCATCCCAATTTCTTGTCCTTGATAAATAAACGGTGTGCCGTGCATAAAGAAATACATCGCTCCAAGAGCTGTTGCACTTTCACGCCAATATTGTTTATCATCTCCCCAAGTTGAAACGATACGTGGCTTATCGTGGTTCTCAATATATAAAGCATTCCAGCCTTTATTTTCTAACCCTTTTTGCCATTTCGTTAATACTTTTTTCAGTCCTACAACATCAAGATCTTTCTTTTTTTCTGCATCCCATAAGCTTAAATGTTCGAATTGGAATACCATATTGAACTTACCTTGCTCTTCTCCAACCCAAAGCTCAGCATCTTCAATCTTAACGCCGTTAGCTTCACCAACAGTCATAATATCGTACTTAGAAAATGTATTTTCTTTTAACTCTTCTAATAAAGGTTGAATACCATCCACATTCATATGTTTATCAAAAGATGGTACATACTTTAATTCTTTTGGATTTGGCATATCTTTGAAGCCATCTTCTTTTTTAATATGACTGATCGCATCCACGCGGAAACCATCAATTCCTTTATCAAGCCACCAATTAACTGTATCGTATAACACTTCGCGAACTTCTTTATTCTCCCAGTTTAAATCTGGTTGTTTACGCGAGAATAAGTGTAAATAATATTGTCCTGTTACTTCATCATACTCCCATGCTGAACCATTAAAAATACTTTCCCAGTTGTTTGGTTCCGCACCATCTTTACCATCATGCCAAATATACCAATCACGCTTCGGATTGTCTTTAGATGAACGAGACTCAATAAACCATGGATGTTCATCACTTGTATGATTAATAACTAAATCAATAATAAGCTTCATATCACGTTTATGAACTTCATCTAGTAAAGCATCAAAGTCTTCCATCGTACCAAACTCATCCATGATATCTTGATAATCACTAATGTCATAACCATTATCATCATTAGGTGACTTATACATTGGACAAATCCAAATTACATCTATACCTAAATCTTTTAAATAATCCAGTTTTGCAATAATACCTTGTAAATCTCCAATACCATCACCATTTGAATCCATAAAGCTACGCGGGTAAATTTGATAAGCAACCGCTTCTTTCCACCATGTCTTATTCATAGTCATTCTCTCCTTTTGCATCCCATCGGAATTTTTATGCAAACGTTTTCGTAACACTATCATAACAAAATATGAATAGTTTGCAACTGTTTTCATTGAACTCTATGTAGATTCCTTATTCTTATGCTTTATTTATTTCTCACCTTCTCTTGTCCACGCACGCTACATACGCTTTTCATATATTAATAAAAAGCACTGCTTATTTAGAAAGGAGTGGTAAATTGAAACAGACAAAATTAACAGGTCGTATCGTTGTTCCTTCAGATCCTGACTATGACGTAGCCCGAATGAATTTAAATTTAAGTATTCCAAAACTCCCTTGTATTATTGTTTTTTGCCAAAATAAAAATGATGTTTGTAATGCCTTAAAATGGGCTCGCGAACGCCATATACCATTTCGCTTAAGAAGCGGACGTCATAGTTATGAAAATTTTTCTCTTTTAAATAGAGGACTTATTATTGATGTGAGTGAAATGCATCGCATTACTGTTAATACAGATAAATTAACAGCAACAATTGAAGCTGGTGCAAATCTTGGCACGGTTTATAAAGAGCTTTGGGATTATGGTGTAACAATACCAGCTGGTACAAGTGCAAGCGTCGGAATTGTTGGATTAACACTTGGCGGTGGCATCGGTATGCTTTCACGCTTATTTGGATTAACATGTGATCAATTAGTAAAAGTTGAAATGGTACAAGCGTGCGGTAAATTTGGAGCAAAAATCATTCGCGCAAACGAATATGAAAACCATGACTTATTTTGGGCGTGCCGCGGTGGTGGTGGTGGAAACTTTGGCATTGTTACTTCTTTAACGTTTCGAGTACATCCTATAAAAAATGTATCAATCTTCTCCATTACATGGGAATGGGAAGATTTTATCGCTGCATTTCAAGCTTGGCAAAGCTGGGCGCCTTATGTAGACGAACGTCTCACCTCATCTATTGAATTATTCACAAAGCAACAAAACAAAATTGAAGCACAAGGTGAGTTTGTTGGCTCTCCCTCTGAACTCCATTCCTTATTATCTCCTCTTCTTGAAACTGGTACTCCTTCTCTCTTTATAGATGAAGTTCCTTATATAAAGGCTGTTGAATTTTTTAACAGTGGTAACATCCCTGAAAACTTCAAGCGCTCCGGTTCCTACGTATATAAACCTATTCCTCTTAAAGGAATTCAAATCATGCAATATTTTCTTTCTCATGCACCAAATAAAGATGCGAGTATTTGGCACCAATCACTCGTAGGTGCTGTTGAAAATATTAAACCTACTGAAACAGCTTATTTCCATCGCAAGGCAATTATTGCGCAAGAGTACATTACCTCGTGGAAATGTGATGATGAAGAAAATCAAAATATACGCTGGGTTAAAGATTTACGAGAAAGCTTAGACCCTTATACACTAGGTGACTATGTCAATTGGCCTGATATCGACATTAAAAATTGGCAAACTAGTTATTATGGTCTTAATTTCCGAAGATTGAGTAAAGTGAAAACCATATATGATCCGTGCAATGTTTTTCGTTTTCAACAAAGCATCCCTCCTTTTCATACGTAAAAAAGGAAGAACAGAATGCTGTTCTTCCTTTTTACATTGAAAATCGTTCAATTGTTTGTTTCAAATCCGCTGCTTGCTGCTCTAAATCCTTTAACAGTTGATCGATTAGTACCATATTTTTAGATTGTTGCAACGTCACACGTGCTACTTCTTGTGAACCAGCTGATGTTTCCTCAGCAATTGCTGCTACAGCCTTCGTCTGTGCTCCTGTTTGATGAATGTGACTCACTTGTTCGTTCATATAGCCACTAATTTGCTTCGTTGCATCGGCAACTTCCATAATACTTGATGACATTTCTTTTAAAATTAGTTCGGTAGCTGCCCCACGTTTCGCCTCTTCTTTAGCTGATTTCACTTGCTCTGTCATTTTCAATGCGACTTGTTGCACTTCTTCTTGCATATTCCGTAGCAACTGCGATATGTTTCTTGCAGAATGATCGCTTTCATCAGCAAGTTTACGTACTTCTTCAGCCACAACTGCAAAGCCCCTTCCATGCTCTCCAGCACGAGCTGCCTCAATAGAAGCATTCAGTGCTAATAAATTCGTTTGACTCGCAATCTCACTCACAACAGAAACAATATGTTCTACTTGTTTCATTCGTTCTTCTAATTTTTGTACATTTTGCATCGAATCTTCATTTTCTTTTGCCAATGTTTGAATGCCTTGAATTAAAGAAGTAAAGACACGTGTACTTTGTCCTAAAGCTTGAACCATTTCTAAAGACAACTCATCAGACTGTTTTGCTTTTTCTTCTACTTCACTCGCAATAGAAGTTGTTGTATCAACAGCAGAAACAATTGCCTGAATGGAAGCTGCTGATTGCTCAGCGCCAGAAGAAATCTCTGCAAGCGTTTCAGAAACACCTCGCGCTTGTTTCGTTGCTTCCCCCGTTTGCCTTCTAATTTGCTGAACTTGATTATTTGTATACGAAAATGTAGTATCGATATTTTTTACCATACCTCTTAAGTTCCCTAGCATCATATTAAATGCAACACTTAAAGATTTAATCTCATCATCTGTTTTTGGTAACGGAACATCTTCACGAATATCGCCATCGGCCGCCTTTCTTGCAGCCTCCTCCAGCTTTCGAAGTGGTTTAATTAAAAAAATTGCTGCTCCATACGCTAAAATTCCAGACCATACTACACCTAATAACATAACGATAATATTATAAACAGTTTGACTTACATAACTTTGAAAATAATCGTATATCACGTAAATAAAAAATATACTTGTTGAATATGTAATAAAAGCTAAAACTGTAGTAAATAGCATAAGTTGTGTACGTAAACCAAAGGAAAAAGTTTTCTTCTCCTTTTCCATTTCTCATTCCTCCTCATAAATAATATACATACTATCTATATATTATTATCCATATTTTCCTTATAGAAAGATATATCGATTTTTAATTTTTTGTTTACATATTCATTACATTACTTTTTCTGTATATAAAATAAAAATAATGTATAATTTTATTTGGATGCAAATTATATATTCAACTAAATAATTTAAGGTTAGGTGATTCTATGTTAAAGATTTTATATCGTTTAAACGTTATAAACAGATTAATATTGTTAGTAGCCGTACCGATTCTTTCCATATTAATTATTAGCGTTGTAAATTATATAAATTTACAACAAATGCACACACAGCTTCAAACAGTATATGTGGATCGTCTACAACCTATTAAATGGCTAGGATCTATCGAGAGCAGCATGTACCAAGAGTTTAGTTATGTAAAAGAACTCATTATTACGGAAGATGAGAATCGGCGTACTACAATTTTAAATAAATTGAATGATACAAATAAAGAAGCCGAAAAATTACAAGCTCAATACGAAAATACATATATAACCGGAGAAGGAAAAAATCTCCTCAATCAATATAAAGAAAAATTAGAAAGCTACAACAAGCATCGGGCTCAAATGCTCGATCTCATTAAAGAGAATAAACTAAATCAAGCATATTCATTTTACCTAACTACAGTTGACCCTAATTTATCGGCTACAGTAAGTTCTTTAAAAAATCTTATTGATTATAATGAAAAGTTAGCTGAAAGTTTGTATAACGACAGTGAGCACTCTTATAAGCAAGTGATAAGCGTAACAATTATTTTATTCATTGCATGTTTAGTTCTTTGCATTCTTATCTCCTTATTTACTGCTAAATCTATTATTAATCCAATCAATTCATTACGAAGCATAATGAATACAGCTGGAAAAGGAGATTTAACTATTATGGTGCCAAAACAATATCATCATGAATTCGGTCATATGTTTAATAGTTTTGATCAAATGATATTAAATTTACAACAAATTATTAACAATGTGATTCAAACAAGTGCAAAAGTCAAAAGCTCTACAAACCACATTGTTGAAACAGCAACCGTTTCCTCTTCCACTATGGATAACATTGCAAATACAATGAAACAGTTGTCTCACCATATTAATGATCAGTCTGCAAATATTAAAGATAGTTCTACAGCAATGGATGAAATAGCAAATGGAGTGCAAAGCATAGCTCAATCTTCTACAACGATTTCAAATTTAGCTATTTCTACTTCTGATAAGGCAAATGTCGGAAGCGAAATCATTGAAAAATCCATTTCTCAAATGACAACTATCCATACTGTCATGGATGAAATATATAAAGTCGTAGATCAATTAGTTGTTCGTACACAAGATATCGATAAAGCATTACAAACTATTACCTCCATTTCTGAACAAACAAATCTCTTATCTTTAAACGCTGCAATCGAATCTGCTCGCGCCGGTGAACACGGAAAAGGATTTGCAGTTGTGTCTGAAGAAGTTCGTAAGCTTGCTGAACAATCAAAACAAGCAGCTACAGATATTACAAAACTTAACTTACTCGTTCAAAATGATACAAAAGATGTAGTCAATGTTATGGGAAAAGGACAACAAGAAATTCAAGAAGGCATTCACGCCGTTCAAAATGCAAAATTAGCATTCCATAATATTGTGAATCATATTAATGAGGTCACAGATCAAATACAAGACATAACAGCAAGTGCAGAAGAAATGTCAGCAAGCTCAGAAGAAATAAATAGCGCACTTATTAATATCTCTTCGATTTCACACAATATAGTTTCGGAGACTAATTATACATCTCAATCTTCACAAGCCCAGTCAGTATCTATACAGGATATTACAAATATGTCTCTTCAAATGCAAAAACTTGTTGAAGAATTAGAAGCGTTCGCCACTCAATTTAAAATTAAAAACTTGTAACCTTATAGAAAGACCACCTAATTTAGGTGGTCTTTCTATTTGAATTATACATTCAGATTTTCTTATATAAGAACTATCCCTCGAAAAAAATAAAGGATTCTGACAATTTATGACTAATAACAGAAATAA
Organism: Bacillus sp. Brlt_9; assembly: GCF_051948935.1. Taxonomy (NCBI): domain Bacteria; kingdom Bacillati; phylum Bacillota; class Bacilli; order Caryophanales; family Bacillaceae; genus Bacillus; species Bacillus sp. Brlt_9. The sequence continues at coordinate 87,252 of NZ_JAYJLO010000008.1, read as the reverse complement.
GGGGCAACATTTGTAAAATATATTTTTGACTGGGGGTTTTGTATGATTCAGGTTCGAAATCTAGTAAAATCATTTGGCTCACTTGATGTTTTAAAAGGAATTGATTTAGACGTACAAGAAAAAGAAGTTGTTGTTTTAATTGGTGCCAGTGGTTCCGGTAAAAGTACATTACTTCGCTGTCTTAACTTTTTAGAAATGTACGATGAAGGTGAAATTCACTTACAAGGTGAACAAATTGATCCAAAGCATTCAAATTTAAACAAAGTCCGTGAAAATGTCGGTATGGTTTTTCAGCATTTTAACCTCTTTCCCCATATGACCTCACTAGAAAACATCATAGAAGCACCTATTCATGTGAAAAAATTAGAAGCAGCAAATGCAAAGGAAATCGGAAATCAGCTTCTGCAAAAAGTCGGTCTACAAGATAAAGCAGATGTAACACCCCACCTCCTGTCAGGTGGTCAAAAACAGCGCATTGCCATTGCACGAGCTCTTGCCATGAATCCTAAAATTATGCTATTTGATGAACCTACCTCAGCCTTAGACCCTGAGCTTGTTGGAGAAGTATTGCAAGTTATGAAAGAACTTGCTGAAGAAGGAATGACCATGGTTATTGTTACTCATGAAATGAATTTCGCAAGAGATGTAGCTGATCGCGTCATTTTTATGGATGATGGAAAGATTGTAGAAGACGCTCCGCCAGCGCAATTCTTTTCAGCTCCATCACATGAACGAGCAAAACAATTTTTACGCAACGTTTTATAGTGTAATTTCTGTTTCAAACGAAAGAAATACATTCATACGGTGCACAACTAATCATCTAAATACAATATCTCAATACCATACTTAAAACCATCCGTATGATCAATATATAGGAGGGGTTTTATGAAAAGAAAACTATTAACCATTGTTGCGAGTATTACCTTATGTACATCCTTCATACTAGGAGCCTGTAGCAAGGAAAGCTCTACTACTTCTTCAAATGGTGAAAAAGAATTTCGTTATGCGATGAGTGGCTTATATAAACCTTTTAACTATAAAGAAAATGACGGAAAACTTGCCGGTTTTGATGTAGAAATAGGTGAGGCACTTGCAAAAAAAATGAATATGAAACCTACTCCTATTACAAATCCGTGGGAAACACTAATCCAAGGTCTCAAAGCAAAAAAGTATGATGCAATACTCGGCAGTATGGCAATTACAGAAGAACGATTAAAAGCTGTTAATTTCTCAAATCCTTATTATCGTTCTGGCGCCCAAATTTTTGTTGCTAAAAAGAATACATCTATCTCTTCTCCAGAAGATTTGAAAGGTAAGAAAATTGGTGTTGTAAAAGCTAGTACCTTTAAAGACCTTGTTGCAAAACATACAGATCAAATTACAGAATACGATAGCGATATTACTGCACTTATGGACTTAGAGCCTGGACGTATTGACGCAGTAATTACAGATCAAATGGTTGGTTTACGTATGATCAAAGAAGGTAAATCAAATATAAAAGAAGCTGGCAAACCATTAAACCTTGATGAAATGGGAATTGCTATTCGTAAAGATGATAAAGAAATGGTTGAGAAAGTAAATAAAGCTTTAGATGAAATTATTAAAGATGGTACGTATGAAAAGATCAGTAAAAAATGGTTTGGACGTAACATTCTTGGGGAAGAGGAAAAAACGAAGTAAATTAGCTATTCAAATGTTTCATAAATTATGCCCCACTTTTTATCTCGCTATTTCTGGGCAGTAAAACTCCCAAGTAGTCCGAGATAATAATCAGTGGGGCATTTCATTCCCTACCAAAATCCATACAATATGAGGTGACACATATGTTTGAAATTTTCATGTCTACTTATCCCACACTCTTAAAGGCTACTATTATCACATTACAACTAACACTAACATCCCTATTACTCGGTTCACTAATTGGATTACTATTCGCTTTTTTTCGAATCTCTAACAATAAAGTTTTAAATAGTATTGCTCACGTATACATCGCCATTATTCGTGGTACACCTTTAATTGTTCAAATTGCCATCCTCTATTTTGGGATTACATCCGTTGTTGTTTTTACTCCTTTTTGGGCAGGAGCAATTGCTTTAGCAATCCATAACGGTGCATATATTACTGAAATTTTCCGCGGTTCCATTCAATCTATCGACCGTGGACAATTAGAAGCTGCTCGTTCTTTAGGTATGCCTTACCCTTTAGCGATGCGCCGTATTGTATTACCGCAAGCATTTCGTCAATCTCTTCCTCCTTTAGGAAATCAGTTTATTATTGGATTAAAGGACTCTTCCCTCGTTGCATACGTAGGATTGTCCGAATTATGGGGATCAGGTTTATCAATTGCAGCAAGTAACTTCCAACAACTAGATACATATATAATTGTTGGTTTATATTACCTCGTACTCGTTCTTCTATTTACTTATTTTGTTAACCTTTTAGAGAAACGATTACAAAGAAAAGAAACAAATTCAGTTCAAGTTAGTACAAAGAATAAAAAAGAAGTCTCTTTATAAGAAAAAGCAAGCCTGAGATGGCTTGCTTTTTCACTGCAAAATATATCAATTTTTATTGATTTACCTTTTTAATACTCTCTTCTTCCTCTATATGTTCCTCACGATATGAAATATTATGAGGATCTAGTCCATTTCCTAAAGAACCATAGAGATGCTCTCTATGCGGATCCACTAATTCACTTCCTTGATAATACACACGTGGTGTATTCCATAGCGCTGCCAAAGCTTTTGTCATCGGCATCTCATGATAGCGTTCCGGCCACATTTCTTTAATTTTCTCTTTTACTAACGGATAGTACTTAGAGCTCATAGCAGGGAACAAATGATGTTCTGTATGATATGAGAAATTGAAATGCAAAACGTCTACCCAGCGCGGCACTGTTACTGATAAACAGTTTGCTAACGGATCATTTACTGGAACAATTGGATTTAAGCGATGATTGGTTGCGATATATGCCATTACAATAAAGTTAGCAATTAACAATGGAATCACATATGCAAATAACCATTTTCCAGGTCCCATAATAAACAATAAACTAATCCAAACAGTCCAAGGCAAAAGAAGTTGAAGCCATACAGATTTTTGATTGGATGACTTAAACTCTTTTATAAAATGAAAGAACATTCGAGTCGAATGCAATGTAAATTGAATTGTTAGTGATAGAAAACTAAAGAATGAACGTACATGAAGAGGCATGCGATATACCCAGCTCAAAAACTTACTCTTTTTAAGCTTCTCAAGTGTAGGCCATGCATCTGGATCATTCTCTTCATGTTGTGTATGAACGTGATGCGTTGCATTATGCCACTTTCTCCAAAGTTTAGGACCTGTTGATAGTGGCATAAATGCAATCGCTCCTAAGAAATCACGAAGCCATGCCTTTCTTACAACAGTTCCATGTAAAATTTCATGCCCTAAAAACCCAAGTGAAGCAAAACACAATCCAAGAACAATCGCAATTCCTAGATTCGCCCACACATTCAATTCAAATACACCAATCGATATTAACCCCGCCAATGCCACAAGTAAATAAGCCAGTCCACCAAATAAACGAGTAGGAACTGGTTTAAATGCTTTTTTCGGCAAATGTGGTGATACACGTGCTGCATACCACCCAAACGTATGAAGCTCCTTCATCCTTTTGCCCCTTTCTTATGCCGCGCCTTGCGCAACTTACATATATCAATTCTTGCTTCCAGATTGATTTTACTAGGTGATTAAAAAGCATCTATTATAAGGAAAATATACTCACTCTATCGTCACTTATTTTTCGCTTTTATTATCAATGAAAAACATTTCTCTTTTTACTCTCTATCAACCTTTCCACATGATGAATCATATCAATAGAATTTCCACATTGTCAACAACTTTTATGACCTAGTAATAAAAGTTGGTTATATTTTTATAATTATACTTTATTTCACTAAAGAAAAAACATAGATTTTATAAGGTTTCATCCATTATGCATATACGTACTTGAACATGCTATAGACTCTATCTTATTCAAGAAATCTCGGTGTAAACAACAAATATACTCATCTAAATCTAGCTTTACACAACTCCTACCTCTTCATACCGACAATACCAAATAATTATATTAAGATAATTTTATCTTTCTTTTAAATAAAAATAGCCTCCCTCTAAAACAGTACACATGAATTTCATATCATATGGAAATATTAAAAGGAAAATTGTTCTAAATCAGGAGGTTTCCTTAATGACAAGCGATACATTTCCACAATTCCCATCATCTTATTGGATTGAATCTACTCAAATCCCGACTTTTCCCCCTTTATCTGAAAGTATAAAGACAAAAGTTGCTGTTATCGGTGCTGGTATTACAGGTATTACTACTGCCTATTTACTTGCAAAAGAAGGCATCGATGTTGTGTTAATGGATTCTGGTCTTATTTTAAACGGGACGACTGGTCATACAACAGCAAAGATAACAGCACAACATGATCTTATTTATGATGAATTAATAAATCATTTCGGTATGGAAAAGGCTGGGCTTTACTATGAATCAAATAACCATGCTCTACAATTTATTAATGAAACTGTGCAAACATATAAAATCGACTGTAATTTCTCAAATGAAGATTCATATTTATATACAACTACTGATAATGGATTAAGAAATTTATCGAAAGAATATGAAGCCTATCAAAAATTAAATATACCTTGTGACTATGTTCAATCTCTATCGATTCCAATTCCAGTACAATCTGCACTTGTCATGAAAAACCAAGCACAATTCCATCCCCTTCTTTATTTGAAAACACTTTTAGAAAAGTTTGTTGAGATGGGCGGCAAAGTTTATGAACAAACAACAGCTATGGATGTGGAAAAAGGAGATTATTCACAAGTCATTACAAAGGAGGGCCATCGTATCACTTGTGAATATGTTGTCTCTTGTTCACATTTTCCTTTTTATGATGCGAATAGCTTTTTCTTTACGCGTATGTATGCTGAACGCTCTTATGCCCTTGCAATTAAAGCAAAAACAGATTACCCAGGTGGTATGTATTTAAGTATTGATGACCCAAAACGCTCTTTACGCTATACAACAAACAATGGTGAAAAATTAATTTTAATTGGCGGAGAAAGTCATAAAACAGGACAAGGAATAAACACTATGCTTCATTATGAAGCACTGTATTCTTTTGCAGAAGCAACTTTTGGAGTAGACGAGGTTCCTTATAGATGGTCAGCACAAGATTTAATCACGCTAGATAAGCTCCCTTATATCGGACATATTAACGAAAGAAATCCAAATATATTTGTTGCAACTGGATATCGTAAATGGGGAATGACAACTGGAACTGCTGCCGCTCATTTACTGAAGGATTCTATTCTAAAAGTACACAGCCCATATAAAGAACTGTATGCACCTTCACGCTTCCATGCAAATCCAGATATAAAAACGTTCTTCTCCCAAAACATTGATGTTGCGAAACATTTAATTGAAGGAAAAATTGAAACCTCATTACGTAAGCCAGAAGATCTCGAAGTCGGTGAAGGATCTGTCGTACATGTTAACGGGAAGCGAGCAGGTGCTTATAAAGACAAAGAAGGAAAATTACATATTGTCGATACAACTTGTACACATCTCGGCTGCGAAGTTGAATGGAATAATGGTGATTGTACTTGGGATTGTCCTTGTCACGGTTCCCGCTTTTCAATTGAGGGAGACGTTCTTGAAGGTCCAGCAGATCAACCGTTAAAACGAGTTGATAATGAGTAGACAATGCAATACGACTTAGCATGGAATTTTTACTTATTCTCATTTGCGGGTCTTCTTGCAGCAATATCTGTTTTCTTTATTCCTACAAAAGAGACAAAATTGTTTTGTCTACCTGCTGACGGCAATTCATCTCCACCTGAATTGTTGGGTTTCACCCGTAACACAAATCAGATGGAGTCTTCTTGCCGAAAAGGATAAAAAGAGCACAAACTCACTTGTGCTCTTTCTCATATACTGCAAACAACATATCTCGAAACAATGTATTTAAACTCTCAATATCGATTCCTGGTCCCTTTTCAATCCCTTTTACATATTGCTCATAGTAATGAATTTGTTCTTCTAAAAATTGATTCAACACCTCAATTTTTAATCCAATATCTAATTCAGTACCTGCCTTTTTCTTTATTAACAACTGTTCAATTTCATCTAATACGCTACGTTCTAATGATAATTCTGTAATTAACCGATCAAATTCTACAGGTGGTAAAGTCTCTTTCTCCTCTAACCATTTACAAGCTAAAATAGGACGTAATACGTAGAAGTACTTTTTCAACTTTACATTCTCACCTTGCAAAAATTCACGATAATTTTTTGAAGCCATATGTAAGTAATGATATATCGTTGCTTTTGGATCAAAATCCTTTTCACTCATTTGCTGAAGTTGCTCTGGAAAATGAGAGTTTTTTGAATAAAAAATTGGTGATCGAATCCACTCGAGTAAAGCTGGATTTGACTTTGCAAATAGTTGTAATGCCTTTTTAATATCCCATCCGCTTATATCTAAATCATCACTAATCGGATATTCAATTACATCTCGTTTATCATAAATTGATAAATACCATTCTACCGGATGTATATAAACGAATCTAACATCATAATCACTATCTTTCGAGGGAAATCCCCAAGCACGACTCCCTGATTCTACTGCAAATAAAATTTTCACATCATTCTCGTTTTCAATTCTTTCTAGCTCCGCTCTAATTTTCTCTCTCATTTCATACCTCTCCATTTTTTGATTATTTCCTTGGAAATTCGACAAATATACTACTAAGTTTACTACATACTAAAATAGCTGTCAGAAAATTCCCGACAGCCTATCAAAGTTCTTTATTTTTACTTGTTCTTTTCTGTTACACTAACCGCAATTCGTTCAAACTCTTTTTGAATCTCCTCTTTATATGCGTCTACTTTCGAAAAATCCATAGCAGCAATATAAATTCGTTCTAACTTATCACGAACTGATTTTGCTTTCGCTAAGAAAGACATCGCCTCATTCATTTTTGCTTTATATTGAATAGAAACGTCGCGAATTTCGGTAGCATACTTCTCATCTGTCCCTGGTTTCACAATAAGGGCATACATATCTATAATTTCATCACCCTCACGACTCGGAAAATATTCATGTGGTGCAGTGCTATCAAAAATTGCAAACCCTAATTCTCTTACGATAACCATATCAAGACTATTTGGATCAAACCCGCAATGATATACTTCAACTTCAAATCCTTTTTCTTCTGCTGCCTTAGCTAATTTTTTGAGCATTGTTGACTTCCCAGAGCCTGGACGTCCTTTTATGAAATAACGATGTGGTAATCCTTCTGTTAAATTAGGAACAAAATCAACTGCTCCTTTCGGTGTAGCTGCCCCTAAAAAGCGATGTTTCACAAGCGATTGTTTCCCAATTTTATCTGTAAATAATTTCTGAATGAGCTGATCTGTTAGTTCATTTGCTTTATCAAAATTAATATTATCAATATATATTTTCTCCCACTCATCATGTATAACTAATGCCTCGTTAAAACGAGCGTAAGCAGCTTGAAAAGCTTTGCTTGCTTCTGAAACAAATCTTTCAATTTCCACCTTCTGCTTTCTTAATTTATCTGAATCCCAAGCAACACCTAAATTGATATATTCCTCAACAACTCCTGGCATTTTCGGCTCAATAACATGTGGTGATGTTCCATCAACAATTCCTACTTTTAACTTCGGGATAATGACACCATCAACCGATTTGTTATCAGAAGAACAGTGTAAAAATTCAATATCATATCCCTTTTCAACCCATTCACGACCTATTGCCTTAATTAAAGAAGATTTCCCCGTTCCAGGGCCACCCTTTAAAATAAATAATCTGTCTAATCCTTTTAAATTCTCATCATATAAATTATGAAATCCTCTAGCTGTATTGCCGCCAGCATAATAATTCAATACATTCCCTGTCACTGCACTCACTCCTTCGCAGCATTCTATTTACATAAGCTACAATATGCGAGCAACTTTATTTGGGTGAATACCTATTTTGTGTTGCACAGAAAAAGGAAATGAATTACAATTTTATTATCACGAAAATTCCGAACTTTAAATTGAATATGTCTTTATCAAGAGAGGCAGAGGGACCGGCCCTTTGAAGCCCAGCAACCTCAGTTTATATAAACTGAATAGGTGCTAATTCCTGCAAAATGCACTGCATTTTGAAAGATAAAACGTAACTATTGTGTGCAAAACTCATCTTTCTTGATTATGAAAGGTGAGTTTTTTATTTCAAAACATATATTGGAGGTATCTAAAGTGAAAGTAATTGACCTATCACAAACATTTGAAAACAATATGTCCCAATTCCCTGGAACACCAAAAATCAATTTAGGAGCCATTACAAGCGTCGAAGAGACAGGCTATCAAGTTACAGATTTTCATTCTGTCGTTCATGTTGGTACACATTGTGATGCTCCTGCTCATTTCATTTCAGGCGCAACGACTATTGATCAATTACCCCTAGATCAATTTGTAGGCGAAGCGGTTCTTATTGATGTAACTCATGTACAAGAACGAAAACTACCGAAAGAAGTATTACACAACGCTGACATAAAAGAAGGTGATATTGTCATTTTCCATTCCAATCTATCTACTAAATGGAATACAGAGGCGTATGAGAAAGAAGCTTTTTATCTTTCTGAAGAATTAGCTGAGGAATTAGTTCAATTAAAAGTAAAATCTGTCGGTTTAGATTTTATTTCTCCTGATGAGGTAACAACAGAAACATCACCAATTCATCACATACTACTTGGGAATAATATTTATTTAATCGAAAACTTAACAAACTTAGATGCTATTCACACTAAACGTTTCTTCTTCTCAGCGGCACCTTTAAAAATTAAAGATAGCGACGGTGCTTTTGCAAGAGCATTCGCTGTAATTTTTTAAACAAACTATACAAAAAAGCAAAGATCATCATTGACCTTTGCTTCTATTTTTTTTATTTAAATTAAGAAAGAATTGCTCAACACGAGGACGTAACCAAGCTAAATAATCTTTCTCTTTCTTCTTTGTACAAGCTATTTCTTCCCCATCTACCATTCCGACAAGCTCTAGCTCTAACAGTTGCCTCGTAAAGGCTAGTATATTTATTTCTTCGGCTGGATATTCTTCTTTTAATTTCTCCTCAATTTCCCCCAATAAAAAACCGTCACGCATCATTGCCAATGCATCAATCCAAAGTGGCGGCATTTCATATTTTTCTCCTGTAATTGTATCTTTTACAATATAATTCTTTTGCTCTTTTCGAAATTGAATTGTGTGTAAGCATACAGTCGAATTTAATGTTAATTCCATCATACCACCTCTTTCATAATATCTGCATAGAAAAAAGGATGCGCGTGCACCCCTTCTTTTTCTAACACTACCGAACCGTTACATGAATAACAAATCTCATGTCGATATTTTCCTCCATTATAAACGAAGTATTTTATAAAAAAAACCCTTCTTGAAACATTTTATAAAATGTTTATATTTACACAACAAGAACACTTTTCTGAAAAATATTTTCTTCTGCATATTATACTGTTGGTAAAAAATACATACTTTTCACTATAACTTATATCCATCTTACCCGATCATGCAGCAATCCATCTGTAAAATCATTTTCCCCCACTACAAAATCCTTCATATATAAATTTAAATATTCTCCGTACTTACTTTCTGTATTTAATAATAATTCCTCTACATAATAAGCACCTTGCTTAAAGTTATCGAACAGTAAACTACACAAGCCAGCATAAATTCCACATCCCACTTGGAAGTAAGTCGCATTCGTTTTATATTTATGAAAAACTTGACTGCTATTCATCACGTTATACATATATGTCTCGCTATTTTCATAAACGAGTAATACACCGACTAGATCCTCGCCCGCAATCTTTTCTTCGGCTGGATTAAATACTTTACGATTCCAGTTCCATAGATCTTCTACATTCTCTAAATTCTGTCTAATTATATTTGTTGTATACTCGTTAATTCGGTAAAGAAACCCAACTTCCATGTTAAAGTTTTTCCCTAAAATTAAAACTTCCTCATGTGGCATTAAACAACCATAAAACTCTTTCTCTCCCAACTTTACTTTATACTCTGAAGCATATACATCTTCATAAAAATATAGAGGACGATGATGACTCATATACATCGGATAACTCCATATCGCTTCATCTAGAAATCGCTCTACTGCCCATGAAGCATAAAGTGTATGAGGCTTTATAAGTGCTGTATCATTTAAAAATGACGTATCATGTTCTACTATATAGCATGCTTTTGGCTTTTCATTTGGACGTTCCTTCATAAGTTCAACAACCATCCACTGAACAACACCTGGATTCATACCTGAGCCTATAATTGCTTTTGTATTTGTAAATTTCTCTTTTTCCTTCTCAAACCGCGTATATCTTTCCGTAAGCTGAAAGCCAATTAAACTGTCGTCCTGATCTACTGTCTCATTTTCCAAAGCTGAATTAATATAACAAATTCCAAGTTCATTACAACAGCTTAATACTCTGATTGTATCTGCTCCTGAAACATCAATAACAACGCTCGTACCACTTTCTTTTAAATGCTGTTTAAATGTCACTACATCTTGAAGATCTATTTCGGATAAAAACAATTGCTCTTTCAAATTTGGAAACAGCTCATCATAATAAGCCCTATCTTTTTGCTTTATATCAACCAAATGAAATGTAACGTTCTTTATCGCTTCATAAATCGTGTCTTTTTCATTTACTATCGCCTGATTTAAAATTGCTAAAACTGCTTTTGCTGCTCCACCAGCACTACCAAGTAATGTAATCGATAACGAATTCGAAAACTGCTCCACCAACAAAACCCCTTTAATATATTAGTTAAGCAGTTCTCCCTCAAAAAAATAAATTGAATATACGAAAAGATGGCTCGTACATATTTTTTATAATTTTGCACAAGATTTTCTCTTCAACGGTTACACTAACTTATTTATATTCAATTCATTTTCCCCCTCATATCAAAATCGAACTAAACAAATAGGCTCGACCTTTTCTTCTGCATATAAAAGAAAAAGCCAGCCCTTTCAACCAGCTTACGGACAATGGACAGATTTTACATGTTGAATATTTACATACATTTTTGCATCACGTGCTTTTAATATTTCAATATGCCCTTCATTAATCTTCGCCATCTTTCCGATTTTATTAGATTCCTCACCTAAATCGAACACCATGATTTTGCCAGACATTTTAATAAGTTGTTCTTCAAACGTTCGAGCTAACGTAATATTTAATGGATTTACGGGGAGTTCGTTTTTATTGAGGGCGTAAGGCACTTGATTTTCTTTATACGGAATTAACCATTTCAAATGCTTTAAAGATATATATACTGTTTTGTAAACTGGGCTATAAAAAACAATATAATCGTTCATTACACTTGTAACATATCCATGTATTGGGGCATTTCCAGCTACATAAATTTCTGTAAAAATCCCTTTAGAAGTACTTAATACTTTCCTCAAAGAAATTGAAGGAGATTCTCTCTTAATTACAGAATCCACATCTGGTTTTGAGATTTCTTCATCAAATGGTCTTAAAAATTTATAATATTGTACATGGTATAAAGATATATATACGTAGTCTTGTCCATTGTAAAGAACAACGATATCATTTCCTACGTCTATTAATACTCCTTTAAATCTTTTTTCGCCAACTAATTTAACATATATATTTTCTCCAATATTTTTGTTTAACTCATTCATCTATATCCTCCTTCCTATGAATTTCTTCTTTCCTGTCTTCCATTTCTAAAAAAATAATCAGGGCAAAGTTCTGTCTTAATAGTAAGTAATTCCTTTTCATACTATCGAAATAAGAAATTGTTCTTCTCTTTCCCTCATAATGCCCCTCTTATTTATTAAACATTATTTATCTTCATTCTTTTTACATTTAACTACTTGACTCACACTCTTAATGTGAGACTTAATTACATAAATAACTTCATCGCAGTTTACTAGTGTAATACAATCATGGTGTACCTCACTTAATAAACCTTCCACACATTCTGGACCGCCACGATTAATTTTTACCCATTTATACTTCAAGTCTTTTAATATATCTAAAAAAGTATCCTCATCAGAGCAGAAACATGAACTATAGCAATCGCCACATTTACTTTCTTTCACTTTCTTAACCAGACTCTTCACATGTTTCAACTGATAATAAACTAATTCACCATGAGGTAACTGTAACGTTAAATAATCTTTGCCTAACGATACGAGCTCACCCACTCGACTTTCTGGTCCACGAAGGTTTACTTTTACAGTCTCACCAACTAAACATTTAATTTGGTCACAGCATAATACGTTCTCCAATTTCGTATCCCCCTTTCTTATTATCTTCCTCTACTTGATTGTCTTTGTGCACGAGCGCGACCTGAATTATTGCTACTGCTACTGCTACTACTTTCCTTACTGCTACTATCGTCGCTCTCATCGCTCTCTCCGCATGCTAACGCATTATAGTTAACGCTTTTAATATGCTTTACTGCAATTAATATAACTTCTTCTTTTGCAATTAATGTCACAAAATCACAAGAAACATCTTGTAAAATGCCTTCCACTTTCTCTGGACCACCGCGATTAATTTTCACCCAGCAATATTTGAAAGTTTGCAGTAGTGCTTCAAAGTCTTCTGCACATTCGCAATCTTCCCATTCGCCATCACTTGATCCACAGTCTTTCGCATTTTTTGTAATACTTTTTAGATGACTAAGTTGATAGTAATAAAGTTCCCCTTTTTCATTCTGCAATACGAAATAGTCCGGACATACTGATATTATTGTTCCTTTTTGAGATTCTGGACCACCCCTGTTTACTCTCACAAAAGATCCAATTAAGTCTTTCAAAAAATCACAATGAAATATACTCACGAGAAAACCCCTTCCATTAATTTATAAGCTTTTGCACTGATAGTATATGTATCTGTACAGGTTACGTTCTCTATGTTTGTCCTAGCTAGAAAAAAATATGCTTTTAACATGGTAGACTACTACCTATCAAAATCCCACAGAATACTTAAGGTCTTTTAATTTCGGCATCTTCGCACAAAAAAATCCCGTATGAAGATACATTTCTGCATATCTTCATACGGGATTTCCCATCGTTTAATCTTCGTCTTTAACATCCATATCTTCTGGAATTGGTTCGTTTAATATTTCTTCCACTAATTGCTTATATTTCTCCATTTGTTCTAAATGTGTATTGAATTGTTCTTTATTTAATAAATATTGCTCGCCATCAAATAGTGCGCGAACTTTCTTTTGCTGAATTAGCTCTTCAATATACGACTTTGGTAAATTCAAATACTCCGCAGCTTCTTCTACTGTTATATACAACGCGTTCATTCCTTTATTATTTTTTCCTATATACTGTATCTTACTTTATTTTTGTAAACAAATAAAAAAGATTTTGTAAATGCAATTTAAAAAGAAGGTGGATGCATTCCATATATTGTATAATAATATAGTAAGGATTTTTTAAATATAGAATGGTATTACCCATTTACACAAAGGAGAGTTAACATATGGCTACTCGTCACATCATTACAATGTTAGAAAAAACATTACAGGCTGAAACAGGAAACACAATTTCGCATTTAACTACATCTTTATCTGATCGTATTCTTTCTCAAAGCGCAGCAATACATGAAAACAATTGTTATCATACAATTGGGGAATGGTACAAAAATCATTTTTTATTCCAACAAGATGATTTCCTTTGGGCTAAATACGCTTTCTATGACGCATATTGTGAAGCTATAAAGGCACAAGGGCATCTTACAAAACGTGTCCGTCAAATATTAGAATCATTAGCTCGAATGCATGGAAAGCAGTACATTGCTTCTATATTAAATATGCCATTTCCTAACGAACGAGCTAAAGGAACAGCATAATGTAAGACTGTTCTGCGTCAGCAAAACATAGATTCATTGTTTTATAGGAGGATTTACAAATAAAACGTTCATTTCACATGAACTGATGAAACCGGTGTCATTATAATGATTGAAAATATAGTAAACAGGAAAACCCCCATTTACCTCTCTCATCATTCGAATAGAGAAGTAAATGGGGGTATACTTGTTTTTTTATTATTTCATCATCTGCTTGATCAATTCACGATTTCTCTTCTTAAATACTTCATTATGCGAAGAAACCATTCCGTACTCACTTGCATCTGGTTGAATGAATTGTTTCGCTTTATTTACAGCATTTCCAGCATCTTGGAATGCTCCCGCAATTAGGTGCAATTTCCCTTCATGCTTTAAAATATCTCCTGCAGCATATAATCCATCTACTGAAGACTCACTATTGGCATTCCCAGCAATATAATAATTATCTATAATTGCAACATCTAACTCACTATTTTCTAATAATGTAATGTCACGTTCATATCCATGATTAATAATAACTTCATCGATAGCTAACTGAGAAACCGCTCCTGTTTCGTGATTTGTTAATTCTACATATTCAATCGCTTCATGGTTATCGCCAGCAATTAATGTTGTAATCGATGTATTAAAGAAACATTCTGCAGAACTGTTCATAAGTTGTTTTACTTGTGCCTCATGCCCAGATAATTCTTCTTTTCTATATGTTAAATAAACTTTTTTCGCAATTGGTTCTAACTCATTTGCCCAATCAATTGCAGAATTGCCTCCGCCTGAAATAATGACCGTTTTATCTTTGAAACGTTTTAACGATTTAACTGTATAATTTAAGTTCGATACTTCAAATCGCTCCGCACCTTCAATTGATAACTTTTGTGGGTTTAATATACCACTTCCAGTTGCAACGATCACTGTTTTGGAAAAGTGTTCTTCTCCAGTGCTTGTTTTTAACGTAAAAATACCATCTTTATTACGAATAATTGATTCTATCTTTGTATTCAATACAACTTCTGGCTGAAATGTTAACCCTTGTTGTACAAGTTGCTCAATTAACTTTTCACCAGTAACCGGTAATAATCCGCCAATATCCCAAATCATTTTCTCCGGATAAACATGTATTTTTCCACCTAACTGTGGCTGAAATTCTATTATTTTCGTTTTCATCTCTCTGAGTCCACTATAAAAAGCTGAATAAAGCCCTGCAGGCCCTCCGCCTATCACAGTTACATCAAACAATTCTTCTCTATTCATTCGTGTCACTCCTCAGCTACTAGTTATTGATTATCATTCTCAATAAAATATAACCTGTTTCCGCAAAATTTACAATCAAAATTACTATTGACAATACACCTATATAAAATTATATTATTTAAAGAATCAATAGTGATAATCATTATCAATTTGTTAATAATTAGCAAATTTGAGATTACATCTTCTTTTATTAATATGGTTAATACTATATTATAAAATCTCATATTCAAGATTTTTAATGAATATTTTGCATTACCACTACTCATTCAAAAAGATTACAGTTAAACAAATTATTGTATACACATATCATCTATGTTAAAGGAGAAAGACGATGAAAAAGTTATTTATTTCACTAACAGTTCTTTTCGTTCTTGTTATGAGCGCTTGTAGCAATGGCTCTACAGACAAAAAGAACGATGCAAAAGGTAGTAAATCAGAAACAATTACATACCAATCTGAAAATGGTAAAGTAGAAGTTCCTGCAAATCCAAAACGCGTTGTTGTTTTATCATCATTTGCTGGTAACGTAATGTCATTAGATGTAAATCTTGTTGGGGTAGATTCATGGTCTAAACAAAACCCACGTTTTGATAGCAAACTTAAAGATGTTGCTGAAGTATCAGATGAAAATGTTGAAAAAATCGCTGAACTAAATCCAGATTTAATCATTGGTTTATCAAATATTAAAAATGTTGATAAGTTAAAGAAAATCGCTCCTACTGTAACATACACTTACGGAAAAGTTGATTACTTAACACAGCATTTAGAAATCGGTAAGTTATTAAACAAAGAAAAAGAAGCAAAAACTTGGGTTGATGACTTCAAGAAACGTGCACAAGACGCTGGTAAAGAAATTAAATCAAAAATCGGTGAAGATGCAACAGTTTCTGTTGTAGAAAACTTCAACAAACAGCTTTATGTATACGGTGAGAACTGGGGCCGTGGAACAGAAATTCTGTACCAAGAAATGAAATTAAAAATGCCTGAAAAAGTAAAAGAAAAAGCATTAAAAGAAGGTTACTACGCATTATCTACTGAGGTATTACCTGAGTTTGCTGGTGATTACTTAATCTTAAGTAAAAACAAAGATACTGATAACTCATTCCAAGAGACAGAATCATATAAAAACATCCCAGCAGTAAAAAATAATCGCGTATACGAAGCAAACATGATGGAATTCTATTTCAATGATCCACTTACATTAGATTTCCAACTAGACTTCTTCAAGAAGAGCTTTCTTGGTAAATAATACAAACATGAGGAATTCTTAATTTAAGAATTCCTCTTCCTTTATTCTATGAACAGAAAAGATGTGAAACGAATGACAAAAGATCACGATAATCCACGTTCTATAGCTTTTACGTACAAACTCATTTTGAGCATAATTGCATTCTTTCTTATTTTTATGGTGGCAATGGTATTAGGGGCTGCAGATACTTCAATAAAAGATGTATGGTTAGCACTCACTTCCTCCGCTAAAGGAGACAAACTATCTATTATTCGCGAAATTCGTTTACCACGTGAAGTAGCTGCTATTTTTGTAGGAGCTGGACTTGCTGTTTCTGGAGCAATTATGCAAGGGTTAACACGAAATCCACTTGCAGATCCTGGATTATTAGGATTATCTGGTGGAGCAAATGCTGCACTTGCGTTAACGATAGCCTTCAACCCTTCCATCAGCTATCTTTACTTAACATTTGCTTGCTTTATCGGTGCTGCAATTGGCGCAATTATGGTATTTGGCATTGGCATGGTGAAAAAAGGTGGACTCTCTCCTCTTCGAATTGTATTAGCTGGTGCTGCCGTTTCAGCATTTCTGCTTGCAATTTCAGAAGGCGTTGGCATTTACTTTAAAATTTCACAAGAGGTATCACTTTGGACTGCTGGGGGCGTAATTGGAACAACTTGGAGCCAATTAAAAGTTATTATTCCAGTCATTTCAATCAGTATCTTTATCGCTATCTTACTAGCAAAAAAATTAACAGTCCTTAGTTTCAGTGAAGAAGTTGCTATTGGACTAGGTCAAAAAATTATTGTTATTAAAACCATTCTATTTATCATTATTATCTTACTTGCTGGTGCGTCTGTAGCGCTTGTCGGAAATATGGCATTTATCGGTTTAATGATACCTCATATGGTACGCCCAATTGTTGGTCCAGATTACCGATTTGTTATACCGATGTCAGCAATTGCTGGAGCTTCCTTTATGCTACTTGCAGATACAATTGGACGTACTATTAACGCTCCGTACGAAACACCAGTTGCTGCTATTGTCGCAATTGTAGGGTTACCATTCTTCCTATTCATTTTACGTAAAGGAGGAAAAACATTCTCATGATGCAATCTATTCTAAGAAAACAACGTCTTATTATACTCGGTTTACTTATACTAACCATCACAACCATTGTAGTTGGAATGGGACTCGGTTCAGCATCTTTATCTTATGATCGACTACTCCCAACATTAATGGGACAAGGGACTTTTAAAGAGGAGTTTGTTTTATACTCTTTAAGACTACCTAGAATTGTTATTACATTATTAGCTGGTATGGCTCTCGCTTTATCAGGGGCTATCTTTCAAGGAATTACTCGAAATGATTTAGCTGAACCTGGTATTCTCGGTATCAACTCTGGGGCCGGTGTTGCTGTCGCTATTTTCTTTTTATACTTTCCAATAGATGTAGGTTCATTTCTTTACTTACTACCTGTCGTTGGATTTATCGGGGCATTTCTGACAGCTGTTCTAATTTACGTATTTTCATATAGTAAATCAACTGGACTTCAGCCGGTGCGATTAACATTAACCGGTATCGGTTTTTCATTTGCACTATCTGGAATGATGATTGTCCTTATTTCATCCGCTGATCGTATGAAAGTGGACTTTATCGCCAAGTGGATCGCCGGAAACATTTGGGGAGATGACTGGGTCTTCGTTTTCGCAATGCTCCCGTGGTTAATCGTATTAATTCCGTTCGTTTTCTATAAAGCAAATCGATTAAACATTCTAGCATTAAACGAGCCAGTCGCAATCGGCGTTGGAATTGAAATTGAAAAAGAACGCCGATACTTATTAATTGCAGCCGTTGCGCTTGCTGCTGCTGCTGTTTCCGTAACAGGAGGAATTAGCTTTATCGGGCTAATGGCTCCTCACATCGCGAAATCTTTAGTGGGTCCAAGACATCAAATCTTCATGCCTATCGCCGTTTTAATCGGCGGATGGCTATTGCTATTAGCAGACACAATTGGACGAAATATCGTTGAACCTAACGGTATCCCAGCAGGTATTGTCGTTGCTTTAATTGGTGCTCCTTACTTTATGTATTTGTTGCTTAAGAAAGCATAGAAACACCCTCAAGATTTTTTCTTGAGGGTGTTTCTATTTCATTCTACTGCTGCCCATACCCTTCAAACTTCTTCGCCAAATTCTCCATCTCATCTTCTGGCAATAGCTTCGGCTCTCCGACGCTTTTCGTTTGATAATAAATTTGCGCACAAAACTCAATTTCTTCCGCAACAGTAAATGCCATTTTTATGTTATTTGCACCTGCAATTAAACCGTGGTTCGCAAGTAAAACAGCACGGCGATCAATCATTCCTTCGAAAGCAGCCTCTGCTAATTGCTTCGTACCAAATGTTTCATACGGTGCACAGCGCACATTCGGACCTGCGAAAGCAATTAAATATGATACAGCAGGAAGCTCCCACCCTAATGATGCAATCGTCTTCGCATAAGGTGAATGTGTATGCACAAGCGCATTTATATCTTCACGATTTCTATAATAAATAAGATGCATATCTAATTCACTTGATGGTTTTCTCTCTCCTTCTACCACTTCACCATCTAAGTTTAATATAACTACATCTTCAGGTTTTGTTTCATAATACTCTAAACCACTTGGACTCATGGCAACAAGACCTTGCTCGCGGTTGAAAATACTAATATTACCGCCTGTCCCCTTTGTTAAACCGCTAGAAATCATTTTCTTTCCATACGCTACAATTTCTTCTCTTTCTTTTTGTAATAACATATACATCCCCCTAAGTATGAAGCTTATGATGACTGACTTTTTCTATCTACTTATTGAAATAGCTTTTTTAAGTTCTCCGTAAACGGTGCTTTTACAATCCCTTTTTCCGTAATAATCGCTGTTACATTTTCATGTGGTGTGACATCAAATGCTGGATTATATACTTTACTTTCTTTCGGAGCAGAATATTGTCCGAAACGATTAATCACTTCAGAAGCATCTCTTTCCTCAATCGGAATTTCTTTTCCTGTCGGTGTTTTCAAGTCGATTGTCGGTGTTGGCGTTGCTACATAAAACGGAATGTTGTAGTATTTCGCTAAAATAGATACACCTAATGTTCCAATTTTATTTGCTACATCACCGTTTGCTGCCACGCGGTCACATCCAACGATTACAGCGTCGATTTTTCCTTGTGACATGACCATAGCTGCCATATTATCCGTAATGACAGTAACATCAATTCCTGCTCGCTGTAGTTCTAACGCTGTTAACGTTGAACCTTGTAACCTAGGACGAGTTTCATCTGAATAGATTTTTAAGTCCCATCCTTTTTCTTTCGCTAAGTACATCGGAGCTGTCGCAGTACCATACTTAGTCGTCGCTAACGCACCAGCATTACAATGTGTTAATACTCCCATTCCATCATGGAATAACGTTAATGCATGTTCCCCGATTTGACGGTTAATTTCCTCATCTTCTCTATGAATCTCTTTCGCCTCTTCTAGTAATCTATCTTTCAACTGAGCGATTGATAAATGTGAGTTCTCTTCCGCGACCGCTTCCATTCTTTCAAGTGCCCAAAATAAATTTACTGCTGTCGGCCTTGATGTTGCCAAATATGCACACACCTTTTTGAATTCCGCTATAAAGTCTTCCACCGTACTTTGAGTAACTTCCTTAGCGCCTAAATACACACCATACGCTGCTGAAACACCAATCGCTGGCGCTCCTCTTACTTTCATTATTTGAATGGCATCCCACACACCTTCAGCTGTTTTGAAAGATTCATAGACAACTTCATTCGGTAATAATGTTTGATCTAATAAAACTAAAGCATCTTCTTTCCACTGAATTGGTATTAATTGCTCTTCCATCATCTTCTCCCCTTACTTCGCATAGTTCATTGACTGTTCTTTTAACGTTTCTACAAAGCTTGTGCCTGTTTTATATTGATTCGCCTGTAAAATAAATTTCTTCGCTACTTGAAGACAAATGCGTTCTGCTCTAGCACGTGCTTCCTCATTCTCGATACAAGTCATATCTTTTACTTTCGCTAGCCCAACAATTCGACGAATTAACTCAAGACCTGTTACTGCAGCTGTATCCTCTAATACAGATTGTAAATATAATTGGTTAAAGCCTTCTTCCTTCGCCATAATCTCGGTCACATGAATATCCCAAGCATTTAAAAACTTCTTCTTAAACAAATCAATTACCTCTACCATTGTCAATTGTAGCCAACTCATATACGTATCTTTCTCAGTACCGGGCGGCATCGTTGCATCTGCATTCACCCAAGCAAACATTAAATTCGCCATTACATTTCCAACGTCGTATCCCATCGGTCCATAAAAAGCAAACTCAGGATCGATAATCTTTGTGGAATCACTTTTCACAAAAACAGAACCAGTATGCAAATCACCATGAATAAGTGCCTGTGCATTCGTCATAAAAGAGAACTTAAGTTTAGCTACTTCCATACGAAGCTCTTTATCACTATAAATATGCTCTCTAATCCATCCCTCATTTAATGGAAACAGCTCATTACGCTTATTATGATTTGTAAATGGCTCAGCGTATACGAGGTCTTCTGTAATCTCACATAATTCAGGATTTATATAATTCTTTACAAGTCCCTTCTTCTCTTTATGGTTCATTACAACATCCGATGTTAATAAGAGTGTATTTACCAAAAAGGTCGTTAAATCATCCGCAAGTTTTGGAAACATTTGATGATTTATAAGTGCTGTACGTAATATTGTGTGGTCCGATAAATCTTCCATTATGCAACAATTCATCACACTATCAAACAAATACACCTTTGGAACAAGCCCAGGTGCTAACTCCTCCTCTAACTGCAAAACATCTGATTCTATACGAATACGATTCGTCGACAACTTAAACTCATCTGAAATACGCGCTGTATCCCCAGCTTGCTTTACAATGACAGAAATATTCTTCTGTTCATCCCAAACACGGAATACATAATTTAAATTACCATCGCCTATTTCTTTACACTGTAACCCCTTTGCATCCTCAAACTTAGATAATTTCTCTTTCACATACACAATCACATCACTGACTTCCATTAAAAAATACTTCGTGAACTTAGACATGGTTTCCCCTCCATACTAATTGTAAGCGTTTTCTAAAGGCTATAAAAAATAATAAGGTGAAATTTTTCATCCTATATTATATGTTCTTCTTTCTTAAAATGTATATCTAGGTTTTATTATATCTTGTTAGCCCCTCGAGTCAATGCTTCTATATCATCTCAAATATACTTCCTAATTATATTTGAGATGACAATAATTGTTCACAAAGATTCCGGTACATTTTGTTTTATTTATCGCACAATTCTTTGTAAAATAGAAACAAGTACTTCCTTTTTAAATCCACAACTTCTAAGAAATATTCCCTTCCTAAGAATTTATACTTACACCATGTCTTTAACATACGCACTACTCTATTACATACTCATTGAAAATCTATTACATGAAAACCACCTTTTAATTCCCTAACAATCTTAATTGAGAATAAATATTAATTAAATTGATATAAAGTTGGTTTATTCTCTTGACAAAATAACCACTTCTATATGATAATTAATATCGAATTAGAATTATTATAGTTAATTAAAAAATATATTTTATGAGCACACTATTTTTTGATGCTCAAAACCAACATTTAGGAGGAATTTTAATATGTTATTAATCGGCACAGAAGTAAAACCGTTTAAAGCTAATGCTTACCATAATGGAGAATTTATCCAAGTTACTGACGAAAGTTTAAAAGGAAAATGGAGTGTAGTTTGTTTCTACCCGGCTGACTTCACATTCGTTTGTCCAACTGAACTTGAAGACTTACAAAACCAATATGCAACTCTAAAAGACTTAGGCGTTGAAGTATACTCTGTATCTACAGACACTCACTTCACTCACAAAGCATGGCATGATAGCTCAGAAACTATCGGCAAAATCGAATACATTATGATTGGTGACCCAACTCGCACAATCACTACAAACTTCAATGTTTTAATGGAAGAAGAAGGTCTTGCTGCTCGTGGTACATTCATCATCGATCCAGACGGCGTTATCCAATCTATGGAAATAAATGCTGACGGCATCGGCCGTGATGCAAGCATTCTTGTTAACAAAATTAAAGCAGCTCAATACGTACGTAACAACCCAGGTGAAGTTTGCCCAGCTAAATGGCAAGAGGGTTCTGCAACACTTAAACCAAGCCTTGACCTTGTAGGCAAAATCTAAGGAGTTCGATCAAAATGATACTAGATGCAGATATAAAAACACAACTATCCCAATACCTTCAGTTAATGGAGAACGATATTTTACTTAAAGTAAGCGCTGGAGACAATGACGTATCTAAAGATATGTTAGCTCTAGTAGACGAATTAGCTACTATGTCATCTAAGATTACAGTAGAAAAAGTTGAATTAGAGAGAACACCAAGCTTTAGCGTAAATCGCCCTGGTGAAGACACTGGTGTTGTATTCGCTGGTATTCCATTAGGACACGAATTTACTTCATTAGTGTTAGCTTTACTACAAGTAAGTGGACGCGCTCCAAAAGTTGAACAAAAATTAATCGATCAAATTAAAAACATTCAAGGCGAATATCATTTTGAATCTTATATCAGCCTAAGTTGTCATAACTGTCCTGATGTTGTACAAGCTCTTAACGTAATGAGCGTTCTAAACTCTGGTATTACACATACTATGATTGATGGCGCTGCATTCAAAGAGGAAGTAGAAAGCAAAGACATCATGGCAGTACCAACAGTTTTCCTAAACGGCGAATCTTTCGGAAGCGGTCGTATGACACTTGAAGAAATTTTAGCTAAAATGGGTAACGGTCCAGATGCATCAGAGCTTTCTGATAAAGATCCATACGATGTTCTTGTTGTTGGTGGCGGCCCTGCTGGTGCAAGTGCAGCAATTTATGCAGCACGTAAAGGCATCCGCACTGGTATCGTTGCTGAGCGCTTCGGTGGTCAAGTAATGGATACTATGGGTATTGAGAACTTCATCAGCGTAAAACGCACTGAAGGTCCTAAGCTAGTAGCAAGCCTTGAAGAGCACGTAAAAGAATACGACATCGATGTAATGAATCTACAACGTGCAAAACGTTTAGAGAAAAAAGAACTTATTGAAGTGGAACTTGAAAACGGCGCTATTCTGAAAAGTAAGAGCGTAATCGTTTCAACAGGTGCTCGCTGGCGTAACGTTGGCGTACCAGGTGAAGCTGAGTTCAAAAATAAAGGTGTAGCATACTGCCCACACTGTGACGGTCCATTATTCATTGGAAAAGACGTAGCAGTTATTGGCGGAGGTAACTCTGGTATTGAAGCAGCTATCGACTTAGCAGGTATCGTTAAGCACGTAACTGTTCTTGAATTCATGCCAGAATTAAAAGCTGATGCTGTATTACAAGAGCGTCTTAACAGCTTACCAAACGTAACTGTTCTGAAAAACGTTCAAACAAAAGAAATCACTGGTACTGATAAAGTAAACGGTATTTCTTACATCGATCGTGAAACTGAAGAAGTTCATCACGTTGAATTACAAGGTGTATTCGTACAAATCGGTCTTGTACCAAACACAGACTGGTTAGGTGAAACAGTTGAACGCGCTCGCGGTGAAATCGTAACAGACAAGCACGGCGCTACAAACGTACCAGGAGTGTTTGCTGCAGGTGACTGTACAAATAATCCGTACAAACAAATCATCATCTCTATGGGTTCAGGTGCAAACGCAGCTTTAGGTGCATTTGATTACTTAATCCGTAACTAATTATATAGACGTGAGTAAAGAAAAGCAGGTGCCGTGGCACCTGCTTTTTTATACTCTTAATGTATAAACTAAAAATCTCTCATTCCCATTCTTCTCATAAGCCCCAGGCAACCTTACTTCTCTCTTCAGCTCGAACGCAGTCTGATTCTCCAAGAAGAAAATATAATCTTCAGAAGGATAATATAAAATAATATCCACTTCTCTCTCCGTCTCTTCTACCGAAAGTAAAATATTATTTACTACGTTCATAAACACTTGTACAGAAAATGGATTGAAGAAATAAAACCGGTTATCACGTGGATCAATTTCATATTCCTGCGCTAAACAGCATTCAAACCCAATTTTATCTTTGCTGTTTCTTACCTTTCGTGCATAACGATCAAGATTATCCAACGCGTCTTTATAAAACGCTTCATTCATTTCAATTCCAACCGCTGAAGTACCACACTTATGGTGCATGTAAAAGTTTAATCGTCCTTTTCCGCATCCAAAATCTACAACCCTGTCGCTACTTCTTATTTCATATTGATTCAATAACTCATCTAATCCGCTATATGGCGTCGGTTCATAACGGTGATAGTGCATAGACTTGTTAAACCCTTTTTGCTCACCGACTGTTTTTATGTTTAAAACTGCATCATAATATTGTTCGTTCATTGATTTTCTCCTATTAAGAAATGGTACTTATTATTATACACCATGTACCGGAGAGGGATTTTTCATTGAATCAATTGGTACGTGAAATTATACCGACGATTTTTCGAATATATCTATCGTACCTTCAAATTTATCAACGATTTTTCCAATATATCGACTTACCGACAAATCCCTACAAAAAAACAGGAGCTCTCTAGCCCCTGTCCTCTAATACTTTCAATACAGTTTGCTTCAATATTTCTACCCCATCCATAATACAACTATAATCGAACTTCATATACGGATGGTGTAATCCAGGTTGTAGGTTCGCCCCTAGCCCCAGCATGACAGCTTTTAAATGTGGTTTCTTCACTGTGTAGTAATGGAAATCATCACTTCCTGTCGTATACAGCGGTCCAGTGCATCCCTCTTCCCCGTATACTTCAAGAATGCCTTTTCGCATAAAGCACTCAGCTTCTTCTGACACTTCAGCTCCTGGTGCAAGGTCGATCCATTTATATGAAGTTTCCGATCCCATCGATGCGGCCGATTCTATTACATGTTCTATTTTTTTCTTCAATTCTTCTAATAATGTATTACTCTCTGCCCTTACATCTAAGCTAAAATGACCGTTTCCCGGAATAATATTTAAATTATCGCCACCAGCTTGGCACCTTGTCATCTTTACTGAATATGAACTTTGCGGTGGTAGCCATATATTTTTCAAACCGATATTGATCATAGAAATAACATCAATTGCATTTATCCCTTGATGTGGGCGTGCCCCGTGTGCATCATCTCCATGAATTGTTCCTTCTAAAAATCCTGCCGCTCCGTGACGAATAGATGGGGCAGCTTGTTTCAAAGGCAATTCTTCAATTGGTCTTAAATGAACACCAAACAAGAAGTCAGCATCATCCACAGCACCCTTCTCTACCATCTTTAAAGAGCCATTTCCCTTTTCTTCTGCCGGCTGAAAAATAAATCTAACCGTTCCACTACCCCATCTCATATTTTTCAATTGTAAAATAAGCCCCATCACAATTGTCATATGAGCATCGTGACCACATGAATGATTCGCTTTAAATTCTCCGTCTACTTCTTGCCATAGTGCATCCATATCGGCACGAATTGCAATAACTGGATTTCCGCTTCCGATTTCCGCAATCACGCCTGGACAATCATCAAATATTTTATATGAAATTCCTTCTTCTTTTAAAAAGTTAGTAATATACGCTGTCGTTTCATACTCTTTCCAACTCACTTCAGGGTTTTCATGTAAATGCTGGAAAATTTCAGTTAAACGCTCTTGTAGTTCTAATGTTTTCAAAGCTACATTCTCCTTCCCAAATTCCAAAACCATTCAGGTTAATTATACTTATGAAAAACAGATGTTTTTATGAACATATTGAATTTTAAGAAAAAAGTCAATTGTTTATTTTCAAATGCAATCGACAACTTATTTCTACTCACTTCATAACGATAGAACATTCCTTATTTTCTGTTTTTTATTGACGCTTACATATATTTTTAGTTATTATAACTTAATAGCGTCTATTTTGCGACAATTCTAAAAATACAAACATACATAATGAGGAGGCAGTTTATGAAAAAAGAAATACCTTTTGGAGTAGCAATAATCCCTATTATCATTACAGTTGCAGTTATGATGGTTACAATTGTTGTATTAAAACAAAGCCCTCACGTCCCACTTATTATCGGTACAACCGTTGCTTCTATCGTCGCTTGGCGTTACGGTTACAAATGGCATGATATTGAAGAAGCAATGTATAAAGGAATTCGTCTTGCATTACCAGCTATCGTTATCATTATTCTTGTAGGTTTAACGATCGGTGCTTGGATTGGCGGCGGAATTGTCGCAACAATGATTTATTACGGTTTAAAACTTTTAACTCCATCACTATTTTTAGTTTCAATTACAATTATTTGTTCTATTGTTGCATTAGCTATCGGTAGCTCTTGGTCTACAATGGGAACAATTGGTGTTGCAGGAATGGGAATTGGCCTAAGTATGGGAATCCCAGCTCCAATGGTTGCCGGTGCTATCATTTCCGGTTCTTATTTCGGCGATAAAATGTCACCGCTTTCAGACACGACAAACTTAGCCGCAGGATTAACAAATACAGATTTATTCGCGCATATCCGTCATATGTTATTTACTACAATTCCAGGTTTAATTATTACTCTTATCGTTTATGCGTTCTTAGGAAGAAGCTTCGGCGATAACAATATTGATGCAAAAAGTATCGATCAAACGTTACAAGTGCTGCAACAAAACTTTGTTATCTCACCTTTCCTATTAATCATACCTGTAGTCGTTATGGTATTGGTCGCTAAAAAAGTGCCAGCTATACCAGCTATTCTCGTAGGTATTATTTTAGGATTTTTATCACAAGTCTTTATTCAAGGTGGTTCTGTCTCAGCCTCTGTCGGTGCACTCCAAGCTGGATTTGTCATAGACACTGGCAACAAGCTAGTGGACGAACTATTTAACCGCGGTGGCTTAGATTCGATGATGAATACAGTTTCTATGACAATTGTCGCTATGACTTTCGGCGGAGTACTAGAACATACTGGTATTCTTCGCTCAATTGTAAATCAAATTTTAAAATTAGCGACATCAGCAAAAGGACTTATCGCTTCTACTATCGCATCTTGCTTTGCAACGAACCTCACTTGCTCTGAACAATATATTTCGATCGTTGTTCCTTCAAGAATGTACGCAAATGCATACACAGAAAAGGGACTACATTCTAAAAATTTATCCAGAGCATTAGAAGATGGCGGAACATTAACTTCTGTTTTCGTACCTTGGAATACATGTGGTGTATTTATACTCGCAACACTTGGAGTTGGCGCATTCGAATATGCTCCTTATGCTATATTGAATTTCATCGTACCTATTATTTCAATCATTTACGGCATAACTGGTCTCACAATTACAAAACTATCAGACATTGAAAAAGCAGAACTACTAAAAAAACAAAAAGCTCAACTAGAAGCTTAAAGATACCGGTAAATTCATTTCATATATTGCGCGAGGGCGCCCTTGTTGATAGGGCATTTCCTCGCCGCAAATATGAGCATATCCATAATCAACTAGTTTCTTTAATAACCTTTCTGTTGATCGCCGAGTCACTTGTAAGTATTCAGAAAGATCTGCTGCTGTGAACTTCAATGACGGATGTGATTGACTAAATTGAATAATTTTTGATAAGTTTGCTGGACTAAGTTTCGTTTCCTTCGCTATTTTCATGAGTTCCGGGTTTTCATTCTTCAAACTTTGGACTCTCTGTTCTTTCGGGAACGGACCAAATAGTTCTTTATCACTTGTTAGTATATAAAAACAGTGGTCTATTGGATTGTTCTTCGCAAAATTTTGAGCGATTTTAGCATTTTGCTCCGCTTCTTTTACAGTTTTTCCGTAACCAAATCCAATAGCTATCGTTCCTTCTATACTCGCAAATAAATTATTTAACATATTCGTTTTTATAATCGATTCAATATCACCACGAGTCGTATACAAAATGAATGTCATTTCATCAACTTTTTTAAATGAACCATGTAGTGCCTTTGAAATGGTATCTAATTGCTCAAGCAAACCTTCTCTTAATTCTAAAGAAGAAATCATACAAGCACCAACGGTAGCTGAATGGCTTTTTGCTAACTCGGCTTTTATTTTTGCATCTTTTAACCCACGTATAATAGATTGCTTCGGGTCTATCATACGCTCTGAAGGAATACCTATTTTTTGAAGTTCATCATAGACAGCGTGAATACTAGTTAAAGCTAAATGAGCTTCTCCAGATTGATATTTAGCTACATGAAAATCAATAACCCTATTTATTTCATCTTTACTCCACAGCATATTTTTATAATCAAACACTTGTGGCTTTTCTTTTATGCCGATATCATGGAACACATTTGTAATGAAGGAACGGTCTACTAAATCAATTGAGATTTGATGTGGTTGAATACCTTGGTGATATATGACAGAAAGAATGGAAGACGCGATGGTTGTCTCGTCTTGCTGTAAGTACGTACTCGGAATTCGTAATTGTTCTCTTATTTCTTTTGCCATATAATAAGGTAAAGCACCTGAGAAAAAGATAAAATCACAAGGCTTTAAACGCTTTAATAGTTCAGAAGATTCTGCCGGATGAAGATAAATATATGGATCAATCTCTATTTCTTCTAGTTTATGAGCAACAGGTAAAAGTGTCTCCATAAACTCTTTTGAACCGACAACTGCAATTTTTATCATCATTTCTCTAACTCCTTATCATCAATTAACGACTATTTAACGTCAACTATATCAAATGTACAAAACTATTGTAAACAGGAAGGGGTCTCTACCCAATGAAAATTACAGCTATTCATCTTTATGCAATTCGTTTACCGCTTCGCGATCCGTTTGTTATTAGTTATGGTTCTTATTCTGATATGCCTTCTATTATCGTCAAAATGGAAACAGATGAAGGCATTATCGGTTACGGTGAAGGCGTTGCTGATGATCACGTTACAGGCGAATCATGGGAAAGTACTTTCCATACTTTAAAACATACACTTGCTCCTGCTCTTATCGGGCAAAATCCAATGAATATCGAGAAAATACACGATATGATGGACAATACAATTTACGGTGTTCCTACTGCAAAAGCTGCAATAGATATTGCTTGTTTTGATATAATGGGCAAAAAACTAAATCAACCTATATATCAATTAATTGGCGGACGCTACCATGAAGAATTTCCTGTCACTCACGTCTTAAGTATCGCAGATCCAGAAGAAATGGCTGAAGAAGCTGCCTCTATGATTCAGAAAGGTTACCAATCTTTCAAAATGAAAGTCGGTACAAATGTAAAAGAAGATGTAAAAAGAATTGAAGCGGTACGTGAACGTGTAGGAAATGATATTGCGATTCGCGTTGATGTAAACCAAGGGTGGAAAAATAGCGCCAACACATTAACAGCACTTCGTTCATTAGGTCATGTAAACATCGACTGGATTGAACAGCCTGTTGTCGCAGACGATATTGACGCAATGGCTCACATTCGTTCTAAAACAGACCTTCCTCTTATGATTGATGAAGGATTAAAAGGTACTCGTGAAATGCGCCAAATCATTAAATTAGACGCGGCTGATAAAGTAAATATAAAACTAATGAAATGCGGTGGCATATATCCCGCTGTAAAACTCGCTCACCAAGCAGAAATGGCCGGCATTGAATGCCAAGTTGGATCCATGGTCGAATCATCCGTTGCCTCTTCCGCAGGATTCCATGTCGCTTTCTCGAAAAAAATCATTACGAGCGTTGAACTTACAGGTCCATTAAAGTTCACGAAAGACATCGGAAACTTACACTATGACGTACCATTTATTCGCTTAAACGAAAATCCAGGACTCGGCATTGAAATAAATGAAAATACCCTACAAGAACTAACCGTCTTTCAAGACGTTGTACGCTAAAGGAGGACTAACGCATGACAGTTCTATACAAAGGATCATTAAAACAAAATAACGATCCATTTCACGTTACATTACTATCACTAGAGCACATCGAGCAAATCTTATCACTACAAAACGTCGTAGTTGCGGCGCTAGAGGATAAAAGTCGCTTACAACCACTCTCGCTAGAAGAGTTTCAATACATTCTAGAAGGAAACGGCATGATGATCGGTGCTTTTATCGAAAACGAACTTATCGCATTTCGTGCCCTACTCGTCCCTCCTATCGACGATGAACATTTAGGACTTGATATTGGCATACCAGAAAGCGAACTACATCGCGTCATCTATCAAGAAATCTCAAATGTTCATCCAAACTGCCGAGGAAATGGGATGCAAAAAATATTAGCGACAGTTATTATGAACGAATTACAAAAAGACGATAGCAAATACGACTATGTTTGCTGCACCGTTGCCCCTTTTAACATTCCGAGTTTGAAGGATAAATTCGCGCAAGGGATGAAGATTGCTGCACTGAAAGAGAAGTATGGCGGAAGTATGCGGTATGTTTTTGTGAAGGAATTGCGTGGGGACAATGAAAGGGATTGGACGGATATTAAGAGCATTCCAATGAACAATGCTGGTGGACAACAGGCGTTGCTTTCGGAAGGGTATCGTGGGTATAAGATGGAGAAAGTGGATGAAGATTTTGTTGTGAGGTTTGGGCGATAATTGCTACAACAAAAAAAGGAGATGTCTGCTATGACATCTCCTTTTGCTTTCTCTTCATTGACCATATCGATTGCAACTCCAAATATATCAGCGATTTTTGAAACATATCAACTTACCGACAATTATTGACAATAATCGCAACCTCTATAAAGCACACCACTACCTACTAAACCGTCATCTTCCAACTAGATAACGCTAACCAGTTCTCCATTTCCTTATAATCAGGCATTATCTTCCCGACAAGACGCCAAAAAGAGCGATCATGATTTAAATGAACCATATGACACATTTCATGAACAACTACATAATCGATTACTCGCTGTGGTGCCATCGCTAGCTTCCAATTAAATGTTAGCTGTAAATTTGAATCACAAGTGCCCCATGTTCGGCTACTATCTGTAATACGAATAGAACGAGGTTTTGTTTTGAAGTTACTTTGATGTGCTTTAATACTCTTCTCTACTAATGACTTACACTGCTTATAGTAAAATCGTTTTAAAGCT
Organism: Bacillus sp. Brlt_9; assembly: GCF_051948935.1. Classification (NCBI taxonomy): domain Bacteria; kingdom Bacillati; phylum Bacillota; class Bacilli; order Caryophanales; family Bacillaceae; genus Bacillus; species Bacillus sp. Brlt_9. The sequence continues at coordinate 55,617 of NZ_JAYJLO010000008.1, read as the reverse complement.
TGCTGGATTTTTTCATCCTTAAGCTCTTTCACATAAATGTGTAACTTATCTCCTTCAAACACTGCACTGTCTTGCGTAATACTTGCATCTTGAGAAATCTGTATCGGATACGTATTTCCTAAATACAGAAATCCCTCTCCTTGATCATAATCCTTTTCCTGTGGTCCAAGCGCCCGCTCCTGCATTTCCTTACGTGTTGTCTGAATCCAATCCCACTTCTCCTCTAGCAACTGGACTAAGTATTCAACAGGTGTTCCCTTTGGAGCCTGCACTTCCACATTTCCGTACGAATCTATAAAAAGACGCACGGATTTTTTCTTTTTATAAGTTATATGAAAATGAATCGTCTCACCTAAATATGTATGTACCATTTCATCACCTAATGTATTATTTTACAAATAAAAAAGAATAGGACACGAACGTCCTACTCTACCTATTATATCATTTACTGCCTTAACGGACTTATTATCCTCTATACTTTACACCTAATCCTTTAATGAAATTCCTTGCGTATCTATCGCCGCACTCTTTGTAATTTTTATGGCCTTTTTTTCTTAATAGGGCGCCTAGTTCTCCCTTTGTTACCGTAACACCTACGCTATCTAATATATCAAGTACATCTTCAGTTGTTAATGAAAGTGCGATTTTCATTTTCTTTAGAAGAAGGTTATTCGCACTCTCTTTACTTTGTACAGGTGCCGGTTGCCCTGGTTTCGGATCTTGCTTCCCTCTTTTTAAAGTAATAAATCCATTGAAAAATGCTTCTAACATCATCATATCGCATGTTTTTACGTACTCATCTTCAGCTACCTCATCATTTTCAGCTTCATGCTGAGGCGCTCTCTTTATTTTTGTAAGCATATCAACTACGTCTTCTTTCGTTACTTCCATCCCGCCAAGTTTAAAGATTTCTACCATATCTATATCTCTTATATCTAAAGCGTATCTTACTCTTTTTAATATATCGTTGTTGCTCATTGCCATTGTGTTTCCTCCTGAAATGTTGATTATAGTAATGCTTTTAGCATGTGTAAATTTATGTCGTTAAGTTACTACTTTAACATTTTAGGGGGAGGTTTTGTAGTCTTAGGTGGATTAATGCTAGTTAGGATTCAATCTAGGAAGAGATTCGAATGCTTTTTAGTTCCCTTTTTTCTATAAAGTATATCTTAATTTTTTTTATAACAATACACAGGTATTAATTAGTATAATAGAATAACAGCATTTTAAGGGCTTTCAGTTGAGTGGAGAATATCCAGTCTATATTTTTAGCGGAAGGGCAAGATTTTTTTAAACTCTTTCTATGTTATTAATAAAAAAACATACTTTATTTTTATGATTGGAGTTTGTTGTAAATGTTAGAAAAAGGTGTAGACCGAGTGAAAAAAGTAGAATTAATGGACAAACATCTTGATTCTCACCAAGGAAAAATAACCAGTACCGAGATTTGTAACATTGTAATGTCCATTTTCAAATTTGATTTAACAACTAAACCTGTCCTATCAAAAGAATGGATACTGACAGGAGCAGGTTCCTCAACTGAGAATATTGCTATAAAGGCCATAGATTCTACCCTCATCCATTACGGAAGAAAGGCCACAGGAATAGAAATCCGCCAACTTATCAATCAAATTTTTGGTATTAACTTAGATGCAATATCCTCTTTAGAAGGGGCAAGAATTTCTTTATTTTCTAAAGATCAGTGGGTTGTTCGAGATGAACAAGACTTATTTGTTGTTCATACTGGATTAGGGGATGTCGATGTAAAGGTTTTTCCTACTGACTATTTCACTGAACAAACTGGATTAGAAGAATTGCCGAAGGACCTACAGCAATCATTAACAAACTTTGGGTTCTCTTACGATGAAGGGAATGGATGTTACTATTACTCAAATCCATCTGGGGAAGCAATTCCAGATGCCTATAAAGGGCAGATTATCGGAATGATCCTTAAGGAAATTCACAATTCATATCCCTCTTTATAAAAAAAATCATATAGGAAATCCCTATATGATTTTTTTATACGGTGAATAAAATAAACTTATTTTCCAAAAGAAGATAAAAATTTAACTCTGTCTCCCATAGGAGGAGTATTATTATCGACTAAAGCTACCTCTAGTACTGCTGGCCCATTTGAATTCATTAAGCCGTCTATAACACCTTGATTGATATCTTCTAGTTCAGTGATTCTGTAACTTGGTATATTCATAGCCGCGGCCATAGCACTAATATTAATTGATTCCTGTTCAAAGGATGGATGAGTCCTACGGAACTGTAACGAATGACCGTGATATACCATTCCTAAACGGGCATTATTCATCACAACAAATAAAATTGGTAAATTATATTCCTTTGCCGTCAATATTTCCATTCCATGCATGAAGAAGCAGCCATCACCTGTAATACATACAACAGGGCGTCCCGGTTCAGCTAGTTTTGAACCAATCGCAGAACCAATCCCGGTTCCCATTGCGCCAAAATGCACATTAATATTATAAGTATCAATATCTACTACCTTCATGTGATGGATGACATACGCCATAAATTCACCAATATCAATAGAATATCTAGTAGTTGACGGTAAACATTTTTGAAGCGTCAGGAGAACATTTTTCGTATTATATTCCTCCGTATTCTCTTCCTCTTTTTTCTTTTCAACGGTAAGCTCAGTGCTTTCCTTTTGCAACCCTAAAGTCTTTAATTCTTCTATTAACATTAATAAACTTAAATTGATATCGCCTAGTACTGGAATATCCACTTTGTACTTCCGATTAAAAACAGATTGTTCAAAATCCATTTGAACAGAGAAGCGATCTTTTATTAAGTTTCCATTATAATTATTTGTCGCAGTTTCCCCCAAGCTGGAGCCTACAATCAATAGTGCTTTTCCATCACCCTCATTAATCAACGCTGAAGCAGCCTCATGACCAGCAAATCCAAACACTCCGACTAAAAGAGGATGTTCCTCAGGGATATATCCCTTTGCTTGTGGAGTTGTTATAATCGGCCAATTCAGCAGTTCTGCCACCTCTATTAATGACTCAACAGAGTTTCTTATTCCCTGTCCTACAAAAATATAACCCTTCTCCCTTTTTACTAACTCTCTAGCTGTTTCTTCTATTGTACATAGATCAGGAACAATAGGAAGTCTTTTAGGAAGTGGCGGCATTTCAACAATTTCAATATTTTCGTGTTGAATATCAATCGGTATCGCAATATGGACAGGTCCTGGTACTCCGGATAGAGCAATTTCAATTGCTAGTGCAACTTCTTTAAGTACATCCTTTACATCATTAATCGTAACACTATATTTTGTAACAGATCTGAAAACTGGTTCTACATCTAATTCTTGTGATGCATTTAAACCTACCGTATTTCTAGGTACAGCACCTGTAATGAATAAAACAGGTAAGTGCTCTCGCATAGCATTGGCTGCGCCCGTCACAAGATTTGTGGCCCCTGGTCCGCTACAACCAATACATACACTTAGGTGATTTGTATATTTAGCATAAGCGGCAGCCATATAGGATGCTGCCCCTTCATGCTTTGCTACGATTGGTGTTAATTCAGGCATATCATAAAGTTCATCAAAAAACGCATTTACAGAACCAGCTGGGATACCAAATATATGTTTAACTTCATTAGCTATTAAATATTCTAATACATTTCGGGCTGCTCTCATGTGTATGCTCCATTCATTTTTAATTTATTTCTCTATTAAAAAAAGTTTTTCGATGTCTTCAGCTGCCATAGGACGGCTGAAAAAATACCCTTGCATCAAATAACAATTTCGTGCAGATAAAAATTCGACCTGTTCCTTTGTCTCAACACCTTCAGCAATAACGTCAAGGTTCAAATTCTTAGCCAGCGTAATAATAGTATTCGTAATAGCTGCATCATCTTTTGTCATATCCTGTACAAAGGATTTATCAATTTTTAACGTTGAAATAGGCAATTTTTTCAAATAACCTAAAGATGAATAACCAGTCCCGAAATCATCAATAGCAAGGTTGATTCCTAGACCTTTTAATTTCTTCATTGTTTTTAAAGTTGATTCTGTATTTTTAACAATTAAATTTTCAGTGAGTTCTAGTTGTATATACCTCGGAGATAACTCTACTTCCTCGAGAACATTTTTGACCACAGCAAATAAATCACTTTGTTCAAATTGACGCGCAGATAAATTCACGGACATACTAATTAATGGGAAACCTTGATCGTACCATTTCTTTAATTGCCTGCAGGCCTCTTTTAGAACCCATTCACCTATCGGGACTATTAATCCAGTTTCTTCAGCTATTGGGATAAATTTATCAGGCGATATCATCCCATGTTCTCGATGGTTCCACCTAATTAAAGCCTCTACACCTTCAATCTCATTCGTTTTACCATTTATTTGCGGTTGGTAATAGATTACAAGTTCTTCTTGTTCCAATGCCTTATACAAATCATTTTCTAGCTTAATGCTTTCAAAAGTTCTAGTATCCATTCCTTCACTGAAGAAATGATAGCTACTTCCTGATATTTCTTTCGATTTGTACATAGCTGTGTCTGCATTTTTAACTAAGATTTCAGTCGTATCACCATTATCAGGAAATATACTAATACCAATACTCGTTTTCATATAAATTTCATTGTCTACTAACTGAAATGGCCTTGAAAAAGAATCAATGACACGATTTACTACCTTTAACACTTCTTTTTCACTTTTAATATTGGGTAAATAAATAGTAAATTCATCCCCACCCTGTCTCGAGACCGTAGCACTTTTAGGAACACAAGCACTTAATCGATTTGCAACTTCTCGCAACAGCAGATCACCGAAGCTATGCCCGAGCGTATCATTCACAAACTTAAACCTGTCTAAATCTAAATACAGAACTGCTAATTTTTCAGCATGTAATTGAGCATATGTCAGCCCTTGAGTTAGTCTGTCCTTTAGTAGAACTCTATTAGGTAGGTCTGTTAAACTATCAAAATAAGCATGGTATTTTATTTCTTCCTCCATTTGTTTCCTTTGAGTTACATCTTTAAAGGTAACGACTTCTCCGACAATTTCATCCCCTTCTTTTATAGAGGAAATGACATACTCCACCGGAAAACAGGATTGATCTTTTCTAAAAAACTGCTCAGTTTTATCGTAAAGATTCCAATTCTCATCGCAACCTGAGGCCACCTGCTTTTTCTTTCCTGCTTCAATTCCGTTGAAAACCATACTGGACGGTTTTCCTATTAATTCATTTTTTATATCATAGCCTAACATGGATGCACCAGCTGGGTTACAAAAGGTAATATTTTCATCAAGGTCTAAACCGAAAATTCCTTCTCCAGCAGAATTGAGAATCAATTCCTTCTCACGGCTAAGCTGTTGTAATTCAGTTATTACTCGTTCCAGTTCCTTATTTTTAACCGTAATTTCTGAAGTCCTCTCTTCGATAATAATTTCCTGCTTTTCCATATATAAAAGGTTTGATAGCGTGGAGGCAGTTGCATCGACAATAGATTGTGACAGCTGTATCTGCCCTTCAGAATAACTAAAATTACTATCTCCTAGATTGACCACAGATATTTGTCCTAATACCTCTCCCATTGAAACCAATGGCAACATAAAGAGTCCCTTCATGCCAAAATTACGGCAAACATCATGGTTGGGGCGCGGATCTGCATAAACATCTGGAATCCAGATTGGCTTTTTTGTTTCAATGACCTCTTGCGTGACTCTATCATTACTTTTATCAAATTTTATCTTATCATGTGTCTTAATCCAATCTTCTTCTTTCCATTCTGAATCCTTACTTAACTTCACCGGTCTAATTTTTTTCTTAGCTAAAGGATCCAGTAAATGAACTCCAATATTATAATTGTCTAAAACTTTTCCTAAATAGGAAAAACAAGTATCAAGACTTTCCTGCATGGAAGAACACATAGATAAATCCCGTGTCACATCTAATAAGAGCTGTTTTTCAGCAATAAGGTTTACCTTATGAGTTAAATTGTTCGCATTTTGAATGGCAACAGCCGCCATATTCACATATGCCTCAACTGTTTGAATTTCTGACTCTGTTAAATTCATGGGAATTCCATAATCAAATAAAAAAACTAGACCAAATAACTCTTCTTCAAAAGAGATAGGAAGTACGAATAAAGATTTAATTCGAAACCCTTCCACTGCTCTCGGGTCCGGCCTGTTATCTTTTGATGTATCAGGTATATAGATGGCCTTTTTTGTTTCAATTACTTCTTTCGCCAGCAGATCAATGTCTGTATCAATGACATGCATATCCAGTGTCCATCCGTTAATAACTTCCGGTTTTCCTACATACCCTCTAAAAGTCCCATCTTCCTGTGGCAAATAAATGCCAACAGAATCGCATTGAACGATTTCTTCAGAAATTGCTATTGTGACTTGCTCTAACACTTCACGCAAATCTAATTTTGTATTAATCATTTCAGTTATATTCGCAAGTCGAGAATACCTCGTTTGTTCCTTCAACATAAAAACGAACTCCATTTCATTGAAAATATCTATTTATATTCAAACTTAAATTCTTTTTTAAAACCAACAAATACTATAAATTTACTGCGCTATCATTGTTAATTCGACAAAACATTTCATATTTCTCACTATTATAATGTTTTTTATAAATTTAATATAGGAATTAATTTAATATTTTTATTACTAAGTTGTAGGATAAATACTTTGTCATTACTAGAGGTCACACACAATTTTTTTCGCTACGAAAATTTATTTACTTAAAATAAAAAAACAGATGGGAATCCCTACTCATCTGAGTCAAGATTCTCATCTGTCTATTCACACTATCTCTACTTCGGGGAGTTATACCGTTTCACTACCTTCTACCACATTCACACTCGCCTCAAACTTATCAAGCAATGTACGCACTTCATTCGTTGATTTTGTGCTCATCAATTGATTTCTTAGTTCAGCAGCTCCAGGGAAGCCTTTTACATAAATTTTGAAGAAGCGATGTAGTCCTGTGATGGAGCGTGGTAATACTTCTGCATATTGATCTTGAAGATCAAGTTGTAGTCTTAAAAGATCTAGATGTTCTTTACTGCTATGCTCTCTTGGCTCTTTTTCGAAAGCAAATGGATTTTTAAAGATTCCTCGTCCAATCATGACGCCATCAATGCCGTATTTTCCAGCAAGTTCCAGCCCAGTTTTACGGTCAGGGATGTCACCATTTATTGTTAGGAGCGTATTTGGTGCAATACGATCACGTAATTTTTTAATTTCCGGAATTAGCTCCCAGTGCGCATCGACTTGGCTCATTTCTTCTCTTGTACGTAAGTGAATAGAAAGGTTTGCAATATCTTGTTTGAAAATGTGCGTTAACCAATCTTCCCACTCACTTAATTCTTTAAAGCCAAGTCTTGTTTTTACGCTGACAGGTAGTCCGCCCGCTTTTGCTGCTTGAATAAGTTCTGCCGCAACGTCTGGACGTAGAATAAGGCCACTACCTTTTCCTCTTGATGCTACGTTCGGTACAGGGCAACCCATGTTAATGTCGATGCCTTTAAATCCTAACTCTGCCATACCAATACTCATTTGACGGAAATATTCAGGATTATCTCCCCAAATATGCGCCACGATCGGTTGTTCATCTTCTGTAAAAATTAAACGACCACGTACGCTTTTCATACCTTCTGGATGACAATAGCTATCTGAGTTTGTGAACTCTGTGAAGAATACATCTGGACGACCAGCTTCACTTACTACGTGACGGAAAACAACGTCTGTTACATCTTCCATTGGTGCAAGTACGAAAAATGGTCGTGGTAAATCACGCCAAAAATTATCTATCATTTCAAATTCAAATCCTCTCACTATGAATACAATTTCAAACTCTCAATAAACCAAAAAGCAGATGGTATAGATTTTCCTATATCAACTGCTTTCCTATTATACCAACTTAAGCCAAGCTACACACTCTACATGAGTCGTATGCGGGAACATATCAACAGGTTGTACTTCCTGCGTTTTATATCCGCCTTCTTCTAGTACTTTTAAGTCTCGCGCTAATGTTGCTGGGTTACATGATACGTATACGACGCGTTTTGGTTTCATGTCGATGATTGTGTTAAGTAGTGCCTCATCACAACCTTTACGCGGTGGATCTACGACCATTGTGTCAGCAATTACGCCTTCTTTGTACCATTTTGGAATGACTACTTCTGCTTCTCCTACGCCAAATTCAGCGTTTGTCATGTTGTTTAATGCTGCGTTTCGTTTTGCGTCTTCGATTGCTTCTGGGACGATTTCAACGCCGTACACTTTTTTTGCTTTTTGTGCTAGGAATAAGGAGATTGATCCAATTCCGCAATAGGCATCGATTACTGTTTCGTTACCATCTAATTTTGCGTATTCTAACGTTTTATCGTACAGCACTTTCGTTTGTTCTGGGTTTACTTGATAGAATGAACGTGCTGAAATCGCAAATTTAATATCACCGATAAAGTCATAAATATATTCTGATCCGTACAGTACTGTCGTTTTGTCTCCGAAGATTACGTTTGTACGTTTCGTGTTTACGTTTTGAACAATGGATTTTACTTCAGGGAATTTCGCAGCAATTTCTTCAATAATAGCTTTCTTGTTTGGCAGTTCTGCTGTACGAGTAATGAAGACAAGCATAATTTCCCCTGTTACTTGTCCGTAACGAGCCATTACGTGACGAAGTGTTCCTTTGTTGCGCTCTTCGTTGTATGCTGAAATACCATGTTTTTCACAAATACGTTTTACTTCTTGAATTAATGTATCGTTTTCTTCTGCCTGAATTAAACATGATTCCATATTAATGATGTCATGTGTTCCTTGGCGATAGAAACCAGCTACAAGTCCACCTTCACGTTCTCCAATTGGTACTTGTGCTTTATTACGATATACCCATGGGTTTTTCATGCCAAGTACAGGATGAACAGGAACATCACTTAATCCGCCAATGCGCTGCATAACGTCACGTACTTGTTTTTCTTTCGCTTGTAATTGTCCTTCATATGTTAAGTGCTGAAGCTGACAACCGCCGCACTGATTGTACACTGGGCATTCTGCATCTTTACGATACGGGCTCTCTGCATGAAGCTTCATTAAACGACCGAATGCGAAGTTTTTCTTCACTTTAATAATTTTAATTTGTGCTTCTTCACCTGGTAATCCGTTTTTAACGAAAATAGGATAGCCTTTTACTTTCGCAACACCGGCACCATCATGTGTTAAATCTTCAAATACTACATCTATAAACTCGTTTTTTTCAACTGGTGGCGTCATTTTTGTACTCATTTTCCGACCTCTCTTTTTCATAACACTGCGTTACATTTTATCATACTTATATGGTCTATTTCTATCAGAAGAAAAAAAGCTATTGACGATAGTTCTCTGTTAATGTTACGCTACTACTAATTTAATACGGACGATGTTACCTCATATATACTCGATAATATGGATCGAGAGTTTCTACCCGGCAACCTTAAATTGCTGGACTATGGGGAAAACTAATGAATATTAGCCTATGCGCAAAAAAGGACTCATATTGATTAGCTTTCTCTCATAGATGAAAGTGAATCCATATGGGTCTTTTTTTATTTTTATTTTTCTAAAAGGTCAGACATCTTACGTATGACATAAAACTTCTTTGTTTTATTTTTAGTAATATAACGAGCGTTTTATGTACAAACTTTATACGAACTTCTGAAAGGGGCAACTACATGCAATATGTAATGAGCATTATCGGTATTCTTGTCGTTTTAGGTTTATGCTTTGCTTTGTCAAACAATAGAAGTAAAATCAACTTCCGTGCAATTGCTATTATGATTGGTTTTCAAATTTTAATCGGTTGGTTTATGTTTGGCACAAAGATTGGTCAACAAATCATTATTTTCATTGGTAAAGTTTTCAACAAACTAATTAAACTTGGTACGACAGGTGTCGATTTTCTCTTTAATGGAATTCAAAGAGATTTTGTCTTTTTCTTAAACGTACTATTAATTATCGTATTTTTCTCAGCACTACTTTCTATCTTTAGTTACTTAGGTGTTTTACCATTCATCGTTCGCGTTGTCGGCGGTGCCATTTCAAAAATTACTGGTTTACCACGCGTTGAATCATTCCACGCAGTAAACTCTGTATTCTTCGGTTCAAGTGAAGCGTTAATCGTTATTAAAAATGATTTACAACATTTCAATAAAAACCGTATGTTTATCATTTGTTGTTCTGCGATGAGCTCAGTTTCTGCTTCTGTTACAGCATCATACGTAATGATGTTAGATGCAAAATATGTACTAGCAGCTCTTCCGCTAAACTTATTCTCAAGCTTAATCGTTTGTTCGCTATTAACACCAGTTGATACGAAGAAAGAAGATGAAGTGATTCAAAAATTCGATAGAACTTTATTCGGTGACAGCTTTATCGGTGCAATGATTAACGGTGCGCTTGATGGTTTAAAAGTAGCTGGTATCGTTGCCGCATTAATGATCGCCTTCATCGGTGTGATGGAAGTTGTAAACTACGTAATTAGTGCAGCTTCAGGTGCAATGGGATATGCTGTTACGTTACAACAAATCTTCGGTTATATACTTGCTCCATTCGCATTCTTAATGGGTATTCCAACTCAAGATATTATCCCAGCTGGTGGTATTATGGGTACGAAGATTGTATTAAACGAGTTTGTAGCAATTCTTGATTTAAAAGATGTTGCAGCAACATTATCTCCACGTACAGTTGGAATCGTTACAGTATTCTTAATTAGCTTCGCAAGTATCAGTCAAATTGGTGCGATTGTAGGTACAATCCGTGCCCTTTCTGAAAAACAAGGAAGCATCGTTTCTAAATTTGGTTGGAAAATGCTATTTGCATCAACACTTGCTTCTATTTTATCTGCAACAATTGCTGGATTGTTTATTTAATAAAAAATCACCTTACTCGTTGAAGTAAGGTGATTTTTTTATCTATTGTTACTTTTCTCATTCCATACATTTTCTTCAAATGCTATGATGAACAAGGGTATATCCCCACCTCTCTTACAGCGGTGGGGATTTTAAATGTAAGTATGCAACATAATACACAATAGAAGGTGATTTTATGAGAAAATACGCAGCAATCGCTTTATGCACATCTGCTATTCTAGCAGGTTGTACTACTAGCAATGTAAGTCAAGAGCCTAAAAAAGAGAAAAAGGTTCAAGAGACTAAAAAACAAGAAGTGACCGTACAAGAACAAGGGAAAATTTCTTATAACCCAATTACATATGAATCTACTAACACTACTATTCACATGGCAGATATAAAAGATACTTTAACTGAGGTACAATATAAAATTTGGCGAACTGCTGACGGAAAGGAAACTGCTAAATCCTTATCTTCAAAAGAAAGGGAAAAGCAATTTTCACTTCCTTTTGACCTAAAAGAATTTGAAGGAAAACGCGGTGAGTTCCAAATTGAAGCAATAGGAATAAAAGAAGATGGGAAAACCATTCCGCTCACAAAATCTACTATTACTTTCGAGCAAAAGGTTCCCGTTCTTATGTATCATGCAATCGATGATTATCACGGACAAGGCATTAAAGATTTATTCGTCTCACCCGCTAACTTTGAAGCCCAAATGAAATATTTAAAAGACAACGGTTATACATTACTAACTTTCGAACGTTGGGGCGATATTAATAAAGTAAATAAACCTATCTTCGTTACATTTGATGACGGTATGAAAAATAATATGAATGCATTTCATGTTTTACAAAAGCTAAAAGACGATATGTTTAAACCTACAGCAACAGAATATATGATTGTTGATAACGTTGATGTAGAAGGATCACTATCTACATCTGACATAAAAGAAATGGTTGATTCTGGCATTTTCTCTATGCAATCTCATACTGCAACACATGCAGACTTGCCGAAAATTACAAACTATGAAGAAGAATTAAAAGAATCAAAGGAGAAGCTAGAGAAAATAACAGGTAAGCCTGTTATTGCAGTTGCTTATCCATTCGGCCATGTAGATGATAAAGTCGTTGCAGAAACGAAGAAATATTATCAATTTGCAACGACAACAAAACCCGGAAAATTCATTACAAAAGGTGAACCCGATGAGTTGTTAAAAATGAAGCGTGTTCGCATACATCATACAACAACCGTAGAACAATTCGCTGCTTCGATTAAATAAAAAAGAGAGCTCAATATATTTTGAGCTCTCTTTTTACGCTATATTTATATATATTTTTTGAATTTTCTTGTATTATATATAGTAAGAAATCTTTCAAATTAAAGGAGATTATACATATGTCATTTGAACAAACGTTAGAGAAATATGCTGCCCTTGCAGTCAATGTTGGTGTTAATATTCAACCAGGACAAACTTTATCAATTAGTGCACCTCTTGAAGCTGTACAATTTGTACGCCTCGTTACAGAAAAAGCATATAAATCTGGTGCAAAACACGTATATGTGGATTGGAATGATGAGACGTTAACACGCTTAAAGTTCGATCTAGCTCCTGAAGAAGCATTCGCTGAGTTCCCATCTTGGAAAGCACACGCTCGTGAAGAATTAGCAAAAGAAGGCGCTGCATTTATGTCTATTTATGCAGAAAACCCGGATTTATTAAAAGGTGTAGAAGCAACGCGTATCGCAACAGCTCATAAAGTAGCTGGTGAAGCAATGAAAGTATACCGTGATTACGTACAAGCTGATAAAGTAAGCTGGTGTGTCATTTCTGTCCCTACAAAAGAATGGGCTGCGAAAGTATTCCCTGACGTTGCACCAGAAGAACGAGAAGCAAAACTATGGGATGCTATTTTCAAAGCTACTCGTGCTGATTTAGAAAATCCTGTGGAAGCATGGAAAGAACACGATAAAACGTTACATACAAAGGTTGATTACTTAAACGAAAAACATTATAAAGCCCTTCACTATACAGGTCCTGGAACAGATTTAACGATCGAACTTCCAGAAAAGCATGTATGGGCTGGTGCTGGTAGCTTAAATGAAAAGAACGTACCATTTATGGCGAACATTCCAACTGAAGAAGTATTTACAATGCCGCTTAAAACAGGTGTAAACGGTCAAGTATCTAGTACAAAACCGTTAGCATTTGCAGGTAACATTATCGATAACTTCACGTTAACATTTGAAAACGGACGTATCGTAGACTATAAAGCTGAAACTGGCGAAGAGGCTTTAAAACATTTAGTAGAAACAGATGAAGGTTCTCACTACTTAGGAGAAGTGGCTTTAGTACCTCATGACTCACCAATTTCAAACACAAATATTTTATTCTACAATACACTATTTGATGAAAACGCATCTTGCCACCTTGCAATCGGAAGTGCTTATGCTTTCAACTTAGTTGGCGGAAAAACAATGTCTAAAGAAGAACTTGCTGAAAACGGAGCAAACACTAGTATTACACATAACGACTTCATGATCGGATCAGCCGAGCTTGATATCGATGGTATTACAGATGACGGAAGACATGAACCAATCTTCCGTAAAGGTAACTGGGCATTTTAATACAAATAAAAGGCTATCTTCCACATCGGAAGATAGCCTTTTATGATGCCGATGAAACCTTAAGCCCAATTACACCTAAAACGATAAAGAGAATACAAAATGCTTGGAATAAGCTAATGTGCTCTTTAAAGAAATATACGCTAATGATTGTAATAAGTAATGTTCCTACCCCAGACCAAATAGCATAAGCGATACTTAAATGAATTTTTTTGACAACGATAGCAAATACGCTGAAACAAATCCCATAAAATACGAAAATAAGTACACTTGGAACGAGCTTTGTTAAACCATTCGATAATTTCATTGCAATTGTTCCAGCTACTTCAAAAATAATTGTTACGAGTAATAATAGCCAATATACCATACTAGAATCTCCTTCTCTGTTACCTTATAGAGATTCTAGTATACTACTTATAGTCCTAATGAAATATATTTAATTTCTAAATACTCCTCGATACCGAAATGGCCTCCTTCACGGCCAATACCACTCTCTTTAAAGCCACCGAACGGCGCTTGTGCAACCGATGGAAGTCCATCATTTAAACCGATAATTCCGTACTCTAGCGCTTCGCTAATTTGGAATGCTTGACTAATATCTTTTGTGAAAATATAAGCAGCCAATCCATATGGTGTATGATTTGCACGTTCAATTACTTCTTCCACTGTTTTGAATTTCGCAACTGGTGCAACTGGTCCGAATGTTTCTTCATTCATACAAAGCATTGTATCGTTCGCCAATCCAATTACAGTTGGTTGCATAAAGTGTCCATCTAGCTCTGCAACCTTTTGGCCACCATATAAAACTGTTCCACCTTGTTTAATAGCATCTTCAATATGTTCCTGTACTTTCGAAACTGCATTCTCGTCGATAAGTGGTCCTACAGTCGTTCCGTCACCGAAACCGTCTCCTACTTTCAACTGCCCTACTGCCTTTTGGAACTTCTCTGCAAATACTTCGTATACTTCTTCTTGAACGAATACTCGGTTTGTACATATACACGTTTGTCCTGCGTTACGGAATTTCGAACCGATTACCGCCTCTACCGCTTTATCTAAGTCCGCATCGTTCATAACAATAAACGGCGCGTGACCACCTAACTCAAGTGAAACCTTTTTCATCGTTTGTGCAGCACTGGCCATTAATTCCTTCCCAATTTCCGTTGATCCTGTGAAGGAAACCTTTCGAACACGTCCATCTTCCATCCACGTATCCGCAATTGCTTTCGCACTACCTGTTACAATATTTATTACACCTTTTGGAATGTCCGCTTCATGAGCTAATTCAGCTAATTTCAGCGCAGTTAACGGCGTTTGACTTGCAGGTTTTACAACTGCCGTACATCCTGCTGCAAGCGCCGGCGCTACCTTTCTCGTAATCATAGCAGCTGGGAAGTTCCAAGGTGTAATAGCTGCCATAACTCCAACTGGTTGCTTCATAACTAAAATACGTTTATTCGGATGAGAAGCAGGAATCATTTCACCGTATACGCGTTTTCCTTCTTCTGCATACCATTCAACAAAGCTATTTGCATAATTCACTTCACCAAGTGCTTCTGCAAATGGCTTTCCTTGTTCTCTCGTCATAATCGCTGCAATCTCTTCTTTATTTTCATCAATAAGCGTGAACCATTTCTTTAACTTCACTGCACGATCTGCTGCTGTTAACTTAGACCATGATTTAAAAGCTTCATGGGCAGCATCAACAGCTTGCTTTGCCTCTGTTACCCCACCCTTTGGTACCGTCGCAAATATTTCCTTCGTTGCTGGATTGTTTACTTCGATTTGTTCTTGCAATGTAATCCACTCACCATTTATATACATCGCCTTTTTCTCTACATTTACAAACGTCGCTTTTTTATCCAATGTTTTCTTCCTCCTCTATAAGTTTCTTTATTTTCCTCGTGGCAGCAGATTGACTTATTTTTAAAAACTCCGCTACTTTATAACTCGATCCATATGTTTTATATGCTTTCAAAATAATATTCCGTTCCACTTCTTCTAACATTTTATAGAGACTTTGACCGGACTGTTCAACCGTTGATTCTTGCATCGCTATTGGCAAATCTTCTATCGTCACGATATCATCAGCAGTTATAACTATTCGCTCAATCACATTTTCAATTTCTCGATTATTTCCTTCCCACGGGTAACCAACAAACATTTGCAATGTGCTAGGCGCTAATTTTACATTCCGGCCATATTTCTCGTTAAAGTGCTGTAAATAATGATAAATGAGCGGTAAAATGTCTTCCGTTCTTTCCCTGAGTGGTGGAATTACAATTGGAATGACATTCAGACGATAATATAAATCTTTCCTGAATGTTCCTTGTTTCACCATCATACTTAAATCTCGATTTGTTGCCGCTACAATTCTAACGTCCACCTTTTTTAATTCTCTTCCGCCTATAGGTCGAAACGTTTTTTCTTGCAACACTTGCAAAAGCTTCGCTTGAATTTCAAGCGGCATTTCGCCAATTTCATCTAAGAAAAGAGTTCCTTTATGCGCGGATTCTAATAGTCCCTTTTTTCCTTCACGATTCGCACCTGTAAAAGATCCACCTGAGTATCCAAAAAGCTCTGATTCAATTAAATTTGTTGGCAATGCCGCACAGTTAATTTCATAGAAACTTTCATTCTTCCGGTTACTCACTTCATGTAAATGACGTACTAATCGACTCTTCCCTACTCCTGTCTCACCTAAAACTAGAACAGTACTATCTACTACAGATACTTTTTTAATTGTCTCGACTATTTTTTGCATAGCGATACTTTTAAAAATAAGCCCTTCATGTTCATATGTTTCTCTTAATTCTTTTTTATATGTTTTTAACTGATTATCCATTTCCTCTACCTTTTGACGTAATTGGTAGAGCTCTGTAAGATCACGGGAGTAACTAATTACTCTTCTTAAATTTCCTTCATCATCAAAAACAGGCCTTGTACGAACGTGTAAATACTCTCCTGATTTTGTCGTTTGGACGAGTTCAATCGGCCTCTTTTTTTCAATTACTTCTAACGTAGCCGATGGATAAAAGATACCATCCTTCTGCAACTCTTTTACATGCTTACCTACTAACTCTTTAGCAGCTAATTGATAGTGCCTTTCACATGTACTATTTACACGCACAACGATTCCCTTTTCATCAGTCACAAAAATTTCGTCAAACGCATATTCAAATACATCTTGTAAATCCATTAACACTCGTTCCTTTTCTGCAACCATCCTAGCCACCCCTAACTTCCAAAATCCATCGATTCACTTCACTACCTTTATTATAAAGTGAATTTTCTGCATTTTATATAGAGTCAGCTAGAATGTTTGCGATTTATTATTTAGCTTTTAAACACGAGCAGTATTTGCTTTCTCATAACAGACTTGCAATGATTCTTCAATGATTGCTAATCCTTCTTCGAGTTGCTCATCTGTAATCACTAATGGCATTAACACACGAATAACATTACCGTATGTCCCTGCTGATAGTAGAAGTAAGCCGCATTTGTTTGCTTCTGCGCACAAGTTAGCCGTTAACGTTTTATCTGGTGCTTTCGTCTTACGGTCTTGAACGAGCTCGAATGCACACATTGCCCCTAAACCGCGCACATCACCGATGCAATTATATTTATTTTTCATCTCTTCAAACCGATTCATTACGACTTTTCCTAATTCTATCGCTCTATCATTTAAATTCTCTTTTTCTATTACATCAAGTACTGCTAACGCTGCCGCACATCCTAGTGGGCTTCCTGCATACGTTCCACCAAGCTCTCCCGGCGCAGACTCATTCATAATTTCCTTTCGCCCAATCACACCACTAATCGGTACACCAGCGCCTAATGATTTAGATACCGTAATTAAATCTGGAACGACATCATAATGATCAATGGCAAAGTATTTTCCTGTACGGCTAAACCCTGTTTGAATTTCATCCGCTACAAATAAGATGCCGTGTTCTGAACAAATATTGCGTACTGCTTGAACAAACTTCTTACTTGGAACGATAAATCCACCTTCCCCTTGAACAGGTTCCATTACAACAGCTGCAATTGTTTCTGGTGCTACTTCTGATATGAAGAAGTTCTTAAACTCTTCAATCATAAAGTCATCGTACTGCTCTTCCGTTAGTCCTTCTGGGCGACGATATTCGTACGGGAATGGTGCTTTATATACTTCAGGAGCAAATGGACCAAATCCAAATTTATATGGTTTTACTTTACTTGTCATCGTCATTGTCATTAATGTACGACCGTGGAATCCTTTAGAAAATGCAATGATACCAGGTCTTTTTGTATATTTACGAGCGATTTTCACTGCATTCTCAACCGCTTCTGCACCACTATTTAAAAATAGTACTTGCTTATCAAAACTTCCTGGCGCTAATGCCGCAAGTTTTTCTGCTAATTCAATATATGGCTCATACATCATGACATTAAATCCAGTATGAATGTATTGATCTACTTGTTTATGAAGCGCTTCTTTCACAGCTGGATGACAATGTCCTACGTTAATTGTTCCAATTGCTCCCGCGAAATCAATGTACTGATTATCATCAACATCTGTTACAAGAGCACCATTTGCAGATTGTACAAACGTTGGGATGCCGTTACTTACTCCTTTTGGTACTATATTTTGGCGGCGTTCTAATAAAGACGCTGCTTTCGGTCCAGGAATTTGTTCATTTACTTTAGCAAATTTTTTTGTGTTCATTACGTACCCCATCCTTTTCTTTACATTGTTTTCTCTTTTCATTGCAAAATGTATGCCAACATTCTTTTCCAGTATTCATCCTACATACCTTCTATGTCGACATAAAAAAATAAGTCTATAAAGACTCATCAAGAGTCCTTATAGACTTATTTTTCTTACACATTAGACTTTCCTCGTTCCCAAATAAACTCACCCGAATGAGAAATAAACTCCCCAACAGATTGTACTACTAGATCAGCAAGTGGTTCTAACGTTTGACGATCTCCTGTACCAGATAGTACTCCAATTGCATAGCAATCACCGCCATTTCTCGCTAAATATAAATCAGTTGGTGTATCTCCAACGACGGCTACTTCACATGCTTCTAAATGAAACTTCTCACAAAAAGATTCTACAATCCTTTTGTCTGGTTTTTGTGCAGGAAACGTATCTGAAGCTACAACATAATCAAAAAAAGACTCTAATTGATACTGTTTTAAAAATAATTCTGTCGGTGCAAAATCATCGGCTGTAACAACACCTAAAATAAATCCTCTATCCTTTAAACCTTGTAAAATTCTCGGTAAATCCGCCGTCATTTTCATATAGGAACGATGCTCATACATAAGAGAAAATAACTTTTCACTTACCCACTCATGCATTTCCTCTTCCTTAGATGACGTAATATACTTACAAAGCCCCTTTGCAACATCAAGGCTTGTTCCTGCCGCTATTGCGCTACGAGGATTCACAAACACCCCATCCACGCCGATTTCTTTTAGTAAAGTAGGCTGCATTGACTTTGGCAGTTCATATAAATTGATACATTCCGCCACAAGTTCTTCAGCTACCTTTATCCAAATTGAATGAAAATCCATTAACGTCCCGTCTTTATCAAATAGTATTGCTTTTACCTTCTCCATAGCACCCTACCTCTCGTTTCTTATCTCCTCCAGTGTATCAATAAAGTATGGATATAAAATAAACGAATTGTAAAAATACCATAAAAATCAAACTAACTTCCAATTTACAATTCCTCTATATAATAAAAAGGATGCCTTTACAGGGCATCCTCTTGGTGTTCAGGAACAAATAATTCAAGACAATGATATATATTTTCGAATTCCATCGGTGCATCTCCACCGTATTCACCATCTAAATTAATCATTAGTTTATCTGGTGAATGTACTTTAATTCGATTTGCTTGTGTGTATAGTACTTTTGGATTATTAATATGTTCACCGCGCTGCGCTTGTGTTGCTGCTTTAATTAAGTCAGCGATAGAACCTTTTTTCAGCACTAATAAATCAAATAAGCCATCGTTAATTGATGCATATGGTGCTACCTTTTCAAAGCCGCCCACTGAACGAGTATTCGTAATTAAAAACATCGTAATTTCTTCTTGTAGCAACTTTCCATCATACTCAATTTCAACATATGTTGGATGTAATGATGGTAACATTTCAATACCTTTTAAATAATAAGCAAGTTGTCCTAATACTGTCTTTAGCTTACTCGGTACTTCATATGTTAATTCTGTAATACGACCGCCACCAGCGATATTAATAAAATATGTATCATTCGCTCTACCAAGATCTAACGGAACTGTTTTTCCTTCACAAATAATATCCGCAGCCTCTTCAATAGCGCGAGGTACACCGATCGCACGCGCAAAATCATTTGTCGTTCCTACTGGAATAATTCCAAATTTCGGACGATGTTCATGCCCTACTAAACCATTCACCACTTCATTTAATGTACCATCACCGCCAGCTGCGATAACAACATCAAACTTACGATCCGCAGCTTGCCTCGCTGCCACAGTCGCATCTCCAGGGCCAGTTGTCGCATGACAAGACGCTTCATATCCAGCTTGTTCTAATTTTTGTAATACTTCTGGTAAGCTCTTCTTAAATAGCTCGCGCCCAGAAGTAGGATTATAAATAATTCTTGCTCGCTTCATCATTTATTAGCACAGGAAATTTCTTTATGTATTGAAAAAGAACATACCGAAATTTTATTCAGTATTCCCATGCCTACCTCCTCTCATCTTCCTATCCTTTTTTATCTCGCTCAAACAGGCAGTAAGAACCCGATTCGTGTAGCCCATCAAAAACAAATATTCATTTCGATGGTTTTGTTTTATTTTACAAAAAATGTATGTCCATCTATTTCCTCACAGCAATTTACATATAAAGAATAATAAGTATCTATTATTTCATGAGATGAAAAAAACCTCTATGTCTAGATTTATCATTATTCCCACCTTTTTGCAACTATCATACCATAGTTGCTATACAAACATTTTTCCACTTTTGACAGTTAATCAAACGTTTGTTTAAACGATTTTCTCTCATTTAAACAAACGTTTGATTAACCTAGAAAAACACCCATGTACGGGTGTTTTTCTGCTTAATCTTTACAAGTTACTATTATTATCGCTTATTAATCTCTTCAAGTAAGATTTTGTTAACAAGTGGCGGATTTGCTTGTCCTTTTGTAGCTTTCATAATTTGACCAACTAAGAAGCCAATTGCACGGTCTTTACCGTTTTTAAAGTCTTCGATAGATTGCTCATTATTATCAAGAATTTCTGTTACAACTTTACGAAGTGTACCCTCGTCAGAAATTTGAACAAGACCTTTTGCTTTAACGATTTCTTCTGGGTCTCCACCTTTTTCAATTAATTCGTTAAATACTTTCTTCGCGATTTTAGAAGAAATAGTACCTTTTTCAATTAATTGAACCATTTTAGATAAACCAGCAGGCGTTAATGCAACGTCTTTTAATTCTTTTTGTTGTTTGTTTAAGTATGCAAGTACTTCACCCATTAACCAGTTTGATGTTAATTTCGCATCAGCACCGTCTGCAACAGTTGCTTCGAAGAAATCAGACATTTCTTTCGTTAATGTTAATACGTGTGCATCGTAAGCTGGTAAGCCAATTTCTGAAACGTAACGAGCTTTACGCGCATCTGGAAGTTCTGGAATAGAAGCTCGAACTGCTTCTTTCCACTCATCGTCGATGTAAAGTTCAACTAAGTCTGGCTCTGGGAAGTAACGGTAATCGTCAGATCCTTCTTTCACACGCATTAAGATTGTTTTCTTCGTTGCTTCATCATAACGACGTGTTTCTTGTTGGATGATACCACCAGATAACAATTCTTTTTCTTGGCGCACTTGCTCATGCTCAAGGCCTTTTTGTACGTAAGTGAATGAGTTTAAGTTTTTCAGTTCCGCTTTTGTACCGAACTTCTCTTGTCCAACTGGACGAAGGGAAATGTTCGCATCACAACGCAAGGAACCCTCTTCCATCTTACAATCAGATACGCCAGTGTATTGAATGATTGATTTTAACTTCTCTAAGTACGCATATGCTTCTTCTGGCGTACGCATATCTGGCTCAGATACGATTTCGATTAAAGGCATACCTTGACGGTTGTAATCTACTAATGAACCATCAGCTGTATGCGTTGATTTACCAGCATCTTCTTCTAAGTGAAGACGTGTAATACCGATACGTTTCTTTTTACCGTCTACTTCGATTTCAATCCAGCCATTTTCACCAATTGGCTTATCAAATTGAGAAATTTGGTAAGCTTTCGGATTATCTGGGTAGAAATAGTTTTTACGGTCGAACTTCGTTTCCGTTGCGATTTCACAGTTTAATGCCATTGCAGCTTTCATTGCAAAGTTAACTGCTTCTTTATTTAAAGTAGGAAGTACCCCTGGGTATCCTAGGTCAATTACACTTGTTTGTGTATTTGGCTCCGCTCCGAATTCTGTTGGACTCGCAGAGAAAATTTTCGAATTTGTTTTTAACTCAACGTGAACCTCTAAACCAATAATTGTTTCTAAATTCATCTATGCTCGCCTCCTTACAGACTTGCTTTTTTTGTATGATAGTCTGTTGCTTGCTCAAACGCATGTGCAACGCGGTAAATTGTCGCTTCATCGAAGTGTTTACCAATGATTTGTAGACCAAGTGGCATGTTGTTAGCACCGAATCCACATGGAACAGAAATCGCTGGAACACCAGCTAAGTTTACTGGGATTGTTAAAATATCATTTGCATACATTGTCATTGGATCATCAACTTTTTCGCCCACTTTAAATGCCGGAGTTGGCGTTGTTGGTCCAATAATAACATCGTAGTTAGCAAATACATTTTCAAAGTCGTTTTTAATTAATGTACGTACTTGTTGTGCCTTTTTGTAATATGCATCATAGTAACCAGAGCTAAGTGCAAATGTACCAAGCATAATACGACGTTTTACTTCATCACCGAAACCTTCGCTACGTGTGTTTTTGTATAGGTCTAATAAATTATTTACATTATCAGAACGAACACCGTAACGTACGCCATCAAAGCGTGAAAGGTTAGCAGATGCTTCAGAAGAAGATAATAAGTAATACGTTGCTAGAGCGTATTTAGAGTGCGGAAGAGATACTTCCTCCCAAGTTGCGCCCATACCTTCTAATACTTTTAAAGCAGCTAGTACTGACTCACGAGCTTCTTCGCCAACACCTTCTCCTAAGTATTCTTTTGGTACAGCAATGCGTAAACCTTTAACGTCGCCTGTTAAACCAGCTAAGTAGTTTCCTACTTCAACGTTAGCAGAAGTTGCATCCATACGGTCAATGCCTGAAATAGCTTGTAATAAGTATGCATTGTCTTCTACTGTACGCGTAATCGGTCCGATTTGGTCAAGTGAAGATGCGAATGCTACTAATCCGTAACGAGATACGCGTCCGTAAGTTGGTTTTAAACCTACAACGCCGCAATATGCAGCTGGCTGACGGATAGAACCACCCGTATCAGAACCTAGAGAGAATAATACTTCTCCTGCTGCTACAGCTGCCGCAGAACCACCACTAGATCCGCCTGGAACATAATCTAAGTTCCATGGATTTTTCGTAGCGTAGAAACCTGAGTTTTCATTTGAAGAACCCATTGCGAACTCGTCCATATTTAATTTACCGATTGTAACTGTGTCAGCAGCTTTTAGCTTTTGCACAACTGTCGCATCATAAATTGGATCAAAGTTTGCTAACATTTTGCTCGCACAAGTAGTACGAAGACCGTTAGTTACAATGTTATCTTTTACACCAATTGGCATACCGAATAATAAACCATTATCTTCAGCACCAATTTTCGCGTCTAATTCTTTCGCTTTCGCGCGTGCGTTTTCTTCATCTAATGTAAGAAAAGCTTTTACGTTATCTTCAACATCCGCAATACGTTTGTAAGATTCTTCTACTAAATCCGTAACGGAAATTTCTTTGTTGTTTAATTTCTTATGTAACTCTGATACTGAATGATCAAATAATGACATCGAAATTCCCCTCCTCTATTCTAATACTGCTGGAACACGGATTTGATTATCTTTGTGATCCGGTGCATTTTTTAATACTTCTTCGACTGGTAAACCTTTTTCTGGTACATCTTCACGCATAACATTTTTCATAGTTAATACATGAGTTGTTGGTTTTACATCAGTTGTATCTAATTCATTTAACTGTTCTGCAAATGTAACAATTGCATCTAGTTGTTTTTGAAATTTTTCTGCTTCTTGATCAGTAATTGCAAGACGTGCTAAATGTGCTACGTGCTTTACATTCTCAACGGAAATTCTTGACACGGCTAGGCCACCTCCATAATATATCGTTCAATCTACAATACTATTGATGATACCAAATTTTCAGTACTTCAAGCAAGTCAACACACGGCACTTACTGCATTTTTACATAAAAAAAGAAAGGCGAATGCCTTTCTTTACGATTTACTCTTTATCTAACGGTTTATTTTTCGGAAATCTCTCGTTATCTTCTTCATTATCACGAATTGTTTTTTGTAATACAAAACAAGACATCGTTAAAAATAATGTTCCAATTAAATAATATCCTTTTACACTAAGCGTTTCATCTAACGTATAAATTCCAATTAGCATACCTGAAAGCGCGCAAACAAATGAAGTCCATGCTAAAAATGTGAACGCTTGCGTATTCCGTCTTCTCATCGTTCTCCCCCTCGTTAGCTGTACATCCATTATTAATAAGTATATTTACCACAATGGATTTTTATGTAAATTCTAGTTTTATATTTATAAATCTACCATAAAAGAATACTATTTTAAAGTTAGTTTTCTGTCTAATCTGAAAAAACAGTTAAAATTATTGACATTTATTTCAATTAATCATAAAATAAAAACAAATATTACGAACCTCGAAATATACGGGAGTGGAATTAATTGTTGCAATACGAACATTTTTTAGACTTACTGCTAGATAACGCCAAGAAACTTTTCTATCCTGAGGAATGGGTAAGCCTAGATTTAACACTTTCTAAAACTGAAGTATTTTGTTTACTTTGGATGGAGCGAAATACAGATATTACAATGACAAAAATTGCTGACCTTCTTGATATACCAATGAGTACAACGACAGGTGTTGTAAATCGCCTTGTAAAAAAGGGATATATTGAAAGGTACCGTGATGAAAACGACCGACGCATTGTATTAATTCGTTTAACAGAAAACGGCTTAATGCTCGTTCAAGAAGTAAAACAAAATGCAGCCCATTACTTTAGCCTAGTGACAGAAGCATTATCAGAAGAAGAAAAAGCATTCTTACTACAAATCTTCCAAAAGATTATGAACCACATTGCTACGTCACAGCAAAAAACAGAAGAAAAGGTTTCTACACCTAAAATGAAAAACATTCCGATTGAATAAAAACCCTACTAGGGTTTTTATTCAAAAAAAATATTTCGCAACTCGTAATATCCGACACTCGAAATAAAGGGGATAGAATGATGAGAATTATTTTGTATACAGGTAAAGGCGGCGTAGGAAAAACTAGCATTTCAGCAGCAACAGCACTTCAAAGCGCAAAACAAGGATTAAAAACTTTAGTAATGAGTACAGATCCTGCCCATAGTTTAGGAGATTCATTTGGTATAAAACTATCTTCTGAGCCATTAGAAATCCGCAAAAACTTATGGGCACAAGAAATTAATACAATTTATGAAATGGAAAAAGGATGGGGGAAATTACAGAAATATATTACACTTCTCTTCACTTCCAAAGCAGCTGATGATATTACAACAGAAGAATTAACAATGTTTCCTGGTATGGAAGACTTAATTAGCTTACTCCGCGTACTCGATTATTATAAACAAAACAAATATGATGTGATTATCATTGATTGTGCTCCAACAGGAGAAACATTAGCAATGCTCAGCTTTCCAGACATGCTTGGCTGGTGGATGGAAAAACTCTTTCCTATTAAAAGAAAAGTTTTAAAAGTCGTTCGCCCTGTAGCTCAACCACTTCTTGGTGTCCCCCTTCCAACCGATGATATTATGGACGAATTAACAAATACACTTGAACAGCTTGGAGAAATGAGAGATATTTTATCAAACCGAGACGTAACAAGTATCCGCATCGTTGTAAATCCCGAAAAAATGGTCATTAAAGAGGCTCAGCGTAGCTTTACGTATTTAAATTTATACGATTATAACGTAGATGCGATTATGATTAACCGCGTCATTCCTAACACTGTCACCGATCCTTATTTTCAAGCATGGAAAGATACGCAAAAGAAATATAAAACATTAATTCAAAATAGTTTTGAGCCACTTCCTATTTACGAAGCTCCTATGTTTGAACAAGAAGTTGTTGGTTTGTCTATGTTAGAGCGTATAGGAGATACTTTATTTAAATCCGACTCTTCTCCTACGGAAGTGAAATTTAACGGTCGTACTCAATATGTAAAAAAAGATGGTGATGAATATATTTTCGTTCTGTCCATTCCCTTCTCAAACAAAAGTGAACTTGCATTAAATCAAAAAGGTGATGAGCTAATCATTCGTGCTGGTTCTGTTAAGCGGAACATCACATTACCCAAAACGTTAACACACCTTTCTATTCAAGGAGCAAAGTTTGAAGATGATGTACTTAACATTCGATTTGGAGGTGTAGTGCATGCATGAGGAACTGCTAAGGAAGGTAATTCGTACAAAAATAAAATTCGGTATGCATATATTAGAAGAGTTACCTGCACCAATCCAGCAATCAGCTAAGCAAATGCTAAATATTTTACAAGAGGAGCTAGCTGTTTATCCGAAAAAACGAGAGCATCATGAAGATAATTTAAAAAGTATCATAATTGAATGAACATCTTTGGATAGAGGGCCTTTGTAGGCTTTCTATCTCCATATTGGAGTGATGTAAGTTGATGAAAAAACATTCCACTATTATGCTTTGGATTATTCCCTTGTTATTTTTCATTCATAACCTTGAAGAATCTTTCCAAATGCCACAATATCTTGCTAATCAATTTTCAATTCATTTTATAACAAGCCAACAATTTTTCATTGCCATTTCCGCATTAACAATCTTTGTCTTACTTATCGTCTTTCTATATCAACTAAACTTCTTGTCTTCTATATACTGGGTTATCTTTATACAAGGGGCTATATTCTTCAACTCCGTTCAACATATTATTTTGTTTTTCATTTACCGTTCCTATAACCCTGGCGTAATATCGGCAGCTTTCATTTTCATCTTTTCAATTTTCTTTTTTTCATCCCAAAAACACTTAATTGATCAAAAGAAATTCGTAATTACACTCATTTTCAGCTTATTTTCTTATCCTATTATAATTTGGATTACCTTACTATTCGCTAGCTACTTTCATTCATAAAAAAAGACCAGGAAAACTCCTGGTCCATTACTCTACTTAACAAACATTGGATTCTACGTTATACAGAATTGGAAGGTACAGAATTAGGGTTTGTTTGTTAAGTAGCTTATATGTTGAACGAACTAACAGCGGAGGGGTTCCTACTATTAGTCGTTAAACCCGATAATTATTTTACGATTTTTTCAAGCTCCTCAAGTGAAAGATCTACTGAAATGGAACCATCATTTGTTTCTTTCTTAATTGCATCTGTTACTTCTTTTGAATGATATAGTTCAATTACTTTTTTCAGCGTTGGATCATCTTTATCTTTTGTACGAGCTGCGAAAATATTAATATATGGCTTCGCATTTTCATTCTTCGGATCTTCTAAGAAAATTGGATCCTTCGCTGGATCTAATCCAGCTTGACCAGCAACACCGTTATTAATAACTGAAGCTGCTACATCTTTTAATACACGAGGTGTTTGCTGTGCGATAACCGGTGTAACTTTTAACTTCTTCGGATTTTCAGCAATGCCGCTTGGATCTCCGAATAAGCCAAAGTCTTTCTTAAGCTTTAATAATCCAGCTGCATCAAGAAGTTTTAATGCACGCGCTTGGTTCGTTGGATCATTTGGAATCGCAATTTCTGAACCATCTGGAATTTCATTTGCCTTCTTATATTTTTCAGAGTATAAGCCCATTGGTGCAATTTGCGTTGTACCAACAGCTGTAATATCTAACTTATGCTCTTTTTTAAATTGCTCTAAGAAAGCAATATGCTGGAATGAGTTTAGTTCAATATCTCCATCAGCTAACGCTTTATTTGGCGTTGTGTAATCAGAGAACTCAACCAGTTTAATTTTAATTCCTTCTTTTTCAGCTTTCCTCTTCAAAATTTCCCAAGCGTCTCCATCCGTTCCAGTTACACCAACGCGAACTACTTTTTCTTTAGCTCCTGCCCCTGTGTCTCCACTTGAGCAGCCGCTTAACGCTGAAATCCCTACAATTGCTGATAATGCAAATGCTAAAATTTTCTTCATTTTCTTTTCCCCTCTTCCTTTTTATGATCTGCGTAAAAAGACTTTCGCAAAGTAGTTTCCTAAATTTTGAGCTACCTGTACGAGAATAATAAGTAAAACGACCGTTACGAACATAACTGATGTATCAAAGCGCTGATAACCATATGTCATTGCTAAGTCACCAAGACCGCCACCACCGACAAGCCCAGCAACTGCAGAAAATTCAATTAAACCAACTGTCATAAATGTAACTCCTAAAATCAATGGTGCTAACGCTTCTGGCACAAGAATTTCAAATACGATTCTAATTGGTGAAGCACCCATTGCTTGTGCTGCTTCAATTACCCCTTTCGGAACAGAAACAAGATTTGTTTCAACCATTCTCGCAATACCAATCGACGCGACTAACGTCATTGGGAAAATTGCTGCTGCTGTTCCAATCGTCGTTCCAATAACACTTCTTGTTAGTGGGCTTAAAGCTACTAAGAAGATGATGAATGGAATCGGACGAATTGTATTAATAATGATATTAAGAATAGAAAAGACCCATTTATTTTCTAAAAAGTTTCCTTTCCTCGTTACATATAATAGTAAACCTAGAGGTATACCAAGAATTGTAGCAAATATAAGGGTTACAATTACCATTAAGAGGGTATCCCCCGTCGCATCTACTATGCGGGGCCAAAATATACTCCAATCAACTCGCATGAGCTTCTACCTCCTTCAGCTGCACTTGTAGTCTTAGATGTTGTAATGCTTTTTGAACTTCTTTCTGCTCACCTTGCAGTTCTACAAGTAGATTTCCAAATAGCACATTTTGAAGTTCAATAATATTTCCATACAGTACGTTTACATCGACGTTATAATTTTTCGCGATATATGATAGTACTGGCTGCCCTGTCTCTTCACCAGTAAATGTTAAGCGATAAATCTGTCCACCATTTTGAATTTTCCCTAGAACACTTTCTGGCAAATGATCATTAATAATAGAACGCACAAAGTTTTGAGTCGTCTTTGTTTTCGGTTGTGTGAAAACGTCAAACAGTTTTCCTTCTTCAATAACTTTACCCTTCTCCATTACAGCTACACGATGACATATTTCTTTCACAACATGCATTTCGTGTGTAATAAGAAGAATTGTTACATTATATTCTCGATTTACTTTCTTTAGTAAGTTCAAAATTTCTGTCGTTGTTTCTGGATCTAGAGCTGACGTTGCCTCATCACATATAAGGATATCCGGTGATGTTGCAAGTGCTCTAGCAATGCCAACACGTTGTTTTTGGCCACCTGATAGTTGCTCTGGATAATAGTCTGCTTTATCTTCTAATCCTACAAACTTCAGCAGTTCATTTACTCTTTCTTTGATCTCATTCTTTGGTACTTTCGCTAACTTTAATGGGTACGCGATATTCCAAAACACTGTTCTTGAATTAAATAAATTAAAACTTTGAAAAATCATCCCGATTCTTTGTCTTAGCTTCCGTAATTCCTTCGTCGATAGTGATGTAATATCTTTATCATCTATTGAAATCGTCCCTGCCGTCGGTCTCTCTAACATATTTACTAGGCGTAACAACGTACTCTTTCCAGCTCCACTAAAACCGATAATGCCAAAAATTTCGCCCTTCTCAACTGATAATGTTACATCTTCCACCGCATGAACAGATTGCCCACCTGATTCATATACTTTACTTACGTTGTTAAAAGAAATCATTTTCTTCCCTCCTATATGCTGTAAAAACTTGAAGTAGAGCTTTCGAGGTAAAATAAAAAGTGCTCTCCCTCTTATCAAACATAAAGATAAGAAGGAGAGCACTCATATGTACTCGGTCACATCTTCTCATCTTTCAAGCCTTTTATAAGGCTTGCTGGAGTTAGCACGGTATTAAAAACCCGTTGCTGAGGTATCGTAGGGCCAGTCCCTCCACCTCTCTGGATAAGAATGTATCGATTTAATTGTCGTTTAATTAATTCTCATTATAGAACTCAGAATAATAAGAGTCAATACATTTTTTAGAAAAATATTAATTATTCCTCTATTAAAATTTTCAAATAAAAAATGACAATATAATATTGGTTTTTAAAGTTATGTAAAATTCTTCTCCTTCATATTTTTTTAAAAGGAGAATCCTCTCTATAAAGTGAAACTTTAATCAGTGGGGGTTTTGTTCATCCCCCACTGATTATTAGCCATCACCAATCGGACATTTACGGACAGTTGATCTCCCACCTAACTTCTTTGCTCCAGCCGAATTTTGAGGTGGGAGTTTTACTGCCCGTTAATGTCGGATAAATTGAATACCATTATTTGAATATGAAATCGGAGGAAGATAAATATATGAAAACAGCTCTTTTACTCGTTGATATTCAAAATGATTATTTTCCACATGGAAAAATGGAATTGCGTAATCCAGTAGAAGCAAGCGAATATGCTAGTCAGCTACTACAATTCTTTAGAACGAAAAACGAACCTATTTTTCATATCCAACATGTAGCAATTAAAGATGACGCTACTTTTTTCCTACCCAATACAGAAGGTGTACATATTCATGAAAGCGTACGCCCACTTAGAGAAGAAACCGTTATACTCAAACATTATCCAAATAGTTTTCGCGACACCGATCTTCTAGAACAACTACAACGTTTAGACATTGAGCACGTCGTCGTATGCGGGATGATGACTCATATGTGTATCGATGCTACCGTAAGAGCTGCTTTTGATTTCGGCCTTCAATGTACCGTTATACATGATGCTTGTGCTACAAAAGATCTTTCTTTTAAGAATGCTACTATACCAGCCGTTTATATTCATAACACAATTTTGGCTAGTTTAAATGGCGTATATGCAAATGTAATGAGTACAGCGGAGTTTGTAGCTACAAAAAAACACTCCCTTCAGTGAGCAAAACCGAAAGGAGTGTTTCTTGTCAAACCATAGATTTTCTTTCAAATTGTATTATACAGGAAATCCTTAAAATGAATACTAAAAAATGCGACTAATACGTCAACTTTTCTCGTTGCTTTGTTTCTATTTACATGTTTATCCCGATATGAATAGGGTTTAGCTAGTTCCGCTTACTAAATGGTAATATTCGGTAAGTTCTTTAAATTCAAATTAACTAGTCTCTCCTATTATTTATCTGTTTGTTTTTGCTTCTTTTTCAAATACTCCGCACGCAAATTTTCAATTTGCTGCTTTTTATCAAATTTGGCAGGCGTCTGTTTTTCATGAAACTTTGCCACAGCTACCTGACTCTTGTAATCCAATTGATATTTTCCCACTTTGTTCACCTACTTTTCTTGTCTTTAAAGAGAATCTATTCAGCAAATATAAATATACCTCATTTTGCTGAAGTAAACCTTATTACTTTATTAGTTTTTCTACTGATTACTATGTTAATCCACATATAAAAAATTTTTCAAAAAAAGAGATCTTCGCAGACTGCGAAGATCTCTTCTACTATTTCTTATAAAGTTTCAGAAGTAGTTTTTGCTTGCATGTGAAGTGCTAAGTAGTCAGGGCCACCAGCTTTAGAGTCTGTACCAGACATATTAAAGCCACCGAACGGTTGGTAACCTACGATTGCACCAGTACATCCACGGTTGAAGTATAAGTTACCTACGTGGAAGTCTTCACGTGCTTTTTCAATATGGTCACGGTTGTTAGTAACAACAGCACCTGTTAAACCGTATTCTGTATTGTTTGCAATTGCAAGTGCATGATCAAAGTCTTTTGCTTTACAGAATGCTACTACTGGTCCGAAGATTTCTTCTTTCATTAAGCGAGCATCTTCTGCAACGTCAGCAACGATTGTTGGTTGGATGAACCAGCCTTTAGAATCGTCTCCTTCACCACCTGCTAAGATTCTACCTTCTTCTTTACCAATTGCAACATAGCTCATTACTTTATCGAATGCAGCTTGGTCATTAACAGGACCCATATTTGTACCTAATACAGCTGGGTTAGCAACTGTTAATTCTTTCGTTAATTCAACAGCACGATTTAATACGTGATCGTATACATCTTCATGGATTACCGCACGAGAACATGCAGAACATTTTTGTCCTGAGAATCCGAATGCTGATGCAACGATAGATTTAGCTGCTAATTCAAGATCTGCTTCTTTATCAACAACGATTGTATCTTTACCACCCATTTCAGCGATAACGCGTTTTAACCAAATTTGGCCTGGGTTTACTTTTGCTGCACGCTCATAAATACGGATACCTACATCACGAGATCCAGTGAAGCTCACGAAACGTGTACGAGGGTGATCTACTAAGTAGTCACCAACTTCAGAACCATTACCTGGAACAAAGTTTACTACGCCAGCTGGTAAGCCAGCTTCTTCTAATACTTCCATGAATTTCGCTGCTACTACAGGAGTTGTACTAGCTGGTTTTAGTAATACTGTGTTACCAGAAACTAAAGCAGCTGTTGTCATACCTGCCATAATCGCGAATGGGAAGTTCCAAGGAGAAATGATAACACCTACTCCTAATGGAATGTAAGAGAAACGATTATATTCAATTGGACGGCTTTCTACTGGAATTCCGTCTTTTAATTTTAACATTTGACGACCATAATATTCCATAAAGTCGATTGCTTCTGCTGTATCAGCATCTGCCTCATTCCATGGTTTACCTGCTTCTTTTACAAGAATAGCAGAGAATTCATGTTTTCTGCGACGAACGATTGCTGCAGCGCGGAATAAAATGTCTGCACGCATTTCTGGCTTTGATTTTCTCCAAGTTTGGAATGTTTCATCCGCTACTTGCATTGCTTTTTCAGCTAACTCACGGCTTGCTTTTGAAACGCGACCAACAAGTTCCTCTTTATTTGCAGGGTTTACAGAAACAATTTTGTCTTCTGTAGTGATTTTTTCTCCCCCAATAATTAATGGATAGTCTTGTCCAAGATAAGATTCTACTTTCTTTAAACCTTCTTCAAACGCTAATTTGTTAGCCTCCACTGAAAAATCTGTAAATGGCTCATGTTTGTATGCTACTACCATCCTTTTAGCCTCCCCTTAGAAAAACGTTTACATTTTACAACATTATTCTACACGATAATTTAGATTTATTCAAATATTCCTAGACTTATATTTTAAAAATTAATTAATTTTTAAAATATAATAAAAAAACAGAGTTATACAAATGTATAACTCTACAAAATATGAGTATATTCCAAAATGTTTTTGCTAATCAATAAAATAGTTACTAACAAAAATAAAGTCCTTACATATCCAACACCTTTTTGAACTGCAAACTTCGATCCAAAATAAGCGCCTAAAATCATTGATAATCCCATAATAATACCGTATTCAAAATGAATTACGTCTAAAAATAGAAAAGTGATTAACGATACGATATTACTAACAAAGTTCAAAAGTTTTCCAGATGCTGCCGCTTGAATAAAATCCAAACCAATTAATAAAAATGCAAAAATTAAAAAGGATCCTGTCCCTGGA
Organism: Bacillus sp. Brlt_9; assembly: GCF_051948935.1. NCBI lineage: Bacteria > Bacillati > Bacillota > Bacilli > Caryophanales > Bacillaceae > Bacillus > Bacillus sp. Brlt_9. The sequence goes on along the minus strand of NZ_JAYJLO010000008.1, from coordinate 22,227 downwards.
CCAAAAAATCCATCGTAAAACCCTATCATTAAAATAACAAAGAAAAATATTAATGTTTTTCTTTTCGTCATCTTCTTATAGGTAGATACACTGCCCCAATCCTTTTTCGCAATAATATAAATGGCAATAAACACCAACATTACAAGCACTAACGGACGTAAAATATCCGGTGGAATAAACTTTACTACTAAAGCACCTGCGACTGCTCCTATAACAGTTAACGGGATTAACTTTCCTACAATTTTAAAATCGACCTTTCCCGATCGTATAAAATAAATTGCACTCGTAAACGTCCCCATCGTTGCAGCTAATTTATTCGTTGCAATTGCCGAAGCTGGTGGTAAACCAACAAACATAAGTGCCGGTAGCGAAATTAATCCCCCACCGCCAACAACTGAATCAATAAAAGCTGCTAAAAAGCCGAATGCAATTAATAAAATAATGACTTGAAAACTTAATTCGTCCATGTGCTTTACCCCTTACCCCCATTATTTATAACATTTTAAATTATAACAAAATTCTTTAAGAAAAAAAGCCGTTCCATAAAGGAACGGCCCTTCTATTTAATCTAAAATTTTCACAAATGGTTCATCTTGCTTCGCTTCACGTATAATAATCGCTTCTGGACGTTCTACAGATTTAATCGTTACTTGTACTTTCATATAATTCGGGAAGTATTCCATTACAAGTCCGGCTACATATTGTGTAAAGCCAATTATTTCTGCTTTCCCATTAAACTGGACAGGAATATCAAGCTTCACTTCTCTTAATTCATCGTCTCTATACATACCAGTACCGATAACAGCTGTATAGTCGCCTTGGAAATAATCGCTTAGTTTTGCTTTAAAGTTTGATACTCTCGCCAGATCTTCACGTTTATTATCTGTTTTCGCTTGTTCAGATGGGAACAAATAATATTTCTCATTAATTTGTTTCCAATCCTCAACCGTTTCACTGCCCTTTTCAACATTTGCATAAGAAACAAAGTTACCTGGCACGAGTGAAGCCTTTGGAGCCTGACGATAAATTGCAAATGTTATCGGAACATTTTTTGTTTCAGCTTTTTTTTCATGCATAAATTTCAAGACTTCTTGCGCCATTTTTTTTCCTTCAGCTAACATTTTTTCTTGCTCAATTTTAGCTTCACGCGGATAACCATGCTCTTCCTCGTAATAATGAACCGAATTCATTGCTAAACCAACTACAATGCCTTGGAGTTCATCTGTTTCGCCTTTTTTCACATAATAATCATGCTCTAAAATATTTGAAATATATATTGGATTTTTTTTATTTTTCGCCTCTAATGATTCAGTTCCTCCACCTAACGCTGGGTTTAACCCAATGTTTGGAAATTTAACTGCATCTTTTTTTAATTTGTCCTCTAGTTCCTTTTGTTCAGCATCTGTACGCTTTCTTTTAACAAGCATCTGCAAATTTTGAGTATCTAGAGCACTTCCACCTTTAAAGAAATGATCTTTCGTGCTAAAGGATTCTTTTGCAATACGCATTAATCCTGTTTCAAATTCATCTATATCAAGGCGATTACTTACTCCTTGTACAACTAAACCACGTGCAGCTCCTGCTTCAAATGGAATAGTCGCCTTATAATATTCATCCGAAATAGAGTACTTCGGAACGATTGCTTGTTCTTTTGCTTTCCCCGATTTCTCAACCACTTTTTCATCTTTATCGGTACCTGCACTACATCCACTTACGAGTAGGCCAAGGCTTAATACCGCTAATGCTATTTTTTTCATGGTAAGTTTGCACCTCTTACTTATTTAGCTCTTGTAAGAACCTCTCTTCATTCCAAACCTCAACATTATGCTTCTCCGCTTGTGCTAATTTCGAACCTGCCGCTTCACCTGCAACAACTAAATCCGTACTTTTACTAACACTGCCTGTTACTTTTCCACCTAATGCCTCAATCTTCTTCTTCGCTTCACTACGTCCCATCACTTCTAATTTCCCTGTTAAAACGACAGTTTTTCCTGCGAAGTACGACTCAACATTTTGTAAATCAGCAATTTTTATACCTTTGTATGCCATATTCACGCCATACTCTTTAAATTGTTGTAACAACTCTAATACGTCTTCATTATCAAAATACGTCACGACAGATTGAGCCATTTTTTCCCCAATCTCGTTAATTGCTTTTAGTTCTTCTTCTGTTGCTTTCACAAGCGCATCCATCGTTTCAAAATGCTCTGCAAATGTACGTGCTGCTTTCGCTCCGACATGGCGAATACCAAGACCGAACAATAATCGCTCTAATGAGTTTTCTTTAGAATTCTCAATTGCTTGTACTAAATTCGTTGCTGATTTTTCACCGAATCGTTCTAACTGCAATAATTGCTCTTTCGTCAACGAATATAAATCAGCAAATGTACGAATATAATCAGCATCAAAGAGTTGTGTAATGACACGTTCTCCAAGTCCATCAATATTCATTGCATTTCTTGAAACGAAATGGATTAACCCTTCTCGAATTTGAGCTGGACAAGTTGGATTTATACAACGAAGTGCTACCTCTTCTTCTAAACGAACTAGTTCACTCTCACATGCTGGGCAATGCGTTGGCATATGATATTCTTCTTCCTCACCAGTACGCTTATCGAAAATAACGTTCACAACTTCAGGAATAATATCTCCGGCCTTCTTCACAACAACGTAGTCACCAATTCGAATATCTTTTTCACGAATTAAATCTTCGTTATGTAAAGAAGCACGACGAACGATAGTACCAGCCACTCGCACTGGCTCTAGCTCTGCAGTCGGTGTCACAACCCCTGTGCGACCAACACTTAATTCAATGCCTGTTAATCTTGTTACAACTTCTTCAGCTGGGAATTTATAAGCAATTGCCCACCTTGGACTCTTTGCTGTAGTTCCTAAACTTTCTTGAAGAGCAACATCATCTACTTTTATAACGATTCCATCAATCTCATAATCAAGATGCGGACGTTTTTCTTGCCATTCTTCTACATAAGCGATAACTTCTTCAATTGTTTCACATGTACGACGATTTGGATTTGTTTTGAATCCAAGTTCACCTAAGAAATCAAGCGATTCACTATGTGATGGAATTGTTTTTTCTTCTACATTCGCAAGACCGTATACAAACATAGATAAGTTACGCTTCGCTGCAATTTTTGGATCCAGTTGGCGTATTGAACCTGCTGCGGCATTACGCGGATTCGCAAATACATCTTCACCGTTTTGCTCTTTTTCTTCATTTAACTTAACGAATGAACGCTTCGGCATATAAGCTTCGCCTCGTGCTTCTAACGTTACTTCTTCATTTAAGCGAAGCGGGATCGCTTTAATCGTTTTTAAATTTTGAGTAATATCTTCACCTGTTACACCATCACCACGTGTTGCCCCTTGAATGAAGCGTCCTTTTTCATAATGAAGTGAAACAGCAAGTCCGTCAATTTTTAATTCGCAAATATATCTTACATTCGCATCATCAATTCCTTGGCGTACTCGTCGGTCAAAATCACGTAAATCGCCTTCGTTAAATGCGTTTCCTAAACTTAACATCGGTGACTTATGTGTTACTTTTTCAAATATATCAAGAACAGTTCCCCCAACGCGAATGGAGGGAGAATCTTCACTCATAAACTCTGGATTCTCTGCTTCTAATTTTATAAGCTCCTGCATATTACGGTCATATTCCGCATCAGAAACAGAAGGATTGTCTAATACGTGATATTGATAGTTAAATGTATTTAACAAATCACGCAGTTCTTCTATACGTTGTTTTGCTATCTCTTTTGACATATCCTCATTCCTTTCCTATTGTTTCGTCACAGGTGCAAATTTTGCTAACAAACGTTTAACACCAATTGGGCTTGGGAACGCAATATCTAATTCTTTTGCATCACCTTCACCTTTTACACTTACAACTGTACCAACTCCCCATTTTTGATGGGAAGCTTTGTCGCCTACTGCCCAGCCAATTTGCTCGCCGCCTGTCGTCTTAGCTGCAGGACGTGCGAAAGCTGAACGAGAACGTGTTGTAGTTGTCATTGTCGTTCTACTGCTACTGGCCGTTCTTCCTTTTGCACCAAACGAAGTTTCACGCTTTGGCGCTGTTTCATTTAATGATTCCACTAGTTCTGCCGGGATTTCTGTAATAAATCGAGATGCGGCATTCATACTTGTTCTACCAAATAAAGTACGCATTTGTGCATTAGATAAATATAACTCTTCTTCGGCACGAGTAATACCTACATAAGCAAGGCGACGCTCTTCTTGCATTTCATCTTCTTCCATTAGAGAACGAGTATGCGGGAATATTCCTTCCTCTAAACCAACAATAAAGACAACCGGGAATTCTAATCCTTTCGCTGAGTGCATCGTCATTAAAATAACTTCCTCACCAGCAGTTGGATCTTCATCTACACGATCGATATCAGCAACAAGTGCTAAGTCTGTTAAGAATGCAACAAGGCTCTTATCTTCGCTTTGAGATTCAAATGTTTGCGTAACAGATAAAAACTCATCTAAGTTCTCTAGACGACCTTCCGCTTCTAACGTACGCTCGTTTTTCAACATATCGCGATAGCCTGTTTTTTCAATCACTTCTTCTACCAATTCTGTAACAGATAAATACTCTTGCATATTTACCCAGTTGTGTAATAAACCTGCGAATTCTTTTACTGCCTTTGTAACCTTTGCACTTACTCCAACATGCTCAATCTCATCGAATACAGCTGTTAATGAAATTCCATTTTGCACGCCGTAATTAATAATTTTATCGATAGAAGTCGCACCAATTCCGCGCTTTGGCATGTTTATAATACGTGCGAAACTAATCTCATCGTCTGGATTTCCAATTAAACGTAAATACGCCAAAATGTCTTTAATCTCTTTACGATCGTAGAACTTCGTACCGCCGACAATTTTGTAAGGAATATTAGATTTCAGGAAAATCTCCTCGACCATACGAGACTGTGCATTTGTACGATATAAAACTGCAAAATCAGTATATTTTCGTTTCCCCATTTGAATATCGTCACGAATTTTTTTCGCAACAAAGTACGCTTCGTCTTTTTCCGTTGCAGCACGATAATACGAGATTTTGCTTCCAACTTGATTATCTGTCCATAATTTCTTCGGCTTACGATTCGTATTTTTTTCAATAACAGCATTCGCTGCATTTAAAATATTTTGTGACGAACGATAGTTTTGTTCTAACAGAATAACTTGCGCATTCTCATAGTCTTTTTCAAATGACAAAATGTTAGAAATGTCAGCTCCGCGCCAGCGATAAATAGACTGATCTGAGTCACCTACAACGCATAAATTTTTAAAGCGTGCTGCTAAATGGTTAACAAGAAGGTACTGCGCTTTGTTCGTATCTTGATACTCATCCACGTGAATATATTGGAACTTACGCTGATAAAACTCTAGTACTTCTGGAACACGTTCAAATAACTGAATCGTTGTCATAATTAAATCATCAAAGTCTAATGAGTTATTTTTTAGAAGACGTTTTTGATATTCTGTATATACATCGCTCGTTAATTTTTCATATGGATCAGCGATTGTAATTTTTTTCGCATATTTATCTGCAGATAACAATTCATTTTTCGCATTACTAATACCAGCTAAAATAGAGCGCGGCTCAAATTTCTTCGGATCAATATTACGCTCTTTCATAATTTTTTTGACTACAGTTAACTGATCGCCTGAATCTAAAATTGTAAAATTACGATTAATACCAATACGATCGATATCACGTCGTAAAATACGTACACACATAGAGTGGAACGTAGAAATCCAAATATCTTCTGCTTCTGGTCCGACAAGTGTATCAATACGCTCGCGCATTTCACGAGCGGCTTTATTTGTGAAGGTAATAGCTAGTACATTCCACGGGGCTATACCTTTTTCACCAAGTAAATACGCAATACGATGTGTTAACACACGTGTTTTACCACTACCTGCACCTGCCATTAATAGAAGTGGTCCGTTCGTTGTTTGTACTGCTTTTTGTTGCTGCGGATTTAAACCATTTAATAACCTATCTGTCGTACTCATATACGCCTGCACCTACTCTCCTTTTACTGCTTTAACTGTTTTTAACGCGGATTTTATATCATCATAAATAATATTTCCAACAACTACTGTATCAGCGTACTGCGCCATTTCCTTCGCTTGTTCAGCATTAGAAATACCGCCGCCATAATACAACTTAGCTTGTTTCAATTCTGCTTTCACATTTTTAACAAGTTCAACGTCTCCATACGTACCGCTATATTCTAAATAAAATATCGGTAAACGTAATAGCTTGTCTGCTAAACGCGCGTATGCAATCACATCATCTTCTGTTACATCACATTTCGCATCTGTAAGCTGGGCTACTTTCGCTTCAGGATTTAAAACACAATACCCTTCCATGAAAATTTCATCCCAATCCATAATATCCCCAAATTCTTTCAAAGCCTCATGATGAACGCCTGTTATCCATTCTACTTTTCGGCTATTTAAAACGCTTGGGATGTAATAAAAATCAAATCCTGGTGTAATTGCTTCCACATCAGAAACCTCCAACACACAAGGAACTGCATATCTACGAATGCTAACTAGCATGTGTAGTACATTATCAATTGTCACTCCATCACTTCCGCCTACAATAACAGCATCTGTTCCAGACTCACAAATCATTTCTAAATGTTCGTCACTTAACTCCTTATTTGGATCAAGCTTAAATACATGTTTCCACCCGGAAATATCGTACATGAAAACACCCTTTCTTTTCTCTATTTATGTATATTTCTGTTCAAAATAACAGTTTATTTTCATTAGGATTTTTTTAACTTCACCTTAAATATTTGTTTAAAACGGAGAATTAAGTTTTGAATTCCCTCTTCCACATTTTTTCAAACGAGAGGATTTAATTTTGAACTTCCTTTTATGCATTCTTTCATTATAACAAAAAAAGCTACTTGCACACACGCACATTCCAACATCTTTTTCAACGTCAAATGTTGGATTACATATCCCAAAAATCACACGGGATACTAATAAGAGAAATAGTATTATCTATTTCAACTTTCATAAAAAGGAGTGTTTTTCTAATGAAGCAAAACATCGGTACAATAAATGCACTAATTCGAATTACACTCGGACTTATCCTCTTCGGCTGTAGTAGCGCTAAACTTGTACGCAAGCCGTGGTGCACTTGGTCTAACGTCTTACTATGGATTGGTGCAATGAAAATTGCAGAGGGAATTGTTCGTTTCTGCCCTATTGTTGAAATGTGGAAATTCGGAAAATACATGAATATGGGGGCATTTAAAATGCCTAGCATGAATTTTGCTGAAAAGGGACATGCTAAAGAAGAAGTGAACCAAACTTCCAATCACGACAAACCACGGTCAAATGGAAGTTATGACGCTTCTGACAAAGAGATTGAGTCAGCGATTGAAGATATAATCCTGGCAAAACCGCTTTGAATCATTTGTCACGATGCAAGATGCTCTCAAAGAGACTTAGCTGCTGCAGTGGGCGGTTAAGTCTTCTTTATTTTACCACAAAACAGAACATACATTCTTATTTTAAATCTTAAAATATACATAAAAAATACCTAATCGATAAATTTCAGAAAATTAGGTGTAAACCCCTTGCTTAAAATGATATAAAAGTGATATCATTTTTATATCAGGAGGCGATCATATGAAAGAAAAACAAGTATTTTATGTTAATGGTTTTCTCGGTATTATCGGGATTTTAATTTTAGCTGCTATCGGTGTATTTTTCCTTGCACAAGAAATTTTCATAGGAGCAGCATTAACGATTATTTTAGCCGCGGTTCTCGCTACAGGTATTGGTATTGTTCAACCAAACCAAGCGAAAGTCATTACGTTTTTCGGTAATTATTTAGGAACAATTCGTCAAAACGGTTTATTTTTAACGATTCCGTTCGCATTCCGTCAAACTGTATCGTTACGTGTTGAAAACTTTAACAGTAAGAAATTGAAAGTAAATGATGTTGACGGAAATCCAATTGAAATTGCAGCTGTTATCGTCTATAAAGTTGTTGATTCTGCAAAAGCAATGTTCGGCGTTGAACATTATGATCGATTTGTAGAAATTCAAAGTGAAACGGCAATCCGCCACGTTGCAACGAAGTATCCTTATGATAATTTCCAAGATGAAACCAGCGTTACATTGCGTGGAAATACTGAAGAAGTATCTGAAGAATTAAAACGCGAATTAGAAGCACGTCTTGAAATCGCTGGTGTAGAAGTATTAGAAACTCGTTTAACACATTTAGCTTACGCAACAGAAATTGCCCATGCAATGCTACAACGTCAACAAGCAAAAGCAGTATTAGCTGCTAGAAAAGAGATTGTTGAAGGTGCTGTTAAGATGGCTAAAGATTCAATCCATATGTTAGATGAGGAAGGCGTACTGGAACTCGATGACGAGCGTAAAGCAAATATGGTAAATAACTTATTAGTTGCCATCGTTTCAGATAAAGGTGCGCAACCGGTTATTAATACAGGAAGCCTATACTAAAGGGTTGTAAATTATTATGGCTAAAAAGAAAAGCTTTCCATTACGTATTGATCCTGAATTACACGCAGTCATCGAAAAATGGGCGAATGATGAGTTTCGTAGCGTCAATGCACACATCGAGTATTTACTTCGAGAAATGGCAAAGCAAAAAGGTAAATTGAAAAAAGATAAAGAGGCATAAAAAATCCCGCTGAGAAATCAGCGGGATTTTCATATTAACTTCTCGTCATCTCATGCCCAATTGCACGATATCCTATATCACTTCGATAAAATAGACCATCACTCTCAATTTTACCGATTTCTTTATATACTTTATCTTTTGCTTCTTGCAAACTATTCGCCTTACAAGCAACAAATAGTACACGGCCACCGTTTGTCACAAAGTCCCCATGTTTCATTGCTGTACCTGAATGGAACACAATTACATCCTGCAATGCATCTAATCCGTTAATAATGTCACCTTTTTTATATGCTTCTGGATATCCTTTCGAAGCAAGTACGACACCGATTACGGCTTCTTCTGACCATTGTAACGTTAACTCACTTTTATCTAATACAGCGTTACATACATCAACTAAATCATTTTCTAAGCGAGGTAATACTACTTCTGTTTCAGGATCGCCAAAGCGGGCATTAAATTCAATTACCTTTGGGCCATCATTTGTTAAAATAAGTCCTGCATATAAAATCCCTGTAAACGATCGATTTTCTGCAATCATCGCTTTAGCAGTTGGATGTAATACCGTTTTTATCGCCTCTTGAACTGCCGATTCTGAAATTTGTGGTACTGGAGAATATGCCCCCATTCCGCCTGTATTTGGACCTTTATCACCATCAAAAGCTCGTTTATGATCTTGAGCAATTACCATCGGATGCACAGTTGTTCCATTCACAAATGCCATTAATGAAAATTCTTGTCCATCTAAAAACTCTTCAATAACAACCTTCTTACTTGCTTCGCCGAACTTTACATCTTGTAGCATTTCTTTCGCAGCTTGTAGTGCCTCTTCAAGTGTCATTGCTACTGTTACACCTTTACCAGCAGCTAGGCCATCAGCTTTAATAACGATTGGCGCACCAACTTTTTGAATGTATTGTACTGCTTCTTCATAATCTGTAAAAGTTTCATATGCCGCCGTTGGAATATCATACTTTTTCATCAATTCTTTCGTAAAAGCCTTACTACCTTCAATAACAGCAGCCGCCTTATTTGGACCAAATACACGAAGTCCCTCTTCTTTAAAACGATCAACAATTCCATTCATAAGTGGAATTTCTGGTCCAACGAAAGTTAATTCAACCTTATTCTCTTTAGCAAATAAAACTAATGCATCAAAATCATTTTCATCAATATCAACTGGTGTTGCAACATCTCGCATACCTTCATTACCCGGTGCTACATACACCTTTTCCACCTTTTCAGATTGCGCGAACTTCCAAGCTAAAGCATGCTCACGCCCACCGCGGCCGATTACTAAAACATTCATATTTCATCCCCCGATACTTAAATAAGTACAAACTAGAAGCTATGCTGCTCCTAGTTTGTTTTTTCCACAATTGCTCTATTAATGTTTAAAATGACGTACGCCAGTGAACACCATAGCAATCCCATACTTATCTGCCACTTTGATAGAATCTTCGTCACGGATTGATCCGCCTGGTTGAATGATCGCTGTAATCCCTGCTTTTGCTGCTTCTTCTACTGTATCTGGCATTGGGAAGAAAGCATCTGATGCAAGTGCGCTACCTTGTGCTTTTTCGCCAGCTTGTGTGATGGCAATTTTTGCAGAACCTACACGGTTCATCTGTCCTGCCCCTACACCAACTGTCATGTTATCATTCGCTAAAACAATTGCGTTTGATTTCACATGTTTTACAACTTTCCAAGCTAGTTTTAAATCTTTCCACTCTTGCTCTGACGGTTCACGTTTCGTTGGAATTGAAATTGTACTTTCATCTAACGATAACGTATCTTCCTCTTGAACAAGAAGACCACCTTGTACAGAAGTTAGTTTTTTACTTGCACTTGTTGCTTTTTCAATATTTACAGTTAGTAAGCGTAAGTTTTTCTTACTTTGTAACACTTCTAAAGCTTCTTGTGAGAACGAAGGAGCGATAACAATTTCTAAGAAAATTTCATGTAACTTTTCAGCTGTAGCTTTATCAATTTCACGATTTGCTGCAATAATACCACCAAAGATTGATACTGGATCTGCCTCATAAGCGCGTGTATATGCTTCATGAATATCAGTTCCTACTCCAACACCACATGGATTCATATGTTTTACCGCTACTACTGCTGGTTCTGTAAATTCTTTCACGATACTAAGTGCTGCATCTGCATCGTTAATATTGTTATAAGATAATTCTTTACCGTGTAGTTGTTCTGCGTATGCAACAGAAGAAGTTACAGCGAATGGAGCTTTATAGAATGTTGCTTTTTGATGTGGATTTTCTCCATAACGTAAATCTTGTTTTTTCTCAAATGTCACTGTTAATGTTTCTGGGCTTTCTTCACCCATTTGCTCTGTTAAGTAGTTAGAGATTAACGCATCATATGCCGCTGTATGACGGAATACTTTCGCTGCTAATTTACGTTTCGTTTCTTCTTTTACTTCACCGTTCTCTTTCAGTTCTGCTAATACAACATCGTAATCTACTGGATCTACAATTACCGATACAAATTTATGATTTTTCGCAGCAGAGCGAATCATTGTTGGACCACCGATATCAATATTTTCAATTGCATCAGCAAATGTTACATCAGGCTTAGCGATTGTTTCTTTAAATGGATATAAGTTTACAACAACAAAATCAATTGCTTGAATACCTAATTCATTCATTTGCGCTACATGCGTTTCATTATCACGAACCGCTAATAGACCACCATGAATATTTGGGTGTAATGTTTTTACACGACCATCCATAATTTCTGGGAAACCCGTTACTTCAGAAATACCAATTACTTGTAAACCGTTCTCTTCTAGTAATTTTTTCGTACCACCTGTTGAAATAACTTCGATCCCTTGTTCAAGTAATCCTTTAACAAATTCTACTACTCCTGTTTTATCTGAAACACTTACTAATGCACGCTTTTTCATTGATCCTTCACCCCTAGTTGTATGTTAGTTAACAGTTGGTTCTTTCACAGACTGAACAATTTGATTCACTGTATTTACGTATAATTTATGTTCAACTTGTTGAATTTTCTTTTGTAAGCTTTCTCTCGTATCCCCTTCAGAAACAAATACTGCTTCTTGCGCAATAATTGGACCTGTATCCATACCTGCATCTACATAATGAATCGTTACTCCAGTAACTTTCACACCTGCTTCTAACGCTTGACCGACAGCATCTTTACCTGGAAAACTCGGTAGTAATGATGGATGAATATTAATAATTTTCCCGCCGTATGCTTCTAGTAATGTCGGCCCAATTAAACGCATATAGCCAGCTAAAATAACATAATCAATTTCATATTCCTCTAGCTTCTTTAATATCTCTTTTTCAAACGCTTCTTTTGACTCATATGCTTTCGCTGAAAAGGCGAAGCACGGAATATGATGATAATGCGCCCGCCCAACAGCGCGTGCTTCTGGTTTATCACATACTAATAAACTAATTTCTGCATCCAATCTTTTTTCTTCTACCGCATTAACGAGAGATTGAAAGTTAGATCCACTCCCAGAAGCAAAAACTGCTAATCTACTCATAGTGCTGTGCCCCCATTGAAAGTAACGCCAGCCCCTTGTACAGTACGTCCAATAATACGAGCTATTTCTCCTTGCTCTTCAAGAAGACGAACAACATCTTTTGCATCTTCTTCCTTCACCGCTACTACCATACCAATACCCATGTTAAAAATATTGAACATTTCTTTTTCTTCTAGTTTCCCAACTTCTTGAAGTAAACTGAAGATCGGCTGAATTTCCCAAGCTCCTAGCTCAATTTCAGCACCAATTCCTTCCGGCAACATACGTGGGATATTTTCAATGAATCCACCACCTGTAATATGCGCCATACCGTATACTTCATATTTCTTCAATAGTTCTAAAATAGGTTTGACATAAATTTTCGTTGGTTTTAATAATTCTTCACCAAGAGGTAGCTCTAAGCGTCCATAAATACGATCTAAAGATAATTCTCCATCTTCTAGTAATACTTTTCGTACTAAAGAGTAACCATTACTATGAATACCGCTAGATGCTAAGCCAATTAATACGTGACCCGCTTCAATTTTTTCACCTGTTACAATTTTCTTTTTATCAACAATCCCAACTGTAAAGCCCGCTAAATCGTATTCTTCCGTAGAATACATTCCTGGCATTTCAGCTGTTTCTCCACCAATTAATGCACAACCAGCTTGGCGACAACCTTCTGATATACCTTTGACGATGTTTTCAATTTTACTAGGTTCAGCTTTACCACAAGCAATATAATCAAGGAAGAAAAGCGGCTCTGCTCCTTGGACAACAATATCATTTACACACATTGCTACTGCATCAATACCAATCGTGTCATGTTTATCTGCCATAAAAGCGAGCATCAATTTCGTTCCCACGCCATCTGTTCCAGATACTAATACAGGTTCTTCTAATGCAAATTTTGATAGATCAAACATACCTCCAAAACCGCCTAAACCGCCTAGTACTTCTTTTCTCATAGTTGTTTGTACGTGTTTTTTCATGCGAGATACCGCTTCATATCCAGCTTCAATATCTACTCCTGCTTGCTTATATGCATTCGCCATCGTTATTTACACCTCGTCTTTTAATTTCTCCCCATCCAGGACGGGCTATTTTAAGAAAGAAGCCAGCTTCTACACCAAATCATGTAGAAGCTTTTCTTTCTTATTTCATACTTTCTAAAAGCTCTTGCTCATAATCATAAAGAGCTGTCGGATAATCCCCATTAAAGTAAGCCATGCATAGACCTCCATATTTTCCTTCATATGGACGTCCAATTGCATCTACTAATCCATCTTCACTTAAAAATGTTAGTGAATCCGCACCGATCATTTCACGGATTTCTTCTACTGTATTATTTGCCGCGATTAGTTCTTTTCTCGTTTGAATATCAATGCCGTAGAAGCATGGATACTTAAGAGGTGGTGAAGCGATTCTTACGTGAACTTCCGTCGCACCAGCCTCACGCAGCATACGAACAATTCGTTTACTTGTCGTCCCTCTTACGATAGAGTCGTCAATCATAACAACTCGTTTTCCTTCCACTACACCTCTTACTGCTGAAAGCTTCATCTTAACCCCTTGCTCTCGCAGCTCCTGAGAAGGTTGAATAAACGTACGTCCAACGTAACGATTTTTAATTAATCCTAACTCATATGGAATACCTGTCGCCTCAGCATAACCAATTGCTGCTGAAATACTAGAGTCTGGTACACCAGTAACAACATCAGCTTCAATAGGAGCTTCTGCCGCCAAACGTTTCCCCATGTTTTTACGTGCTGCATGGACGTTAATACCTGCAATATTAGAATCCGGACGCGCAAAGTAAATGTACTCCATGCTACAAATTGCATGATCTACTTCATTTGTAAAACGATCTACGTGAATTCCTTCATCATTGATGATAAGTAATTCACCTGGTTCTACATCACGAATATATGTTGCACCTACTACATCGAAAGCACATGTTTCTGATGCTACAACGTAAGCATCACCCATCTTTCCGATTGAAAGAGGACGGAACCCATTTGGATCTAACGCAACAATCATTTCATTTCCAGTTAGTAAAAGATATGCAAACGCACCTTTCACTTTATTTAGAGCCTCTTTTACACTTTCAATTAACGAATCTTTCGTACTACGTTTAATAAGATGTAAAAGTACTTCTGTATCTGAACTTGTTTGAAAAATACTTCCCTCTGCCTCTAATTCGCGGCGAAGCATTTTTGCATTAATTAAATTCCCGTTATGAGCTAATGCCATACTATGATCAGAAAAACGGAATAATAATGGTTGAACGTTAGCAACTTCACTTCCACCAGCCGTCGCGTATCGCACGTGTCCGATTGCTGATTTTCCGTTCAATCCTTCTAGCTCACCTCTTGAAAACACTTCTGATATTAAACCTAACCCCTTGTGACCGACGATTTTTTCCCCATTATTTACGACAATGCCTGCGCCTTCTTGCCCACGGTGCTGTAAACTGTGCAATCCGTAGTATGAAACTTGTGCTGCATTTTCATGCCCCCAAATTCCGAAAACGCCACATTCTTCATTTAACCCCTTTATTTCAGCAAGCATGGGATTGCCCCTTTCCAAGCCTTTCTCATTTCATCTACATTTGCTGTAAGTAATACTTCATCTTCTTCATTATGAATTGTTACTTCATTTGTATTTGTTACTTCTCCAACTTGAATTGCTTCTACCGCTTTCTCGAACGCTTCTTTATTTTCTCGTTTTACAGTTATAACGAAGCGAGATTGTGATTCAGCGAATAATGCTGCTGTAGCTTCTCCGTCTAATTTCACAGTAGCACCTAAACCTTTTGCACCAATGGCACTTTCAGTAATTGCAACCGCTAAACCACCTTCAGCAACATCATGAGCAGATTGAACAAGTCCAGCTTGAATTGCTGCTAATACTTGTTTTTGACGTTTTAATTCTACGTCTAGATCGATGCTTGGTGATTGACCGAAAATTTTGCCGTGAATCATTTTCTGTAATTCACTTCCACCAAACTCAGCTTTCGTCTCTCCGATTACATAAACTAAATCGCCAGCTTGCTTAAACTCTTGTGTTGTTACATGTTTTAAATCGTGTACAAGTCCAACCATCCCAACTGTCGGTGTTGGGTATACAGCTTCACCACTACGCTCGTTATACATTGATACGTTTCCGCCGATAACTGGTGTTTGTAATGTGCGACAAGCTTCACTCATACCATCTACTGATTTCTCAATTTGCCAGAAGATTTCTGGTTTTTCTGGATTACCGAAGTTTAAGCAATCTGTAATTGCAAGTGGCTCTCCTCCAGAACATACGATATTACGTGCTGCCTCTGCTACTGCGATTTTACCGCCCACTTCTGGATCTAAATAAATGTAGCGAGAGTTACAATCTGTCGTCATTGCTAATCCTTTTTCTGTACCTCGTACACGTACAACTGCTGCATCTGAACCTGGTGTAACAACTGTGCTTGTGCGAACTTGATAATCATATTGATCATAAACCCACTCTTTACTTGCAATCGTCGGTTGTTGTAATAGAGCGAATAACGTTTCTTTATAATTTTCTACTTTTGGTGTTTCCATTTTCATTGCTTGGAATTCAGCAAAGTATGCTGCTTCTTTTGATGGTTTATGATAAATTGGAGCTTCTTCTGCAAGAGCATCTGCTGGTACTTCAGCTACCTTTTCACCTTTATGGAATAAGCGAAGCATTTTGTCTTCCGTTACTTTCCCCATCGTAACGGCTGCAAGACCATACTTCTCGAATAAATCTACTATTTCTTGCTCTCTACCTTTTTTCACAACAATTAACATACGCTCTTGTGATTCAGATAGCATCATTTCATATGGTGTCATTCCTGTTTCACGCTGTGGTACATCATCTAAGTACATTTCAATACCCATTCCTGCTTTACTTGCCATTTCTGCAGAAGATGATGTTAAACCAGCTGCACCCATATCTTGGATTCCAACAAGTGCATCTGACTGAATCAGTTCTAAGCAAGCTTCAATAAGAAGTTTCTCCATAAATGGATCTCCTACTTGAACCGCTGGACGCTTCGCTTCTGAGCTTTCAGATAACTCTTCAGATGCGAATGTTGCACCGTGAATACCGTCACGACCAGTTGATGCTCCTACGTACATTACTGTATTTCCAGCACCGTGCGCTTGCCCTTTTTTAATATCTTCATGATTAATTAAGCCTACACACATTGCATTTACAAGTGGATTTCCTTCATAACATGGATCAAACTGTACTTCGCCGCCAACAGTCGGAATGCCGATACAGTTACCGTATCCAGCAATCCCTGCTACTACTTCTTCGAATAAATATTTCACACGTGGTGACTGTAATTCACCGAAGCGAAGTGAGTTTAATAGAGCTACTGGGCGTGCTCCCATAGAGAACACGTCACGGATAATACCACCAACACCTGTTGCTGCTCCTTGATATGGTTCAATAGCTGAAGGATGGTTATGACTTTCCATTTTAAATACAACCGCTTGATTATCACCGATATCAACAATTCCAGCACCTTCCCCAGGTCCTTGTAAGACGCGCTCGCCTGTTGTTGGGAATTTTCGAAGTACTGGTTTTGAATTTTTATAACTGCAATGTTCAGACCACATAACAGAAAATAATCCTGTTTCTGTATAATTTGGCAGACGGCCTAAAATCTTTTCAACCATGGCAAACTCTTCGTCTGTTAGCCCCATTTCCGCATATATGCGCTCTTCTTTAATTTGTGTTGGATTTGGTTCAAGCATTAACGACATATGTTTCCCTCCACTGTTTTAAGATAGATTGAAAGACTTTTAACCCTTCAGCACCGCCAAGTAATTCATCTACAGCACGCTCTGGGTGTGGCATCATACCAAGTACATTTCCTTTTTCATTTACAATACCAGCAATATCTGAAACGCTTCCATTCGGATTTTCTACGTAACGGAATGCGATTTGATTATTCTCTTCTAATCGTTTTAGCGTTTCTTCATCACAATAGTAATTCCCCTCACCATGCGCGATTGGAATATTGATTACTTCATCTTTTTCATATTGTGATGTAAACATCGTTTCATTATTTTCAACACGCAACTGAACAGTGCGACACATAAATTTTAAATTTTCGTTTCTCATTAACGCTCCTGGTAGTAATCCTGATTCAACAAGAATCTGGAATCCATTACATACACCTAAAATCGGCTTTCCTTGCTCAGCAGCTTTTTGCACTGCTTTCATTGCATTCGCGAAGCGAGAAATAGCACCGCAGCGTAAGTAGTCACCGTAAGAGAATCCACCTGGTAGTAAAATTGCATCATATTCATCTAAATTCTCTGTATCGTGCCAAACGTAATCTACTTCTTCGCCAAGCTCATCTTTAATTGCATGGAACATATCGACATCACAGTTCGAACCCGGAAATACTATTACTGCAAATTTCACTGTGCGACAACCTCCTCAACTTCATAACGGAAGTCTTCCATTACAACGTTTGCTAATAATTTTTCACACATTTCTTTTACCTTACTATCTAGATCAGATACTGATTTATCAATTGTTAATTCCATATATTTTCCGATTCGAACGTCTTGTACTTCTGTGAAAGAAAGGCTATGAAGCGCTCCTTTTACTGCTGTTCCTTGTGGATCTAATACGCTTTCTCTTAATGTTACATATACCTTAACTTTATACATGTGAAATTCCCCCTAAACGTTTTAAAATCTCTTCATAAGCATCTGTTAAATTTCCAAGATCACGACGGAATACGTCTTTATCAAACTTTTCATTGCTCGTTTCATCCCATAAACGGCAAGTATCTGGTGAAATTTCATCCGCTAAAATGATTTCTCCTTCTTCCGTTACACCAAACTCTAATTTAAAATCTACTAATCTTACACGACAGCTTGCGAAATGATCAATCAACACTTGATTGATTTGTAGAGCCATATCTCGTAATACGCTTACTTGCTCTGGCGACGCAACGTTTAATACACGAATATGATCTTCCGTTACAAGCGGATCTCCTAAATCATCATCTTTGAAGTAAAATTCTACGATTGGTTCTGCAAGTACAGTTCCCTCTTCCATTCCTAATCGTTTTGAAAGACTTCCTGCAATTACATTTCTTGTGACAACTTCTAAAGGAATAATACTCACTTTTTTAACAAGCTGTTCTGTTTCAGATAGCTTCTCAACAAAGTGTGTTTTAATTCCTACTTCTTGTAACTTTCTGAACAATAAAGTTGTAATCTCATTGTTCAAACGACCTTTTCCTGTAATCGTCTCTTTTTTCTCCCCATTGAAAGCAGTCGCACTATCTTTGTACTCTACCCAAACCATATCTGCTGATTCTGTACGATAAATTCTTTTTGCCTTACCTTCATACAGCAATTCTAGCTTTTGCATTTCGCAAGCCCCCTGTAGTTTGAAAAATGTGAATAATGTTTTTATAAAGAATGGCACAGAATGACTCTATTCTGTGCCATATGAAATTTTACGCTTCGTTTAATCCAAGGCGTTCAAAGATTGTATCAACATGTTGCATATGATGCTCATAGTTGAAGCATTCATTAATTTCTTCTTGTGTTAACTTGCTTGTAATACGCTCATCAGCTTCTACAAGCTCTTTAAATTGTACTTGTGTTTCCCAAGCTTCCATCGCTTTAGGCTGTACGATATCATAAGCTTCTTCACGTACCATACCTTTGTCGATTAACGTAAGCATTACGCGCTGAGAATAAATTAAGCCGTATGTTCTTGTCATGTTGCGTTTCATATTCTCTGGGTATACAGTTAAGTTTTTAACGATATTACCAAAGCGATTTAACATGTAATTTAACGCGATTGTAGCATCTGGTAAAATTACGCGTTCTGCTGAAGAGTGAGAAATGTCACGCTCATGCCATAATGGAACATTCTCATAAGCTGTCATCATATAACCGCGGATAACACGAGCTAAACCAGTCATATTTTCAGAACCAATTGGATTACGCTTATGCGGCATTGCAGAAGAACCTTTTTGGCCTTTTGCGAAAGCTTCTTCAACTTCACGTGTTTCACTCTTTTGTAAACCACGAATCTCAACTGCCATCTTTTCGATAGATGTTGCGATTAATGCAAGTGTTGACATGTAATGAGCATGGCGATCACGTTGCAATGTTTGTGTTGAAATTGGTGCTGCTTCTAATCCTAAGTTTTCACAAACATACTTTTCTACGAATGGATTGATATTTGCGTATGTACCAACCGCACCCGATAGTTTACCAACGCGAACTGTATCAGCGGCTTGTTTGAAACGCTCTACGTTACGTTTCATTTCTTCATACCAAAGACCAAGTTTTAAACCAAATGTTGTTGGTTCTGCATGAACACCGTGTGTTCTTCCCATCATGATCGTGTATTTATGCTCTTTTGCTTTGTTAGCTAAAATGCTTACAAAGTTTTCTAAGTCTTTTAATATGATTTCATTCGCTTGTTTTAAGATGTAAGATAACGCTGTATCTACTACGTCTGTAGATGTTAAACCGTAATGAACCCATTTACGTTCTTCGCCTAATGCTGGTGTTTCTGATACAGCACGAGTGAATGCAACTACGTCATGACGTGTTTCTTTTTCAATTTCATAAATACGATCAATATCAAATGATGCATGCTCACGAATTTTTTTAACATCTTCTTTTGGAATATCGCCAAGCTCAGCCCATGCTTCACAAGCTAAAATCTCAACTTCTAACCACGCTTTAAATTTGTTCTCTTCCGTCCAAATGGCACCCATTTCTGGGCGTGTATAACGACTAATCATCTTTTTCCCTCCAACAGTTGTTCTTGATGGTCCCAAATATGCAAACTCTTCGCTTTTTCTAGAGCGACTTCAATATTATCATTTAAAATATTAACATGCCCCATTTTTCGCTGCGCTTTTGCTTCTTCTTTTCCATACAAATGTAAATAGCACCCGGTTAATCTATTCACTTGTCTTAGGACCCCTTCTATATGTTCGCCTAAAATGTTTACCATGACAACTGGTTTTAACAAATTTGTTTCTCCAAGAGGTAAATTACAGATTGCTCGAATATGTTGACCGAATTGACTCGTTTCACATGCATCCTGTGTATAGTGTCCTGAATTGTGAGGCCTTGGTGCTAATTCATTAATATAAATCTCACCATCAGCTGTAGCAAACATCTCTACCGCTAGTGTTCCCACAAGTTCTAGTTCATCCGCAAGCACTCTTGCATAAGCAATTGCTTTTTGAGAAAGTTCTTCTGTAATGCGAGCCGGAACGATAGATTCATGCAAAATGTTATTTACATGGATATTTTCCGCTACCGGAAATACCTTCGTTTCACCACTTACACTACGAATTACAATAACTGATACTTCTTTTTCAAAAGGCACCCATTTCTCTAAAATACACTCTGCTGCATTCGCAAGCTTTTGCGCTTTATCAACGTCAGCCTCACTTCTTAAAACAACTTGCCCTTTCCCATCATATCCACCTGTCGTTGTTTTTAAGACGGAAGGATATGATAGCTCAGCGATTGCTTCAGTAAGCTGCTCTTCGTTTTGAACCATTCTATACGTCGCTACTGGTAACCCAGCTTTCTCAATTGCATTCTTTTCTGTAAAACGATTTTGCGTTTTACTTAACAACTGACTGCCTTGCGGTAAGTAAGCATGTTTTTCAAGCCATTGTAAACATCTATAATCAATATTCTCAAATTCATATGTGACAACATCACTGATCTCCGCCAAATGCTGAATTGCTTTTAAATCGTCATATGATGCAACAATTTCAATATCCGCAACTTGTGCACATGGTGAATTTTTTGTAGGATCTAAAACAGCAATTTTATATCCCATCTCCTTAGCTGCCAATGCCATCATTCTTCCTAGCTGGCCGCCTCCAATAATGCCGATTGTTTTTCCAGGTAAAATGATTCTCGTCATACTAGCTCACTACCTTCGCGCACATCTTTTTCAATTGCTTCTCTTCTCAATTCTAATGCATCATGTATATCATCATGGAATGATCCAAGTATTTGTGCAGCAAGTAAACCAGCATTTGTTGAACCAGCCTTACCAATTGCAACAGTTGCAACTGGAACCCCTCCTGGCATTTGGACGATGGATAATAATGAATCTAAGCCGTTTAACGCTTTTGATTGAACTGGAACTCCGATTACAGGAAGATTTGTCTTCGCTGCAACCATTCCTGGTAAATGCGCTGCTCCACCAGCTCCAGCAATAATAACTTTCAATCCACGTTCACGAGCCGTTTCTGCATATTCAAACATATAATCCGGAGTCCGATGAGCGGATACAACTTTTTTCTCATACGGTATATTTAATTCATCTAAAATGTCACAAGCATATTTCATTGTTTCCCAGTCTGACGTGCTTCCCATTATGACTCCAACTAGTGATTTCATATTAGAATCCCCCCGATTCAAATAAAAAAAGCCTGAAATAGAACAGTTTCTCTTTTACTATGAGAGAAAGTGCTCTACTCAGGCATACGTATCCCTTGTGAATAGAAAAATACCGAGTGACTTTCCCTCATAGTCTAACGAATAACGGTCGTTAGGTAGAGACTTGCAGGCCATATCCCCGCGATTATATGAGGTCTTATATATTATTCTTTCTATGGCTATATTAACAATATTTCATAAACAATGTCAACAAATAATCGAATGTTTTTTTATTACTAACCAATAACGTTCGTGTTTTAGTTATATTCAAAAGAATTATTGTAACTATATGCAAGAAGGATAAGAAATTAAAATATATATTTCTAGAGATCTATTATACGCACAACGGTTTATATACTAATTCAGTATGCTTTAATATAAAGCATACCGTCTATATTTATAATGAGGACAACAATGAAAAAAACAACTACGCGCTTCTCATGCTTCCCCCTTTGAATAGTCTCATTTTCATTCTTTTTCTTCTTTAGGGTTATTAAATGTATGGATTATGACATTTCATATATAAAAAT
>NZ_JAYJLO010000007.1:0-232503 GCF_051948935.1 Bacillus sp. Brlt_9 | reverse complement strand
TTCTAGCCGCTGGAGCTGGATATCATTTAAAGCGGAAGCGGCTCATTTAGAGCCGCTTTTTTCTATGGAGTTGTCGTGCGTATCAGTACATGAAATTTATATCAGCGATTTTCTAATTATATCGGCGATTTTTCAAATATATCGATCACAACTCACAATATATCAACGATTTTTTCATTATATCGACGATTCGACACAGGATATCGACTTACCGACAAATCACGACAATATCAGCACCTCTCTCCCCTACTTTTATCAATATATTACAATCTCTTTTATGTTAAAATATAGGAAACACCCTTTAGTAAAATAGATCCAAAAAAGCTTTTCCATATTCATCATTTACTACTTAAATGGCGGGAGTGGTTCAGTTGAAAGACTACTTAATTAGAGCATTTTTTGCGTTAATAACGGTTGGGATTGTCTTACTTATAGCTAATATTTTTAATATACGTATCGAGGTGAAAGACTACGCTTTCCTCGTTGTTGTAGCAATTGGTGGCGGCTGGGGTGGCTGGTACCTGTATAAAAAACAAAGTAATCAAAATGATAAAGGCATTCCAAAGTAATACGGAATGCCTTCTTTTATTGCCGTCTATAATAAATAATAAAATTCAAACCGCTAATACAACCAATCGCAATAAACATACAAAACGATTGTGGATCTCCACCTAAGTTATACTCATCAACAATAAACCCAGTCATAAACAACGTGATCGCCGAAACACCGATACACAATATCGAAATAAACCAAAGCGAAAATTCATTAATTAGCTCTTTCTTCTGTGTCGAAACAATTAGCATAACAAGAATAGCTGCTGCTAAAATACTTTTAAAAACCGGCCTTAAAAATACAAACTCCTCCATCTATTTCTCCTTTTCCAAAACATTATATCTCAACATTAACATATTTAACCAAATTAAAAACACATGCCTTTTGAAGATAAAATGACATGTGTTTCCAATAATATCTATAAAATTGTATTATGATAGCTGCTTCCACTTCGTTCCTAAAACAGGACGTTCATAATTTTGGATCTCATGAATTAGTTTATCTGCCGTCTCAGCTGAAACGATTAACTCTTTATTCGACGGATTCATAAACCCTTCTTCCGCTGCGCGTTCAACCATTTGCAAAATCGGTCCGTAAAAGTCTTTTATATTCAATAAACCAACCGGCTTATTATGTATACCAATTTGTGACCAACATACTACTTCAAATAGCTCTTCAAACGTTCCGTATCCGCCTGGCAGCGCGATAAAAGCGTCCGCAAGCTCTGCCATTTTCGCCTTGCGCTCGTGCATCGTTTCTACTTCAATTAGTTCTGTTAACCCTGTATGCACAATTTCTCCTCGGAATAGACCGCGCGGCATAACACCTGTTACACGCCCGCCTAAACGAAGAACTTCATTTGCTACTTCTCCCATTAATCCAACGCAAGAACCACCGTATACAAGCTCATAATCGTTTTCAACAAACATTTTCCCTAACGCTATTGCCTGCTCTTTGAATTCTGGTCTCTCTCCTAAATTGGAACCTGCAAACACACAAATCTTTCTCATTCCTACACCCCGAAACTATATATTGTTATGATACAATGAACATTGTACAACATATTGAAGAGGTGAGGAAGGAATGGATATCGTCGCATTTCAAAGATGGTTAGAGGAATTTTACGAAAAACGAAGCTGGTCACAGTATAATTCCTTTATTCGCTTAAATTTCTTAACAGAGGAAGTTGGGGAAGTTTCACGAGTTGTTCGCGCTATTGAAATCGGCCGTGATCGCCCTGATGAAGACGCGAAAACAGAAGAAGAGCTAAAACAGGAGTTAAAAGAAGAACTTGGTGATGTACTGTCTAATCTTATTATTCTTTCACAAAAATATGATTTAGATTTACAAGACATTATGGAGGCTCACGTCACAAAGCTTTCGAAAAGGTTCGAGACATCCAAATGAGAATATTATCAATTATGGTATAATATTCTTGTCACAATACTAAGGGGGATTTTATGTTATCTAAAAAATTGCACGACGCATTAAACGATCAAATGAACTTCGAATTTTACTCTGCCCATGCTTACATGGCAATGGCTGCTTACTGTACTTCGGAGAGTTATGACGGGTTCGCTAACTTTTTCCTTGTACAAGCTGAAGAAGAGCGTTTCCACGCAATGAAGCTTTACAACTACATTAACGACCGCGGTGAGCGCGCTATTATTACTGGATTTGATAATCCAAATAACGAATATGAATCTGTACTGAACGCTTTTGAAGTGGCACTTGAGCACGAGCGTGAAGTAACGAAGCGTATTTACAACCTATCTGATATCGCTTGGGATGAGCGTGAACACGCAACAATTACATTCTTAAAATGGTTCGTCGATGAGCAAGTAGAAGAAGAAGCTTCATTCGATAGCATCATCCAAAAATTAAAACGTATTACAAGCGATTCAAACGCATTATTTATGCTAGATGCTGAATTAGAGAAACGTACATTTACGCCTCCAGCTGAATAGTATTTTAATCACCTTAATGAATGTATTAAGGTGATTTTTTATTTTCTCTCTAGCTTAAAATCACCTTAAATTTCCTCGTATTTGACATAGTACCAACTATAAAATGGTATTATTTTCAATATAAAATAATATATGAGGAGAGAAAAAATGAATCAACGTGTAGAAGTTGTTGATGCCATACGTGGTTTCGCATTATTTGGTATTTTACTTGTTAATATGACATTAATTCAATTCGGTTTCTTTGCTAATGAAAAACCAACCTATATATTCGGCGAACTCGATAAAGGTGCTAATTGGTTTATTCAATTTTTCGGCACACAAAATTTTATTTCTTTATTCTCTTTTTTATTTGGTCTTAGCATTATTTTGTTACACAAAAGCATTGTCGCAAAAGGAAAAAAGTTCTCCCCCACATATTTACGTCGTATTCTTATTCTTTTACTATTAGGCTTTATTCACGGCGTGCTCATTTGGTCCGGGGATATTTTATTCTCATATGGCCTCATTGGGATTTTCTTACTAATGTTTATAAACAGAAAGCCAAAAACATTATTAATTTGGGCAACTATTCTACTCGCACTCCTTACACTTATGAATTATTCAACTGACCCAAATATAAATGTTACTGATTTTGCTCCTTATATTGAAAAAGAACATAAAGTTCATGAAACTGGAAGCTATATGGATCATGTCAACTTTAGATTAACTGAAAATCCTTTCGAATATATAGGTATTGACGGTTTCTTCGGATTAACTTTTATAACACTTTTTACACTCATTTTCCTATCTCCACTCTTCTTAATCGGTATGTACATAGGAAAAAAAGGGTGGTTATTTGAGATTGATAAGCATATCTCTGCTGTCAAAAAGATTTGGCTTCTTACCGCTATCTTTTCTTTTACAATCAAAATTTTAGCTATGTTCGTAAAACATCCTATTTTACTTATGTTACAAAATGGCCTTACACCAGTAACCATGACCTTCTTTTACGGAAGCACAATTATTTTATTATTCCATTACAAAAAAGCAACCCGTCTACTAACATACATGGCCAATATGGGAAAAATGTCGGTTAGTAATTACTTAGCCCAGTCCATTATCACAACAACAATTTTTTATGCATACGGTTTTGGCTTATTCGGTAAAATCGGCTATTTCTTCGGTATTCTTTTAACGATTATAATCTATACAATTCAATTATTTGTTAGCACATATTGGCTGCAGAAATATCGAATGGGACCTGTTGAATATATCTGGAGGCTTGGAACTTATTTGGAGAAACCACGATTTAAAAGAGACTTGGATAAAGCAAGTTAAATAAAAAAGCAATGAGCCTACGCTCATTGCTTTTCTTAATTTATTAAAGCATAACCCCAACGATAATCGCTGATAATATACTTACTAACGTTGCACCGTATACAAGTTTTAGTCCGAATGATGATACAACGTTTGCTTGTTTGCCATCAATACTCTTCGTTGCCCCTGCGATAATTCCGATAGATGAGAAGTTCGCAAATGATACAAGGAAGATAGATAAAATACCTACTGTACGAGCTGATAAATCGCCAGCTACTTTACCAAGGTCAAGCATTGCAACGAATTCGTTCGTTACTAATTTCGTTGCCATAATTTGTCCTGCTGTTAGCATCTCTGATGTTGGAATACCCATTACGAATGCTAATGGTGAGAATACATATCCTAAAATGCTTTGGAATGTGATTCCGAAAATTGAATCGAATACACCGTTAATTGCTGTAATTAATGCTACGAAACCGATTAACATCGCCGCTACTGTTACAGCGATAGAGAAACCAAGCATAATATATTCGCCTAACATTTCAAAAAATGTTTGCTTCTTATCTTCTTGTAATTCTAAAATATCGTCTTCTTCTTTTACTTCATATGGATTAATGATATGAACGATAATGAATCCACTGAATAAGTTTAGTACAAGTGCTGTTACTACATATTTTGGATCAATCATTTTCATATAAGAACCGACGATTGACATCGATACTGTCGACATTGAAGATGCACAAAGTGTGTATAAACGATTTTTCGGTAATTTGCTTAATTGATCTTTTACTGTAATGAATACTTCACCTTGACCAACAATCGCAGCTGCTACTGCATTATATGATTCTAGTTTTCCTAAGCCGTTAATTTTACTTAATAGGAAACCGACTGCACGAATGATAATCGGTAATACTTTAATGTGTTGCAGAATCCCAATTAGTACTGCTAAGAAAATAATTGGTAATAATACTGTTAAGAAGAATGGTGCTTGTCCATCATTTGCTAGACCACCAAATACGAAATTAACCCCTGCTTCCGCAAATTTTAAAATAGCGCCAAACCCATCTGCAATCCCTTTTACTAATACAAATCCGACCTTTGTATTTAGTAAGAAGTATGCAAGTACCAATTGAATGACTAGCATAAGTGCAATTGGTTTATATTTAATTTTCTTACGATCTGAACTGATAAGGAAACCTAGTACAAACACTACAAGTAAACCGACTAGAAACATTACTATTTTCATATGTGAATCCTCCACTTCTCCCACGAGTTATCGGTCGTATAACGTATAACGAATGACGTCTGACCATTGATGTTAAAAAAATTTAAAACCCCTAAATACTATTCAACTGTTATCTAAAATCAGTAAGCGTTTACATAAATTGCAATTTATTAAAGGTAGCCTCTTCTCTCCTACCATACTTGAAAGTCTGAAATTGATACCACCTACAAATCAAATTGTAAGCGTTATCTAATCGAAATGCAATATAAATTTTAAAAGATTTTTATATGTTAATATATTCCTAAATAATTGGTTTTTTCATGCAAATTTACCATAAAAAATAGCCCTAGCTATAAGCTAGGACCATCTTTTTTATAACATAACACCAACGATAATCGCTGATAGAATACTTACTAATGTCGCACCGTACACAAGGCGTAGACCGAATGATGATACAACATTTGATTGGTTTTCATCGATACCTTTCGTTGCACCTGCGATAATTCCGATTGATGAGAAGTTCGCAAATGATACAAGGAATACAGAAAGAATACCAACTGTACGAGCTGATAAATCGCCAGCTACTTTTCCAAGATCAAGCATCGCAACAAACTCGTTTGATACTAATTTTGTTGCCATAATTTGTCCCGCTGTTACCATCTCTGCTTGCGGGATACCCATTACGAATGCTAATGGTGAGAAAATGTATCCTAAAATAGCTTGGAATGTAATTCCGAACATTGAGTCAAACAAGCTATTAATTGCTGTAATTAATGCTACGAAACCAAGTAACATTGCCGCTACTGTAATCGCGATTGTGAAACCAAGCATAATATATTCACTTAGCATTTCAAAGAATGATTGTTTTTTCTTATTTTCTAATTTCAGTGTATCTTCTTCTTCTGTAATATCGTACGGGTTAATAATATGAATAATAATGAAACCACTAAATAAATTTAATACAAGTGCTGTTACTACATATTTCGGTTCGATCATTTTCATATAAGAACCTACGATTGACATTGATACTGTCGACATGGAAGATGCACATAATGTATATAAACGATGTTTTGGGATTTTACTTAATTGATCTTTTACTGTAATAAATACTTCCGCTTGCCCAACAATGGCAGCTGCTACTGCGTTATATGATTCTAGTTTTCCTAGACCATTTACTTTACTTAACAACGTACCAATAGCACGAATAAATATCGGTAAAATTTTAAAGTGTTGCAGAATTCCGATTAAAACGGCAAAGAATACGATTGGTAATAACGCTGTTAAGAAGAATGAAACCTCTCCTTTATTAACAAGACCGCCAAATACGAAAACGATTCCAGCTTCCGCATATGCAAGAAGCGCGCCAAATCCATCTGAAATTCCTTTTACTAAAATATAACCAACTTGCGTATTTAATAAGAAATAAGATAGTGCTAACTGAATAACAAGCATAATTGCGATTGGTTTATACTTAATCTTCTTTCGATCGGCACTTATAAGAAAACCGAGTACGAATACAACGAGTAATCCTACAAGAAACATAACAAACTTCATTAATAAAATCCTCCATTTAACTCTTCATTAACGTTGAACGTCTGACCACTCAAAACAAGAAATAATCCGAACTTTCCATTTCTCCTCCAAAACCTTCAATCGGATAGGAAAGATCATAAAAACTCTTATTTCAAAGGCATTTTCCATTCTAACATAAATTACAACTCATATCCGCACTTTTCTTAAAAAAATTACATTTTATTATAAAACATTCATGAATGTTCGTCTTTTACTATCCACGAATATCTGGATAAAATAAAAAATGAGCATCAAGTTTCACTTGATGCTCACCTCATTATACTGCTTTTTCTTTATCAGCTACTGCTGGCTTATCCCAGCATTCTGTATTGTTCAAACCTGGAATAGACTCCGCATAGAATACTGGATCTTTTCCTTGTTTCTTTTGTTTCACATAATCTGATAATGCCGCGAAAGCATACTTTGAAAGGAATACAATTGCTACTAAGTTAATAACAGCCATAATACCCATGAATAAATCTGCTAAATCCCAAACGATTTGAATTGTTGCTACAGATCCTAACATAACCATACCAAGCACAGCAATGCGGTACGCTGTTAATAACACTTTACTTCCATTTAAGAATTCAATATTTGTTTCACCATAGTAGTAGTTACCTACTAATGAACTAAATGCAAACAAGAAGATTGCAACTGCTACAAATATAGAAGCCCATGGACCGATATGTTGACTTAATGCTTGCTGCGTTAATTGAATACCATTTAAATCAGCTGCATTATGCACATCTGATAAAAGAATGATAAATGCTGTACAACTACAAATTAATAATGTATCTGTAAATACCCCTAAAGTTTGAATGAAACCTTGTTTAACTGGGTGCGTTACGTTTGCAGTCGCTGCTGCGTTCGGCGCACTACCCATACCTGCTTCATTTGAGAATAATCCGCGTTTTACCCCTAATAAAATCGCAGCTCCTAATCCTCCGCCTACTACTTCTTTAATTCCGAAAGCATGTAAGAAAATTTCTTTAAATACATATGGAATTGCCGTAATGTTTGTTACAACAACGAATAATGCTACTGCTACATAAATAATTGCCATTACTGGAACAATCATTTCAACCGCACGTGCAATTCGCTTTACCCCACCAAAAATAATAACTGCTAGTAAACCAGCCATTACAAGACCTACTAATCTACTATCTGTTTTGAATGCCCCATCAAAAGCAGCCGCTACAGTATTAGACTGTACAGCGTTAAAAATTAATCCGAAACTTACTGTTATTAAAACAGAGAAAATCGCTCCAAGCCAGCGCTTATTTAAACCCTTTTCCATATAATACGCTGGGCCACCACGGAACGCATTCCCATCTTTTACTTTATAAATTTGCGCTAATGTGCTCTCTACAAATGCAGAAGCACCCCCAATTACCGCAATTAACCACATCCAAAATACTGCTCCTGGCCCACCTGCTGAAATTGCGATAGCTACACCAGCTAAGTTACCAGTACCTACACGAGAAGCTGTACTCATACAAAAAGCCTGGAACGATGATACACCGCTCTTCTCTTTTTGTGCTTTCCTCGTTTTCGAACTTGCCCCATCCCCAAGCAATCGAATCATTTCACCGAAGTAACGAACTTGGACAAATTTCACACGAAACGAAAAGTAAAGTCCTAACCCAATTAACATCGCAATAATGATATATGACCAAAGGACATTATTTATATCCCCAATTACCCTAGCTAAAAAATCCATAATTGCATTGCCCCCTCTTCCTAACAATAAGAAAATTATATTCTAAAAACTTTAAGTAATCAAGAACTTTATGTCAGGTTTTCTAACATGAATAAGTTAACTTATTTAACATACATATTTTTTCACGTAAAACTATAACCAGTACGCGCATTTATCCAATACTAAATCACTCTTCCTATGCGACCAGTCGTAGCTTTAAGACAGGCGGTCCCCTACAAATAACACGAGAAATGAACAAACAAAAATTATATTAATAATTACCTCTCACCCTTTTCATCCTTTACTACAACAAAAAAGGCGAGCATCGAATTCAACTCGATGCTCGCCTTTTCATTTATACTGCTTTTTCTTTATCCGTTACCGCTGACTTATCCCAACACTCTGTATTCGTTAAACCAGGAATAGAATCTGCACGGAAGACTGGATCTTTTCCTTGTTTCTTTTGCCTTACATAGTCTGCCAATGCAGCATACGCAAATCGGCCAAGAAGTGTAATTGCAATTAAGTTTGTGATTACCATTAGACCCATAAATAAGTCTGCCATATTCCATACAACTTGAAGCGTCGCAACAGAACCGAATAATACCATTCCCACTACCGCAATACGGTAAATTGTTAACCAAGTTTTACTTTGTTTAATAAATTCAATATTCGTTTCACCATAATAGTAGTTTCCTAGAAGTGAACTAAACGCAAATAAGAAAATAATAACTGCCAAGAAACTGCTTGCCCAAGGACCAATTTGTGAACTTAATGCATTTTGCGTTAACTCAATACCTTCTAAATTTGTTGCTTTGTACGCACCAGAACATAGTACGATAAATGCTGTTGATGTACATACTAAAAATGTATCTACTAATACTCCAATTGTTTGAATAAATCCTTG
Organism: Bacillus sp. Brlt_9; assembly: GCF_051948935.1. Classification (NCBI taxonomy): domain Bacteria; kingdom Bacillati; phylum Bacillota; class Bacilli; order Caryophanales; family Bacillaceae; genus Bacillus; species Bacillus sp. Brlt_9. Next base: position 223,284 of record NZ_JAYJLO010000007.1, on the reverse strand, counting down.
TTTTGCTGGATGCGTTACATCTGCTGTTGCTGCAGCGTTCGGCGCACTACCCATACCTGCTTCGTTCGCAAATAATCCGCGCTGAATACCAAACTTCATTGCAGCACCGATACCGCCACCTACAGCTGAATCTAAACCGAATGCACCTTTAAAGATTTCCGTAAACACATCTGGTATTAAATAGAAGTTTTTAATGACAACAAAAATAGCTACCGCAATATAAATAAGCGCCATTGGCGGAACAATCATTTCCGACATACGTGCAATACTTTTTACACCACCAAAAATAATAACTGCAACTAATGCAGCTAATGCAATACCAACAATATAACGCTCTAAACCAAATGCATTTTCAAATGCTAATGTTACTGTATTCGCTTGTACTGAGTTAAAAATTAAACCGTAACTAACTGTAATAAGGATCGAGAACCAAATTCCCATCCAACGCTTATTTAAACCTTTTTCCATATAATAAGCAGGACCACCACGGAAGCCACTGCCATCTTTTACTTTATAAATTTGGGCAAGCGTACTTTCTACAAAACTTGAAGACGCTCCGATAATCGCAATCACCCACATCCAAAATACTGCACCAGGTCCTCCCATAGAAATAGCTAACGCTACACCGGCTAAGTTCCCGATTCCAATACGAGCTGCTGAACTCATACAAAATGCTTGGAAAGAAGATACACTACCTTTTTTACGCGTCTTTCCAGTTAATCCATCACTCATTAATCGAACCATTTCCCCTAAATGAGTGATTTGTACAAATTTCAATTTAATAGAAAAATAAAGACCTAAACCAATTAACATTGCAATAAGAATATATGACCAAAGAATTGTATTTGTTGATGAAATAAATTGCTCTAAAATATTCATACAATTAACCCCCTCCTTTTCTCCATAAAACGAATTATATTTAAAAAACATTCAAAAATCAACATTTTTCGACAATTTGCAATTTCCAAATATTAGACAGGATCGCAGTAACAATATCGTTATGACTACCCTCCCTCTAACTGCGCATACTAAAACAAAAAATAATTCACAAACAACCCTATTGACAAAAATACCAACCTGTAACTATAATGATTACAACGGGTTGTAACAAACCTAATTACAACACATTCATTCACTTTCAGATATACACTTTAACAAAACAATTTGGAGGGATTTATTATGAAAATCGGAATTATCGGAGCAACTGGTAAAGCAGGAAGTCGTATTTTAAAAGAAGCATTGGATCGCGGACATGAAGTAACTGCAATCGTAAGAAACGCTGCAAAAATTACAGAAGACAATGTACAAGTTTTAGAGAAAGATGTATTCTCTCTTACATCTAACGACCTAGTGGCATTCGATGTAGTTGTAAATGCATTCGGTGCTCCAGCAGGCGAAGAACACCTTCACGTAGATGCAGGAAACGTACTTATTGAAGCTATGAAAGGTGCACCAAATACAAAATTACTTGTAGTTGGCGGCGCTGGAAGCTTATTTGTAGACGAAGAGAAAACAACACGTGTATTTGAAACACCAGGTTTCCCGAAAGAATACCTTGCAACTGCTCAAAACCAAGGTAAAAACTTAGAAATTCTGCAACAAACAAATGACATCACTTGGACATTCATCAGCCCTTCTGCACTATTCGCATTAGGAAAACGCACTGGTTCTTACAAAGCTGGTAAAGACAATCTTCTTGTGAACGCAAAAGGTGATAGCTACGTAAGTTACGAAGACTTCGCAGTAGCAGCACTTGATGAAATCGAAAATCCAAAACATGTAAACGAACGCTTCACAGTAGTTTCTGAAGCTGAATAATACAAAAAAGCTCGTAAAACGTTATGTTTTACGAGCTTTTTTATTACTTTTAAGCTTTTACTTCTTGTATATCTTCAGTTCTTTCAAAACCTTGTTCTGTTACTTTGAAGAATAAATTTGTTTCTACTTTCGCTTTTCCTTGACCGATAAAGTTATCATTTTGATACCAATTAAAGCGATCTGATTCTGCATGATACACCTTAACAATATCACCGTACTCGAATCCTAACCCATTAATTACCTTTGCAAATTCTACAGCATTTTCAACACCTTTTACAGCAGCTTTCTTTTTCTCAATCCCATTTCGACCTAGTAGTGTAAACTCAAAATACGTCTCTTCTTTAAAATAATGATGTACTTGATTCGAATCAGCTGTCGCACTGAACTTCTTTTCATCGTGTTGCAGCGTTACAATTGATTTAATATCCGTATTATATTTGAGCCCTTTAAATACTAAGCTGTCTCCATAGGTTACTTCTACTGGTACTTCCGTCACTTGCTTATTTCCAAAACGATCTTTCGTTTCTACTTTCGCTGTTTGTTTACTAATCTTCGATGTATCTAGCTTCCCTACAAAACCTACTACTTCTCCACCTTTTACTTCAACAAACTTCTTCGCATCTAATGTTTCACTGTTTGTTCCGATTACCACTTTTTGCGGCAACGCTTTTACTTCTTGCTGAGTTTCCATTCTCTCGAAACCTTGTTCTGTTACTTTGAAGAATAGTTCTTTTGTTCCTTTTTTCTCACCTTGACCAGTAAGGTTATTATTTTGATACCACTTCAAACGGTCGGGTTCTGCATGGAATACTTTCACTACATCTCCATACTCAAACTGCATACCATTCACTTGCTTCGCAAAGTTCTTTGAAGTTTCGTGCCCTTCTGCTGTTACATGCTTTTTCTCTTTTCCTTCTCCATCATATAACGTGATTCCCATGTATAGCTCTTTGTTAAAATATTTATGAATTTGACTATCCATATCAGTCGCATGGAATTTCTTATCATCATGCTTTAACGTTACGATTGAAGCAATGTCATTATTATATCCTACATATGCGATACTATCTCCATACGTCACTTCTAATGATACTTCTGTCACTTGCTTATTTCCAAAACGGTCTTTCGTTTCTACTTTTACTTTTTGTTCACCGATTTTTGTTGTATTCGGTTTCTCTACAAACCCAACTACTTCTCCGTCCTTTACTTCAACAAAGTTTTTTGCATCTAGCTTTTCAACTTCTGTTCCAACTACTACTTTTTGTGATTTTGCTGTTACTTCTTGCTGAGCCCCCATTTGTTCGAAACCTTGCTCTGTAACTTTAAAGAATACTTCATTAACACCATACTTCGCATCAACTAATTCATTCTTTTTATACACTTTAAATCTATCAAATTCTCTTTGATATACTTTTACTATGTCGCCATATTCAAAAGCCATACCATTGAACTGCGCTGCAAATTCTTTTGTATTTTCAGATGCTTTTACTGTTACTTCTTTTTTCTTTTGCCCATCTTTATCATATATAGCCATTGCCATATACTTTTCATCTGCAAATGAAGTATGCATTGCACCTTCTGAATCTGTTGTACTGAATTTCTTTTCTTTATGATTTAATGTAACAATCGACTTTATATTACTTCCGCCATAGCTTGTACCGAAGAACATAATGCTATCGTCATATATTACTTCTAATGACACCTCTGTCACTTGCTTATTTCCAAAACGATCTTTCGTCTCTACTTTTACTTTTTGTTCACCAATTTTTGATGTATTTGGTTTTTCCACAAAACCAATCACTTCTCCATCTTTCACTTCAACAAAGTCTTTCGCATCTAGCCTTTCAACTTCTGTTCCAACTACTACTTTTTGCGATTTTGCCGTTACTTCTTGTAGCATATCCATTCTCTCAAAACCGTTTTCTGTCACTTTGAAGAATAATTCTTTTGCCCCTTTTTTCTCGCCTTGACCAGCAAGGTTATTATTTTGATACCATTTCAAACGGTCCGGTTCTGCGTGGAATACTTTCACAACATCTCCATACTCAAACTGCACTCCATTCACTTGCTCTGCAAAGTTCTTTGAAGTTTCTTGTCCTTCTGCTGTTACACGCTTTTTCTCCGTTCCATTTTGATCATATAAAGTGATTCCCATATATTGTTCTTTATCAAAATATTTATGAATTTGTTCATTCATATCAGTCGCATGTAATTTCTTCCCATCATGCTTTAATGTTATAACTGAAGCAATTTCATTGTTATATCCCACATATGCAATGCTATCTCCGTAAATCACTTCTACAGGTACTTCCGTCACTTTTTTATTTCCAAAACGATCTTTCGTTTCTACTTTTACTGTTTGCTTACCCATTTTTGTTGTATTTGGTTTTTCTACAAATCCGATTACTTCTCCATCTTTTACTTCAACAAAAGATTTTGGATCTAACTTTTCTACACCTGTTCCGACTACTACTTGTTGGGGTTTCGCTACTACTTCTTGTAAGCTATCTTTTAATTCGAACCCTTGCGGAGTGATTTGGAATAATTTCTCTTTTTTATTTTTAGCCTTCCCTTGATCTACAAGTGTATTATTTTGGTACCACTTCAAACGGTCGGGTTCTGCATGGAATACTTTTACTACATCACCATATTCAAAATCCAATTCATTTAGTTCCATCGCAAATCTTTTTCCAGTTTCTTGCCCTTCTGCTGATACACGTTTCTTTTCAATTCCATTTCGATCATATATCGCTAAGCCCATATATTCTTCTTTCTCGAAACGGTAATGTATTTTATTATTAGTAAAGTTTACATTTAATTTTTTTTCATTGTGTCGAAGCATCACTGTCGACATTACATCATTTGAAAGTCCTTGAAAAATTATACTATCACCATAAATCCCATTGACTTGGACAGGAATTGAATTTTTATTTCCCTTCTCATCCTCAATTTCTACTAATACTTCCTGTTTCCCATCACCTAATTTAGACCATATAATCTTACCTGTTACTCTTACATTCTCCCCTAAGTTTCGGACAAGTTTACTCGCTTCATTCTCATCCAAATCCGTACCAACTAAAAGGTTTTGTACCTCATTAGCAGGTTCACCATACGGAACTTTATACGGTTCAACTTGCTTCTCGCGAATATCATTACTATCTGTAGCTTTCCAGATTTCTTTTTCTAATTTAGGTAACTTTAATTTTTCTATTTTCTCTCTAATATCATCGTTTGGTGTTAATCCCCATTCCTCAAAGAAAGGAATTAAATTTTGCCCTGCCACTTGTGATGTCATATAAATAAATAGCTGCTTTTTCTCTTCATCAGAATGAGGCATTTCACTCTGAGGTAACAAACGATAAGCTTGATGTAACCTAGGATAAAAATGTTCTCCATACACTACATTTAATTGCCAAAACATTGTAAGAGGATTAATGTCATCAATGAATCTTTCTGCTTTAGGTTTCTCTAAATACTCAAATGAGTTTTTATAGTGCTCATCCATTTCTAATTGATTCCCTAACGCCTTTTGAACAGCTAATGAGTAAATATTTACTGTGACTTCCCTTACTTTAGACCACTTCCAAGGTTCTTGCTGATGTAAATGTCCAACTTCATGCCACGGTCCCCATCCATCCTTTTCAAGCACCTCTATATCTAAAACTCTATTCATTGCCGTCGGGATATATCCTGTATGATAATTTTTCGCAAACATAAAGTCATCTTCAGCAGGCTTCCGTTTCTCAACAAACTGAGCATAATGAATTGGAGATTTCGCAACCCCAACACCGTCCTCAGATAATCCTGCTACTGCATTTTCTATTCGAATAATCTTATCATGCAATTTCATTAACTCTATCGGGTTTGTGTTTTTCATAAACTTTTGTATAGAGCTCGGACTAGCAGTAATTAAGCTTCTCTCACCTTTTAATTCAACTGCATAAGGATCCTTATATTTTTTTAACATTTCATCCCAATCTTTTTTCGTATGCTTCCCTAAAATAAATAAAGGAAAATGGCTACCACCATTTGTAACTGAAGCTGTTACTTCCCCTTCATTATTCATATTATAAAAATATAAAATACCGCCTCTTGGAGATGAAATAACATTTTTTCCTGGTTTTAAATCAAACTCTTCTGGGTCCTTTTCATCATAAGATCTCGTTCCTATGAAAGCCTGAATAGTCTGTGTTCCTTTTATGTCAATTGTAATCTCTTCATTTGGTGCCGCATAAATTCCAGTCGGCTCATTAGCGGAAAGTTTCCAAGTAACTCTTAAACGATTATTTTCTTCCTCCACGCTACCTTTACCCGGCAACTGAAACGTTCTCTGCTCAAACTTATTCTCTTTAACCTCTTCTAAATTCGCACCTTTATTCTCTTCCAAAGGTGCCGCATATCCTTTCGATGCTTCGGAAGCTACTGGCGATAATAATGTAGATATGCATATACCAGCCACTAATACCCTACTCTTTTTCTTCTTTGACATAATCTGTGTCCCCTGTCCTGTTTTTAGACAAACCATCCTATATATTCATTTAATGAAAAATCCTATTATTTTTATAAAAACATTTAACGAATAGACTAGTACCTCGCGAGTCAACATCAATTACTACCGCATTCCCCTCAATGTATTCGCTTTCTTACATTGTAAAATTTTTATGTATTTCGTCCTCATCACTTCTCTCTATTTATGATGAGTTCTCGTCGTACATAAAGAGAAAATCGTAAAAGATATATCTTAGTCTTGTCATCTATACATCTAGAAATAAAAATAGTAATAGAATCTTACATTTTCTTCATATATGACCATCTATAGGTAGTTTTTCCAACTGAATTGTACACGCTTTACACTTCGTTTGATAGCACTTCCAATCAGAATAATGTTACAATTTTGTGAATTTAATCCATTAATCGTAACGTTCGGATTTTATTATATTTAAATTATCCCTAAATAAAGTTTACAATGCTTATACAGTGTTTTCCCTATTAAATTAACCGTTTATTATTTTTATAATATAATATTACTCTTCATATACATAAAAAAGCATTGGCAAGGCCAATGCTTTATCTTTTATATTGATTCGGTTTGTGCGGTTCATTTGGAGTATGTGGTTTATTATTATCATGACCATTTGTTGTTTTCCAACTTACCGATAACTCCGGACTTGTTTTTTCCTCACTACGCTCAAGTAATACAACCGCATTTTGAATTGTTGGTGTGCCTTTATGAGCGATACCTTGTAGCTTCGTTAATTTTCCTGATACTTTAAAGCTAAATCCACCAGCTGGTGTTTGTTTCGGAATTAAGATGCGGAATTTTTCTCCTACATTAAATTCCGTTTTTGCTTCGCCCTTTTCATTTACAAACTTCACTCCAGCTGGTGCACCTGTTGCTTGCACTTTATACGTTCCGCTTTTCGCATTTGTTTCCACTGTATATAAACCTGTTTCAAAGAAATCATTTTTCAACATTGCTTGTTGTTCTTCTGAGGGCACGACACTCATCGTAATTTCTTGTAATTCTTCACTAGCACTCGCTTTTGCAACGATGTCTTTCGTTACTTTTTCTACGTTTTTATTACGGAACTCTAAATCGTTAATATCAATTTGCTTTAACGCATTCCACACCGCAAGCTGCGTTGCGTAATGGGCATCTCTCCAATCAGAAACACCTAATTCTTGTGGACTCTTTTGTGGATATCCGTTTAATAGTACACGGTACACATTAATATCCACCTTCCCCATTTCCGGTAAATCTTGACCACTTGGAGATTTCAAATCTACATTTAAGCAAAAAGCAATTTTGCCATCTGCCGTTTTAATAAGCTCTGTTCGAATTGGTTTCTTCTTAGACTTACTATAACTCCAATCCATTTCATACTTTGTATGGTCCATCACTTCTGCGAATGCTTTTTGAAGTGGGAATAACACAAATAAAACACTTAAAAACATAGCTAAAAGTTTGAACGATTGCTTTATATTCATGTTTACAGCCCCTTAATAACAAACTTAATACTAAGTAGTATTTATTTAGAAACTGTTTTTATGCACAAAAAAAGAGTACTTTTACGCACTCTTTTTTCTTATCTTAATCTTAGAAATCGAAGTTATCAGGATCTGGACCAACGCGGTGATTTTGATTTAACGCATCGATTTTTTCCATATCTTCTTTCGTTAATTCAAAGTTAAATACATCAGCGTTTGCAATAATGCGGTGTTCTTTCGTTGATTTTGGAATTGTGATTACTCCATTTTGAAGATCCCAACGTAAAATAACTTGCGCTGTTGTTTTACCGTGTTTCTCAGCAATCTCTTGTAATGTTTCGTTATCTAATAATTGACCTTGCATTAATGGTGACCATGCTTCCATTTGAATACCTTGTTCTTTACAGAAAGCTTGTACTTCTTTTTGTGTTAAACGAGGGTGGTATTCTACTTGGTTAATCATTGGCTTGATTTCTGCATCTTTCATTACATCTTGTAAGTGATGTACTTGGAAGTTACTTACACCAATTGCACGTACGCGCTCTTCTTTATAAAGTGTTTCTAACGCTCTCCATGTATCTTTATATTTTCCTTCTACAGGCCAGTGAACAAGAAATAGATCTAAATAATCTAGTTCTAATTTTTTTAAGCTCTCTTCATATGCAGCAATTGTTTCTTCATATCCTTGATCTGCGTTCCACACTTTTGAAGTGATGAATAACTCTTCTCTTGAAATACCAGTTGCTTCGATACCTGCACGAATTCCTTCACCTACAGCTTTTTCATTTCCGTAAATTGCAGCGGTATCGATGCTGCGGTATCCTGCTTTAATCGCTGCTTTTACAGCTTCTACAAGTTCTGGTCCTTCTTCTACTTTAAATACACCTAAACCAAACCAAGGCATTTCTACACCGTTATTTAATACTGCTTTACTTTGTAAGTTTTTCATTTTATTTTCTCTCCTTTTATTTTACTTGATCTCTTTTTTCTAATGTCATGCTCCACGCTGTTAAAATAACAGCGGCTACTACCATAAGGCCACCTACCCAAGCAGTATGGATTAATCCTAACGAATTCGTTACAAGGCCACCTATATAAGAACCTAAAGCGATTCCTCCGTTAAATGCGGCAATATTAATTGCTGAAGCAACATCAACCGCACTCGGAACAAAGCGCTCTGCCAATATAACTACATATACTTGTAGCCCCGGAACATTCATAAATGCGAATAGTCCCATGAAAATAATTGTGATTAATCCAGCTACTTTAAATGGCGCTGTAAATGTTAAAACAAATAATATAATCGCTTGAATAAGAAACATGTAAAATAGCGCTCGGATCGGATTATGATTCGATAATTTTCCGCCGACCATATTTCCTATCGCAATGGCGATTCCATACACTAATAAAATGATAGTAACGGTACTTGCTTCAAACCCTGTTACTTCTTGTAATAGCGGTGATAAATACGTAAATGTTACAAATGTACCGCCGTATCCAAGTGCAGTAATAATGAAAACAAGTAATAGTCTTCCATTTTTAATTAGTTTAAATTGATCACGAAACGATACAGGTACACCATTTTTTAAATTAGATGGGACTAGTATGCTGTTTGCGATAAAAGCAATAATTCCAATTACGACAATCGCCATAAATGACGCTCTCCAGCCAAATTGTTGACCGATAAACGTTCCAATTGGCACACCTGTAATCGTTGCAACTGTTAATCCAGTAAACATAATCGCAATGGCGCTAGCACGTTTATTCTCTGGTACGATTGCGGCTGCAATTGTAGATCCTATCGACATAAACACACCATGTGCAAATGCAGCTACAATCCTTGCAATAATTAATATAGTGAAGCTTGTTGCTAATGCTGCAATACCGTTACCAATAATGAAAATAACCATAATCCACATTAACAATGTCTTTCTCGACATACTAGCCGTTAACGCTGTTAAGACAGGAGCTCCTACTGCCGCCCCTAACGCATATAGGGAAACAGTTAAACCAGCTGTTGTAACCGAAACATTTAAATCTTTTGAAATAGATGGTAATAAACCGACACTAATAAACTCGGTTGTACCAATCCCAAACGCACTAATTGCTAGTGCTAATAAAGCAAACATACTTCTTCGGTTCGTCTGAACTTCTGAAGATGGTACTGTATATGAACTCAATTGAATTCCTCCTTATTACAAGAAATCCAATCATAATAGTGCGATAAAAAGGCCCTTTTATCTTCTAAAAAATATATTTAATCTCTACAAATGCTATTATGAATGGTTTCATTCCTTTTTGAAAGAACGCACTTTAAAGTACTATAGGCACCAAAAAGTAACATAGTCACTTTTCAGTACCGTACTACTCATTTGCCTCTTACATGTGCTATTATGAAACATATTTAACATGATAAAAAGTACGTACTTTAAAGTGCTATAGGTACTAAAAAGTAACATTTGTATTATTTAACACTCACACAAGGAGGGTTTCATATGAAGAAATATAATATTCCTGTAGAGGCGACTTTAGAAGTTATCGGAGGAAAATGGAAGGTTGTTATCCTTTGTCACTTAACGAAAGGTACAAAAAGAACGAGTGAACTAAAACGTTCCATGCCTGGTATTACACAAAAAATGTTAACGCAGCAATTACGAGAATTAGAAGACGACGGCGTTATTCAAAGAAAGGTATACAATCAAGTTCCACCAAAAGTAGAATATTCTCTTACTGATTACGGTTGGTCTTTAGAATCCATTCTTGATTCTCTTTGTTCTTGGGGCGAATGCCATCTTGAAAAGGAAGGTAACACATCGATGCTAATTGCGGAAGGTGAATAATAGGAAAAAGGAAAAAACGAACATGAATTTGTTCGTTTTTTCCTTTTTTTCTATATATATATGTACATTTCTAACTGGAACAAAATATTTTATACGCTTTCATACCTTGTCAGTACTACGTTATACGCTCAATATCAAATAATTAGGAATCATTTTTATGTTAACATAGGTGTATATAGTATATAATATAGGATATATATTATATACACTTTCCGGTAACGGAGCTTTCCATTATACGGACAAGCCATGTATCGGACAGTTCATAAATAATAGGTAAGACGTTATGGTTTTAGATTTATGTTTGCAGCTTACTTGCTGTCATAAATTTAAAGGCATTTTATTGTGTTTTGTGAAACTTTGTATAAAGTTTCGTAACCGTTTACTATCTTACTTATAAAAAATAAGAGTATTGCTATCGTAAAGGAGAATTGGAGATGCCAGAAACTATGACTCAAACAAAGCCAGAACAAGAAACTGTACAAATTTCTGCTAGCCAAGGACAACTTGATGTACTTGATCAGTTGTTAAAACCTGAGGTACAAGAATCATTAACAACACTAGTAGAACAGCTTCCAAAATTAACTGAGCTTGTTAACATTTTAACTAAGTCTTATGACTTCGCTCAAACTGTTGCTACTGATGAAGTATTAAAAAGCGACACTGTTGGTGCAATCACAGAGCTTGTAGAACCTGTAAAAGATACAGTGAAAAGCATGGCTGCTACTGCAATCGAAGCGAAAGATCGTGCTGACGAAAGCAACGAAGTTATCGGCCTGTTCGGTCTATTAAAATTATTAAAAGACCCACAAGCACAAAAAATGTTCCGCTTTGTGAACGCATATCTTCAAATTAGTGCAGAACGTAACAATAAATAAATTAACTTATAACAACAATTAGTAAAGACGGGGGATATCATACTATGTCAAAACAAATTGTCATCTTAGGCGCTGGTTATGGCGGTCTTCTTGCCGCTTTAAACGTACGTAAATATTACAGCAAATCAGAAGCACAAGTTACAGTGATTAACCAATACCCAACACACCAAATCATCACTGAACTACACCGCCTTGCAGCTGGTAACGTTGCTGAGCAAGCAATTGCAATGCCACTTACAAAGCTTTTCAAAGGTAAAGATATCGATCTTAAAATTGCAACAGTTGAGTCATTCTCAGTTGATAGCAAAGAAATTAAACTAGCTGGTGGCACTACTTTATCTTACGATGCACTTGTAGTTGCTTTAGGAAGTAAAACTGCTTACTTCGGTATTCCAGGACTAGAAGAAAACAGCATGGTATTAAAATCTGCTGCTGATGCAAACAAAATCTACAAACACGTTGAAGACCGTATTCGTGAATACGCGAAAACGAAAAACGAAGCTGATGCTACAATCGTAATCGGTGGTGGCGGATTAACTGGCGTTGAGCTAGTTGGTGAGCTTGCTGACATTATGCCTAAACTTGCAAAAAGCCACGGCGTAAATCCAAAAGAAGTTAAACTTCTTCTTGTTGAAGCAGGTCCAAAAATCCTTCCAGTATTACCAGACCACTTAATCGAACGTGCAACTACTAGCCTAGAAGCACGCGGTGTTACATTCTTAACAGGTCTTCCTGTAACAAACGTTGCTGGCAATGAAATTGACTTAAAAGACGGTCAAAAACTTGTTGCTAACACATTCGTTTGGACAGGTGGCGTTCAAGGTAACCCACTAATCGGTGAATCAGGTCTTGAAGTTAACCGTGGTCGTGCAACAGTTGATGCATACCTACAATCTACTTCTCACAAAGACGTATTCGTTGCTGGAGACAGCGCTGTTGTCTTCGCTCCAGACGGACGTCCATACCCACCAACTGCACAAATCGCTTGGCAAATGGGTGAGTTAATTGGATACAACTTATACGCAGCACTAGAAGGCAAAGCATTCGAAGAGTTCGCACCTGTAAACTCTGGAACACTTGCTAGTCTAGGACGTAAAGATGCTGTTGCTACAATCGGAGCAAGCAATACTCCACTTAAAGGCTTACCAGCATCATTAATGAAAGAAGCAAGTAACGTTCGTTACTTATCACACATTAAAGGTCTATTCAGCTTAGCTTACTAATCTGAATATAAGCCCGAATCATGCCCAGCATGGTTCGGGCTATTTTTATCCGTAATTTTCTCTAACTTATGTATTCGGCAGAAGGGTAATAGAACCCTCTTTAATTATCAAAATATACTGACTCTTTATAATGAAAACTGTCCCAGTTTGGAACAGCTTCTATTGTCACTTTTTGTCGGTAAATCGATATATCGAGAAAATCGCTGATATATTTTGATTTGCGGCCGATATATTTTAAAACTCGCTGATATAATTCGAGTTACGATCGATATATTCGAAAAATCACCGATATAATTTTTCGTCCTTATTCATTATCCTAATTTAATTAGGCTGTAGTTCTTCTTCCCTTTACGAATAATAATAAATCGTCCATCAAATGAATTCTCTACAGTAACATCTGTACCCACATCCGTTACTTTTTCACCATTCATAGAAATAGCTCCGTTATTAATATCTTCACGTGCTTGTCGTCTAGATGGCTCAATTCCTAAATCAACTAGCCACTCTACGATGTTTTTCGTCTCTTTTGAAGACTGGAATGTTGGCATCTCTTTAAAACCTTGTTCAATTTCATCAGCTGTTAGCGATTTAATATCTCCGCTAAATAATGCTGCTGTAATTTTCACAGCTTGCAGGAATGCTTCTTCTCCGTGAACGAACTTCGTCATTTCTTCCGCTAATACTTTTTGTGCTTCACGTTTATGAGGCTCTGTTTCTACCTTCGCTGCTAATTCATCAATACGCTCTTTCGTTAAGAATGTAAAGTATTTCAAGTATTTAACAACATCACGGTCATCTGTATTCACCCAGAACTGGTAAAATTCAAACGGTGTTGTTTTTTCAGGATCAAGCCAGACCGCACCACCTGCTGATTTACCAAACTTCGTACCATCTGATTTTAATAATAACGGAATTGTTAGTCCAAATACTTTCGCCTCATGACCTTCTAACTTACGAATTAAATCTAAACCGCTCGTAATATTTCCCCATTGGTCACTACCACCAATTTGCAGTTGAACATCTTCTTTCGTGTATAAATGATGGAAATCCATCGCCTGCAAGATTTGGTACGTGAATTCAGTGAAAGAAATTCCCGTATCTAAACGACTTGCGACAATATCCTTCGCTAACATGCTATTAATGCTAAAGTTTTTTCCGTAATCACGTAAAAATTCGATAATGTTTATTTCATGTGTCCAGTCGTAGTTATTTACCATCTTCACTTCACTATTTCCGCCAAAATCAAATAGCTTTTTCATTTGCGCTGTTAACGCATCAACGTTATGCTGAACGACTTCTAACGTTTGAAGTTGACGTTCTGATTGACGTCCGCTCGGATCACCAATTGTTCCTGTTGCCCCGCCGATTAAAATAACTGGATGATGGCCAGCTAACTGGAATCTCTTCATCATCATAAACGGAATCAAATGTCCAATATGCATACTATCACCAGTCGGATCAACTCCGCAGTATAGTGAAATCTTTTTCTCTTCTACTAGCTTACGTAAACCTTCTTCATCCGTCTGTTGATTAATAGCACCGCGCCATTCTAATTCATCAATAATATTCATCTTTTGTCATCCCCTCTATTTTTTTGAAAACAAAAAGTCCCTATGTCTATGACATAGGGACGATGATTCACCGTGTTACCACCCAGTTTGTATGAATAGCATAGCTACTCATACCACTCTTAGCAATAATATCGATTGCCAATCCGCTTAGCATTACCTAAGATACTCCAGAGTGTAATTCGCAAGTTTGTTTGTGCTAGGTTCCAGCAACCCCTAGCTCTCTCGTTAACAGTGACAAACTGCTACTGGGCTCTTTCAACGTATGTTATTTGTTAAATTATTAGCCATTATATTGAATTGAAAACAAATTGTCAACAATACCCAAATGTTATTTTAAAATAATTCGCAGTTTTATACGTATTTTTATTCTTTATCTTCTCCAATAATTCTTACTTCTCGCTCTAACTTCACGCCAAATTTCTCTTCAACTGTCTTTTGTACGAAGTGAATTAAATCAATATAATCTTGTGCTGTTCCGTTATCCACATTCACCATGAATCCAGCGTGTTTTAGAGAAACTTCCACTCCGCCAATTCGTTTACCTTGTAGTCCTGATTCTTGAATTAATTTACCAGCAAAGTTATTTGGTGGGCGCTTAAATACGCTACCACATGAAGGATATTCTAGAGGCTGTTTTGATTCACGTTTGAACGTTAAATCATCCATTTTTGCTTTAATTTCTTCACGTACACCTTCTTCAAGTTCGAATCTCGCTTCAAGAATAATGTAATGGTTGTTCGCAAATACACTCTTACGATATCCAAATTCAAATGCTTCTTTCGTCAAAGTACGTAACTCTCCGTCACCTGTCATTACGACAGCTTCTGTTAATACAAACGATACTTCACCGCCGTAAGCACCAGCATTCATATATAATGCCCCGCCAACTGAACCTGGGATACCACAAGCAAACTCAAGACCCGTTAAATTATGATCTAATGCAATACGTGATACATCAATAATTGCTGCACCGCACTGTGCTACAATTGTCGTTCCTGTTACAGTCACACCTGTAATGTGAATTAAACTTACTGTAATCCCGCGAATTCCACCATCTTTAATAATGACATTCGATCCATTTCCTAAAAACGTAACTGGAATATTATATTTGTTAGCATATTTAATAACTTCTTGAATTTCATCATAATTTGTCGGCGCAACGAACACATCTGCTTTTCCGCCAACTTTAATATGCGTATGATTCTTTAACATTTCATCTTGTTTCACATGACCTTCAGGCAATACCGTACTTAAATATTCATAAACCTCTTGCATATTCATTTTACGATTCCTCTATTTCTATATTCTTTTTATCCCGTTATACGGGCCCATAATATCCCCACATACATGAAATGAACCTAAAGTGGTGGATACAGTGTACCCAAAATCAATTCGAGACACCTATAAACCTCTTAATTTATAAGAGGTGCCACTCATATTAAAATATATATTGCATAATAAAGCAACCCAAATGAGCTACTAAACTTGACATGTCATCAGAAAGACAACAATTTGTAAAATATATTACTTTTTCAAAACACTATCCTTCAGTATCTTACTATATCACACGAAAATAAAGTGGTATTTTTTTGTAATCTTTACTTTATTTTCATTACTAAAAAAGGGATGCTTTTACCTATGTAAAAGCATCCCTTTCATCACTTATTTTAATTTACTTTTCGTTCTCTTCTTTTTCCTTATCAAACCATAATAGCTCATCGTCATCAACTTCACCATTATAATTGATTAGAATCTCTTCTCCCGCTTTTATATCTTTGTAAGCAAAGAAGTTAAACGTATGATTCTCGAAGACAATCTCATACGTTGCATTCGGATTATATGCATGATTAAATAACATACCATATCCTAACAGGAATGCCGTATGATTCACCCCATACTCAAATGCGTAGTCAGCAAGTAACGTTTTCTCAATGTGTTCGTGCTGTTCATTCGGATAAGAGATAACTGGTGCTGAGTGAATCAGCTCACCCTTTTTAATATCACGAGTTGCAAATACACCTCTATTAAATTCCCCATCACTAAGTTCAGAAGTCTTAACTTCGATCATATGCGTCACCTATATAATTCTTTCTTTGAAGTATTTTATCTCGCTATTCGCGAGGTTCAACTAATAATGAGTAGGTATTAGTCTCACTTTATCTCCTTAAGCTTGGCAGAAAACGCGCAGAAAAGCAATTAAATTCCGATTAAGTATTCGTTTAAATGAAAAAAGAGCACACATCGTGTGCCCTTTGAAGCGATATTACTTTTCTAAAATATTTTCTAGCAACTTCACTTGCTCACTAACAGTATGTAACTTCTTCACTGATATATCATTTCGATGTTTTTCTTCTTCCACGCTTGCTAACACTTCTTCCGTAGCCGCAGAAGTTTGCTGAATTACGTTAGAAGCATGTGTAACATCCTTTACGATATTCGTCGTTTTAACTTGGAAACTTTCTTGATGACTAACAATCTCTCTCATTACATCATTAATTGCATCAATAAACTTTCCTAAATCCGTTACGTTTGTTAAAACGCTTGTTAACATTTCGTTACATTCTTCTTGTACTCTTTCTGATTTCTCTACCTGCACTTCTACCTTACTTGCTTGATTACTGAACTCCTTCAAAATACTTTGAATTCTCCCCGCAGAACGATTCGATTCTTCGGCAAGCTTTAATACTTCATTCGCTACAATAGCAAATCCTTTTCCATGCTCTCCTGCTCTTGCCGCTTCTATATTTGCATTTAAAGCTAACAAACTCGTCTGACTTGAAATATTCGTTATTACATCTACAATTTCATTAATTTGCTTCGACTGCATCATTAAATCTCTAAATATAATTCCTGATTGTGAAACAACATCATTTAAACTTCTCATATTCGCTTCAAAATTTCGTAAAGTATGTACACTACCCTTTGAAATTTCTAAACTTTCATCAACACGAATCGAGGCATTTCTTACTTGAGAAATGATTTGCTCAATATTTCCCTCCATCTCATTCAATACTTCTACTGAACGATGCATCATCTCTGATTGTGATTGAGTGCCAACTGCTACTTCTTCAAAAGCGAAATTAATTTCACTCATCGACTCCATCGATGTATTCATATTTTGTCTTAAATGATTGAAATTACTATCTAACTTTACAACCGTTTCCTCAATAAGTCTTTGCGTCTCTTCTAGCTCCTGAGCTTTCCTCATTACTTCTTGCTTCTCATCACTTAAACGAGCTAGCAGATTAGAGCCAATCTTCGTTACACCCCACATCGCAATCGTCACAATTGCTAACAAGCTTGCGAAGTTTGCAGCTTCAGATGCTGCTGTATAAGCAAAAAATTGCTCCGGCCAATAACTACAAAGAATAAATGTGATTACAACCGCTACTCCGCCAAGAATGATAACGAGACGTTCACTTAAATAAATGAGTGAAACTGCTAATGTAAAATAGACCATTTGAAATACAGCCGGACTTTCATTAAAAGCTTGTACCATAATGAAAGACATCATAAGCAGCATAAATGTCATGATATATTTATACATCGCTTCCATTCTTTCTATAAAAGTAAACAGCGTCCCAAATACAACAACAGAAATACCACAAACCCAAAAAGCTATCGCTCTCTCTGTAAAAATATATCCGTAATATCCAATCGCGATTATTCCAAGGAAGAAACTACAAATCGTAATAAACAGCAATAAATGATTTTTCTGTGATTCTTTCTCAAGGTTAGAAAAACAAGTTTTCTTTAACCACTCCATATATAAAGTCCCACCTTTTGCACTTAATTACTTCAGCTTAAATACCGCACTCACTGGGTTATGATCGCTATTTTCAAACTTTAAATCTTTCCCTTGTACATTGACAATTTCCACGTTCGGCGAAACGATAAAGCCATCAATAATCGTGACGAAGTTTTCACCTTCTACATACTTTTTCACATCATCTCTCACCGTCATAACAGATGGATCTACAGCCCACTTAAAGCCACCATCAGTAAAGTCCTTCGGTAACTCTACTAACCACTCAGGACGCTCTTTCACAAACTTCGGATCACTTAACTGAACATCAGAAAGTAACTGATTCCAATCTCCGCCCATTATTACGTAATCACCATTTTTATAATGCTTGTTCATATATTGTTTTAAATACTCTACTTGCTGTTTTCTAATTTTCCCGCCTTCATCATAGGCAGACAAATGTAAATTTACAAGTCTAACAAACTTCCCATTACTAACAGGAATTTTATGCTCAACAATCGCTCGATCTAAATCAAACAAACGCTTTGGCCAAGGCTCCATTCCAGGAAGTTGGAACCTCTCTGCTGTTTGAACTTTATATTTAGAAAACGTACTCAATCCCGCCTCCGCATATCCCATTGGACTTATAATTGGGACAGGGACCCATTTTGTATCATAGTTCTTTCCAAATGACGAAGCATAATCAGGTAGTCCCTTTTTCAAAAACTCATGCCCATTTACATCAAAAGATCGCATTGATTTTATATCAACTTCTTGTAATAACGCAAAATCACCATTCTCATTTTGTAAGAAAGAAAGCATCTTCTTTAAGTTCACTTCCGTCTGTTCTTTACTACTTGAACCAGAACCTTTTCCGCCATCCATAAAGAAGTCTTGATCCTTATCTAATCCAGCATAGCCAATATTGAATGTCGTAACCTTAAACTCATTGTCAGGCGCTAATACGCGCTCCTTATTATTTTCCACCTTCAAGCTTATAACATCAGCCGGCTGTTCTTTTGTAAGTGTCATATACGCTAAAAAACCACCTAAAATGCAAGCTCCTATCAAAATACATGTAAGTACTATTTTTAATAATTTCTTCAAACAAACGACTCCTTTTCTAAAACTATCAAATTTACTTTTCTTTATTTTCAGTCAACTAAAAATAAATGACAGACATACGAAACATTTTATCATATCAAAAACCTTATATCACTATATTTAGTTTATAAGACGGAATTCCCTATCTTAAACCATCAAACACATACAGCATAGCTCCACTTCTTCACTGGAAATTCAATGCATTTTTTAGTACACTATATGTAATAATCATAGGCGATGGAGTTCGCCATAACCGCTGCTTAGCTAATGACTCCTACCAGTATAACTACTGGTAGGAGTCTATTTTTTTGAGCAAACTACTTAAAGAGGTGATGATATTGATTTATATTATTGTTGGCATAGCCGGTATATTAGGAGCCCTCTCTCGTTATTATTTAGGTCTTATTATTCATACTTCATGGCATCATTCATTTCCACTTGCTACATTACTTATTAACTTAGCAGGCTGCTTCTTATTAGCGTGGCTAACTACGTATATCGCTCGTAGAAATATCTTACCTTCAGAGATGATTACAGGTATCGGGACTGGATTCATCGGTTCTTTTACGACGTTTTCGACATTCAGTGTAGAAACTGTGCAATTAATCAATTATTCCGAATGGAGTACGGCTTTCTTATATGTATCGTGCAGTATACTTGGTGGCTTCATTATGTCTGCTCTTGGCTATACACTAGGTGATTTCTTAATTAAGAAACATCTTACGGAAGGTGATCACTTATGATGGAAGCTTTATTAGTAGCGACTGGAGGTTTCTTCGGTGCTATTACACGATTTGCAATTAGCAATTGGTTTAAAAAAAGAAATACAACTTCCTTTCCAATTGCTACATTTCTCATCAATATAACAGGAGCGTTTTTACTCGGATATATAATTGGCAACGGCGTCACTACAAGTTGCCAATTATTATTAGGTACTGGATTTATGGGTGCCTTCACGACATTTTCAACATTTAAGCTCGAATCTATCCAGCTCTTCAATCGTAAAAACTTCAGTGTACTATTTTTATATGTAAGCGTAACTTATATAATTGGTATCGCCTTTGCATTCCTTGGAATGAAACTAGGTGGAATATAAAAAAAGAAAGCGACTCTGATCAGTCGCTTTCTTTCATAAGAAGTATGTCCCGCCATAAATTCCATTTGTCATAAGTTAATAACCTATGAGACCTCTCCACAGATTACAGTTCTATTTTGTCTATTACTGCCTTTTTAACTTTGAAGTAATAAATCCAAATAGTAATATACCAATACCACTAAAGAACAATACATAACTTATTGGTACTAAGAAAAAAAATGGTTCTACAAGTAACCCATTATCCGCTACTTTACTAGTCGCCCCTTGTATTAATAAACAAGTAACGCCTAATGATAGCAGTACGATAGCTAATAAAAATTTATTTTTCATAATATATTCTCCTTTAATTTCATAATTAATTTATTTATATCTCTTTCGTTAACATCATAATAAGCTCCACAATATTATAAGTCAACAATTATTTATTGTTAAACAATAAATAATTGTTGTTAAACACAACAAAAAAAGACTATAGACAATCATTGTCTATAGCCTTTTCAATCCATTATTTTGTTCTAAAATACTCCTTCTGGAACATGCACATTCTTATCGCATTATGGTAGTTGCCATCAACGAAAAACTCATCGAGCAGTTCTCCTTCTACCATAAATCCAACCTTTTTATAAACGTGTACAGCTTTTTCATTCTCTTTATCGACTACTAAATATATT
Organism: Bacillus sp. Brlt_9; assembly: GCF_051948935.1. Classification (NCBI taxonomy): domain Bacteria; kingdom Bacillati; phylum Bacillota; class Bacilli; order Caryophanales; family Bacillaceae; genus Bacillus; species Bacillus sp. Brlt_9. Next base: position 202,353 of record NZ_JAYJLO010000007.1, on the reverse strand, counting down.
TTATGCATATTTAATACAGAAAAAGCGTAATCCATCGCTAAACGCGTCGCCTCTGCTGCATAACCATACCCTTGATAATTTGGATCAATAATAATTTGGAATTCTGTTCTACGATGAATATAATCGATTTCCACTAACTCGACCAATCCAACCATCTCATTATCTTTCTCAACGATAAATCGGCGTTCACTTTGATCATGTATATGTTTATCGTATAAATCCTGTAGCTCCACAAATGCCTCATACGGTTCTTCAAACCAATACGACATAATATGTGCATTATTATTAATTTCATGTACAAACTTTAAATCTTCTCGTTCTAAAGGACGTAACTTCAATTCCTGACCCATTGCTATAACCTCCAAGTAAAAGAAACCTCTTCACTTAATTTCTCAATTTTTTTCAATTTCAAACGCCCTATTTACATTGTAAACTTTCAAGTAGCTTGAAGGTCAAGACATAAAAAGTAGTGCAAACTTATGCCTGCACTACTTTCCATTACTTTTCTTCTCGTAATGTTTCTAACACTTCAATTGCCCATTCACACCATTCGATGTACATTTTTGAATATCTTATTCCATATTCAACAGTAATATACTCTCCTATTACTTGTTTGCGAACAGCAGATTGATCCGGAAAACCATAATCTTTCCACTTTTGAGTTTCCCGCATGACATGCGTTTCTCTATCAATTATCTTCTGTAATAGTGAAATAGCTTCACTTACTGAAATAACATTAAAACTTGAGGCTTTTAATAAAAACTCATCCTTTATACGTTGGGGCTTCGTTTTCGAATGAATAATCCATTCAACAAGAGTCTTTTCGCCCTCTTTCGTCAAAGAATATATTTTTTTATTTGGACTTCCTTCTTGATAAATATATTCGAACGTAACCAGGTTATCCTGCTCCATTTTTGATAATTCTTTATACACTTGTGAATGACTTGAATTCCAAAAATAAATGAGTTGTTCTTGAAACGTATGATACAAGTCATAACCAGTTTGTTCTTTTTTTGAAAGTAGTCCAAGTAATGCATAACGAATAGACATTCTTAATTCTCCTAACCGGACTTTTAAATTATGAATAATTTGTTTCAATTTTATTATATCGATTGTACTCCTTTTAATAAACCATTATTATAACCATATGACTATTTAGTCATATGTCATTTAATTAATAAGAGGAAAGGAGGATATGATGAAAAGAAATATAGTTCCGTTAATGATTGTTCAATTTTTCATCTTTTTAGGATTCGGTATGATTATCCCTGTTCTACCAGAAATCATTACAAATTTACATGTGCCATCACATCATTTAGGGATGCTGTTATCTTCTTATTTGCTCGCTTCATTCTTAACAGCTCCACTTTGGGGAAAGATTTCTGATCGAGCAGGTCGGCGGCCTGTACTACTAATTGGCATACTCGGGTATTCCATTAGTTTTTTCTTAACAGGTTTACTGATTGATAATTTAACTAGCTTATACATCGCAAGAAGCCTAAATGGATTGTTTGCAGGTGCATTATACACCGCTGCAACAGCTTCCATTGTCGATATGACAAATGAAACTGAGCGTAATCGTTATATCGGAATGATGGGTGCTTGCATCGGTATGGGTTTTATTGTCGGCCCAGCAATTGGCGGGATGCTAAGCCATTTTGGAAATGCGGTTCCGTTCCAAATTGCTAGCAATCTTCTTGTCATTTTATTTCTCTATACATGTTTTACTTTTAAAGAGAGTTTAAACAATGCAGAAGAAAAAGATGCGGGAAATCCATTAAAAAAATTCATCCATTTACCAGCTTCATCAATCGGCTTGTTTTTCATTACTTGCACAATTTCTATGGCATTAGCCGGGTTAGAAGGTACCTATCAACTATTTGGCAAACAAGCAATCGGCATTACACCATTACAAATCGGTATAATTTTTTTAGCGAGCGGCCTAGTAGATGCATTCATACAAGGTGGACTCATACGCTACATTCGTAACGGAGATGAAAAACGCTACATTATAATCGGACAAATCATTTCTGCAACAGGCCTATTTTTAATCCCATTCATTACGAACTTACTATGGGCCGGCATTTGTTTATCCATCTTCACAGCTGGAAACGCGCTTGTACGAACATGTACCCTATCCTTTTTAACAAAACAAGTAAAAAGCGATCACGGTACCATTTCAGGCTTAAATTATTCATTTGATAGTTTAGGAAGAATTATCGGACCAATATTTTTCACAATGATATTTACATCACAAGGGGCAGTATCTTTCATAGTAGGCGGCATGATGACGATGCTTTCTATCGGATTAGTCATCCTATTTTCAAAAAAACAACATACATACGGGAGTGAACTGTAATGCTTAATACTTTTTATCAAATTCACGCGGGATCATGGGCAATTCTTATCATCTTATTTATTATAAGTTACATGCTTAACAAACAAGAATTTACACTGTGGGGGCAACGTGCATTTTATGTTCTTATGTTAGGTTCAGGAATTGGAATGGTAGTCATTAAAAACTTCCCTGTCATTTCTATGATAAAAGCTGTATTCGCTCTTATCCTTATTATGTCAATGGAAATTCTCGTAGCAAGAAAAAGAAGAGGGCAAACTCATACGTTATGGTGGGGCATATTCGCTATCACGTTCATCGTTATTTTATTAATAGGATTTCATATTATATAAAGCAAAAACCCCTAAGTATAGGGGTTTTTCACTACTCTTTTCTCAAATCTCTCATATTTGATATGTATAAAGCAATAACTAAAACAAGAATTGCTCCTGCGTATAATAACGTCTCCATCGGTTCCTCATGAGATACGATAATTAAACGAATTAACGCCGTAATTCCGATATAAATAAAATAACGTAACGGGAAATGATAATTCGACTTAAAATACTTAATAATCAATGCGATGAACTCAAAGTATAAGAAATAGACAATGATACTCTCAACCAATTTATACGACGTATACTCCTTTGTTGAAAATATGTATTGAATAAATGTGATTGTCTCATTAATTAAAAAGATAGATAAGACAATGGATAATATAATTAACGCTATATTCAATATCCACTGTAAAACGCTAGCTATGTAGTGATCGATATTAAACTTCATTTTCTCTTTTAGCTCCCCTTCGTATAAGTACTTATTTATTATAGCAAAATTATACTTACAGAAGTGTTAAATCAAATATGATCGTCCTCTTTCACTATCACTTCACCATTCGGATATTTATGCTTAATATAATCGCTGCCCCAATCACAAAGGACTTTTAAACCTTGTTTTAATGATTGTCCCTGTTCTGTAAGGGAATATTCAACTTTCGGCGGTACTTGATTGTATACCTTTCTAGATACAAGCCCATCCTTTTCTAGCTCTTTCAATTGCTCCGTAAGCATTTTTTGTGTAATACCGGTTACCAATCGTTTTAACTCACCCGTTCTTGTAGGTCCGCTTGTTAAATGATATAAAATGTGGGATTTCCACTTACCTCCGATCACATCTAAAACGACTTCAATTCTATTGTTATACTCTTTTTTCATACCGAACTCCTTCTGTATTTTTATAGGCACTTTCTCGTGCCTATGTCACGAGATGGTGTCTATATCACGGAAAAGTGCGTACTTTTCATAGTACCTGTACTATACCATAATGATGCATGTAAGCAACTTATAACAGAACAGCAACTTATAACAGAACAGCAACTTATTGGAGGTATTTAAAAATGAAAAATGAAAATCGTACTGCAAACTTTTATGATGTGATCCGCGAGCGTCGTTCCGTTCGTTCCTATGATCCATCCGTTACAATCTCTGACGAAGAAATTAAAGAACTTTTAGAAGAAGCTATGTTAGCACCAAGTAGTTCTAACTTAAACCCATGGCGTTTCATGGTAATCACAAATCAAGACTTAAAAGAAAAACTTCATCCGATCGCTTTAAATCAACCACAAGTGTTAGAAGCATCTGCTATGATCGTAATTTTAAGCGAAAATAATGCTCATGAATTCGAACATATCAATAAGGTGAATGAGCGTGCAGTAGCTGCTGGATTTATGACAGACGAAATTAAAAATAGACTGAACAACAGCATTCGTGAGTTTTATGCACCTGTCAGTGACCAAGGAAAAAGAGAATGGCAAATGCTTGATGGTGGTTTATTAGCTATGCAGTTGATGCTTGCTGCAAAAGCGAGAGGATATGATACAGTTCCAATGCTTGGCTATAACGCTGAAGAATTCCGCAAAGCATTTAACATTCCAGAAAACTTAACTGACATTTTAATGATTGCATTAGGTAAAGCGAAAGATCCAGGATTCCCAACAGTTCGATTAACTGTAGATGAAGTAACTTCTTGGAATGGCGAGTTTTAATTACTGTGTTTATCGTACTTTCGGAATGAAAGTACGATAAACTCTACTAATTAAACTATGATCGACTACTTGCAAAAAAGAAAGGCGGAAAAACAATGCTTGAAGTTTTAAAGCGAATTAATGCACTAGCTCAAAAACAAAAAGAAGAAGGCTTAACAAAAACAGAATTAAATGAGCGCACAGAATTACGTGAGGAGTATCTTCAAATGATTCGCGGTCAAATCAACACCACTGTTACAGGATTAAAAATATTAGATCCTTTAGGAAATGACGTGACTCCCGAAAAATTAAAAGAACAACAAAAACTATTACTAAAAACTGATAACAATGCATGAAAACACCAAGATTTTTTGTTACTTAATGATTCGTCTAAGTACACATGCGATTAGATGAATCATTAAGTTAACATCTACTTGCTATTTCTACCTCAAAAATCCACAAACAAATTATCCCCATCTTTTCTTTGTATCCTTTAGCTTTTTCATAATGAAACTATATACCTCCAAATCGTTTCACAACGTTATTGCTCCCACATAGTCGCAATTTATATAATAACGATACAGTACAAATAACGTGCTGAATCAATACGTATGGGGGAATAACGATGAACGAAGCGTTACTATTAGTCGACATACAAAATGATTACTTTGAAGGCGGCAAGATGGAATTACATCGACCTGAAAAAGCCGTTCAAAAGGCAAAGGAAGTATTGAGATTATTTCGTGAAACACATAAAACAGTTATTCATGTACAACATATCGCGAACAATGAAGGAGCTACTTTCTTCTTACCCAAAACAGTAGGTGTTCAACTTCATGATGATGTACAACCGATTGCTAATGAGAGAGTTATACAAAAACATCACCCTAACAGTTTTTTAAGAACCACTTTATTACAAACATTAAAAGAAGAGAAAATAGATCAACTAGTCATTTGCGGTATGATGACTCACGTATGTATTGATGCAACAGTACGCGCTGCCAGTGATTTAGGATTTCAATGTGTCGTCATTGAAGATGCTTGTACAACAAAAGATTTAGAATTCCAAGGAAATCTAATCCCCGCAGTACACGCTCATCAATCATTCATGAGCGCATTAGAGTTTGGTGATATTTATGCAAAAGTCATGTCAACAAACTGTTTTATAAACAAAACCCACTAAAGAATGACAGTTCCATATGAAAAAAAGAAAGGATAAATCTCTTATCCTTTCTTTTTTTCATACGTCTTAATGACCGTATTTATACGATAATCACCATAATGTAACACATTTGCTAGAGTCTCTTCTAATTGCTGATGTGAAGATGTATGAAGAATCATAATATAACACCCATCCCCACTTATACGATACATTTCAGTAATTAAGTCCGTTTTTTCGAAAAAGGTTTGAATTTGATTATGATAATGTGGCGCATGCAAAAATAGCGTAACAAAGGTCATAATAGATCCTTCCAGCTTAGCTCTGTCGATATCTATCGTATATTTTTGAATGACACCTGCCTCTTCTAATTTATTAATTCGTTTCCCAACAGCCTGGCCAGTCAAATGTACTATCTCTCCAATTTCCTTCCAATTCATCCTAGCGTTTTCTTGTAGTAACTGTACAATTTTAAAATCTGTTGAATCAAACATAGCCATCCCCTTCCTATATGAAACGCCTTCTATAAAATCTTCATTTTTCCTACGGTTTAATTCGAAAATTTTATACTACAATTAATTAACTCTATTAGGAGTTATATTATTGTTAACGGCTTTCCTTCTTCTTTACAATGTATTTTTTGATTACTTGTAGGCGCTACAGCAAGCTAGCGATTTTTTATAAATATGAACATTTTTTAGGAATTAGTTTATCTTTTTTTAATGATTTATTTAGAGGGAGTTTATAGTCGAGTATTAACATAATAAACGTAGTAACTATTACGATAATCATAAACCGTACTACTTACATTTATAAAATAAGGAGACGATAAAACATGAACAAAAAAACGAAAGCATTATCATCTATATTGCTCGGATTCACACTCGCACTAACAGGGTGTGTTGGTACTAAAGCCGAAGAAAATCATAGTAAGCCGAAACAAGAACAAGCTGCTAAAGAAACAAAAAAGGAACATAAGTTAACGAAAGGGCAAAAAATGGCTAATATTCTTAGCGATACGAATTGGCAAGGTACAAGAGTGTTAGACAAAGATAAGAATGATTTAACAAAAGAAAATGCAAACTTCATCGGCCTTGCGAAATATAATGCAAAATCAGGAAGATATGAATTTTTTGATGCTAAAACAGGTGCAAGTCGTGGTGATAAAGGAACTTTCTTTGTCACAAATGATGGGAAGAAGAGAATATTAATTTCCGAATCAATGAAGTATCAAGCTGTTGTTGATATGACAAAGCTAAATAAAAATGTATTTACTTATAAACGAATGGGGAAAGACGCTAACGGTAAAGATGTAGAAGTTTTTGTTGAACATGTTCCATATAAAGAAAAAGAACTTTCTTTCACTGATCCGGACAAGCAGCTGAACACGACTACAGGCGATATCGTTAAAAACGTTGATGGAGATAAGATTTTAGGTGGAACCCTTTGGCACGGAACAAAAGTATTAGATGAAACTGGTAATGACGTAACACAATTTAATTCGAATTTTATAAGTCTAGCAAAATTCGATGACAAGTCTAATAAATATGAGTTCTTCAATAGCGAAACAGGCCAAAGCCGCGGTGATTATGGCTACTTCGATGTTGTACACGAAAATAAAATAAGAGCCCATGTTTCAATTGGAAATAATAAATATGGTGCGGCTCTTGAACTTACTGAACTAAATAATAAGAAATTTACGTATAAAAGAACTGGTAAAGACCAAGATGGTAAAGATATCACTGTATTCGTTGAACATGAACCTTATAAAGGTGATATGAAACCACAATTTAGCTTTTAAAAACGTTTGATTACAAATCTTGTACTAAGTGAATCCACTTTTTATATTCAAAACATGAATTAGCATAAGCTGGTCGTTTTGGTCAGCTTATGCTTTTTTTACATGTAACAACCACTAAAGCTCTCCAATTACCTTCGTTAGCTTTTGAAGCGCGGATAAAAAATTTGTTAATTCTTCAGGTGATAAACTTGCATAATACTTTTCCGAAACTTGCTGCATATATACTTCCATTTCTTTTTTATATAACAAACCTTTCTCACCTAATTCAACTGAAAATGCACGTTTATCTTCTGCATGTTGCCTTCTGAAAATGTATCCGTCCATTTCAAGTTTGACTAACTGTTGGCTAATGGCACTCTTCGTTACATTCATTTTTTCTGCTAGCTCTTTAGGAGTCGATGAAGGGTACCGAATAATTAATGTTAACAACGTATATTGCTGATTATTTAAATTGAAATTCGTATAGGATCTTTCTTTCGTCTCAAGTAATATCCATAGTTCTTCAAGTGTTTGATTGATTTCCTCAGCTATATTTTTATTTTTCATACTTGTCTCTCTCACCTTTTCTTCTCCAATTTTTCGGGTTCAAATACTTTTTGTATTTTGACACCACTTCTTTCCCAACAAAGACAGCACCTATCAAGAACAGAATTTCTCCTACTACTATACACCCTGGAATAACAATGGCCTTTATCTGAGTCGAAAGCGAAGTAAATGGTATGATTAAAGCACTCGCCCAAAGTAGAACATATATGATGAGAAGCCCTATTCCCACTTTAAAAAGCAATGGCTTTTTTTGTTTATTTTCATTTGAAACTATTTCTTTTTCCATTTCAAAACCTCCAACTCCAATATAATTTAGTTTAGTTAACTAAACTATAAAACGAAATCAATTCAATTGCAAGGTAAAAAAAAGCTGCTGCCTATAAAATACAGACAGCAGCTACAGTATACATTTTGTAACTAATAAACAGCGATTGGCCCATAAGGACCATCAAGAATTTCTATTTTTGTTTCAAAAATATCTGTCAAAATTTTTGGGTCCATAACCTCTTCTACTGTTCCAAAAGCAGCAATTTGTCCATCTTTCATAGCACAAATTTTGTCAGAGTATTTAGCAGCAAAATTTATGTCATGCATAACAGTCAAAATTGTTCTTCCGAATTCATTAGCCGCACGTCTCAAATGCTCCATCATTTGAACAGAGCGCGCAACATCAAGGTTGTTCAGAGGCTCATCTAACAGCACATATTCAGTCTCTTGGCACAATACCATCGCTACATATGCTCTTTGTCTTTGACCACCAGAAAGCTCATCTAAATATCTATTCTCTAAACTAGTTAAATCTAAGAAATCGATATATTTAGAAATGATAACCTCATCTTCTTTAGTTAATCTTCCTTTAGAATATGGAAAGCGTCCAAATCCAACTAGTTGTCTAATAGTAAGTCTCGTTACAAAATGATTTTCTTGTCGCAATATAGTCAAAATTTTTGCTAAGTCTTTTGATTTAGATTCAGAAACATCCATATTCGCTACCTGAATTTGACCTTCATCCATATCTAAAAGTCTTCCAATCATCAAAAGTGTCGTAGACTTTCCCGCGCCATTTGGTCCAATTAAAGAAGTAAAGCCCGCTTTTGGTATTTCAATATCCAAAGGTCCTATTTTCACCTTATCAGTATAGAACTTTTTAACATTATCAATTTTTATCATAAAGCCCTCTTCCTTAAAACTATAGTTAAGAATATGATTCCACCAAATAATTCAATAATAACTGAAACTACACCTTGAGCATGGAATACATGATACATTAAAAAGTATGCACTCGTCATTATTAAAAATCCTATAGCAAAAGCCATTGGGAAAATATATCTATGATCATAAGTTGCTGCCGCCTGATAACTCAAAGTTGCCACTAAAAAGCCGTAAAACGTAAGTGGTCCAATTAGAGCAGTTGAGATGGACATCAAAATAGCAACTAATACAAGCGTATAAATTACACTAGGTTGATATTTAACCCCAAAGGAAGTAGCAACATCCTTTCCTAGTGATAAAATATTCAACTTTTTAGAATGAGCAAAAATTAATACCGCTACAATTATAATCATAGGAATCACAATCGGAAAATATGCAGGATCTGCATGATTCACAGAACCAAATAATTTCGCTTGTAAAATATCAAACTCTGAAGGTGCAAGTAGTTTTCTCATGAAAGTTGACATAGAATTTAGTCCAGTGCCAATGATAATTCCAACTAAAAGCATAAGTTGTAAATTCCCGTATTTACCAGAAAGTAACCATCCATAAAGTATCAAACTCATCAGAACCATAGCAACAACTTGGAATAAAAATGATCCAATTCCACTAAAGTTTATTAATGCACTAGCACCAAAGAAGAATATTGTACTCGTATGTATCGCTGAATAAAGTGATTCGAAACCTAAAAGCGAAGGAGTAATAATCTTATTATTCGTAATCGATTGGAAAGCAACAGTCGACAAGCTATGGCAAACAGCTGCAATAATCATCGCAACAATAGCTACTATCCTTCTCTTAACAACAGGGATAAAAGAAGGGGAATCTATCGGAACTGGATTGTTATACACTAAAAGTCCATATGAAGAAAGAAGACCTAAAGCAATCAATGTTATCAGTACAATCCAATAACGTCTTGCTTCTTTCTTAGAACGAAAAGCACTAGCTGATCTACTTTCATTATGAAGGCTAGAATCGATTTCGACATTTTCTTTATTTCTATAATCTAATGTGATCATCGCAGCCTCCTTGGTTTTCTTCTTCTCAATAGAATAGTAATAAACACAACTGCTCCCACTGATGCAAGTATTAATGAAACAGGTAATTCAAACGGCTTTATAATTGTTCGAGAAATGATGTCACAGACAGTGATTGTCCCCATTCCTATTACACACACCCAAGGTAAATTACTCCTAAGATCATCTCCTCTAAACATGGAAACAATGTTTGGAACAATTAATCCTAAGAAAGGTAAGTTTCCAATAACAGCTGCAACAATTCCAACTGCAACAGAAATAAGGCCAGTCCCAAAAAGAACAATTCTATTGTAATTAACTCCAAGGCTTGTTGCGACATCTTCTCCTAATCCAGCTAAAGTTAATCTATTCGCATACATAAAAATAAGCAAAGTAACGATAACAATTAGCCATAAATATTCATATCTTCCTACCTGAATGTTAGCAAATGAACCTACAAACCAAGTTTCAATACTTTGCGTCATTTGGAAAAGGAGTCCCAAAAAAGTAGACACTGCAGAAATAACTGCTCCAAGCATCAATCCAATAATCGGTACAATTAAAGACGAACGAAGCTTAACTCTTCTTAAAAATAGAAAGAAAATCATAGTTCCTATAAAAGAAAAAATGATTGCACCAGTCATTCTTTGAACTAAAGTCGGGGCAGGAAATAGTAAATACACAAAAAGCAGGCCTAAGCCTGACCATTCAATAGTTCCCGTTGTAGTAGGTTCAACAAAACGATTCTGGGTAATTAATTGCATTACGAGCCCTGCCATCGCCATTGCAGCTCCAGTAAGCATTAATGCAACTGTTCTCGGAACACGAGTAATGAAAAACATCTCCATTCCATCCTCTTGTCCACGTATATCATAAACTCCAGTAAACAGTGATATAATCCCTAAAATTATAACAACTATAACCGCTATTATAAAAGGTTTTGTCCATATTTTATTGTGATTATAAAACTGGGGTTGAGAAATATTCTCAACCCTAGAAATCATATTTTTTGACACTGCTTCGTACTCCTTTACACTACTTAGCTAAAGTTTTTGCAAGGTTTCCAAATAACTCTATATAAGTCTGAATTGATTCATTTGTGTAAGTATCTGCTGGTGCATAAACAACTTGTTTTTTAGAAACAGCAGTTGTGTTTTGAAGAGCTGGTGATTTAGAAATAACATCTTGAGCAGGAGCTGAAGTAGCAGCATCCGATGTTGCAGCATCACGATCTAATACGAACAGCCAATCAGGATTTGTTTGTGCAATAGCTTCAACAGAAACGTCATCACCTTTATGACCTGCAGTAGAATTAGAAACTTCTAGTGCTGGAGTCCAACCGAAAATTTCATACATCGGTCCCCAAACGCGACCAGAGTGCGGCGCAGCAAAACCAATATTTCCACCAGTAACGATAACACTCATAACTTTATCTTTTCCGTTATAAGCAGATTTTGCTTTTTCAATAGATTTATCGAAGTCAGCTACTAATTGTTTAGCTTCTTTATCTTTATCAAAGATTTTCCCTAAAGTAACTGTAGAGTCTTTAAGTCCTTTTACTAAGTTTTCTCCCGGCTTAGTAGCTTTCTCAGAAACATCAACATTAAGATCAATAACAGCTGCGTTTGGCACTAATTTTTTGATTTCTTCGTAATGGCCAGCAAATCTTTGACCAACAATTACAAGGTCAGGGTTTGCAGCTGCAATAATTTCAAGATTTGGTTCACGGTGATTCCCAATATTTTGAACTTTTTCATCCTTTTTATATGCTGAATCAGCAGGCATGATATCCTTTGGAGCAGCCGCTAATTTAATTCCCCAATCAGCTAAAGTTTCAAACGTTCTATTATCTAAAGCAACTACATTTTTGGGATTTACAGGAACAGTAACCTTTCCATGTGCATCAGTGATTTCAACCGTTTTTGGCTTATCACTACCATTATCTTTAGTAGCCTTCGAAGTTTCTTTACCTGAATCTGAGCAAGCTACTAACAGTAAAGTGAAAACTGCTAGAATACTTACTAATTTTAAAAGCATAGTTTTTTTCATACGTATACTCCTTATTATGTAATTTAGTTCGAAAATGATAAAGTTCATAGATTAAATTAGATAGTAACTTTTATGCTTCTAAATTGCTATTGATAATCATTTTCATTTGAACATCCTGATAATAAGTATAGTCATTAATTCTGTGAAAATCTTGTGAATGGTGTGAGTTAATAAAATTAAAAATAAATTTGATACGGTCTCAACTAATGCGCAGCAGATCCATCCCCCACACCTTATAAAACATGGTTTCTACTGCAAAAAAATGACCATTTCCTGATAGCAATCTTCTTTTTATAGTTTCTGTCTTTTCATATTTCACAGAAACTACTTTATTATCTTATTTTTATCATTCAATCATTGAATAGCCTCTGCCATGTATCGTTTGAATATATCTGTCTTTTTTCTCACACTTTAACTTTTTTCTTACATACCCAATATATAAGTCTACTACATTTGGATTTACTACTACATTATCTCCCCAAACCTGGTTCAAAAGCATTTCACGGCTCAATATTGTATTTTTATTCTTGATTAAAAATACAAGTAAATCGTACTCGCGCTTAGTAAGCACGAGGTTTTCGCCACTTTTTTTCACAATATTGCTAGATGCCTCCACAAAGAGATCTTTAAACTGAAAAAAGTTTGTCTCATTTTGCTGAATATATTCACTTCTCCTTAAAATAGCTTGAACCCTTGCTACTAATTCTTCTTTCACAAATGGTTTTCTTATATAATCATCTGCTCCTGCTTGTAACCCTGCTATGCAATCCTTACTAGAAATATTGTCGGTCACAATAATGATCGGTGTCGTTTTAACAAGTCGTATTTGTCTGCAAATTTCTGGTCCCGATATACTTAATGAATCCCAATCCAATATGATAATATCCCAATCTTGTTCATATATTATATTTAAACCTTGGTTTTCATTGTGAAGTTTTAAAATGAAAGAGCCTTCTTGCGTCAGACCGCTTACGATTTTCTTCGCTAAAGACCTTTCATTCTTAATTACTAACACCTGCTTCACCTATGGTTCACCTCTATTTCAATATAACTTAGTTACATAAAAAATTATCTCAAAAAAATAATTTAAGATTTATAAATATTAAATTCCTAAAAAAGCCATTATAACAGCTTATTAGGAGAACTCTATATAATCTTACAATAGATATGAATAGAAACACAAAGGATATGAAGATTTAAATAAAGTGTAATTGAAATGAACACTCACCAATCGGGCGTTTACGAGGAGCAAAACATCCACCTAACCTCTTTGCTTCAGCCGAATGTGGCGATGTTCTTAAGACTGAATTCGATAGAGTTTAAAGTTTATCTCCTATAATGCACTTGTAACAAGTTAACTAACAATGAAAAAATGAAAGAAAAACTAATTATAAAATAAATTTCTAAAAGGAGCATCAATGAATTGATGCTCCTTTTCCATCGCTTACTGATACATCGTTAAATCATACTTCCTCCCTTTCTTCTCACCGACATACGGGATTTCAAGTAATTGAAGTATGCGTTTCATAATTGAACTTGATTGGATATTTAGAAATTCTTTTAACTTACTATTGGTAGCCATGGTTTCAATAAGAAGTGCATAATCTTGTAAAGCACACTTATGTCCATCCTTAGATACAGTATTACATTTCTGACAATGCCACCCTTTTTTCACTTTAACCATTGGTATAGAGGTACACTCATCACACAGTACCCCCTTTAACAATTCTTCTTTTTTTATTTGATATTTCTCAAGGACATTTTGTTGCAATGGCGAATGCTCCATCATCATTCGCTGAATAAGTTCATTTATATTATGTATAGTTTTCTTCTTATATTTACTTTCTAGCCACTTTATTTTATGAGGTAACTTAGCACTATGAATGATTTTATTAGAGAGGTTATCATCTGAAGATTTAATAACGGTACGCGGTGTACTAATAACAACGAAGGATTCAATGGGGAATTTAGAAAAGCCATATACCCTTAACCATTTCTGAAGCTGTAATTCCTGTCTTTTCATTTGCAAAATTGGATCTGGAAAACCTTCTGATTTTTCTTCGGATATTCGAATGAGCTGATTAAATGTTGAGTCAAAAAATAGTGTACCTACTATATTCTTTATTTCTAGAAATAGAAGAAAACGCGAGGAAATGATGATAGTATCCATTTGAAAGTAATGGTTTTGATCAAATAAACGAATGTCATGTAAAATGCTATAATCTCGCTCGGGAAGAAAACTTAATGGATAATCAATAGCCCGTTCACCTTTATAACCTGCCTTATATTTCGCTATATTTTCAGCAATTATATTCCGTTTTGGATGATGAACAGGCAATCTTCTGAGTAGCGCTTCTAGTTGACGTAAATAAATCGGCATTCTCCGTTCTTTCACAATCATTTTATCACTCCTCTAAAAATATATCGGCGATTTTTCGAATATATCGACTACAAATCCAAATATATCAGCGATTTTTTGAATATATCGACCGTAACTCAAATTATATCGGCGATTCGACATAGAATATCGACCGCTCGACAAAACACGACATCACTGCATCTCCCAAAAACAGCATAACACCCGAAACCCACTACCAGCAAAACATGAAAATCCTATTTTCCTGCAAACAAAAAGAACCATAACCTCGCCAATATGGCAAAGTTATGGTTCATATCATACAAAATAAAAAACCACCAAACAGTTATGTATTGGTGGAGACGGTGGGAGTCGAACCCACGTCCAAAAATATCGGCACTTAAGCTTCTACGAGTGTAGTCGATATATTAGCATTTCGCGAACTCTTCGGCCTATCGACAGGCTTCCAAGTTGCTAGTCTGATTGTTCTCTTCCTTCGCCCTCAGACGGCGAACTCCGGCGTAGTCCACTTAGTTTGAGTCCCTTACCCTACCACATGGACGATGGAGGGAGGAACCTTTAGTGCAATTAAGCAGCTAAAGAAAGATTGTTTTGTTTGCCAATTATAGGCTTTGACGTTTTAACGAGGCCGATCCCCTCGACTCGCAACCTAAGCTCGAACTATCCCTGTCGAATCCGTAACGTCCCCATGATAAAAATGGAGCATACGAAGAAAATATCGTGATAGCTACTAAGAGCTGTTTTTCAATGTGCAACAATCTTACATAAGTTATTATATCATACGCGCGCCGTTTTACAAATGTAAATATCTGTATTACATCTTTTGACGATCACGGAACGCGCGTGCAATTTCACGTTTTGCTTCTTTCTCTTTTAAGTCGTTACGCTTATCATATTGCTTTTTACCTTTTGCTAAACCAAGTGCCATTTTCGCGAATCCATTTTTTAAATAAATTCTAACTGGAACTAATGCATAGCCTGTTTCTTTTGAAGCACCCGTTAACTTCTCAATTTCTTTTTTATGAAGAAGTAACTTTCTCGTACGAAGTGGATCATGATTGAAACGATTCCCTTGCTCATATGTACTAATATGCATATTATGAACCCATACTTCACCATTATGTACACGAGCAAATGCATCTTTCAAGTTCACACGTCCAGCGCGAATCGACTTAATTTCCGTTCCTTGAAGGACAAGCCCTGCTTCGTATGTTTCTTCGATGAAATAATCATGAAATGCTTTCTTATTTTGTGCAATAACCTTACCTGAACCCTTTGGCATATAACGTCCCTCCTCTATTTTTACTATTGTAACAAATGTTACTAAAAAGCGAAAGTGGCTCGCTCTCAAGCCACCAAGAAAAAAGAAAAAGCCTCGCTTTTCATCAAAGCGAAGCCATCCTTTTCTTACTTACGCTTTTTCTTTTTCTTCTTGAATCCTGGTACGTTTTCAAAGAATGCTTTTTTCTTCTTGCCGTTACCATCTTTTTTCCCTGGCTGGCTAGCTGATGCTGACGAGGAAGCGGATCCTCTTCCTTTACCTTTGCCACCACGGTCAAATTTTTTACCTGTGCCACGTTCGCCGCCGCGCTCATTACTGCGTTCGCTACGTCCGCCGCGTTTCTTTCTGCCTGTTCTTGGCTGTTCGATAACGACTGGGCGGTCTTTGAACTTACGACGAGGCGTACCTTTCATGCCAACGATTTCAAAGTCGATTGCACGTTCGTCTTTGTTTACGTTAATAACGCGAATTGTAATTTCGTCACCAATGCGGAATACGTTACCTGTACGTTCTCCGATCATTGCGAAATGCTGCTCGTCATAGCGGTAGTAATCATCCGTTAAGTAGCTAACGTGTACAAGACCTTCAATTGTATTTGGAAGCTCTACGAATAAACCGAAGTTTGTTACAGAGCTAATCATACCGTCATACTCTTCGCCAATCTTATCAACCATATACTCTGCTTTTTTCATTTCGTCTGTTTCACGCTCAGCTTCAACAGCACGACGTTCCATATTAGAAGAATGATCTGCAATCTCAGGTAATTTTTCACGCCATTTTGCTTGTGTTTCACTGTCGACTTTACCGTTAATGATGTATTCACGAATTAATCTATGAACAATCGTATCTGGGTAACGACGAATTGGCGATGTGAAATGCGTGTAGAACTCAGTTGATAAACCGAAATGTCCTAGGCTATCCGCATCGTAACGCGCTTGCTTCATGGAACGAAGCATAACCGTTGAAATAACTACTTCTTCAGGCTGTCCTTGCACCATTTCAAGAATTTGTTGAAGCGCACGAGGATGTACTTCATTTGCACGTCCTTTTACCGCATATCCGAAGTTCGTTACAAATTCGAAGAAACGCTCTAGCTTATCTTCTTTCGGATCTTCATGGACACGGTACATGAATGGTACGTTCATCCAGTGGAAATGCTCTGCTACTGTTTCATTCGCAACAAGCATAAATTCTTCGATTAGTTTTTCTGATACAGAACGATCACGCATAACAACATCTGTCGGTTTTCCTTCTTCATCTACTAATACTTTCGCTTCTTTAAAGTCAAAGTCGATTGCACCGCGGCGCATACGTTTTTCACGTAGGATTTGTGCCAATTGACCCATCTCTTTAAACATCGGTACAAGCGGCTCATAACGCTTAATTAATTCTTCGTCCTCATCTTCTAAAATGCTTCTTACGTCAGCATACGTCATACGCTCTGTCGTTTTAATTACACTTTGGAAAATTTCGTGCTTTACAACGTCACCTAAGTTGTTAATTTCCATTTCACAAGATAACGTCAGACGGTCTACTTTCGGATTTAATGAACAAATACCGTTAGATAGACGATGCGGAATCATCGGAATTACACGATCAACAAGATATACACTCGTCGCTCTCTCCGCTGCTTCTACATCAATTGGAGAACCTTCTTGAACGTAATGACTTACATCAGCGATATGAACGCCAAGCTTGTAGTTACCATTCTCAAGCTTCGTTACTGTAACAGCGTCATCTAAATCTTTCGCGTCTGCACCGTCAATTGTTACGATCATTTGGTCACGCAGGTCACGGCGATCTTTTAAATCTTCTTCTGAAATCGTTTCTGGTACACTGTTTGCATGTTCCATCACTTCTTCAGGGAACGCTAAAGGCAAGTGATGTTTATGGATGACAGATAAAATGTCTACTCCTGGATCATTTTTATGACCTAGAATTTGAATAACTTCACCTTCTGCACTTAAACGATTCTCTGGATAGCTCGTAATTTTCACAACTACTTTATGACCTTCTACAGCACCCATTGATGCACTTTTCAAGATAAAGATATCACTCGTCCAGCGCTTATTGTCAGGTATAACAAATCCAAAGTTTTTCGATTCTGTATATGTACCAACTAGTTCTTTCGTGCCGCGTTCTAAAATGCGTACAATTGAACCCTCTTGACGCGAACCGCTCGATTGAGAACTAAGACGTGCTAATACAGTATCGCCATGAAGTGCACCGTTTAGCTCTGTAGGCGGGATGAAAAGATCATCGTCTCCCGTTTTCTTCTCGTCTGGTACAACGAATGCAAAACCACGTGCATGTCCAATTAACTTACCACGTACTAAATTCATCTTTTCAGGAAGACCGTAACGGTTGCTACGAGTACGAATAACAAGTCCCTTCTCTTCCATCGTTACAAGTGCCTTTACAAAATCTTTAAAGCCCTCAGAACCTTCAATTCCAAATGCCTCTTCTAACTCTTGTATCGTTAGCGGTTTATACGCTTCTTCTCTCATAAATAATAACAACTTATCAATATGTTCTTGTATGATTTCTTCCAAGCAGAAATACCTCCTTTAAACCCTTATATTATTTAGTGTATCCGAAAGATGGGGGATGTATAAAGCGAAACTTCAATCATCTCCCAATGATTTTTTACAGCTTCCATAAAAAAATTCCCTTATGAAAAAAAGAGGCAACTAGATCTTACCAATCTAGTTGCTCCAAGAAGTTATATACATCCTCATGTAGCTCGTCACGCTCTTTATCAAGTGTAATGACATGCGTAGAGTCTTCATACCATTTAATGTCTTTTAACGTAGATTCCACACCATTATAAATAATGTTAGCACTGTCTGTATTAATCATTTCATCATGACGCGCTTGTACTACAAAAGTTGGAGCATAAATCATGTCCACATTGTTACGTACGTCAGCAATTAATTGTTGTAATGCTTTTAATGTATTCATCGGTGTCTGTTGGAATTCCAACATTTCTTGTTCAATTTGCTCTGGTGATTTTTGCTCACGCTTTTTATATTCGCGGGCGTATGCCAATATACCTTGGTACATTGTTTCTTCACTCTTAATATACATTGGTGCACACATTGGTACTACACCTAAAACCGGTACTGTATAACCTAATTTTAAAGAAAATACACCGCCAAGTGACAATCCAACAACAGCGATTTTCTCAAAGCCTTTATCTTTTAACAACTGATATGCCTCTGTTACGTCTTGCCACCAGTCTTCAGGACCTGTATGAACAAGCTCTTCTGGTGGTACACCGTGCCCTTTATAAATCGGAGCATGACAAGTGTAGCCTTTCTTTTCTAAGAAACGCCCTAACATACGTACATCAGCTGAGTTTCCTGTGAATCCATGTAGTAATAAAACAGCGCGGTCTCCACCTTCAAATGTAAATGGTTTCGGAGATGCTAATTTCATCATGTACTTCTCCTCTTTCTCTTCTGTAATCTAGTCGTATTCTTTCTATATCTAGTGTAACATATTTATATTTCCATAATCTAATTAGAAACTTTTTTCAAATAACAAAAAAGAAGAACCATTAGAATAATCTACTAACGCTTCTTCTTTCAATTCTATAAGTTTAAGTACGTAACAGCAATTGTTAATGCGAAGAACAATACAGCTAAAACAATTGTAATACGGTTTAATACCGCTTCAATTCCACGTGCTTTTTGCTTACCAAATAATTGCTCTGCACCGCCTGAAATTGCACCTGAAAGGCCTGAGCTATTACTAGACTGCATAAGTACCATAACAATCATTAAAATCGATACAATAATAAGTAAAACGGATAATAACGTATGCACTTGGCGTACCTCCTACAAAGATTCAGTTATTGTAACTGTAGCATAAATTCTATAGAAAAGCGAGAGCTATAGAGTCGCTCTCGCTTTTCTTCTATTACATAAACATCATTGCAAATAATGGTCCGAGCAAACATGTCAAAATTGCTGTTAATGTCATTGTTACCGATCCAATAACACCTTCATGTTCATTATTTTTCATCGCTCTCATGACGCCCATAATATGAGACGCACATCCAAATCCGATACCTTTACCAACTGAATTTGTAACGCGGCTCCATTTTAATAAAAGCGGGCCGGTAATCGTTCCAGTAATACCCGCAATAACAACGAAAGCTGCTGTTAATGACGGTACACCACCAACTTGTTCTGAAACACTCATCGCAACTGGCATTGTTACCGATTTTGGTAAAGAAGATAAAATTAAGCTCTTATCCGTTCCCATAAGTGATGCAATCGCAAAATCACTCGCAATGGCAACTGTTGTACCTACTAATACGCCACCAGCAATCGGCACAACATATTTTTGCAACACGTGACGTTGTTTATAAAGAGGAATTGCAAATGCTACAACACCGGGTCCAAGCAGTTTTGCAATCCAGCCACCACCACTTTCCATATAATGTTGATATGGTATATCAAGCATGATAAATAAGAAAGCCATTAATCCTGTTGCTACAAGCATTGGAATGGTGAATGGTGTTGGAAATACTTTATAGATTTTTTTAGATAATTGGTATAATAGCACCGTAAAAAGAACCCAACCAATTCCGATTAATATTTCACTCATCGCGACTCTCTTTCCTTTCTATTCGCAAGATATTGTCCTGTATGTCCTGCGACAATAATAATTAAAAATGTACTCGCTACAATTGTAATGAAAAGAGAAATTCCTTTACTCATAAAAAAAGCACCGTAATTCATTAGGCCAAGCGTTGGCGGAATTAATAAAAACGGCATAATAGCAACGAGTGTTTCTGCTCCTAAATCGAACCATTTCACTGGAAGAACTTTTAGGCTAAGTAAAACAAGTAAGAGGAACATCCCAATCAAACTTCCTGGAATCGGAATATTTAACATTTCTTGTACCCAAGTTCCAACCATATAAAAAACGTAAAGAGCAGCAATTTGGACAAGAATCTTTGTAAATTTCATGTTCATCATCCCTCATGTTTATACGATCTTCTGTTAATATCTTTATCATAGTATAAATTGTAAAAAGCTGCAATTTATCAACTTGACAGCAAAAACAGCCTATGTTAGACGCTTACAACCTTGATATGACTGGATTTTCGCGCAGAAATTAAGTCAAAAACCTTGACCTAATATAAAAAGTTTTTATTTTCTGAATTTACAAGGTTGTTATTTCAATAAAATAATCTTTTTCTCCTTACGCTTACATATATATAAAGTGAAACTTTAATCAGTGGGGGGCTTACTGCCCATTAAAGTGGGATAAATAAGATAGGTGGTGAACATATGCCCAAAAAAGTTCTTATTTTTTGTGATCCTGGAATTGATGATGCGATGGCTCTCCTCTTAGCATTCTTTATCGATGAAATAGAAATCATTGGCATTGTTGCTGATTACGGCAATGTTCCAAAAGAAATGGCCGTACAAAATGCTCATTTTCTTAAGCACGAAACAAAAAATAGAAATATTAAGGTATTTGGTGGTTCAGAACAACCGCTTACTGGTGCCCCTCCAGCTTTCTTTACGGATGTACACGGGAAACAAGGGCTCGGGCCAATTAGTCCAAAGGAGAATGTAACTAATGGAGAAATGGAGAATTTCTTTGAAGTTATCCCACTTATTGAAGAGTATAAAGATGAATTAATCATCGTAAGTTTAGGAAGACTTACCTCCCTAGCAATTTTATTCATTTTATGTAAACAGCTAATGAAGCAAATTAAATCTTACTACGTAATGGGCGGTGCCTTTTTACACCCTGGTAATGTTACCCCTATTTCTGAAGCAAACTTTTATGGCGATCCTACTGCAGCTAATATAGTCCTTCAATCCACAGCTAACATGTATATATACCC
Source organism: Bacillus sp. Brlt_9 (assembly GCF_051948935.1). NCBI lineage: Bacteria > Bacillati > Bacillota > Bacilli > Caryophanales > Bacillaceae > Bacillus > Bacillus sp. Brlt_9. The sequence continues at coordinate 180,684 of NZ_JAYJLO010000007.1, read as the reverse complement.
GTTAAACGTCACTCAATATTCCGTCATTACACCAGAAATGGCTGAATACATTGAAGCAAAGGGAAAAGCCCCACTTGTCAAACCGTTATTCGATCATTATTACTACGGATATTATAAAAATGCCCTACCAGATTTAAAAGGAAGCCCCTTTCATGACACAATGCCAATACTCGCTTTACTTGATAACTCTATGTTTACGTATCACAAATCACCTATCGTTGTCATGACGGAATCCTATGCACAAGGAGCAAGCATCGGGGAATTTCGTTCTTTACGAGAATCTAAGACATTTGTCGATTGGCCGAGTCATCAAATCGCAATTGATTTTGATTATAACCGCTTCTTTAAACATTTCATGTCACTTATGACGGGTGAAGAGTTTTAACATAAAAAAACAGACCGTGATTTCTCACGGTCTGTCGTTATTTTCTACAATTATCGTTTGATGTTGTAGAAAGATTTGATACCATCGTAAACAGCGATTTCGCCTAGTTCGTCTTCGATGCGTAATAATTGGTTGTACTTAGCAATACGGTCAGTACGGCTCATAGAACCAGTTTTGATTTGGCCAGCGTTAGTTGCAACTGCGATGTCAGCGATTGTAGCATCTTCAGTTTCACCAGAACGGTGAGATACAACTGCTGTGTAACCAGCACGTTTAGCCATTTCGATAGCTTCGAAAGTCTCAGTTAAAGTACCGATTTGGTTAACTTTAATTAAGATTGAGTTAGAGATACCTTTTTCGATACCTTCAGCAAGTTTTTGAGTGTTAGTTACGAATAAGTCGTCACCAACTAATTGTACTTTATCACCGATACGCTCAGTTAATAATTTGTGGCCATCCCAGTCGTTTTCGTCTAAACCATCTTCGATAGAGATGATTGGGAAGTCTTTGCAAAGCTCTTCGTAGAAATCAACCATTTCTGCAGAAGTTAAGTCAGTACGGCCTTCGCCTGCAAGGTCATATTTACCAGTTTCTTTGTTGTAGAACTCAGAAGAAGCAACGTCCATTCCTAAGAATACGTTCTCGCCAGCTTTGTAACCAGCTTTTTCGATAGCTTCGATGATTACTTCTAATGCTTCACGGTTAGAACCAAGGTTTGGAGCGAATCCACCTTCGTCACCTACTGCAGTGTTAAGACCTTTGTCATGTAATACAGCTTTAAGTGCATGGAATACTTCAGCACCCATACGGATTGATTCTTTGAATGTTGGAGCACCAACTGGTAAGATCATGAACTCTTGGAAGTCTACGTTGTTATCAGCGTGAGAACCACCGTTGATGATGTTCATCATTGGAGTTGGTAATTGTTTTGCATTGAATCCACCAAGGTAACGGTATAATGGAAGACCTACGAAGTCAGCTGCTGCGTGAGCTACTGCCATAGATACACCAAGGATAGCGTTAGCGCCTAGTTTACCTTTGTTTGGAGTGCCATCTAATTCGATCATAGCACGGTCGATACCAGCTTGGTCAGTTACGTCGAAACCAACGATTTCTGGAGCGATTGCTTCGTTAACGTTGTTTACTGCGTTCATAACACCTTTACCAAGGTAACGAGATTTGTCACCGTCACGTAATTCTACTGCTTCGTGTTCACCAGTAGATGCACCACTTGGTACGATAGCGCGTCCGAAAGCGCCGCTTTCTGTGTAAACTTCTACTTCTACAGTTGGGTTACCACGAGAGTCAAGGACTTCGCGAGCATAAACATCAATAATTGTTGACATAATAAATTCTCTCCTTTTTATATAAGCAAATTATTTAATAATTGTTTTACCTGTCATTTCTTTCGGTTGTTCCACATTTAAAAGTGTAAGCATTGTTGGGGCGATATCTCCTAAAATACCACCTTCACGAAGCTCTACGTCATTTTTTGTAACGATGAAAGGAACCGGGTTAGTTGTATGAGCTGTCATTGGCTCGCCATCAGCAGTTAACTCCTGATCAGCATTACCATGGTCAGCAGTAATAAGTGCTACACCATCTTTTGCAAGAATCGCTTCTACAACTTTTCCTAAACATTCGTCAGTTGCTTCTACTGCTTTAATTGTTGGTTCCATCATCCCAGAATGGCCAACCATATCACAGTTCGCAAAGTTAAGAATGATAACATCATGTTTATCATTTTCGATTTCATTTACTAAAGCGTCCGTTACTTCGTAAATGCTCATTTCAGGTTTCAAGTCATATGTTGCAACCTTCGGTGAGTTAATTAAGATACGCTCTTCTCCTGGGAATTCAGCCTCACGACCACCGCTAAAGAAGAATGTAACGTGCGGATACTTTTCAGTTTCCGCGATGCGAAGTTGCTTTAATCCCGCTTGCGCAACAACTTCACCTAATGTGTTATCAAGGTTCATTGGCTTAAATGCCACGTAACCATTTACAGTTTCACTGAAATGTGTCATACAAACGAATTCAGGAATGTGAGGTACTTTTTCACCACGATCGAACTCACGGAAGTCTTCGTTTGTAAATACACGAGCAATTTGAATTGCACGGTCTGGACGGAAGTTATAGAAGATAACTGCATCATCATCATTGATTGTTGCAACTGGCGTGTTATCTTCGTTAACAATTACAGACGGCAATACGAATTCATCGTAGATACCATTTGCATAAGAGTCTTCTACACACTCTTCTGCTGATTTATAAGTAGGGCCTTCACCATTTACCATAGCACTGTAACATTTTTCTACGCGATCCCAACGCTTGTCACGGTCCATAGAGTAATAACGACCAGAGATAGTCGCGAATTGTCCTACTCCTGTTTCTTTAATTACTTCATTTGTTGCATCGATATAACCTTTTGCTGTTTGTGGTCCAACATCGCGGCCATCTAAGAATGCATGGATATAAACTTTCTCCACGCCTTCTTTTGCTGCTAAGCGAAGAAGAGCAAACATGTGGTTCATGTGACTGTGCACACCACCGTCAGAAAGTAAACCGAATAAATGAAGTGCAGTACCTTTTTCTTTTACGCTTTTAATTGCACTTTGGAACGTTTCGTTCTGATCGAACTCACCTTCACGAATTGCTACGTTTACGCGTGTTAAGCTTTGATATACAATGCGGCCAGCACCGATATTTAAGTGACCAACCTCAGAGTTACCCATTTGACCTTCTGGAAGACCTACTTCCTCACCACAAGCTGTAAGCGTTGTGTGAGGGAATTTGTTCCAGTAACCATCAAAATTAGGTTTCTTAGCTTGTGCTACAGCATTCCCATGAGTTTCTTCACGTAGTCCGAAACCATCAAGAATGATTAAAGCTGTTGGCTTTCTCATTTTACCGCCCCCAGAAGACCTAAGAACGAAGCAGGCTCTAAGCTAGCACCGCCAACTAAAGCGCCGTCGATGTCAGATTGTGCCATATACTCTTTAATGTTTTCTGGTTTTACGCTACCGCCGTATTGAATACGAACAGCTTCTGCAGCTTCTGGAGAAACAGCTTCTGCAACAACTTTACGGATGTGCGCACATACTTCGTTTGCATCTGCAGAAGAAGAAGATTTACCTGTACCGATAGCCCAGATTGGCTCATAAGCGATAACAGTTGCTTTAACTTGCTCTTCTGTTAAACCTGCAAGTGCTTTTGTCACTTGACCTGCTACTAGATCAAATGTTTTTCCGCTTTCGCGCTCTTCTAAAGTCTCACCACAACATACGATTGGTGTTAAACCATGTTCAAATGCTGCGATAGTCTTTTTGTTTACTGACTCGTCTGTTTCAGCAAACATTTCACGACGCTCAGAGTGGCCAAGTACTACGTAGCCTACTTTTAAGTCGCTAAGCGCTACTGGGCTAATTTCGCCAGTGAATGCACCATTTTTTTCGAAGTGCATGTTTTGTGCACCTACTTGTAAATCAGTTCCTTCAGCCTTAGCTACTAAGCGCTCTAAGAATAGAGCTGGAGAGCAAACTACTGCATCAACAGCTGAAGCTGCTGGGATTTGACCTTTAACTTCCTCTACGAAGCTAACTGCTTCAGATAGAGTTTTATTCATTTTCCAGTTACCTGCGATAATTGGTTTACGCATGCTTTGCACCGTCCTTTTTCTTTGGCTGCTACTTATTTGTCGTTAAGACAAACTACACCTGGAAGCTCTTTACCTTCCATGAATTCTAATGACGCACCGCCGCCAGTAGAAATGTGGCTCATTTTATCAGCCATACCGAATTTTTCAACAGCTGCTGCAGAGTCACCACCGCCGATAACAGAGTATGTATCTTCTGCATCTGCTAATGCTTGTCCTACTGCTTTTGTACCTTCTGCGAATGGAGTCATTTCGAATACACCCATTGGTCCATTCCATACAACAAGCTTAGAATTTTTAATTACATCTGCATAAATTTCACGTGTTTTAGGACCGATGTCCACGCCTTCCCAGTTAGAAGGAATAGAGTCGATACCAACGATTTGAGTTGTTGCAGTTTCAGAGAATTCCTCTGTGATTACAACATCAACTGGCATGTAGAAGTTTACGCCTTTTTCTTTTGCAAGTTGCATAAATTCTTTAGCTAGTTCAATCTTGTCGTCTTCACATAGAGATAGACCAATTTCATGACCTAAAGCTTTAACGAATGTGTAAGCAAGTCCGCCACCGATGATTAAGTTATCTACTTTGTCTAATAGATGACGAATTACACCGATTTTATCTTTTACTTTCGCACCACCGATGATAGCTGTGAATGGACGTTCTGGGTTAGAAAGTGCTTTACCTAATACATCTAACTCTTTTTCCATTAATAATCCAGATACTGCTGGTAGGTAGTCTGCGATACCTGCTGTAGAAGCGTGAGCACGGTGAGCTGCACCGAATGCATCGTTTACGAAGATATCAGCAAGAGCTGCAAATTCTTTCGCAAGTTCTGCATCGTTCTTTTCTTCGCCCGCATAGAAACGTACGTTTTCAAGAACTAATACGTCGCCTTCGTTCATTGCTGCAACCATTTCTTGTGCAACTGGTCCGAATGCTTCGTCTGCTTTTTTAACATCTTTACCAAGAAGCTCGCCTAAACGTGCTGCTACTGGAGTAAGACGTAATTCTTCTACTGCTTGACCTTTTGGACGGCCTAAGTGGCTTGCTAAAATAACTTTCGCACCTTGCTCTACTAAATATTGAATTGTAGGAAGAGCTGCACGGATACGAGTTTCATCTGTAATTTTGCCTTCTTTCATAGGTACGTTGAAGTCAACGCGGCAAAATACACGCTTACCTTTTAAATCTACGTCACGAATTGATTTTTTGTTCATTGGATTTCCCTCCGACTACTAGTTAGGATTGACAAAACCCACTCAAAAGCTTAACACATTTGCTTTTAAAACGAAAGAAGAGAGAGAGGGAACAAACCCTCTCCCTCGTTTTGTCATTGATAACTTATATAATTAAGAATTAAAGACCTTTTGAAGTCATGTAAGCTGCTAAGTCTACTACGCGGTTAGAGTAACCAGTTTCGTTATCGTACCAAGAAAGTACTTTAACCATGTTACCTTCCATTACCATTGTAGATAATGCATCGATTGTAGAAGAAGCTGTACATCCGTTATAGTCGATAGATACTAATGGCTCTTCGCTGTATCCAAGGATACCTTTTAATTCGCCTTCAGCTGCTGCTTTGAATGCTGCATTTACTTCTTCAACTGTTACTTCTTTGTCAAGTTCAACAACTAGGTCAACTAGAGAAACGTTAGCAGTTGGAACACGTACAGCGCCACCGTTTAATTTACCTTTAAGTTCTGGTAATACTAATGCTACAGCTTTAGCTGCACCAGTAGATGTTGGGATCATGTTTTCAGCTGCTGCACGAGCACGACGTAAATCTTTGTGTGGTAAGTCTAAGATTTGTTGGTCGTTAGTGTAAGAGTGAATTGTTGTCATCATTCCGCGTTTTACGCCGAATTTTTCGTTTAATACTTTAGCGAATGGAGCTAGACAGTTTGTAGTACAAGAAGCGTTAGATACTACGTTGTGGTTAGCTGCATCGTATTGTTCGTGGTTAACACCCATAACTACAGTGATATCTTCGTCAGAAGCTGGAGCTGAGATGATAACTTTCTTAACTGATCCACCTAAGTGTTTTTCAGCGTCTGATTTTTTAGTGAAACGGCCAGTAGATTCTACTACTACTTCTACTCCGTAGTCGCTCCATGGTAGTTGAGCTGGGTCACGCTCAGCGATAACTTTAATTTCTTTACCGTTAACAACGATGCTGTTTTCGTTAGCAGATACTTCTGCATTTAAAGTTCCGTGAACTGTGTCATATTTTAAAAGGTGAGCTAATGTTTTAGCATCTGTTAAGTCGTTGATTGCTACTACTTCTACCTCAGAGTTGTTAAGAGCTGCGCGGAATACGTTACGTCCGATACGTCCAAATCCATTAATACCAATTTTAGTCATTTGAATTTCCTCCTTGGGGGATTATATTAAAGGGTAATACCCTTTGTTAACTGTTTTGCTGCACCTTCATCTGTAATTAGAATTGAAGTGTGCCCTTGTTTAATTACAGCCTGTATTGCCTTTGCCTTTGAAGAACCTCCAGCGACTGCAACAACGTGAGATACATGTTGTAAATCCTCAAGTTGCATACCAACTGTTCTTACTTTATGAACAACACTTCCTTGTTCATTAAAGTAATAACCGAAAGCTTCGCCAACTGCTTCGCTTGCTTGAATCTTTAACCAATCTGCTTCTGAAGTATTTCTGCGACGTGCCATTGTTAACGCATCACCTATTCCATGAATGACGATATTGGAAGATCGAATCAACTCAAGAACTTCTTTCACGGAAGGCTCTGTCACAATAGACGCATATGCTTCGCTGCTAACATGGTCTGGAACATACAATAAGCGATAATTACTCATCGTATTTTGCGCCATCTTGGCACAAATAGTATTGGCTTCTAACTCGACGCCTTCTCCAATTCCACCACGTGCTGGGACAAATAGCATATGTAAATCTTTGCAATCAAGCTGCATCATGTCCGCAACAGCAGCTAGCGTAGTTCCTCCAGCCACAGCAACGATATTATTCGCTGTCAGACGGTCTTTTATACAAGTCACACAAGCACGGCCCATCTCCAGTTTGACCCAAGGCGATTCATCACTATCACCAGGGACAACGAAAACTTCATCCAAGTCTAATGTTTCCTTAAGTTGCTTTTCTAAAACCTTTAACCCGGAAATTTCTTTCATAAAGTCTTCCAAAGCAAGAACTAAAGCTGTTCCTTCTTCTGTCAAAGTCATTCCAGAAGAAGCGACGTGAACTAAGTTTTGTTCTTTCAAAACTTGAACTTCACTTCGCAATACTCGTTCTGTCATACCGAGACTTGCTGATAAGTTTCTTCTTCCAATCGGCTGCATGAGCCTAATGTATTGAAGAATCTGCATTCTCGTTTGCATAACAGGTAGCAGATCAGGTAATAATTTTTTTGTGTTCTGAATCCATGAGCGCATATCTTTTCTCCTCACTACATTGGTTCATTTTTCCTCTGTGGTCACTTTACGTCCCGTAGTGACATTTTGTGTCCCACATAGGTTAAAAAAATAATCCCTGCTACGTGTATTATTGTAACAGGAGATAGAAACTTATTCAACTCTTAACTGCATTCTTTATATAGTTTATTATGACACCTTTGTGAATGTTACCATATTCTACTTGTTTTCCGTCTATTTCTACAACTGGAATCATTAGATGATATTTTTCTAAAAGGTCATTATCTTCATATATATCTATTTCCTCAATTTGAAAAGAATATTCACATTGTACTTCCTGTAAAACTTGTTTCGCCTTCACGCAAAGGCCACAATCTTTTTTTGTATACAGTACAACTTTCATCTTCTCCACCTATCCGATCGTTTTTCGTAATGACGACGCTGGGATGTGCATTTGCTCTCTATACTTCGCCACTGTTCTTCGAGAAATAACGATTTCATGCTCTTCTTCTAATAATTTTGAAATCTTTTGATCTGAAAGTGGCTTTTTCTTATTTTCCGCCTCAACAAGCGTTTGGATAAATTGTTTTACACGCTTCGTAGAAACTGCTTCATCTTCCGTAGTCGAAACCGCATTACTAAAGAACGATTTCATCTCAAATAAACCGTGTGGTGTTTGCACATATTTATTTCGCGTTGCACGACTAATTGTAGATTCATGTACACTTAACTCTTCTGCTACCTCTTTTAAAGCCAGTGGCTTTAAATAAGCTGGACCTTCCCAGAAAAAATCACGTTGTTTTTCCATAATAATGGTCATCACTTGAAGAAGCGTTTGTTTTCTCTGTTTCAAACTACGCATAATCCACTGCACATGCTGATACTTTTCTGATACGTAAGATGCTACTTCACTTTCACTATTATTAAGAAGCGCACTATACTCAGAGTGAATCTCAATTCTCGGCATATTTCTCTCATTCATTTGTAAAACGAGACGATCACCATCTTTTTTCACTGCCATATCAGGCACAATATAAAGTGGTTTATCTGAAGAAAACGCAAGACCTGGTTTTGGCTGTAATGACGTAATACAGTTCACCGCTAGTTGCAATTCTTCATTACTACACTTCAACACTTGAACGAGCTTTCGCCAATCTTTCTTCACGAAATAAGTGAAGTGATCTTCCACAACCTCTTCCGCTAATCCATTTCGTCTTTGTAAGCGCTTCAATTGTAAAGTTAGGCATTCCTGAATATTACGCGCACCTACCCCTGCTGGTTCAAGTGATTGGACAAGCTCAACAGAGCGGTCGACTACATGAAGCGGTGCGGAAAGGAGATCGGCTAACTCTTCGTTCGTTTCTTGTAAATACCCATTTCCATCCATATTCATAATAATGAAGGAAGCTACTTTTCGCTCTTCTTCTTCTATTTTATAATACTGCATTTGATTTAATAAATGTTGCTGAATCGTTGTAGAATCCACACTGTAGATTTCCATCTGATTCTCGACTTGTTTGCTGGTACTTTTACTGTTGTTAGAGCTCTTTTTCTTCTCCCTCTCAAAACCACCTAACTCAATAAGGGGATTCTCTAACGATTGCTCATACAAAAACTCCGATAATTCTTGCACATTATACTGGAGCATTGTAATCGCTTGCCTTAACTCTTGTGTCATTGCCAAACGTAAGCTTTGTTCTTGTAAAAGACTTGCCTTCAAACTAATCTCCCCCTTGTTTCTATTGTACAATAAGTTTGGTAAAAGGAGAATGCTATCACAGACACCCATTCCAAAATATTATTAATTTATATGTATTAATGAGATTTACAACTTACAACTGAAATTTGAATAATATTGAAAGAAAATAATAAGTCATAAAATTATTATCAAGTACTAATAGTAAATCTTATCACTAGATATAACAATAGGGAAATAAAAAAAGTCCTAACTTACAAAACGTAAGTTAGGACTTTTTGACGCGCCCAGAGGGATTCGAACCCCCGGCAGACGTGGTACCGGAAACCACCGCTCTATCCGACTGAGCTATGGGCGCATGATTATAGAAAACACTTCATTTTCTTTTCATAATAATAGCAATAAAATCCATCTAAATCAATAAAAACATCCCCATAATCCGTTATGCAACTTAGTTATGAGTATATTAACAACACACTCTCCCCTATATTTTCCAATCATAATTTCACCCCAACTCACAAATTATAACCTTTGAATTGATATTCCAAAGGGGGCTTCATTCAATGACTGTAATTACGAAACTAAAGCAAACTGTTTCTGGATTAAAAAGTGCACAAGCTAGCTTAGAGGGATTCGCCCTTGATACGGATAACCAACAAGCTAAGCAACTTTTCCAAACAGCTGCGCAGCAAACGCAAACAATTATCGATTCTTTAAATCCACGCGTTGAAGAAGTCCAACAAGAAGAACCACAATACTCACAGCAATAACGGATCGGTTTATGCTGTGAAATAGAAAAAGGATGATATGCAGTCATCCTTTTTCTATCACATTACATATTGCAATAGAAACGGAATGATAATTATGCGAAAACTCGGCCTCATAACCGCATTATTTGCCCTTCTATTTAGCTCTTTTACCGGATGTGATAATAGTCCTTTAGATAAAAAAGTGAAAGAAGAAGCAAAACGAACGGAGAAAGAAAAAGGTCCTAAGTTAACAAAGACGAGTACGGAATCCTTTAATCAATCTATATCACAAGGAGCCAAGAAAAGGGCTCTCGCTATGGATGAAATTATAAAAAGCACAGCAGTGAATTCAAATTTAGATCTCTACATAGCAGTTACACCGGAGCATCACGAAAGGTTTGGATTAAAACCTCTGCGTAAGAAACTTCAAAAACAACTAAGTGATGAGCATCCTACTTTCGATGTTCGTGTCAGTACAGATAAAAAAATCTTTATGTTACTCGAAAAACTCGAAAGAAAAATTAAGGAAAAAGAAGTATCTAAAGATGAAATTAATAAACAATTAAAATTCATTGGTAAAAAAATGGAGTCTAACACTTAACGCTTTTTAAAAGAAAAGGAAGGATCGCAATGTCTAGTAAAGATAAGAACTTAACCCCTGTACAACAGGAGTATAAAAAATTCGAGCAAGAACGAGAACCGAAGCGCCCTGTCTTAAAAAATTGTATTAAAGCTTTTTTCGTTGGTGGTTTTATTTGTTTCATCGGACAACTCATTTCTACGTTTTATATCACATATTTTGATTTCACTGAACGCTCAGCAGGAAATCCAACAGTCGCAACTCTCATTTTCATTTCCATGTTACTAACTGGTTTCGGTATATATGACCGCTTTGGGCAGTTTGCTGGAGCAGGCACAGCTGTACCTGTCACTGGATTTGGTAATTCTGTTATTGCCGCATGTATCGAACACCGAACAGAAGGGTTCGTACTCGGCGTTGGCGGAAACATGTTTAAATTAGCCGGCTCCGTTATTTTGTTTGGTGTATTTTCAGCTTTCGTCATCGCACTTATTAAAACGATTCTCGTTCAATGGGGAGGGCTATAAATGTTACAAGGACACCGAACGTGGGTATTTGAAAACAAACCCGTTATTATTTCGACAGGAGTCGTTGGCGGGCCGTTTGAAGCAAAAGGGAAAATTCCAGAAGACTTCGATATTCTTCATGAAGATTTATGGCTCGGACAAGATTCCTATGAAAAAGCACATAAAATTTTATTTGAAGAAGCTTGTAGCCGCGCCACTGAAAAAGCAGAACTTCGCAAAGACGATATTCAATTCGTACTTGCAGGAGATTTAATCAATCAAATTACCCCTACAAGCTTTGCGTGCCGTACACTGGGCACTCCTTATCTCGGCTTATTCGGCGCTTGTTCTACTTCTATGGAAGGTTTAGCACTCGGGGCAAGTATTGTAAATGCAAAAGGCGCAAAATATTTACTAACTGGGGCATCTAGTCATAACGCTGCTGTAGAAAAACAATTCCGCTATCCAACTGAATACGGCGGTCAAAAACCTCCTACCGCACAATGGACAGTAACCGGGGCAGGCGCGGCTATTTTAAGTGACACTGGACATGGCCCTAGGGTAACATCTGCCACGATCGGACGAGTGATTGATATGGGATTAACAGATCCTTTTAATATGGGTGGTGCGATGGCCCCAGCAGCTGTCGATACAATTGAGGCTCATTTACGCGAACGACAAATTGACGCCTCTTATTACGACTTAATTGTAACAGGGGATCTTGGACATGTCGGTCGTGAAATTGCTTATGACTTACTACATAAACACGGAACAAAAGTAACGAGCGAACAGTTTCAAGATTGCGGGATACTCATTTATAGAGAAGGACAACCTGTCATAGCTGGTGCTAGTGGACCAGGATGCTCCGCAACAGTCGTGTACGGTCATTTATTAAACCGAATGAAAAGAGGAGAATTCAAAAAAATACTTGTCGTTGCGACAGGCGCTTTACTATCTCCACTTACATTCCAACAAGAAGAAACGATTCCGTGTATCGCCCACGCCGTTTCGATTGAATTTGGAGGTGCAACACAATGATTTTTTTCTGGGCTTTCGTCATCGGCGGACTCATATGTGTGATTGGCCAACTTATGTTTGATGTTGTAAAACTTACACCCGCTCATACAATGGCAACACTCGTTGTTGCCGGAGCTATATTAGACGGATTCAATTTGTATGAACCATTAATTGATTTTGCTGGAGCCGGGGCAACTGTACCTATTACAAGTTTCGGTAATGCCCTCGTTCACGGCGCAATGGAAGAAGCTGCAAAACATGGTATCGTTGGCGTCATTACCGGCATGTTTAAAGTAACGAGCGCCGGTGTATCCGCAGCCATTATTTTCGGCTTTATTGGAGCACTGCTATTCAAACCGAAAGGATAAGAGGTGTTTGTATGACAGTTATCGCTAGCGTTAAAACTTGCCTTGCTAGTGTAAGGGGCGCTCAAGCAAGCTTAAGTTCCCTTTCACTAAATTCTACAGACGATGAAGCTAAACGCGTATTTCATGAATGTATGTTAGAAATGGACAGTGTCATCGCTGATTTACAGGATAGAGTTTCAGTATTAGAACGTGAAGAACCTCAATATAAAGGGTTTTAAGTAGACTGGAGGAAATGACTATGTCTCACCTACCGGAATGGACACTTGTCATCCTTCGCTCTGTATTCATACTAATTATTTTATTCACTATTACAAAGTGCTTAGGAAAAAGGCAAATCTCTCAGCTTTCCTTTTTTGAATACATAGCGGGAATGACAATCGGTGATATCGCTGCTCAAATTGCTACAGGGCTTGATCAAAAGTTTTTCCATGGTGTCTTCGCTATACTTATTTTTGCCTCGGTACCTTTTTTCGTTGGAATTCTTTCCTTAAAAAACAAAACTGCTAGAGACTTTTTTGAAGGAAAATCTACAGTGTTAATAAAAGACGGAAAAGTACTTGAAGATAATTTAAAGAAAGAAAAATACACAAGTGATGAGTTACTTGAACTTCTTAGAGGAAATGGTGCATTCAGTATAGCTGAAGTTGAATTTGCTGTCTTAGAACCGAGCGGAGAATTAAATGTATTATTAAAGAAAGATGCTCAGCCACTTACTGCAAAAGATCTCGGTTTAAAAGTGCCGAATGAAAAGGAACCACAAACTGTTATTATGGATGGGAATGTACTAGATGGCCCCCTTTCAGCAAGCGGGCATAACCGTGCTTGGTTACATTCTGAACTAGAAAAGCTCGGTGTTGTTATTGAAAATGTCTTTCTCGGTCAAGTGGATTCATACGGACAACTTACTATCGACATTTATAATGACAAACTACAAATGCCATCTCCTCAAAACAAGCCTTTATTATTAGCATCTTTAAAAAAATGTCATGCTGACCTTGAACTATTTTCCCTAGAAACAAAGTCGAAATCAGCGAGCGAAATGTATAGCAAAAATGCGAAACAAATCGAAAAGATTTTAAATAAAGTAACATATCTTTTAAAAGAATAAATATCGAAAGAACGCTTCAGTAAAAAGGCGTTCTTTTCTTTTTTTCTATAGTTTTTATAACGTTTAAATTTATGTAATTCGGTTATGATGTTGAAGATACATAAGCAGGGAATTTCAAAAACATAGCGAATATTTCATGTTACAACTACATATTTTTTTGATTTAAAGTGGTTTCGTTTGACCTTTATTGACCATAATTGTATTATAAGACTAAGAAAGCTTTAGAAGGAGGAAATAACAGATGAATTTAATTCCTACAGTAATTGAACAAACAAATCGTGGAGAACGCGCTTACGATATTTACTCTCGACTATTAAAAGACCGCATCATTATGCTTGGTAGTGCAATTGATGACAACGTAGCTAACTCAATCGTTTCCCAGCTTTTATTCTTGGAATCTCAAGATCCAGAAAAAGATATTCATATCTACATCAACAGCCCTGGTGGTTCTATCACAGCGGGTATGGCAATTTACGATACAATGCAATTTATTAAACCACAAGTATCAACAATCTGTATCGGTATGGCTGCATCTATGGGTGCATTCTTACTTGCAGCAGGTGAAAAAGGAAAACGTTATGCACTTCCAAACAGTGAAGTAATGATTCACCAACCACTTGGTGGAGCACAAGGTCAAGCGACTGAAATCGAAATCGCTGCTAAACGTATCCTATTCTTACGTGAAAAACTAAACCAAATTCTTGCTGACCGCACAGGTCAACCACTTGAAGTACTACAACGCGACACAGACCGCGACAACTTCATGACAGCAGAAAAAGCTTTAGAATACGGTTTAATCGATAAGATCTTTACAAATCGTTAATAACTAAAAGCGGAAACGGCTCGTTTAGAATCACAGGGCGATGGAGCACCTGATTCCGAGGCGCTTTTTGCCTCGAATGAAGGGGCGAAGCGACCGAAGATTCTAGCCGCTGGAGCTGGATATAACTAAAAGCGGAAACGGCTCATTTAGAATGGGAGGGGGATGGAGCTTCTGACATAGAGGTGCTTTTTACCTCGACGGAAGAAGCGAAGCCACCGACCATTCTAGCCGCTGGAGCTGGATATAACTAAAAGCGGAAACGGCTCGTTTAGAATCACAGGGCGATGGAGCCCCTGATTCCGAGGCGCTTTTTGCCTCGAATGAAGGGGCGAAGCGACCGGAGATTCTAGCCGCTGGAGCTGGATAGATTTAAAGCAGAAGCGCCCTATAATGGGGCGCTTTTTTTATATCTAGGTCTCCGCACGTGCATACCCCACCTAGTATCCCCTTAAATATATCAGCGATTTTTCAAATATATCGACCGTAACTCCAATTATATCGGCGATTATTTCAATATATCGACGATTCGACACAACTTATCGACTTACCGACAATACTCGACAAGCACACGCCACCTATATACCCTCCCCCCGTCAACAAACACCAAAACAAAAAAAGCTATCGCACACGCGCGATAGCTTCTTATTGTACATATGCAGCTAATGCTTCTAAAGCTTCTTCTGCATCTGAACCTTCTGTTGTAATTGTTATCATGCTACCAGTTCCAATTGCTAAGCTCATAATCCCCATTATGCTCTTTGCATTCACTGTCTTTCCATCTTTCTCAATGAAGATATCCGCATGAAAGCGATTTGCCTCTTGTACAAACAACGCAGCCGGACGTGCTTGTAAACCGTTTTTTAATGAAACCTGAACTCTTTTTTGAACCACAGCTCCATTTCCCCTTTAACCTCTTATTTTTTTGCTACCGTTTCCCCCGCGCGTAATTTCTCTGCAATCTCATCGATTTTGCGCAAACGATGATTAATACCCGATTTACTAATTTTCCCCCCGGATACCATCTCACCTAACTCTTTCAATGTTACATCTTGATAATCTCTTCGTAGTTGTGCAATTTCTCGTAGTTTATCTGGCAATATATCAAGACCGACCGTCTCATCAATATAGCGGATATTTTCAATCTGCCTTAGCGCTGCACCAATTGTTTTATTTAAATTAGCTGTTTCGCAGTTCACTAAACGATTTACCGAATTACGCATATCACGTACGATTCGAATGTCTTCAAATCTTAAAAGTGCATTATGAGCACCTATAATATTTAAAAACTCTGTAATTTTTTCTGCTTCTTTCAAATACGTAATATACCCTTTTCTTCTTTCCAACGTCTTACTATTTAAATCAAATCCGTTCATCAGTTCACATATAGCATCATTATGTTCCTTATATAACGAAAAGATCTCTAAATGATAAGATGATGTTTCTGGGTTATTTACTGAACCACCTGCTAAAAATGCACCGCGTAAATACGATCGTTTACAACATTTCTTCTCAATCAATTCTTGTGATATATTTCGAATAAATGAAAAGTCGTCTCGAACGATATGAAGATCAGCTAATATTTCGCGAGACTTCTCAACAAGCCGTACGATATATACATTATTTTTCTTCAATCGCATTTTTTTACGAACAAGTAATTCTACCGTCACGTCATATCCTTTTTTCAAAAGCGTATAAATCCTTCTTGCAATTGCCGCATTCTCTGTTTGAATATCGATAGATAGACGACGATTTGAAAAAGAAAGCGATCCGTTCATGCGAAGTAACGCTGATAATTCTGCTTTCTCACAGCATTCCTTCATCTCAAGATTCGTCAACTCTTTCTTTGTTTCTGATGCAAATGACACAGTCAACACCTCCTTATACGATTATTGTGGAACAAAAATCTTGTCCTATATGAAATGATGAGCGTTACCTCAAACGAGGCAACGCACATCTACAACAGTGAATATAAAATAGAAGCTAGTTTTAATGTATCGTGCCTTACAACATGATCATCATACTTCGCTAATTGATCTTGAATGACATCAATATTGCACTCTGTAAAACGCTCTTCATCTACTACAACTGGTGCCGACATTTCTTCCTCATATAACTGACGTAATTCACAAGGAATATCACGGTTATTTACAATTGCAGTATCGATAAATGACTTACCTAAATGATCATGTAACGCCTGCACATGGTCAAACGCAGTATATCCCATCGTTTCACCAGCTTGCGTCATAACATTACACACATATACCTTCTTTGCTTTTGCAGCAAGAACAGCGTCCCCGATTTTGTTAACAACTAAATTCGGTAATATACTCGTATACAAACTTCCTGGACCGAAAACGAGTAAATCCGCTCGTTTAATCTCAGCCAACGTTTCATGTAACGGTTCTACATCTTCTGGAGTTAAAAAGACACGGTTAATCTTCTTTCCGTAATAAGGAATCTTTGATTCACCTGTTACAATTTCTCCATCTTCTAGTTCCGCATGAAGTACCGCGCTTTGGTTCGCTGCCGGTAACACACGCCCTCTGACGTTCAATACTTTACTCGTTTCCGTAATCGCATGGAAAAAGTCTCCTGTAATCGAGGTCATACCCGCCAATAATAAATTTCCTAACGCATGACCTTTCAGCCCGTCTCCCGTTGTGAAACGATGCTGAAATAAAGCTTCCACCAGTGGCTCTACATCTGATAACGCAACGAGTACGTTACGAATGTCACCTGGGGGTGGAATTTCTAGCTCATCACGTAATCTACCTGAACTGCCACCATCATCAGCGATTGTAACAACTGCTGTAATATCAACCGGATATTGTTTTAATCCTCTTAATAAAACAGAGAGTCCAGTACCGCCTCCCATGATAACAATTTTAGGTTTTCTCTCTTTTTTCATCCCTTAATGGCCCTTTCTCTTCTCCACATCACGATGAGATACATGAACGCTATACTCTGGTTTCAAATGTTTCCCAAGGTATTCTGTAAGCGTAACAGAACGATGCTGTCCACCTGTACATCCAATTGCAATTACAAGTTGACTCTTGCCTTCTCTTTTATAATGAGGCAGCATGAAAGTAATAAGATCCGTCAATTTCTCTAAAAACTTATGCGTCTCATTAAATTTCAGCACATACGATGAAACTTCTTCATCCAGTCCTGTTAACGGCTTCATATGTGGAATGTAATATGGATTCGGTAAAAAACGAACATCAAATACTAAATCTGCATCAATTGGAATACCGTACTTAAATCCAAATGACATGACATTTACACGAAATGCTTGCTCAGTTTCAGTTGAAAACAGATGAACAATTTTTTCACGTAATTCTTTCGGTTTTAAATCTGATGTATCAAGCACAATATTCGCTCGCGCCTTCATATCAGTTAATAAACTACGCTCCATCTCGATTCCCTTTAACGGCAAACCAGTTGGTGCAAGTGGATGCGAACGTCTCGTTTCTTTATAACGAGTTACAAGCGTGCCATCTTTCGCATCTAAGAATAAAATATGAGGAATAATCCATGTACGTTCTGATAAATCATCAAGTGCTCCCCATAAATGTTCGAAAAACTCTCGGCCACGTAAATCAACGCCAAGTGCTACTTTATTCATTTTTCCTTTTGAATCCGCCATAAGCTCAATAAACTTTGGCAATAACATCGGTGGTAAATTATCTACACAGAAATATCCTAAATCTTCAAAACTTTGTAAAGCTACTGTCTTTCCAGCTCCAGACATTCCTGTAATAATTACCATTTTTATATCATTATTCTCTGTCATCGTATCCTCTCCTTGACGGTTTAACTCGGATCTAATCGATATGAAAGCAACTCAAAATCTGGGGTATATACAAATGTACCGTAGATTATGCCATTTCCTTTAATTAAATAATCAATAATGTGATAATCTCCTGGCGCCATTGCTAGATCATCAATTTTATCAAATGTATGCCAACCAATGATGCCTTCTTCGCTCTCTAGTTTGTTTTCTCCTGCAAAATCTGTCGCTAAGAAGGAGAACATCATCCATTCAGAAACAACTTTATCACCTTCTTGGATGACAAAGGTGAAGACCCCCTTTAAAGCTGGGTTCTTTAAATAAATACCTGTTTCTTCACGATACTCGCGAACAACGGAATCTCTTACAGTCTCACCACGCTCCATTTTCCCGCCTGGTGCAACCCACCAATTTCGGCGAGGTTTTTGGAGTAAGAGTACTTCATTATCTCTAATTAACACACAGTTTGTCACTCTTTGCATGTTTCTTCACCTCAGCTACTTGCAGTAAAATTCTCACTGCATACTCATTTCATTATACTATCAAAAACAGTTTGCTACAACGAAGGAGCCAGTCCTCTTTTGCTCAGCACTGCTTCTCAACAATTGTAGAAAAGCTTTCTACAACAAGCAATGTAAATGCCTAGATTTTCAATAAATAGCATGAAAAATCCCCTTAACGATTTTTATCGCCAAGGGGACTCCAGCCCTTATTTCTTACCGAAATAAGTAACAATTGCAAATCCTAAAATAAAGGTAATAATTGAACTTATAATTGAAAATCCTCCAGTTGGAATACCAGGGAACACAATTACAATCGAGCCGATAACAAGTCCAATAATTGCTGCAAATGTCATACTTTTATAACGATCTAATAAGAAACTAATTCCTTTACTACTTACAACAAACCCTACCATAACACCAGCACCGATAACTACGATTAATGGTAAGTTCAGTGTAGTTAAAGCATTAATTGCTGTCGGATACACACCAATAATTAATAAAATAAATGATCCGCTAATTCCAGGAAGTAACATAGCCATACTAGCCATCCATCCTGCAAAAAATAAACCAATTGCATTTAAAATTGTTAACGTCGTAATTGGATCTGCTGCCTTATCTGGTTTAAAGAAAGCTGTGATCGCAACAAGAATTGCTGCAACTATTAGTAAAACGATGTGCTTACCTTTAAACGACGACTTTGCATCAGCTTCTCTCATTAACATCGGTAATATGCTAATAATTAAACCGAGAAAGAAAAATTGAGTCGGTTCATAATGATTTGCAAGTAAATATTTAATAACGTGGCTTAACGTTAAAAAAGCTGCTGCCACACCAGCTGCAAGGGGAATTAAAAATCCTAAATGTTTTTTCCATTCACGACTAAAGAATCCACTAATTGCCGCAAGTAATTGTTCATAAATCCCTAACACAACAGCGATTGTACCGCCGCTCACACCAGGAATTAAATCACTAACACCCATACAAAATCCACGATATATATTACGCCATTCCATACTGAATAAATTCCTCATTTCTTATAGTGATTTTTTCCGTAAAGTCCAGTATATCAATAAGAAATCTTATAATCCTAATAATTTTTGACAAAACTTTGACATTTTCACACAAAAAAAAGAAGAAAGCCCCTATGTGTAGCTTTCTTCTCAAAAGGTATGTTATCCCTTATTTTTCTGATACAGTTTTTAGTTCTTCTAATAATTCTTCTACGTAATGTTGTGCACTTTGTGCTGCAATACTACCATCACCTGTTGCAGTTACAATTTGACGTAGCATTTTTTCACGAACATCTCCAGCTGCGAAAATACCAGGAACTTTCGTTTCCATACGCTCATTTGTTTCAAGGTAACCATTTTCATTTGTAATACCTAGTTCAACAAATGGTTTTGATAATGGTAACATACCGATATATACGAATACGCCATCAGTTTTGACTTCTTTCTCTTCTCCACTGTTTACGTCTACAAGTGTTACACTTCCAACTTTACCACTTGCTTCGTTAATTTCTTTAATAGTGTGATTCCAAATGAAATCTACTTTCTCATTTTGGAAAGCACGATCTTGTAAAATTTTCTGTGCACGAAGCGTGTCACGACGGTGAACAATTGTTACCTTCGATGCGAAGCGTGTTAAGAACACACCCTCTTCAACAGCAGAATCTCCGCCACCAATAACTACAAGTTCTTTTCCTTTAAAGAATGCGCCATCACATACTGCACAATATGATACACCTCGGCCGCCAAGTTCTGCTTCACCTGGCACACCAATTTTTTTATATTCTGCGCCGCTTGCAACGATAATTGCACGTGCTTTATATTCTTTTTTACCAGCAATAATTGTTTTGTATTCTTTACCATCGATGACCGCTTTCACATCACCGTATGCATATTCAGCACCAAATTTCTTCGCATGCTCGAACATTTTATTTGATAAGTCTGGTCCTAAAATAGACTCATAACCTGGGTAGTTTTCTACATCTTCCGTGTTTGCCATTTGGCCACCTGGAATACCACGCTCAAGCATTAATGTGCTTAAGTTCGCACGAGAAGTATATACTGCAGCTGTCATACCAGCTGGTCCTGCACCAATAATAATGACATCATAAATTTTTTCTTCTGACACACCATTCACTCCTATTCATTCCTACACAATTAAGTTACCCT
The DNA here is from genome assembly GCF_051948935.1 of Bacillus sp. Brlt_9. Lineage (NCBI taxonomy): Bacteria > Bacillati > Bacillota > Bacilli > Caryophanales > Bacillaceae > Bacillus > Bacillus sp. Brlt_9. The sequence continues at coordinate 159,929 of NZ_JAYJLO010000007.1, read as the reverse complement.
CATTATACTGTTAGCATCATTTTTTTCCCAATGATTTGCTTACCTTATTTGTGCGTACGTTTCACAGCCTGCACATACTTTCGAACAGTCGCTACAGATACATTATATACATCTCCAAGCTCCGACTGTGTCATCTTATTTCCTTGTTCGCTGCGTACGATATATTCAATCGCAGCTGACCATCCGTACACGTTTGTAAAAACTGCTCCAGATGTATATAAACGTATGAATGTACAAAACCAAAATTGTAAACACTCTTCGATTAATTCATCATCTTTTTTCGTATAATTATATAAGGCATCCGCGATTCGCGCGCACTGTTCAAACTGTTGTAAATCAGCTGGAATGCTCTTATGGCTATTAAGTAAAAAGAAATACTTTGCAAGTTGTGATACAATTGGAACACCGTTCTTCGCTTGCGTTACATCAAAGAAGAATCCCACCTTCTCTGGCGTGGATAATTCATTCATTAAATATAAAGCTAGCATTTGTTCCTCTAGCGTCGCACTTTGCTGAAATGATTTTCGTAATTCTTCAAATAACACGTTTTGTCCTTCATCCGCTAAATTCAGCGCATTCCACGGTTCTTTTCCCTTTTTATCAGGGTGCAATTCTACAACATGTTGCCACATTTTTTCAGCTACTTGCTGATCTTTCACCATATAAGCAGAATATGCAAACCAATAATAAAAACTAACGTCTCCCTCGTATCCTTGACGCTTTAATACTTTGAACCATTTATATGCAGGTTCAAAATGACCAATTGTTGCAAGTGTCGTTCCGAGTTTCAAACGATGTTCAAATGAAATTGGATATACTGCAACTAACTGCGCAGCTAACGCTTCTACTTGTTTATGCTCTCCAATTGAATATAGAAAAATAAGCGTATTACAAAGCGCATGTATATTACCAGGATTTTTCTCTAAAATCATTTCCGTTAACTTCAGCGCTTTATCTACATTACCAGATTGAAAATGTGCGATGGCTAAATTATTATGACCCGACCAAAATTCCGGATAATCTTTCGTAACAATTTCTAATGTAGCAATCGCTTCTTCCAATTGTCCGTTACGAATATAGCGATTCGCTTCTTCCTGCATAACAATTAGATCATCTTCATCCTCAATCTCTTCCGCACCCATCGCTTCTTCTTCCATAATTTCAAGTAATTCTAATGTATCTTCTACAAATTCCTTCTCTTCTGCAACTTCTAAATAGCGATCCGCATACTTTTTTGCCTGCTGAAATAGCCCCATATATGCATAATTATTTGCAATAAAATAATAGCACTGTTCAAGTTCTGGATTAGATCTAACAAGCTTAAAGAAGGTTTGATTCGACTCTTGATATTCACCAGCCTCAGATAATACTGTTGCTAATTGGCATAAAATAAACGGCTCCTTCTCACTTTGTGCCGCTCTTCGAAAATATTTAATTGCATCTTGCAATTTTTGCCCTTTGTAAGCCCTCATCCCTTTTTTATAAAAGAAGTCCGCTAATTGATTAAAAGAGATAACTTGTCCGTTCTCCTTATATATTCCTTGATTTTTCCCCATATATCCTCCAGTTTTTTGTTTTCTTCGTTCACACATTCTTCTATCTATAAGTATAAACGATTCCGTAAAAAACAAAACAGTATATTATACTCAATTATTTCCTTTTTATTCATTAAAAAAGAAGAGAAATGTTACATTTTTAGTATCAACCTTCTTTAGCATCGATTTCTTCTTTCGTATAAATAACACGCATTGGATTTCCACCCACGAAGGCACCACTTGGGACATCCCTATGAACAAGTGTGCCAGCTGAAACAATCGCGCCATCTCCAATTTTCACACCTGGTAATATCGTTGTATTCGCTCCAATCATCACTTCATTTCCTATGACAATCTCTCCAAGTCGATATTCGCGAATTAAATATTCATGCGCTAAAAGCGTTGTATTATAGCCGATAATCGAATTCTCTCCCACAGTTATCTTTTCTGGGAACATAATGTCCGGCATTACCATAAGCGCGAACGATGTTTTCTTTCCGACTTTCATCCGTAAAAATGTGCGGTACAACCAATTTTTGACGGATAAAAATGGTGTATAACGAGCAATCTGGATAATAATAAAGTTCTTCATTACCTTCCAAAAGGACACTGTTTTATACACATTCCATAATGAATTTTCTCCCGAAACAGGATAGCGCGTTGTCCGTCGCACTTAGCTCGCTCCTCTACTAAAAAATGAAACTGTAAGTTAGTAGAGAAATATCTCCCCTACTAACTTACTTGGACCTTTATGAACGATTCATATTAGACAAAATTGGTAGCAAATCACTCATTTTATCTAGCATAAAGTCCGGCTTGTAAGCCTCTAAATACGCTCTACCTTTCAATGTCCATGAAACAGCAGCTGTTTTCGTACCCGCATTTTGTCCACCAACAACATCATGATGGTTATCCCCAACCATCAATGCTTCTTCCGGTTTCGCATCTAATAAATCAAGCGCTTTTTGAAGTGGTTCTGGGTGTGGTTTCACATGCTCTACATCATCAATTGTCACAACAACATCAAAAAATTCATCAAGCTTTGACAACTTTAATCCCATTTCAACAGTTTGTCTCGCTTTCGTTGTAACAATCCCAACTTTATAGCCTCGCTTCTTCAACTCTTGAACTGTTTCATATACAGTTTCATATTCTTCTACTAATTCATCATGATGATCATGGTTAAATTGACGATAACATGTGATCATCTCTTCAACCTTGTCTTCATCAATCTTGCTGAAGGTTTCATGTAAAGACGGGCCGATGAATGGTAATACATCTTCACGTTTATATTGATCTGGATAATATGTATGTAACACATGTAAAAAAGAAGAAATAATAAGTTCGTTTGTATTAATTAAAGTTCCATCTAAATCAAATAACACTGTATTTATTCTCATTGCCTTAGTCCTTTCTCTTTCCTGAATATGAAAGAAGCAGCATCTTATAATAAGATGCTACTTTTCTCTAATTTTCCGAATATCTTTTATCAGCTTGCCCCATTTTTCGTCTCACAATAATGAAAATAATAGAAATAACAACAAGTCCAATTGACATTACTTGTGCGATGCGAAGTGGTCCTAGCATTAAACTATCTGTACGTAAGCCTTCTACGAAGAAGCGCCCTACTGAATACCAAATTAAATATGTGAAGAATAATTCCCCGCGTCGTAAGTTCACTTTTCGTAATGCAAGTAATAAAATGACACCTGCAAAATTCCATAATGATTCATATAAAAACGTCGGATGGTAGTATACACCATCAATATACATTTGATTAATAATGAAATCCGGTAAATGAAGGCCTTCTAAAAACTGTCTCGTTACTTCATCACCATGTGCCTCTTGGTTCATAAAGTTTCCCCATCGGCCAATTGCTTGTCCTAGTAAAATACTTGGCGCAGCAATATCAGCCAACTTCCAGAATGAAACCCCGCGGCGTTTCGCAAAAAGAATCCCTGTAATAACAGCCCCAATTAAACCACCATGAATCGCCAAGCCACCTTGACGAATATTAATAATTTGACTCGGGTTTTGCGCGTAATATTCCCATTCAAAAATAACATAGTACATTCTCGCAAATAGAATAGCGATCGGTACTGCAATTAATACAAGGTCAACAAATGTATCTTTTGGAATACCTAGCCTTTCTCCCTCGCGAGTTGCTAGCCAAAGACCTAATAGCACACCTGTCCCGATAATAATCCCGTACCAATAAACAGGAAACGGCCCAAGTTGGACAGCTACGCGGTCAAGCTGTGGTACAGAACCTAACAGCATATGTATGACCTCCCTCTCCAAAGTTTACTCCTGATTTCCTAACTCAATCGCACTCATTAATCGTTCAGAGAACTGCTGTGCTGCATTGACTCCCATACGTTTTAGACGGAAGTTCATCGCTGCCACTTCAATAATAACAGCCAAGTTTCGACCAGGGCGAACTGGAAGTGTAATCTTCGTAAGTTCTGTATCAATAATCTTCATCTTCTCTTCATCAAGACCTAAGCGATCGTAATTTTTCTTTTGATCCCAAATTTCAAGATTAATAACAAGTGTAATACGCTTATAATTTCGCACTGCCCCTGCACCGAATAACGTCATAACGTTAATGATACCTAGACCACGAATTTCTAATAAATGCTCAATTAAATCTGGTGAGCTTCCGACTAACATGTCCTCATCTTCTTGACGAATTTCTACACTATCATCCGCAACAAGACGGTGACCACGTTTCACAAGCTCAAGAGCTGTCTCACTTTTACCGACACCACTTTGACCTGTAATTAACACACCAACACCGTAAATATCAACTAGCACACCATGTACAGCTGTAGTTGGAGCTAACTTACCTTCTAAATAATTTGTTAAACGACTCGATAATCTTGTTGTTGTTTGAGAAGAACGCAATAAAGGCATTCCTGATTCGCGCGATGCTTGCAGTAACTCATCTGGTACATCTTGATTACGAGTTACAATAATACATGGCGTCTCCTCAGTACAAAGCGCTTTCATTCTCTCTTGCTTTTGCTCTGACGTTAACGTGTCAAAGAACGTAAGCTCCGTCTTTCCAAGAAGCTGTACGCGATCAGCCGGATAATATGTAAAAAATCCTGCCATTTCAATTCCAGGTCGTGATAAATCACTTGTATCAATCGGACGATGAATTCCTTCTTCACCACTTATTAACTCCAATTGAAATTGTTCAATTAAATCTTTTGTCCTTACTTTCGGCATATGTATAAACCTCCACTCCGCTGCGGGTTCAGTCTCATTTGATGTAAAATTCCATTCTACCGGATATTGTACCATTTTTTTCTGGAAACAAGAAATACGGTTTCTAATAAATAGAAAAAAACATTTCATACACATCATGAAATGTTTTTCTTTGTGTCATTTTCTCTTTTTTTCATATAGAGGTTCCACAATTGCCTTTTCAATAATCATATTAAAAATTGAAATACAAATTGCTGCAACGATCGCTACACCAAATCCTGATATATTAAATGCATCTCCTAATAATGAATCTGCTATTTTTAACGTAATCGCATTAATAACAATTAAGAAGAACCCGAAAGTTACAACCGTAATTGGTAACGTAATTAAAATTAAAAATGGTTTTACGAACACATTTAAAACAGCCAAGATAATACTCGCAATAATTGCAGTTTGTATATTTGCTACGTAAAACGCGTCTGGTGCAATCCCTTTTAAAAGTCCCGATACAGCGATTAACACAACGCTATTTACAAGAAGTGATACAATCCATCTCATTTTCTTACACATCCTTTTAAACATATATATTTCATCATACGCTAATAGACAGTAAACGCAAGTATCATGCGAGCGCTTATATCAACTTATTCTACCCTTTATGCTTGTATACCTACTAACACTTCCTTGCGAAATAAGGACCACACCATCTATGTTCATGAGTTTTCACAAAGGTCCAAGTAAAATCTTTGTCTACAATATAGATATCACCTTTATACATATCATCTGTTTCACCTAATATATCATCCATAATTAATAAACTCGCATCTTTTATTAGCATTACATCATCACAGTGTTGATAGAAGATGTAGCAATCCTTTTTCACTTCATTATGAAACGCTCTCTCTGCTTCTGTTCCTTCTAAGCACTTCTTCTTTTCATAACTAAATATGTGCCACAAGTAACCACAATAATATTTATCCCCATATAAATGAATCTCTTCTTTCTCTTCATAACTCAAATGATTCGCAAAGCTATTCTCCCAGCGCTTGCGAAAATAAACACCCCAATTTTGAAACTCTCTTACCTTCATATTTTTCTTTCTTAAAACATCTATAAAGTGAAACTTTAATCAGTGGGGGTTTTGTTCATCTCCCACTGATTATTAGTTGAACCAATCGGGCTTTTACGGGCAGTTGATCATCCACCTAACTTCTTTGCTTTCGCTGAATTTTGAGGTAGGGATCTTACTGCCCGTTAATGCGGGGCAAACTCCATCTTCTCCCCCTATGAACGAAAAACCGAGTGCCATTTCCACTCGGTTTTTCGTAATACACTTATTGAGATAGCTCTACTTCTTTTATTTTCTCTTTCATTCTTGCTTTATCGCGATTTAAAATCTCTTTTAAATACTTACCTGTATACGAACGCTCTTCTTTCACTACTTGCTCTGGCGTTCCTGAGGCAACGATTTGTCCACCTTTGTCTCCGCCCTCTGGTCCAAGGTCAACGATATAGTCAGCTGTTTTAATTACATCTAAATTATGTTCAATTACAAGTACCGTCTCACCACTCTCAACAAGACGTTGCAACACTTCTAGAAGGCGTGCGATATCATGCGCATGTAAACCAGTCGTCGGCTCGTCTAAAATGTATAGCGTACGTCCTGTAGAACGACGGTGTAATTCAGAAGCTAGCTTCACGCGCTGTGCTTCCCCACCAGATAACGTCGTAGCTGGTTGCCCTAATTTCATATAACCAAGCCCTACGTCTACAAGCGTTTGAAGTTTACGCTTAATTTTTGGGATATTAGCGAAGAACTCTACTCCATCTTCAATTGTCATCCCTAACACTTCAGAAATGTTTTTATCTTTATATTTCACTTCTAACGTTTCACGGTTGTAACGTTTACCGTGACAAACTTCACACGGAACGTATACATCTGGTAAGAAGTGCATTTCGATTTTAATAATTCCATCACCACGGCACGCTTCACAACGTCCACCTTTTACATTAAAGCTGAAACGTCCTTTTTGATATCCACGCACTTTCGCTTCATTCGTTTGTGCAAACACATCACGGATATCATCGAATACACCTGTATACGTCGCTGGATTAGAACGTGGCGTACGACCGATTGGCGATTGATCAATATCGATTACTTTATCTAAATGCTCGAGACCTTTAATCTCTTTATGCGTACCTGGCTTCGCTTTCGCTTTATATAATTTTTGCGCTAACGATTTATATAGTACTTCATTAATCATCGTACTTTTACCAGAACCAGATACACCCGTTACCGCTACAAACGTACCAAGCGGGAATGACATCTTCGCATTCTTTAAGTTATTCTCTTTTGCACCGACAATTTCCACTTTACGCCCGTCACCTTTACGTCTCTCAAGTGGAACCGGAATAAACTCTTTACCGCTTAAATACTTACCTGTTAGCGAATTCTCATCTTGCATCACTTCAGCTGGTGTACCTGCTGATACAACTTGACCACCGTGAATACCTGCACCAGGCCCGATATCAAGTAAATAATCAGCAGCCATCATCGTGTCTTCATCATGTTCAACGACAATTAGCGTATTTCCTAAATCACGCATTTCTTGCAATGTGCGAATAAGACGGTCATTATCGCGCTGATGCAAACCGATAGAAGGCTCATCAAGAATGTACAGTACGCCAGTAAGACGAGAACCGATTTGCGTCGCTAAACGAATACGCTGCGCCTCACCACCTGATAAAGTTCCTGCGGCACGACTTAACGTTAAATAATCTAAACCGACGTTTACTAAGAACCCAACGCGCTCCTGAATTTCTCTTAAAATTAAATGAGCAATTTTTTGTTGTTTCTCCGTTAGCTCTACATTTGAGAAGAATTCCTGTACTTCTTGAACAGAATACTTCGTTACGTCAGCAATCGTTTTATCACCAACGAAAACAGCTAAACTCTCAGGCTTTAAGCGTCCACCTTTACACTTCGGACAAGCTTGCTCTGCCATATATTTCTCCATTTGCTCGCGAACATAATCAGAACTCGTTTCACGATAACGACGTTCGATATTTGGAATAACACCTTCAAATAAAATCTCATTTTCCTTTACTTGACCAAATTCATTTACATAGCGGAAATAAACTTTCTCTTCACCGCTTCCGTACAACACTTTATCAAATAAATCTTTCGGTATATCTTTCACAGGCACATCCATATCAACGCCGTAATGATTACATACAGATTGTAAAAGCTGCGGATAATATTGTGAGCTTGTCGGTTCCCAAGGAGCAATCGCATGTTCATTTAATGATAAATCCCAGTTCGGTATAACAAGTTCTAAATCTACCTCTAACTTTGAACCAAGTCCATCACAAGAAGGACACGCTCCGAATGGACTGTTGAATGAGAACATACGCGGCTCTAATTCTCCGATTGAAAAACCACAATGCGGACAAGCATGATGTTCACTAAATAGAAGTTCCTCTTCTCCCATTACATCGATTAACACTCGGCCTCCGCCAAGCTTTAATGCACTTTCAAGTGAATCCGCAAGACGGCTTGCGATTCCTTCTTTTACAACAATACGGTCTATTACAACTTCAATAGAATGCTTCTTATTTTTATCTAACGTAATCTCTTCAGATACATCCAGCATTTCACCGTCAACACGTACACGAACATATCCTTGCTTCTTAATATCTTCAAGCACTTTCACATGTGCACCTTTACGTCCAGAAACGATAGGAGCTAACACTTGTAATTTCGTACGTTCAGGATATTCAAGTACACGGTCTACCATCTGCTCTACTGTTTGTGACGTAATTTCAATGCCATGGTTCGGACAAATCGGTGTACCAATTCGCGCAAATAATAAACGTAAATAATCATAAATCTCCGTTACCGTTCCGACAGTTGAACGTGGATTACGACTCGTCGTTTTTTGATCGATTGAAATCGCTGGTGACAATCCTTCAATCGTATCTACATCCGGCTTATCCATTTGCCCTAAAAACTGGCGCGCATACGCAGATAACGATTCTACGTATCTGCGCTGCCCTTCTGCATAAATCGTATCAAATGCTAATGATGATTTCCCTGAACCAGACAATCCTGTCACAACAACAAGCTGATTTCTCGGAATGGTTACATCAATATTTTTTAAGTTATGTGCTCTAGCACCTTTTACAACAATAAAATCCTTGCTCATGCTCACTCTGTTCACCCTTCCGCTTTTAATTCTAATAGTAAATCTCTTAACTCAGCTGCACGCTCGAAATCTAACGCTTTTGCTGCTTCTTTCATCTCTGCTTCCATCTTCGCAATTGTCTTTTCACGCTCTTTTTTCGTCATCTTCTTAGCTGGCGCTGCTTCATATGTTTCTGGTTCTTCGGCAGCTGTCGTTGCACGGATCACATCACGCACACCTTTTTGAATCGTTTTCGGCGTAATACCATGCTCTTCATTGTAAGCTTCTTGTATCGTACGACGACGTTGCGTTTCTTCAATCGCAATTCCCATCGATCTTGTTATACGATCTGCGTACATAATTACGCGGCCGTTTTCATTACGTGCTGCACGACCGATTGTTTGAATTAATGAACGCTCTGAACGCAAGAACCCTTCCTTATCAGCATCTAAAATAGCTACAAGCGATACTTCTGGAATATCTAATCCTTCTCGTAATAAGTTAATACCGACAAGCACATCAAACTTACCAAGGCGAAGGTCACGGATAATTTCAATACGTTCTAACGTTTTAATTTCAGAGTGAAGATAGTTCACTTTAATTCCTACATCTTTTAAGTAATCCGTTAAATCCTCTGACATCTTCTTCGTTAAAGTCGTAATTAATACACGCTCATTTTTTGCGATGCGATCTTGAATTTCTCCTAATAAATCATCAATTTGTCCTTCAATTGGTCGTATATCAATTGGTGGATCTAAAAGCCCTGTTGGACGAATAATTTGTTCTATTACTTCTGGTGACTGCTCTAATTCGTACGGACCTGGCGTTGCTGAAACGTAAATAACTTGATTCGTTTTCTCTTCAAACTCATCAAACGTAAGCGGTCTATTATCTAAAGCCGATGGCAAACGGAATCCATGATCCACAAGCACTTGCTTACGCGCTTGGTCCCCGTTATACATCGCTCTTACTTGCGGCACTGATACGTGCGACTCATCCATAACGATTAAGAAATCCTCCGGGAAATAGTCTAATAGCGTATACGGCGTTGCACCCGCCGGACGAAGCGTTAAATGGCGGGAATAGTTTTCAATCCCTGAACAAAAGCCCATCTCGCGCATCATTTCTAAATCATAACGTGTGCGCTGCTCTATACGCTGCGCTTCTAACAACTTGCCATTATCATTTAATTCCTTTAAACGCTCTTCTAATTCTTTTTCGATATTTTCAATAGCGACCTTCATCTTCTCTTCACGTGTAACGAAGTGAGATGCTGGGAAGATTGCTACATGATCACGTTCTGCTAATACTTCCCCTGTTAACGCATTTACTTCGCGAATACGATCAATTTCATCGCCGAAAAACTCAATTCGAATACAATGCTCGTCAAGTGATGCCGGGAAGATTTCAACTACATCTCCGCGCACACGGAATGTACCACGCTTGAAATCAATATCATTACGTCCATACTGTACATCAACAAGTTCACGAAGCAATTGATTGCGGTCCTTTTCCATACCAACTCGAAGTGAAACAACTAACTCGCGGTATTCTTCCGGAGAACCTAAACCATATATACACGAAACACTCGCAACGATAATTACATCGTCCCGTTCAAATAATGCAGACGTTGCCGAGTGACGCAATTTATCAATTTCATCATTAATCTGTGCGTCTTTTTCAATAAACGTATCTGTTTGCGGCACATACGCTTCTGGTTGATAATAATCATAATAACTAACAAAATATTCAACTGCATTATTCGGGAAAAAATCTTTCAGCTCACTATATAACTGTCCCGCTAACGTTTTATTATGAGCCATGACAAGTGTTGGCTTCTGCACTTCTTTAATGACATTTGAAATCGTAAATGTCTTACCCGTTCCTGTCGCTCCAAGCAACACTTGCTTTTTCTTTCCACTATTAATTCCCTCTACAAGCTTCTCTATAGCTACCGGCTGATCGCCTTGTGGGGAATACGCTGAAATAATTTCAAATTGATGTTCCACGTAAGATCCGACCTCCTCATAAAAATCTGTATTATTATTTTACCACGAATGCCCACAAAAAACCTAAAAAAACGAACAGATATTCGGTAAAGTTTTCGACAATATATACATAGAAAAAGGAAGGAGTCAAAACTTCCTTCCTCTACTAACTCTATTCTTTAGGTACATATAATAAATCATATCCATTGCGCCCATTTTCATTCGCACAGTCTATTAACCTATAAGCCATTTGTGATTCACGCTGCTCTTTAACAATCCTTTTACAGCTATCTTCATCTATACCTGTATGATTACCAGCAAATCGATCTTGCCTATTATCTAACATATGAATTATATCTGTCCCACTATACTCTAACGTTTGAAAAACCAGATCACCTTCATGTGTATAATGTACAATTCTTATTTTATCAACTTCCCCTTGGTCCACATTCAAAACGAACTTTTCGAATTTATCTAGATTGGAAATTTCTGCTCTCTTTACAATGACATCATTCTTCTTATCAATTGTAGTGTTAGGTTGAGAGCATGCTACTAAGCTAAAGAGAAATAGACATATAAAACCGCTTCTTTTTCCTATTGTCATCCTCTCCTATAAAAATTATTTGTATACCATAAAAGCTACTTCCCTCTAAGAAAGTAGCTTCTCTTTTCCTTTCCCCTTCTTCGGAAAAAGAACATATGAAAATGAAATAACTGTATCCACTAAAAATATAATCGCCCAAACTTGACTAACACGACTAGCCGCCTTATTTAAAATGATTCCTGACTCTAACCAATTGCTCCACTGTTCAAATGGAATAAACCCATACGCGAAGAAAAAGAAAATATGCACAACAACGAATAAAACAAGATGTAATACCCAATTTTTTATTTCCTGCTTCGCATAGGCCATACCTGTTAGTTCTATCTGTTCTTCGATAATAGGTGCTGGTTCATTCCTCCATTTCGCAACTTGCTTTTGCGCAAATATATCAAGCTTCTTCAAATCCTTTTTCCCGTAGAAAACTGCATACAATAAAATAATTACCGTAATGATTTGAAAGTTAGAGAACTTTCCTGTTTGATAATAGTCCACTACCCCTAAGGTTAAAATAAACACTTCATTTACGAGGAGTACAATCCCCATAATAAAGCTCGCCTTCTTCAAACGGAATCCGTAACGGAGTAAAAAGAAACCGATAGCTGATAACCAAAATACAATCTCTGCCCCAATTAAAAAATACCAACGATATTCTGCAAGTATACTCATTTACCCTTCTCCTTTTCATCATATATACGAAAAGCTTCATCCATATATAATAAAAGCTCTTCTTCAATTGGATACATACTCATTTTCTGTGAATCTTCCTTCGATTTTCTAACTTCCCATAACTTATCTAAAAATGCTTCATCACCATTGGCCATTTCTAAACACTTCTGCATTAATCGTTTTGTTGCCCCTTGTACCTCATCACTCCTGGCTTCTTTACCTTCTTTCATAAAAGTACGTAATTGCTTTAATAAATCTACCCACTCTAAAACATTCGGATCTTCTTCACTCATATTTGGCAAATTATGAAGCAATTGTTGTTCTTCCTTTGAAAACACTTCATTTTGAAATATTTCACGTATACGAGAAGACTGTTTTGAAAGCTGAATCAGTTCAAACATAACTTTCCAATCAAGTTCTCCCTCTACATCTACCGAATAAACAACAGCTTGTAAAACACGCTCCATTCGATTAAACTTCTTTTGTTCTTCCTGTACAAACCGAAGTTGTTTTTCAAGCGAATCCTTTAAATTAAGCTCACCTTTTACTAACATATTCGCAGACTCTTTTAATGAAAATCCCATTTCCTTTAAAAATAAAATTTGTTGCAGCCGTATTACGTCAGCTTCACTATATAAACGATGCCCGCCTTCTGTTTTCCCGCTCGGCTTTAATAAATCTATTTGATCATAATAACGTAATGTACGTACTGTTACCCCTGTTTCTTTCGTCAATTGTTGTATTGAAATCACTACCATCACCTCTTCCCTTTCATTATAAAAGATGACGTTACGTAACTTTCAAGTGTTTTGTAAAAAAAATACAAAAAGCTGTTTATACAAAATGTATAAACAGCTTTTATGGAAATAGTCCCTTTTGTACAGCGCGCCCACAAAATAAAATAAGTGCTCCAACAACAACACTCGTTGCTGTTTTATGATAATGAGCTGAAACTAATAAATAATAAGATAAACCTACAGTACCAAGCATAATACAAATACTCGGTACTGGATTACGAGAGACGTTCTGCATTCCCCAAAACAAAGCAAAAATAGCCGTAGCGACACATAATACCGGTAATCCCATCCCAGTTCCCCTTTTTCTATCTATTCCTTGTTGCTAACACACTCGTCGATGCCATACTTATTAATAAAGTGAAACTTTAATCAGTGGGGGTTTTCTTCATCCCCCACTGATTATTAGTTGAACCAATCGGACTTTTATGGGCAGTTGATCCCCCCACCTAAATTCTTTGCTTTCGCTGAATTTTGAGGTGGGGGTCTTACTGCCCATTAAAGTCGGATAAACCAAAAATAGCAATATATAATAACTCATTTACATGTACTACTTGCCTATCTAAATACTTGTTTACACAAAGATACAGAATGAACAATAGCACGAAGCTTGTCATACTAATTGTAAAATATGACTTCATCTTGTTCGCAACTCGCTCATCAATCGACGGTACTCCCTCTTCTTTCAAACGCTTCTGTTCTCTATATTCCGCAATACCATATAGAATGACTAGCGCTACATTCGATATGAAGATTGTTCCCCATGAAATATGTAACACCATTAAGCTCACATTTAAAACAAGCCCCGCTAAAAATAAACTTCCTATGAATCGTATAACCTCTTGCTTACTCATACATGATCAGCCTCTTTTTGATTTCTATACTTCCACTTCGGCCAATAGTTTACAAGAAAATACACCCACTGTCCTAGTACAAATAAAACAAACGGCATACCAGCATTTCCATCAACTATTAAGTTATATAAACTCCATACCGCTAAACTAATCGTAAAAAATAACCCTACATATTTAAACGCTTTATCCGACTGGAATCTCTCAAACTCATCTTGCAATTTTCATTCCTCCTATCGCTATGCTCGTTTCCCTACCATGACTCCTATAATGAGACTCCCCGCAAATAAGGAACTACATATCATAAATATTTCTTGCACTGGTATAACAGCTCTGCCTATTGCTTTACTCGCAACAATATAAACAATAAGCAATAGAAACGCGAATACAAGTGAGACATTTACATATTTTTTTATATTTTCATTTACTCGCTCATCTATATCTGGAAGTTCTTCTTTTTTGTACTTACGCTTTTTGTAATACGTATACACTAGTAAAAATACAATTGCTAAAACGTTACTCACTACGAGCGATAAAATTGGTATAGCCGGATTCATAATATGAACTACAATGTCTCCTAAAAACAATCCAAAAGTCGCACCAATCAATAACTTTTTAGTATCGTTCATTTTTTCTCCCCTTACTCTAGCGTAAAGATTTCCTCTACCTTCACCCCAAAATATTTAGCGATTTTTAAGGATAACTCTAAACTCGGGTTATAATGATGGTTTTCAATCGCCACAATTGTCTGCCGCGTCACCTTCATCGCCTTTGCCATTTCAACTTGTGTTATATGATTTTGCTTTCTTAACTCTTTTATTTTATTTTTCACACCCATAGGCTCCACCTTCGAAAGTAAAGATATCTTTACTTTAATTATAAATATTTTCCAGTTACAAGTAAAGATATCTTTACAAATTTTAGAAAAACATTTCACTACGCACCTTCTCTAACAAAGTACAGGCGTAATTCAATTTATCCCGCTTTAACGGGCAGTAAGACCCCCACCTCAAAATTCAGCGAAAGCAAAGAATTTAGGTAGGGGGGATCAACTGCCCATAAAAGTCCGATTGGTTCAACTAATAATCAGTGGGGGATGAAGAAAATCCCCACTGATTAAAGTTTCACTTTATATCAGCGATTTTTTTAATATATCGACTTACCGACATCCGTAGCCCTATAATCATAAGAAAAAGCTGTTCCCAAATACCTCTGGGAACAGCTTCTCCGCCCTACTACATAAATCCTAACGCATATACAAGAACGTATCCAAGAATAGAAAGGCACACCGAACCAATTAGCCCTGCCACGAACGCTTTGCTTCCTAACTTACGGAACGTTTTAAATTCTACATTTAAACCAAGCCCTGCCATCGCCATTGCGATAAGCATGTAAGCAATGACAACAATGTATCCCGCAACAACTTCTGGGATAATACCGAGCGAATGCACTGCACTCATCGCTAAAAATCCGAAGATGAACCACGGAATCGGAAGGTCACGCCACGATCTTTTTTCCTCGCTACCTTCGCTCTTACCAAACCATAACCCAATTAAAATTGCTACTGGCACAAGCATTGCAACGCGCGTTAACTTCACGATAACTGCGATGTCTACAGCCGTACTTCCTCCTGGCGCCGCAGCTGCGATGACATGAGCGATCTCATGCAACGTCGCACCTGAGAATACACCGTAACCGTACGGTGAGAAGCCAAGCACTGGATATAATAGCGTATAAATAAGTGTAAATATTGTACCTAAAATGGCAATAATCGCTGCACCGACTGCCGTTTCATCATCTTTTGCTTTCACTTGCGGTGCAATTGCCACGACCGCAGCCGCGCCGCAAATTGCCGTCCCGCACGCTGTTAAAATTCCAAGTTTCTTTTCTACCTTAAATACTTTCGTTAGTCCATATACTACGAAAATCGTAAATGTAATAACAACCGCTGCGATGACTAATACTTTCGGCCCCGCCTTCGCAATATCAACAAGATTTAATCGCATTCCAAGTAAGATGATCCCGAAGCGAAGCAACTTCTTACTCGCAAAGTTCGTTCCAGCTATCGCTTCTTGCGGAACTCCAATTGCCGCACGCCAAACCATCCCAATTAGAATAGCAATTACTAATTGTCCCATAATATTTAAAAATGGAAGCTCTGCTAAATATTTCGCAGCAATTGCGATTAATAGTGTAATCCCAATTCCTTGTGAAAATCCAAAGCCCTTCTTCTTTTGTATAATAAGTGTTTGTTCCACTTTGAACCACTCCAATAATCGTATTGGAACATGCATGTTCTTTCTACTTACATTATAAGAGAGTTTCTATAATAAGTTTAATATCAATACCAAATCTCTATCATCAGAAATACTTATGATAAGATGATAGAAAAACGAAAGGAGTCCATTATATGAACGTAGACATTTTAAAAATTTTCGTTACTGTCGTGGAACAGAAACACTTCTCCCGTGCAGCAGAGTTATTAAACCTTTCACAGCCTGGCGTAAGTATGCACATTCGCAACTTAGAAAATGAATTTGGAACTACACTCATTCAGCGCTCCCCGAAGCACGTTCAAGTGACAGAGGCTGGAAACATTTTATATATACACGCAAAGCAAATGCTCTCTCTTTACGAAGATGCTAAACAAGAAATTAACGAACTACATAACGTTGTAACAGGAACGCTTCGCATCGGTGCTAGTTTTACAATTGGTGAATACTTACTTCCAAAAATACTGGCTAACTATGCGAATGAAAATCCACACGTCGAAGTTCATACTTTTATCTCAAATACAGAAGACGTTTTGCAAAGCCTTCGCTCTAATCAAATTGATATCGGCTTAGTAGAAGGACAAGTCATATACGCCGACGTTGACGTTGAAACATTTATGCAAGATGAAATGAAGCTCGTCGTTCCGCCAAATCATCCACTGCTCCGCATAAAAGAAATCAATGAAAACACACTCCAAGATCAAGTATGGGTATTAAGAGAAAGCGGCTCTGGTACACGTGCTTATAGTGATCGTTTTATTCATCAACACCATTTAAAAATGAAGCGATTCTTTACATTTAGCAGTATTCAAAGCGTGAAGGAAGCAGTTAGTGCCGGGCTTGGCATCGCTATCCTTTCTGATTGGACTGTACGGAAAGAGCTACTGGCAAAAGATCTATTCCACGTCGAAGTTCCAAATGAACAACTCATCCGTCCATTCTCCATCGTGCGCGGCAAATATTTTATTCCGTCTAAAGCTATTCAAGTATTTTTAAATCATGTAGATTCTTTTGCGAAAAAACAGAGTTGACCTTCACATTAGTGTGAAGGTTTACAATACAGGTAAAAGGAGTGAAACGCATTGCGAATCGGGGAGTTATCAAAAGAAACTGGCGTTAGCGAAAGATCACTAAGACATTACGAAGAAAAGGGATTACTCCCTTCTAAGCGGCTCACAAATGGCTACCGTGATTTTGATGAAAGTGCTATTGAAAAAGTAGAACTTATTCAAATGTACTTACAAATTGGCTTAAATTTAGAAGAGACTGCAAGAATGCTACGCTGCCTCGAAATCGAGCCGCACCTGTACGAAAATCCTTGCAGCAGTATCCTTGCACTTTATGAAGATAAACTCAATGAAGTAACAAAGCAAATCTCATTACTTTCTAGCATTCAAACGAATTTGCAAAAACACGTTTCACTCCTAAAACAAGCAAAAGAAAAGGGATGATTACATGTTTGTTATACACGGCAGTTCAAGACAAAACGGAAATACAGAAGCTTTAACACATATGATGATAGAGGGCATTGAAACAGAACAAATTTACTTGCGAGACCATACAGTTCATCCTATTACAGACCAACGTCATGATACAGAAGGATTCCAACCTGTAAATGATGACTACGAGCAGTTAACGAAACGCATGTTAGAGCATGACACGATTATCTTTGCCTCACCATTATACTGGTACGGAATGAGCGGACATATGAAAAACTTCGTTGATCGCTGGTCACAAAGCTTACGCGATACATCACTTCATTTCAAAGAGAAAATGAAAGGTAAAAAAATGTACGTTGTCATCGTTGGCGGAGATAATCCAAAACTGAAAGCATTACCGCTTATCACTCAGTTTCAATACATCTTTGATTTTGTTGGTTCGTCATTTGAAGGGTATATTATTGGGGATGCGAATGGACTGGATGAAATTAAAAACGATGCTGAGGCGCTAGCAAAAGCACAATTGTATAATGATAAATTCAAAAATCATAAACAGAAATAAGTTTGACAAACTCTTTTGTATGCGCATACAATAAAAGTAATATTATGAAAGGAAGGTACTTTGACCAATGAAGTTCTAATTCTCTTATTTATTTCATCCATCACAAATAGTGAACAAAAAATGATGAAAACTAGCAGGGGATTAGTCTGTCCATTTGTCGATACTTTCTTTCGAAACGATCATGTAAAAAAATCGTTTATTTATGTACGGTTTTTTACATGTAAGGGCGACGTTTATCCTCTCTAGTGAAACTAGGGAGGTTTTTTTATGACTATTTTATTCGCACGTAATATTGAAAAGAGCTTTGGTGATCGCACACTATTTACGGTACAATCACTGGAAATACAAGCACATGACCGTATAGGAATTGTCGGAGTCAACGGAGCTGGTAAATCTACGTTATTACAAATATTAAGTAAAGAAATAGAAGCCGACAAAGGCATAGTAACTCATCATAGTTCTATCAGCATCATTCCTCAGCTTAGTGAGGAACTACCGGAAACCGCTTCTTCTCTCTCAAAAGGAAAATGGAGTATTTCAAACGTTACAGGTGCAATGAGCGGTGGTGAACGAATGCGCCTAAAGATTGCCCACGCTCTCGAACAAGATGCAGGTATTTTATTCGCTGATGAACCAACAAGCCACTTAGATATGGTCGGTACAGAGCAATTAGAAAAGGCACTTTTATCTTATAGAGGGGCACTTGTTTTAATATCGCATGACCGTGAATTTCTAGATAATATATGTACAAAAATCATTGAAATTGAAAACGGTACGATTCAAGAGTATAAAGGGAATTATTCACACTATCGAAAACAAAAAGAACGTGAACGAATACAAAAACAAGCAGAATATGAGCAATATGTACAAGAAAAAAACCGTTTAGAGCAGTCCATTTTACAAAGAAAGCAACGTGCTTCTAACATGACAAAAATCCCGACACGGTTCAGCTCATCTGAATCTAAACTGTATAAATTAAGTGGGGCTCACGGCCAAGAACAGGTTAGCAAAGCAGCAAAGGCACTGGAAACACGTCTTGAAAAACTAGAAAAGAAAGAAAAACCAAAGGATTTTTCTCTGGCTCAGTTTGACGTGCAATACCATACACCCATTCATAGTAAAGTGGCCGTACAGTTCAATAAAGCAACAAAGAAAATAGGTGACCGTACACTATTTAAAAGTATGAATGGAACTATTGCTCCTGGTGCAAAGCTTGCTGTTTTAGGTGCAAATGGAAGTGGAAAAACAACTTTGTTCAACATGCTTCTCGCAAAAGAGCGTGGTATGCAGCTATCGAAAAGTTGTAAAATTGGATACTTCGAACAAACACTGTCAATTTTAAAAACAGATAAAACCATTTTAGAAAACGTTCTAGAGGAAACAAATTACACTGAATCGTTCGTTCGAACAATACTTGCACGGCTCCTATTCCGCCGTGAAGACGTTCATAAGCCTGTGCACGTTCTAAGCGGTGGTGAACGAATGAAGGTTGCACTCGCAAAAGTATTTTTAGGAAACTATAATATGCTTCTGCTCGATGAACCGACAAACTATTTAGACTTAGCAACGCAAGAGGAATTAGAACTTATGTTACGAGAATATCCAGGCACAATACTTTTCATTAGCCATGACCGTGCCTTTATTCGCTCTGTTGCCGACCATATTCTACAAGTAGATGAGAGTGAACCAAGAGTATTCCACGGTAATTACGAGCAATACACAAAAAGAACAACCGGGGATTCTGTCAATGTTACTGAACAAGAATTATTACGATTACAAACAAAATTAACGGAAATCATCGGCCGAATTTCCATGCCAAATCATCACGATAACATCCCATCTCTCAACCAAGAATACGAAACATTATTAGTTCAAATCCGGAAATGTAAAGAAGCGCTCTAATGTCTTCCCTATATATCGACGGGAGCTTCCACATTTCCCAAGAAATATCGAGGCTTCGACATAGCACAGCATGAATAAAAGTAAAAGCCGTGCATCAGCACGGCTTTTCACCTTATATACGGACAGCAGTCCCGCTCACCGCAACCATTAGCATCCCTTCGCGAACGACTTCGTAGTCCACATCAATACCAACAATTGCATTCGCATTTTTTTGTCTTGCGAGAGTTTTCATCTCTTCCATTGCGATATCTCGCGCTTCTTTTAATTTACTTTCATAAGCGCCAGAACGACCACCGACTACATCACGGACAGAAGCGAAAAGGTCACGAACGATATTCGCACCCATAATCGCTTCTCCATTCACGATATCGACATACTCAATAATTTCTTTTCCTTGAATTGTAGACGTTGTTGTTACAATCATACTTTATAGCCTCCCATATGAGATTTTTACCTACTTATGGTGCACTAATTCAGTACAAATTATATTTACGAACTAAACTGCGCTTCGTATAACCTGCTGTATCCTCCGCCTTGCTCAATTAATTCCTCATGCGAACCTTGTTCTGCAATACCATCTTTATTTACAACGACGATACGATCTGCATTTTTAATCGTTGCAAGTCTGTGAGCGATAACTAGCGTTGTGCGGCCGACAGCTAGTTCAGCAAGTGATTTTTGAATCGCTAGTTCCGTCTCTGTATCTAATGCAGAAGTCGCTTCATCTAATATTAAAATTGGCGGGTTTTTCAAGAACATACGAGCAATCGCTAGACGCTGCTTTTGTCCACCAGAAAGTTTCACGCCGCGCTCACCAATAACAGTATCTAAACCGTCTGGTTGTGAGTAAATTAAGTCTTCTAACTGCGCACGTTTTACTGCCTGCCAAATTTCAGCTTCTGACGCCTTTAAATTTCCGTAAGCGATATTTTCACGAATCGTTCCAGAGAATAAGAACACGTCTTGCTGCACAATTCCAATCTGCTTACGAAGTGAAGATAGCGTCATATCTTTCGTATCAATACCATCAATTTGAATCGATCCAGAAGATTGCTCATAAAAACGTGGGAGTAAACTACATAACGTTGTTTTCCCTGCTCCTGATGGCCCAACGAATGCAACTGTTTCGCCTGCATGTATTTTCAAGCTAATGTCATTTAAAATCGGTTCTTTATTTTCATATCCGAACGTAATGTTGCTATATTGAATATCACCGTGTACATGTTTAACTTCTATCGCATCTTTAGAGTCTACAATATCTGGCTCTGTTTCAAGAAGCTCTACATATCTCTTAAAGCCAGCGATCCCTTTCGGATAGCTTTCGATTACCGCATTAATTTTTTCAATTGGGCGGAAGAAAATATTCGTTAATAGAACGAATCCGATAAATCCACCGTACGTTAATTCACCTTGCAGAACAAACCATGTACCGCATATTAAGACGAAGAGCGTTACGAGACGCATAAGCATATAACTAATCGAAGAATTTAACGCCATAATTTTATACGCCATTAATTTCGTTGTACGGAAACGAGCGTTGTTCACAGCGAACTGGTCTTTCTCAAACTTTTCATTTCCGAATGCTTGTACAACACGGATACCACCGACGTTGTTCTCAATACATGCATTGAAATCAGCAACATCTGAGAACAAACGTCTAAATGTACCTGTCATTTTTTTATTGAAGTAAAGCGCTAACCATAATAAGAATGGAATAACGAAGAACGTTAATAGCGCTAACTTCCAGTTGATCATCATCATAAATGAGAACGCCCCAACTAACGTCATAACAGCGATAAATAAATCTTCTGGCCCGTGGTGAGCAATTTCTCCAATTTCCATTAAATCGTTCGTAAGACGTGAAATTAAATGACCGGTTTTATTATTATCAAAAAATCTGAATGATAGCTTTTGAATATGATCAAATAATTTCTGCCTCATATCTGTTTCAATGTTAACCCCTAGCATATGCCCCCAGTATGTAACGACATATTGCAGGCCTGCGTTTAACATATACACTGCAAATAAACCGAAACACGCCCATAAAATAAGCGTCCAGTTTTGCCCTGGCAATAACTTATCGATAAATTGGTTTACGATAAGCGGGAAGCCAAGTTCTAGTAATCCTGCGATCACTGCGCAAGAAAAATCGAGTATAAATAAACCTTTGTACGGTTTATAGTACGAAAAAAATTTACGTAGCATATTTCCCCTCCATTTTCCAAAATTTAAAAGACTCCCTAAATGATAACCATTATCAAATAATTATTCAAGTTATCCGTCTATGAAACTACAAAAATAAATAAATTCGAAAAAGCCCAACTCCCCATTTATATCAATGAGAAATTAGGCTTCATTTCTATATGTTACATATCGTATTCAAACAAAGGTGCTCTACTAGTGGAGATGCCCCTTCTATTTCCCCATGAATACACCCTTTAAATAATTCGAAACTTGTAATCGTGCTTGGAGACCTTTATCCATAATACCCGCCATCCAGAAGAAACCATGGACCATCCCTTCGTAGCACTTATATTCTACAGGAATCCCAGCTACCTCTAAACGTTTCGCATATGCAGCACCATCGTCTCTTAGCGGATCATATTCCGCTGTAATAATAAGCGCTGGTGGCAAATTCTCTAACTCATTATTCACTGAAGGTGATGCAAATGTATTGTATCTGTCAATTTCGTCACGTAAATACATTTGCGTTGCCCAGAAAACTCCTTCAGTTGTAAGTAAATAACCTTCACCATTATCTCGATATGATTGTGCTTTGAAAGTTAAAGTAAGATCAACTACAGGATAAACTAATACTTGAGCCACCAATGAAAGGTTGTTAAATTTTTGCGCCATAATCGCAACTGCTGCTGCAATATTTCCACCAGCACTATCTCCACCAATTGCGATTCTTGTTTTATCCGCATTAAGCATAGAACTATTTTCAGCTACCCATTTAGTCGCTTCATAACAATCTTCTAATGGAACAGGGAATTTATGTGTAGGAGCTAGGCGATACTCTACCGCAACAACTATACATTCCGCATCATGCGCCATATTTTGGCATAAAGTATCTACAGCCTGAATATCTCCTGCTACCCATCCACCACCATGTAAATATACAAAAACAGGTAATGATTCCTTTTCATTCGGCGTATAAACTCGAAGTTTAATTTCACCGTCCTTCACAGGAATATGGAAATCTTCCACCTTAAACACAGCTTTTACTTCTCCGTGCTCTTCTCCTGTAAGTGTATTCAAATTCCCACCTTGCGCAAGAAACGATTGAACTTGTAAATCTAAAGTCATACATGAACCCTCCCTAAAGTTTTCTCATTATATTTGGATTTGAAAATAACGACGAACCGTTTCCTCAACCTCATGTTTTTCTAGTTTTTCTTTTATTTTCTCTTTTCCGTTAACGATAATCAGCATATCTCCTAGCAAAGTAATACGCCCATTTTCTGTCACTCTTGAAAGGAAATACATTTTGTTGAACATCGAATCTGGAGCTGTTTCAGTTAAAACACAAATGGGATGAATATTCTCTAGGTTCCATTTATGAGAAGGCTGTTCAAAGCGATATAAAATTTCCCACTTATCATCAGTCTTTTTTTGTAAATAATAAAATGATGTTGTCTCGTCTTTATTTACTCTGTAAAGACCATCACTATCCACAACTTCTTCTCCATTCAGTGGGACAGGGATTCGTGGGGAATTACCGCCCATACCTACATCCACCAAATACTCTTTATTATTAATTGGTACGATTATGAATAAATGAGCATTTTCAAGAGCCCACATTCCTTCTCTTACATATACAGTTCCTGCCATAAGATACGGATCAAATCCTAATTCTTTTAGCAGAAAATAAAATATTCCGTTTAACTCGTAGCACACGCCACCCTGCTTCGAATGAACAATTTTTTGATATAAATCTTCTTCACGCAAAGACAGAGGTTTTCTTGCAAGAATATCAAGATTCTCAAAGTGAACTTTGAGTACATGTTGCTTTTGAAGATGAGATAAGTAAGAGAAACTTACCTCTCTTTTTTCAGATTGAATATGCTCTAAATATTTTTGAATATCCAAAATCATCCACCTCATTTTTTATCTATATATAAATTCTTATAATATTTCCTTTCACACTCATATTATAAAATTGATTATTGATAAACAAAAATATAAAATCACTATCATATTGATAACTTTGAGTATATAAGAGAAGGTGGACATAATTTATGGAATTGCTGCAGCTCAAGTATTTTAAGACAGTCGCTCGGACGGAACATATAACAAAAGCGGCACAAGAACTGCATATCTCTCAACCAGCTTTAAGTGTTACTATCGCTCGATTAGAAGAAGAATTAGGAGTTCCCTTATTTGACCGAATCGGGCGCCAAATTCGCCTAAATGCTTTCGGAAAAGCTTTTCTCAAACAAGTGGATACGGCCCTTGATGCGCTGGAAACTGGCAAGCGACAAGTTACAGATATGGCTGGATTAGAACGAGGAAGTGTTTTAGTAGCTACTACAACTTTAAATCGGGTCTCTGAATTGCTAGCACCTTTTCTAGCCCTATATCCACACATTAACTTCCGCATAACGCAAGCATCTACAGAAGAATTAAAAATTCAGCTTCTTGAAAAAGGCGAAATCGACTTTTGTCTCACACCTTCACCTATTGATCGACTCGGAATCTATAGTCTTCCATTAATGACCGAAGAGATCGTACTAGCTATCCCAAGTACACATCGACTCAAAGATCGCGACCGTATCAAGCTGAGTGAAGTAGCAAACGATCCTTTTATCTCCCTAAAACCAGGATATAGCTTCCGGGAGATTACAGACAATTTCTGCAGACAAGCAGGGTTTACACCTAACATTGTATGTGAAGGAGATGAACCTGCAGCAATAAGCGGCTTAGTACGTACTGGACTTGGCGTTGCTTTTTTACCAATCGCAGCAAAAAAGGAATTACCACCGCTAACGCTTCTACGTATTGAAGAGCCTGTTTGCCAATGGACGCCTCATTTAGTGTGGAATGAAAAACACTACTTATCGCTTGCTGCACAGACGTTTCGTGAGTTTGTTGTGCGACATTACGCTCAAGTAAAACCGTAAATCAAAAAAGAAGAGGCTGTATAACATTGTAGTTATACAGCCTCTTCTTTCATTTTATTGTTACATAGCTTCCGAATCCCACTCATGCTCCTGCTGAACAAACACAATACCTAATTCGTGATGTCCTCCGGCGTATAATGCCGTTTGAGCGAGGCGAAGCTCTCCATTTGTATCTAATACTTCTAATTTACAAAATGCTCCTGTCGTCTTCGTTTGAAGCGCATCATAAAATTCTTCAGCACTTCTTGGAATGACTCCATTTACTTTCGTAATAATTTCTCCAGGTAGTAAATTCAGCTCTGCCCCAATTGTATTCGGGATTGTATCTAATACAACGAGTCCATCATTACGTGCAGCGAAGTACGCTGGTCTTGTTTCATCCGCGATTTTCTCTTGCATAGAAATTGTGAAACGTCCAAGCATTGCGGCTCCCATCGCGATAATTGCAAGTACGTGCCACCAATAACTTGCGATTCCTAAAACTAGCACAATTCCTGCTAATCCGTATACACGTCTTCCTGTAAATAATAAAGCTTCCGTCGGTTCATAACTTCTAATCCTTCTCATAAATCCAATTAAAAATGGAACGAGGAATAGAGAATATGTATCTGAACCGATTGAAACGACAGGCCACCATGAAATAAACTGCGTTACCGCGTCACCTGGTACAAGAATAAAAATAGGAACGATCCATAAACGCTTTGATTCGTGTAAACCAACCTTTAACCCCCGCTTACCCTTTCTCATCTTCGGCGTCGAATATCCTACTGCATTTTTAGAAATCAATAAGCCCTCTACAACGAGCATGACGCCTAGCAAAATAGCAAGAGATACAATCGTACTCTCTTCACCTTCTCCAAGCTGTAAGAAGGAAACTGGTAGCTTAGAAGATAATAGAACACATACAATTGCGATACTAAACGTATAAGCCGCTGATAAATATCGATACATAGCAGTTAATCCAAATAGAAGCGTCCAAAGTAAGATGACCCATAAACTCGCTTTGGAAACAACAAGTCCAAAGCCAATTGTAATAATAGATACGATTAATCCGTATTTAACTCCCGCAAATAAGGATGTTCGCAGTTCAAACAAAATATCATAAACTTTAAAGGAAAAGTCCTTTCTTTCTCGTAACATACGCAAGTATCCGACGAAGATACTACTTATTAAAAATACATAGACAGCAGGGTGTAAGAAAAAACGTCCAACCGCCCGCATTATTTCAAAAATCCATGCCTCCACGAACCCATTCACCACCATTTATATCATTCTTTCTTTTTATATTATCATAACTGGACAAACGTTTGTTTAACACAAAAAAATACAGGCAGAAAACTGCCTGTATTTCTTTTTATTTCGCTATTAATTTTAATGCTGACTGTAATTGTAGATCATTTTCTCCAGAACGGATTTTTTCAATAATTTTCGTTTGAATCGCTTCAGCTGTCTTTTTATCAAGCTGTCCTGTCGCATCCATTTTATTCGCATTTTGGAATGCTTTCAGCGCTGATTCTGTCTCTTTACTAAAGTATCCATCTTCACGTCCTGTTACATATCCTAAACTCTTAAGCATTTCTTGCGCGTGTTTTACTTGTACATCATTTGAATTGTATGAAAGTGTCTTTTCAATTTGAATTGGTGTTGCATGATAATAATCTGGTTGCTTCACTTCTACTGTTGGCGCGATTCCTTTTTTATGAATCCAGTTTCCATCCGGCGTTAACCATTTAAACATCGTTAATTTGATGTTGCTGCCATCTTTAAATGGAACGGCTTGCTGAACAGTTCCTTTACCAAACGTTTTTTCACCAACTAAATCATATCCTTCTCCCTCTTTTAGCGCACCCGCTAAAATCTCTGAAGCAGAAGCACTTCCGTTATCAATTAATACTGAAATTGGATATGGCTTTCTTTGTTTCAGTTCCGTAGAGAACTTCTTCTTCTCACCATTTCGCTCTTCTACTTGTAGCATCGGCTTTTTATCCGTCATAATTTCCCCTAGTATCTCTTCTACACTATTTAAGTAGCCACCAGGATTACCACGTACGTCAATAACTAAGCCTTTTATGTTTTTCTTCTCTAACTCTTTTAACTGATCCTTAAATTCTTTCGCTGTATTTTCAGCAAAGGAAGTGATTTGCATATAACCGATATCTTTTCCGCTCTCTTGTTTCACAGAGCTAAACACTGTGAAAATCGGAATTTTTTCACGTTTAATTTTAAACACAATCGGATCAGCTACTCCTGCACGCTTAATTTCAATCGCAACAGTCGTTCCTTTTTTACCACGAATCTTTAATACTGCTTCTTCACGTGATAAATCTTTCACACTATTTCCATCTACAGATAAAATTTGGTCATTCGGTTTAATTCCAATCTTTTCTGCCGGTGAGCCTTTAATTGGAGATACGATAATAAGCTTACCGTCCGTCTTGTTCACCTCAGCCCCAATCCCCTCTAGCTCGGGATCGAGTGATTCACTAAACTGTTTAGCCGTTTCTTTATCCATATACGTGGAATAAGGGTCCTTCAGCGTAGACAACATTCCTTGTATTGCACCTTCGACTAATTTTTCATCCTTCACGTCTTCCACATAACGTGAATCAATTAGTGCATACGCCTCATTAATTTTTGCCAAATTCCCTTGCGCAGTGCTAGCGTTTCCACTCGAAATTGTTTGCGTTACTTCTGATGGGTTAACCCCAAATAAAGACATACCTGCAAACATTCCGCCAGCACCAATTAAAAATGCAACAACCATTCCAATAATTGCAACTCTACGTTTCAATGCGGAATTCCCCTTTCCAAAACACACAGGTGGTGTAGCAAAAGGCATCACACAGTGTGTGATGCCTTTACCTATTTCTACTATATGATAAGCTTGTACGAATTATGTTTGCAACTTTTTATACTTTTAAGAAGCGACGAATTGACATTACACTTCCCCACATACCGATTAAAGCCCCGATTAACACTAGTAAACCAGCTAATTGGAATACAAATGGGCTGTATGGTAGAAGTTCGAAAATTGTTCCGCCAAGTTTTTCGTTAAACACACTTTGTAGTGAATTATACGTGACTAGAATCAAGCCAATTGGAATAATTGATCCTAATACTCCTAAGAATAATCCCTCTAATAAGAACGGCCAACGAATAAACCAGTTTGTCGCACCTACAAGTTTCATAATTTCGATTTCTGTACTACGAGCATAAATCGTAATTTTAATTGTATTAGAGATTAAGAACATTGCTGTGAATAAAAGACCAGCAATTAACACAATCCCGATGTTACGACCAGTTTTTACAGTATCAAATAATCGTTCAACTTGCCCTTTTCCGTACTGAACATTACTTACAAACTGCATTTTTTCAATCTTTTTCGCGATTGCCGCTGTATCTGTTGGTTCTTTTGCTTTTACAACGAATACGTTTTTAAGTGGGTTATCTTGTTCAAATAACTCAAACGTTTTTCCGCTATCGCCTAAGCTTTTAATTAAACGTTTTAACTCTTCTTCTTTAGAAGAATAGTTAATAGATTCTACTTTTGCAATCTTACTCATATCATCTTCTAATTTCTTTTGATCAGCTTCTTTTGCTGCTGGATCAATGTGTACACGAATCTCTACATCCTGCTCTACTTTCGTTGCAAAATGGTTCATATTCATAATCGCTGTTAAGAAGACACCTACAAGTAATAATGTAACTGTTACTGCACTAACAGAAGCAAACGTCATCCATCCGTTACGTGATAGATTCTTTACACCTTCTCGCAAATGTCGACTAAGGGTCTTAGCCTTCATATCCGTATCCTCCCTCAATCTCATCTCGAACAATTTTTCCGCCTTCAATCGCGATTACACGATGACGGATTGTATTTACGATATCTGCGTTATGTGTCGCCATAACGATCGTTGTACCACGCTCATTAATGCGCGTGAAAATCTTCATAATATCAAGAGCTGTTTCAATATCTAAGTTACCTGTTGGCTCATCGGCAATTACAACCTTTGGTCTATTAACAATTGCTCTCGCAATCGCAACACGTTGCTGCTCTCCGCCTGAAAGTTCGCTTGGAAGTGCATCTGCACGATCTTCAAGACCTACAAGACCTAAAACTTCTGTTACACGCTCAAGAATTGCTTCTTTTTCTTCTTCAATTACCTCTAAGGCAAACGCAACATTCTCATATACCGTTAACTTAGGTAACAATTTAAAATCTTGGAAAATTACGCCTAATTGACGACGGAAATATGGAACATCTCTTTCTGCTAATGTTTCGATAACAAGTCCATTTACATTAATTGATCCTGTAGATGGCTTCTCTTCACGATACATCATTTTAATAAATGTAGATTTCCCGGCTCCACTCGGTCCAACTACGTATACAAACTCACCTTGTTTAATGTTAACTGTGAGACCAGCAATGGCTTTCATACCATTCGGGTACTCCTTATAAACATTCGTCATTTTTATCATTATTTATCACCCAATACTTAATGATTTTTTTCGAAATACTTTTCTGTACATCTGAAAATAAAAACTTTATTCTCACTTAACCACTCTTGTTGAAGGTAGTCTACTTACAATTTTTTTATAAGTAATACTACTATGTAATATATTTCAGCAAAATTCTACAAACCCCATTGTAACATCAAACGGTTTCCAGTTCGGATACATTTTTGTTACAGTTATGTTACACACCAAAAAAAGGAAACGAGTTGTCATAGTTCTTACCAAAAATCCTTTTTGGATAAGACTCTATAATCAACTCGTCCATTTCACCTTTTTTATTTATGGTCAGCTAACCACTCAGCTACTTTTTTCGCATCCTCACCTTGAATAATTCCTGGTGACATAGAACCGCGACCTTTTTCAATAATCTTTTCGATCTCTGCTGCATCATACTTCTGTCCTACTTTTCGTAAATCCGGTCCAGTTGCTCCTGATAAATCTTTCGCGTGACAGCCTATACAACTTTTTTGATAAATTTGCTCTGCGCTATCTGTGCTTGCAGATTGTTTTGAAGGCTTACTCTCTTCTTTATTTCCACATGCTCCTAAAGCAAAAACGACTGATGTCCCTAGCGCAATAGCCAACAATTTCTTTTTCACTTCTATCGCTCCCCATTGTTGATATTCTTTTCATTCCTAACACACACTCATTTTCATTATAAGCATTATCTTTATATAGAAAAACTAAGGTATATTTCATATTCTTCAAAAATACAGCGAAAACCCTAATAATATAAAGCTTTTATAAGTTGTTTCAATTCTGTGAACAACATAAAAACTTCTATAAAGTATCCTTTTTGAACGGGAAATTAAAAAAGTTCTGTATAAAGTCTTACTCTATTGCCGCTCTGTTTTACTATTCTCTACTTTTTACAAAACAATATACAACATTGTATGCTACATATAATCCCATCAAAAAGAGAAGTTGTCGTTTCCAACTTCTCTTCCTCTGTACTTCATCTATATAGATAAAATAACACTCTTTATATCCTCTATATCCTCAACATGTGCCAACAATTTTGTTGGCTTTTTTTCACTTAGTTTATTAGATGCGAGAACGTAAGTAAGCATCGATAAATGGATCAATTTCTCCATCCATTACCGCCTGCACGTTACCAACCTCTGTGTTTGTACGGTGGTCTTTCACAAGAGAATACGGGTGGAATACGTAAGAACGAATTTGGCTACCCCATCCGATTTCTTTTTGCTCACCGCGAATTTCATCTAACTCCGCTTGTTGCTCTTCTAATTTCTTTTGATATAATTTCGCTTTTAACATCTTCATCGCATGCTCACGGTTTTTAATTTGTGAACGCTCTGATTGACATGTTACAACTGTGTTTGTCGGTGTATGTGTAATACGAACTGCTGAGTCTGTCGTATTAATATGCTGTCCACCTGCACCACTTGCACGGTACGTATCAATTTTTAAGTCTTCTGAACGTATTTCGATTTCAACTTCATCATTGAACTCAGGAACAACTTCACAAGATACAAACGATGTATGACGGCGACCTGAAGAATCGAATGGTGAAATACGCACTAGACGATGTACACCTTTCTCTGCCTTTAAATAACCATAAGCGTTATGACCTTTAATTAATAAAGTAACACTCTTAATACCAGCTTCATCACCTGGTAAATAGTCAACCGTTTCTACTTTAAATCCACGTTTTTCAGCCCAACGTGTGTACATACGTAATAACATAGAACCCCAGTCTTGTGACTCTGTTCCACCAGCACCTGGGTGTAGTTCTAAAATCGCGTTATTTTTATCATAAGGATCGCTTAGTAGTAACTGAAGTTCATACTCATTCATTTCTTGAATTAAGCCTTTTACTTCTGATTCAAGCTCCTCATGTAAATCTTCATCATACTCTTCTTTTAAAAGCTCATGCGTGATTTCTAAATTTTCGAATGTCTCATCTAACTGACGGAACTTTCCAACCATATCTTTCAGTGCATTCGCTTCGTTAATTACAGCTTGCGCGCCTTGTTGGTCATCCCAAAATCCTGCGCCCATCATTTTCTCTTCTAATTCTGCAATTTGTTTCTCCTTAGTAGGAAGGTCAAAGAGACCCCCTAAAAGCCGCTAATCTCTTAGCCATTTTTTCTAATTCCTGTCTAATTTCTACTAATTCCATTTCCTTCACCTCTATGTAATTGCTGTTACTTTCTTATGAAAACAAGGGAAACTCTCTCCACTTATGACGGAGAGAGTTTAATCCTTCTTAATTATACATTTTTGATGTAAAAGTTTGCAAAGTAGCCTAGGCTACCGCCCTATATTACTTCCCAATACCACAGCAGTTTTTATATTTTTTACCACTACCACATTTACATACATCATTGCGGCCCACTTGGTCACCTTTTACAACTGGCTTTTTCTTCGCTTCTTCGCCATCGCTAGATGGGTGAACAGCTTCACCTTGAACAACTTCTTGACGCTCTAGGTTTTGTTCAATTTCAGCTTTCATAATGTAACGAGAAATTTCTTCTTCAATAGAAGCAATCATTGATTCGAACATTGCGAATCCTTCCATTTGATACTCACGAAGTGGATCAATTTGACCGTAAGCACGTAAATGAATACCTTCACGAAGGTGATCCATCGCATCAATATGCTCTGTCCATTTCGTATCTACAACACGGAATACAACAACTTTTTCGAACTCACGCATTTGCTCTTCTGGCATAAGCTTTTCTTTGTCGTTGTAACGCTCTATTAATTTCGCGATAATTGGCTCGCTCATTTCCTCTGGAACAAGGCGACGTAATTCTTCTTCTTTTACATCTCCTTCTTGCAGAAGGTTTGTATTTAAGTAGTCAACAAGACCTTTAATGTTCCAATCTTCTTCGATTTCCTCTTGTGTATGAAGTGCAACCGCACGCTCTACTGTAGATTTCATCATACCTTCAATAATGCCGCGTAAGTTCTCAGACTCCATTACCTCTTGACGCTGTTTGTAAATAACTTCACGTTGCTGACGAAGTACATCATCGTATTGTAGTAACTGCTTACGTGCATCATAGTTATTTCCTTCTACACGTTTTTGCGCAGACTCTACTGCACGAGAAACCATTTTACTTTCGATTGGCTGAGAATCATCCATACCAAGACGATCCATCATCGCTTTCATATTGTCAGAACCGAAGCGGCGCATTAGTTCATCTTCCATTGATAAGTAGAACTGTGTAACACCAGGGTCTCCTTGACGACCAGCACGACCACGTAACTGATTATCAATACGACGACTTTCGTGACGCTCTGTACCGATAACTGCTAAACCAATGTTTTTAATATCGTCTCCAAGCTTAATATCCGTACCACGACCCGCCATGTTCGTCGCAATCGTTACAGCACCTTTAATACCAGCTTCTGCAATGATATCTGCTTCACGCGCATGGTTTTTCGCATTTAAGATGTTATGACGTACGCCTTTACGCGTTAACATTTTTGAAATAAGCTCTGACGTTTCAATCGCAACTGTACCAACAAGAACAGGTTGTCCTTGTTTATGACGATTTACAATATCCTCAACAACAGCATTAAATTTACCTTCCATTGATTTGAAGATTAAATCAGCACGGTCATCACGAACAATCGGTTTGTTTGTTGGAATTACGATAACGTTCATATTATAAATGTTACGGAATTCCTCTTCCTCTGTTTTCGCTGTACCAGTCATACCAGATAACTTTTCGTACATACGGAAGTAGTTCTGGAATGTAATTGTCGCAAGCGTCATACTTTCATTTTGGATTTCTACGCCTTCTTTTGCCTCGATAGCTTGGTGTAAACCTTCGCTATAACGACGACCTTTCATAAGACGACCAGTAAATTGGTCTACAATTACGATTTCGCCTTCTTGTACAACATAATCTGTATCACGGTGCATAACAACGTGCGCACGAAGTGCCTGATTAATATGGTGAAGAAGTGCTACATGTTTTAAATCGAATAAGTTTTCAATGTGGAAAGCTTTCTCGGCTTTCGTAATACCATCTTCTGTTAACATTACATTTTTCGTCTTCACATCAAATGAGTATTCTTTTTCATTTTCTAACGTACGAACGAATGCATTTGCAAACATGTATAGCTCTGTTGATTTTTGAGCTTGTCCAGAAATAATAAGCGGCGTACGCGCTTCATCGACTAAGATAGAATCGACCTCATCGATAATAGCAAAGTGAAGTGGGCGTTGAACGCACTGCTCTTTATATAAAACCATGTTGTCACGTAAGTAATCGAATCCAAGCTCATTATTTGTGCTATACGTAATATCAGCAGCATAAGCTTCTTGTTTTTCTTCGCGTGACATACTGTTTAAGTTAATTCCTACTGTTAAGCCTAGGAACTCATGAAGTTGTCCCATTTCGCTCGCATCACGTTGTGCTAAGTATTCATTGACTGTAACAACGTGAACACCTTTTCCTGTTAAAGCATTTAAATATACAGGTAATGTAGATGTTAACGTTTTACCTTCACCCGTTTTCATCTCAGAGATATTTCCTTCATGTAAGGCAATACCACCCATTAACTGTACGCCATACGGACGCATTCCAAGAACACGAGTCGCAGCTTCACGAACAACCGCAAAAGCTTCAGGTAGTAGATCATCTACTGTTTCACCTTTTGTTAGACGTTCTTTAAATTCAAGCGTCTTCCCTTTTAATTGTTCATCAGTTAATGGCTTAATAGATGACTCTAATGCATCAATTTGCTCAACTGTCTTCTGCATACGTTTAATTTGGCGTTGATTTACATCAAACACCTTTTTTAAAATACCGATCATAGGAAATACGCTCCTCTTTTTATTAAAATAAAACTTCCGATTGTTTTTTCTTTTTCTCTATTACAATCAGTCGTTATAAAAATCAAATGTATGTTATGCCAATTTTTCTCCTAATTAAAAAAACTAAAATGTATATACCTAATGATAATTGTAACACTTGTCTTATAACTATGACAACAATCGGCCGAATGTCTCGTTCTAAATTAAGAAAACTTTTTGTAGAAATCTATTTTCAGCAAAAAAAGCGCAGCCATTTCGGCTGCGCTTTTGAATTATTATTTAGTTTCGATTAAACCATATTTCCCATCTTTACGGCCATATACAACGTTAGTTTCATTTGTATCAGCATTTGTAAAGACGAAGAAATTATGTCCTAGCATATCCATTTGTAGGATTGCTTCTTCAACGTCCATCGGTTTTAAATCGAATCGTTTTGTACGTACAAGTTCTAGTTCATCCTCTTCTACCTCATCCAGAACAGCTACTGCTTCTGGAAGGATAAAGTTCGTTTTCACAGAACCTTTCTCACGTAACTTACGATTTACTTTTGTTTTATGTTTACGAATTTGTCGCTCAAGTTTATCAACTACTAAATCGATAGCAGCGTACATATCGCTATTAGTTTCTTCTGCACGAAGTAATAAATCAGTAAATGGAATTGTTACCTCGACACGTTGCTTGTCAGAGTATACTTTTAAATTAACTTTAATCTCTGGGAATGTATCAAAATAACGCTCTAACTTACCTAGTTTTTTCTCTACATATTCCTTTAATGCTGGAGTTACTTCAATATTTTCACCACGAATGTTGAATTTCATAGATGAATTCCTCCTTTCAAGCCTATGTACTATAATTTCGACACTGGCTTAAAAACTCCTTCTAACTTTTTTAAAAAAATTAGTGGAATTGCGATTTTTTTATCGTTTTTTGTTGAAATGAAAAGATGCATCGTTTCTATCTTTATTTTATCCTATTAACATCGTGAATAACGAATATAACTGTGGACAATTCGTTACAGAAAAGAAACAACTTTTTGACAACTCCATTCATAACAAAAACCCCTTGCAAAAAACAAGAGGTTCTACCATATATATAACGTTGTCACACACGCAGCTTTCTCTTCCCAAAAGCCAATATTCCTACAGTTTTACAACATTAGCTGCTTGTGGTCCACGTGCTCCATCTACAATGTCAAACTTAACTTGTTGACCTTCTTCTAATGACTTATAACCATCTTGTTGAATCGCAGAAAAATGAACAAACACATCATCACCGTCTTCACGCTCAATAAACCCAAATCCCTTTTCTGCATTGAACCATTTCACTCTTCCTTGCATGCTCATTCCATTCCCTTCACTCTAAAAATCAGGGCATTTGCCCCATAATTTGACTATAACGAATGACAACTTACGAAGTCAAAGAAGACTTATCTTCTTTTTATTATCTCTTTCGACAGTTACAGATTAACTTCTACAGAGCGTCAAACTAGAAACTTCTCTTGCTCCTCTATCGTATAAAAGACTTCCAATTTGTCTCACTGTAATTCCTGTCGTGTATACATCATCCACGAGTAAAATGTGTTGACCATGAAACATCTCTTCTCCCCGAAAATAAAAAGGATTACTTCCCGACAGCCTTTCTTTACGCGTCTTCTTACTTTGCTTTTCTGTTTCCCTTCTGCTTAATGATGGATACGAAATGTTGACAGGTAAACAAGTTGCTAATAACTCTGCCTGATTAAAACCACGTTCATATTCCCGTTCCCTACTAAGCGGAACAGCAATAACAGTTGAAACGTTCGTAAAATACTTTTGAAATAGCTCTCGAAAGGATTGATGAAAAATACGAACTAACTCCGCATCTCCTCGAAACTTAAACTGTGCTACTATTTCTTTCATCTCATCATCGTACACATGCAAAGAACGATTTTTAAAAGGACGATACTTCTCCTCATTTATCCACCTTACGCAATCCACACAAATATCATTTTCTTTATATTCGGCAGACAAGTCCTCTAAAGGTCGCCCACACTCTATGCAAATCTCCCCTATAATATAGGAAAGTTTCCGCTCACATCTATTACATACATATTGTTTATAGGACTTTACAAAGAAGGTGTACCAACTAACTGTTTCCAACATATACTCATCACAAAGCAAACAATGCATTAATCGATCAACCCTTGTTCCTTCGCACGTTTGTTCATACTTTGAATGTGTTTTTTCGCGCGTACCATCGACTCTGTCTTACCGTAATGAAAATACATAACCTCGCCATATGGCTCTTCAAAACTACGACCCGCTCGGCCTGCAATTTGTACGAGCGCGCTCTCTGAAAAAATTTCTTCTTCTGCCCCTAGCACCGCCACTTGTAAGTTCTTCACAGTTACTCCCCTTTCTAAAATTGTCGTTGTAACTAATAACGGAATTTCTCCCTTTCTGAACGCTGCTACTTTTTCTTTTCTCATCGAATCTTCTGCATGTACACCATCGATTCTATTATCCAATCCTTTCAATAACTGACTTATTTCTTCTATATATCGCACATGAGGAACAAATAAAAAAATAGGATGTTTTTTGCTTACGTACATTTTTAACCATTGTAGTAAAACTCGAGGAATTTTTTTATGATGAAGGCTTTTCTTCCAATTTCCGCACCAGCTAAATAGAGGAACTGGTAACGGATGACGATGGTATCGTCCTGAGACAATGATACCTTTTTGTTTCCCCTTTCTGAAATTACGCTTCCACTTTTCATCAGGAGTTGCTGTTAAATAAATACGCGCCGCTTTCTCTTTCATCGCTTGTTGCACCGCATACTGTAACATTTGATCTGCATGATACGGGAAGGCATCAATCTCATCTACAATCATGACGTGAAACGCTCTATAATAACGTAACAATTGATGCGTCGTTGCAACGACTAACGCTGCATCTTTTTCACGATCTGCACTCCCTCCGTATAAAGCAGCTACATTTATATTAGGAAACACTTCTTGTAATCTCGGTGCTAATTCCAGTACAACGTCTGTTCTTGGCGTTGCGATACAAACTCTTTCTCCTTTTTGAAGTGCCTCTGCAATACCGTAAAATAACATTTCTGTTTTTCCAGCCCCGCATACAGCCCAAATAAAAAAAGATTCTTTCTGCTTAATAGCTTCTATAACACCTTGCGCCGCCAACTCCTGACCAGTAGACAAAATCCCTTTCCACTGCAACGGATTTAACTCTCTTTCTTCCTTTCTTTCCTGAATACCACGAACGAGCACAGTACATTCACTAACTCTCCCCATCGTGATGCACTTCCGGCAATACGCGCATCTTTTACGGCATCTTTTACATAAAAATGACGCGAATAGCCGCTGCTCTATATTTCCGCAGCGCTGACATATATATTTAGAAGCCTTCTTTGTTACGCCTTGTACACATACAACTTCTCCCTTCTTTTCCATATCACTTAATTCTCTCCGTAAATCTGAAGAGAGTTCTTCTAATAGCAACTGTTTTCCAGCAAGCATTCACACCACCTCCAGCACTACTATAAACCTTTCTCATAATCTCGTAAAAACTCAAAAAAGCCGATAACCTACTTATAAAATAGTAAGCTATCGACTTTATACACATTTTTTATTCAATTATAATTCTATAATCTACCGTAACCTAAGAAATGTTTTTGGTTATAAGAACTATTTACACTACCGTAAGTAACACCCGTTGATTCATCAGCAGCATGGATCATTTGACCGCCACCAATATAAATACCAACGTGAGATACGCCTGCTCTGTAAGTACCTTGTAAGAAGATCAAATCTCCTGGTTTTGCTTCAGATGCACTAATCTTTTGTACAGAGTTCCATAAACCTCTAGTATCTTGACGACCTAAACCGTAAACATAAGAGATTAAACCACTGCAGTCAAATCCGCCATTTGAAATTGACGCACTACCCCATACGTATTTTAGACCTACTAAACCTTTAGCTTTAGAGACAACATCTTGTCTACCGCCACCATTGTCAGCTGGTACTGCTGGAGCTGGAGTTGCTTTTTTCTCTTCTTTTTTCTTAGGCTCTTCTTTTTTATCTTGTCCATCATTGTTTGCTGGCGCTGCTGGCTCTGCCTGTGTTTGTGCTGGTTGAGCTGGAGCCTGCGCTGGCTGAGCTGCTGCTTGAGCCGCTTGCTCTGCCTGCTTTTGAGCAGCAACTTCTTGTGCAGCTTTTTCTTGTGCTTCTTTTTCAGCAATTTGTTGTAATTTTAATGCCTGTTGTTCAAGCTCCTTCAATTGATCTTCCGTACTTGTCATTGAAGTTACAACTGTATCCATTTTACCGCTTAAATCGTTTACTGCTGTTGCTTTTTTCGCTTTTTCAGCGTCAAGTTCTTTTTTAGCAGTTTCAATTTGAGCTTGTGCTTCTTTTAATTCTTTTTGTTTTGTTTTTACCGTTTCAACATCTTTTTTCACGTTCGCTTGATCTTCTTGTTGTGTTTTCATGATGTCTTCGTCAGACTCAAGAATTTTAGAAACTGAATTTAAACGATCAACTAAATCTGCAATGTTTTTAGAGTTTACAAGAACTTCTGTTACAACGTTTGTGTTTGGTTGTTCTTGAAGTGCAACTAAACGTTTTCTTAATAACTCTTCACGTTTTGCAATTTTTGTTTGTAGTTCTGCAATATCTTTATTTTTCTTTTCGATTAATTGCTCAGTATCAGCTACTTTTTTCGTTGTTTCATCAAGTTTTGAAGCATTTTCTTGAACAGACTTATCCAAACCTTGAATTGTTTTGTTTAAGTCATTCATTTGTTTTTGTAATTCATCACGTTCTTGTTGTTGTTTATGTAAAGTGTCATTTTGTGTATTAATTTGTGATTTCACGTCAGAAATTTTATCTTCTGCAAATACATTTGGTGTTAGTCCTGAAAACATTAACCCTGCAACTAATGCGCAAGATGCCATTTTTAGCTTTTTCATTTTATTTTTTACACCGCTTTCTTTTTTCTTTTTCCGTATATAACCTATAAAATTTATACCATAATTCGGGATTTTTTTTGCTAATGTTACGCTTTTGTAAAACAAATGTAATATTATATGTAACACTATCGCAAAATATGCATATTTTTGTATGTATGTGTAGAATTTTAAACGTTTTTTATAAGCAAAGAAAAAAACGTAAGGTTTCCCTTACGTTTTATTAAATATACTAATACGAATGCAATCCAAGCGTTATTTCATCCATTTTTCAGCCCAATTTTGGACTTCATCCATAACACTTTCTAATGCTTTCCCTTTGTCAGTTAAGCCGTACTCGATTCGAACTGGTACTTCTGGATAAACATTACGAACTACAATGCCTTCGCTCTCCAATTCCTTCAAACGCTCTGACAACATACGATCGCTCATGTTCGGTATAATATCTGCGATTTCTCTAAAACGCTTTGACTCTTCAAGCAAAGATTTAATAATCAAGCCAGTCCATTTTTTACTAAGCAAAGTAAAAGCTGACTCAAACTTTGGACATAAACAAGAATTATGCTCCATATGTTTCACCTCTCTTCTATTATAATATAGTTTCTTGTAAAAAGTAAGTTATAAAACTTTCCTTATTAATTTATTTTACGTACATTTTACCATTTCCAAATATTAACTTGTCAACTACACGTAAAATATCCGTAAAAAAACCCTCTTAAAAAGAGAGCTTTTTATATCTTTATTACTTCGTATACCATCCAAGACCTAATGCACCTTCACCTAAATGCGTACCAATTACAGCACCAAAATAACCTGTGCGAATTGTGACATGAGGATATTTTGCTTCTAATTCAGCCTTCCATTCATTCGCTTCCTCTTCACGCTGTGCATGAATGATAACTGCTTCCATAGGTACACCTTTACTTGCTTGCTCATCAAAAATTTCAACAATTCGTTTTAACGCTTTTTTACGCGTACGAATCTTTTCAAACGGAATAATGATTTTATCTCTAAAATATAAAACCGGCTTCACTTGTAATAAACTACCAATGAAAGCTTGCGCACTATTTAATCGTCCGCCACGTTGTAAATGATGTAAATCATCCACTACAAAATAAGCGTCCATCGTTTGTTTCATTTCATCAAAACGGGCGATAATCTCTTTCGGATTCTTTCCTTCGCTTGCTAGCCTTGCACCTTCACGCACATAGAATCCTTGTACTTCACAACTAATTTCAGAGTCGTACGTATATACATCAATACCCTCTACCATTTGCCCAGCTGTCGTTGCCGTTTGATATGTACCACTAATCCCACTTG
This sequence comes from Bacillus sp. Brlt_9, assembly GCF_051948935.1. Classification (NCBI taxonomy): domain Bacteria; kingdom Bacillati; phylum Bacillota; class Bacilli; order Caryophanales; family Bacillaceae; genus Bacillus; species Bacillus sp. Brlt_9. The sequence goes on along the minus strand of NZ_JAYJLO010000007.1, from coordinate 119,200 downwards.
AAAGATGAATGCTAATAACCGCATCATAATCCTTAGATAGTTCTTCAAATAACTCAACAAACTTTCCGATTGCTGGCTGAGAAGTTTTCGGAAGTTCTTCTTGCTCACGTACTTTTACATAGAAATCATCTACTGAAATTTCAGCTTCTTCTTGATAAGATTCCGTTCCAAACACAACGTTTAATGGAATCATATATATATTGAGTTCATCACGAATATGCTTCGGTATATATGCTGTACTATCAGTAACAATAGCTGTTTTCATTTGCGTACCTGCCTTATAAAAAAGTTTTTATTCCCTAAGTTTACACGAAAACTAAAAATGGTGCATCCATACATGAAAATGCCGGTTTGAAATTATACTCACCATCTCGACAAATTACAACAAAAAGATGAAATACTCACCAAAAAATTCAACTTATTTATAAAAAATGTTTGAATATAAAAACGCTCGCTTTTAAAATGTAAAGTACTAGTCATTTTGATAGATAGGGGCGTATACGAGTGTTATTACAATATTTAACAATCAAAGACTACGGCGAGCACGAAATTGTCATTCAAAAATCAAGATTTATCTGTTACATTAGCCGAGCTACAATCGAAGAAGAAGCTCAAGAATTTATACAAAAAATAAAAAAACAAAATTGGAATGCAACACATAATTGTTCTGCATATTTAATTGGCGAACAAGATCAAATCCAAAAAGCAAATGATGATGGCGAGCCTAGCGGTACAGCTGGCGTACCTATGTTAGAGGTACTAAAAAAACGCGGTTTAAAAGATACCGTCGTTGTCGTTACCCGCTATTTTGGTGGCATTAAACTTGGTGCAGGTGGATTAATTCGCGCATATGGAAAATGTACAAGTGAAGGTATTAATCATGTCGGTGTTGTCGAGCGAAAACTCATGCGTGTTATGCAGACCGAAATTGATTACACATTACTTGGCAAAATTGAAAATGAATTACGTAATTCAAAATATGCCATTAAAGATATACATTATCTCGAAAATGTCACATTTGATACGTATGTAGAAGAAGATGGAAAACAAGCATTCACAGATTGGATGATTGAATTAACAAATGGGAAATGTACAATTACAGAAGGAGATATGTTGTACTTAGAACAAAATGTTATCTAAGAATAACTATATTATCACCTTTAAAGATTAATGTAGTGAATTACTTCCCTACAAATGAACTAAGGAGATTATATATGGAAGAACGTTATTATCATCTCCAAAATAGCAGAATAAAAAAGAAACGAAGAAGAAAGTTTTTCTACTTCCTTATTTTCTTATTTTTATTTGGTAGTGTAGGACTTTATATATTAAATTCCTACTCTTCTCTCATGGGGATGTATAGTGGTTTTACTCGTGAAAAATCGGATTTGAGAACTGAAGATGTAGAAATTACAAAAGAACCTTTTACAATCCTCATTATGGGTATAGAAGATTATGCGACAGACGGTCAAAACGGTCGTACAGATTCATTAATGTTTGCAACAGTCAATCCGAAAACGCAAAAGATTTCGCTTATGAGTATCCCTCGTGATAGTCGCGTCCCAATTGTCGGAAAGAATAAAGAGGACAAAATTAACGCTGCGCACGCTTATGGCGGAGAAGAAATGGCAATCAAAACAGTCGAAGGTTTTCTAAAAGTGCCTGTAGACCATTATCTTAAAATTGATTTCCAAGGCTTTAAAGGTATTGTTGATGCTGTTGGCGGTGTTACCGTAGATGTTCCCTTCGATTTCTGGGAACGTTCTGACGTAGATTACTACAAAAAAATCGAATTTAAGCAAGGGCAACAAGAATTAAATGGTGAAGAAGCACTCGCTTATGTTCGTATGCGAAAGCAAGATCCAAATGGTGATTATGGTCGCGCTGCTAGACAAAGACAATTACTAGCTGCTGTTGCTCAAAAGCTAAATTCCACCTCTACCGTATTTAAAATTAAAGATTTAACGACAGTCGTTGGAAAATATATAAAAACTGACATCCCTATTTCAGACGGACTGGCTCTTTACAATAAACTATCTGGGTTTGATCCTTCTACAATGCAAACGTTCAAACTTGAAGGAGAAGACAAAAAAATAGGTGGTATTTATTACTTCCTTCCGGATCCAAACGGTGTTGAAGCGGTACGTAACGAAATAAAAAAAGAATTAGGTGAAACAGCAAACACTCAAGACAATTCAACGACAAAAACCGAATCAAATCCTTCTTCAAATGCTAACTCTAACGAAAAAGCGAAGAAAGAAACGAATCAGAACCAAAATCAGAATAAAACACCAACTGAACCTCCTCCATCCACAAATGCTCATGCAGAGTGGATTATGAGAAATCAGCAATAACAAAAGAGCCAAATCGCAAATGATTTGGCTCTTTTTTATTTACTTATTAAAATGTTGTAAAATTGCTTCTACAATTCGCTCTGACGCACGGCCATCACCGTATGGATTAGATGCTTTCGACATCTTATCATAAGCTTCTTTATCTGATAACAATTCATCAGCAAGACTAAAGATTGTCTCTTCGTCTGTTCCTGCTAATTTCAATGTACCCGCTTCAATACCTTCTGGGCGCTCTGTTGTATCACGAAGAACAAGAACCGGTACACCAAGTGACGGCGCTTCCTCTTGTACACCACCAGAATCAGTTAACATTAAGTATGAACGAGCTGCAACATTATGGAAATCAATTACATCTAACGGCTCAATTAAATGAATGCGGCCATGATCGCCTAAAATATCATTTGCAGTTTCACGAACAACAGGGTTCATATGAACAGGATATACAACTTGTACGTCTTCATGCTTATCAACAAGACGTTTAATTGCACGGAACATGTTACGCATTGGCTCTCCTAAGTTTTCACGACGGTGAGCTGTCATAAGTACAAGACGATCACTTCCAAGCTTCTCTAGTACAGGGTGACTATATGTTTCTTTTACAGTCGTTTTTAGCGCGTCAATCGCTGTATTTCCTGTTATGAAAATGCGTGACTCATCTTTATTTTCTTTCTGTAAGTTCGTTGCTGATTTTGCTGTAGGTGAGAAATGAAGATCTGCCATTACGCCTGTTAATTGACGATTCATCTCTTCTGGGTATGGAGAATACTTATCCCATGTACGAAGTCCTGCTTCGACATGACCTACTGGAATTTGATTGTAGAAAGCAGCTAAACTTGCAATAAATGTTGTCGTCGTATCACCATGTACAAGTACAATATCCGGCTTTGCTTCTTTCATTACTTTATCCAAACCTTCTAAGCCACGCGTTGTAATATCAATTAAAGTTTGGCGGTCCTTCATAATATTTAAATCGAAATCTGGTGTAATTCCAAAGATACTTAATACTTGGTCTAACATTTGACGATGTTGCGCTGTTACAGTCACAATCGATTCAATTTTGTCTGAATGCTTTTGCAGCTCTAATACAAGAGGTGCCATTTTAATTGCTTCTGGACGTGTCCCGAAAATTGTCATTACTTTTAAACGTTCAGTCATTTCATTGCCTCTTTTCTTTCACTAGTTACAAATTCTATTATGACATATAAGAATATACATGAATACATGCCTTTTTAACGAATAACGGAAAAGTCTCTCTTACAAATACTTCCTCTTCCAATCGAATAATAATCTATCCCTTGCTCTTTGACACCCTCAATAGTATAACAATTTCTTCCATCGAATAAAATAGGCTCTCTCATAAGTTGTGCGTACTTTTCTAACGGATAAGCTCTGATTGCTTCCCATTCTGTTATGATAAAAGCCGCACTCGCTCCTCTAATCGATTCATCTATACATTCGCTATATTGTATAGTCTCTCCAAAGATATTTTTCATATTGTGAATCGCCTTTGGATCATATAGAACTACATCCGCACCCATATGAATTAATTCTTGTATCATAATAAGGGACGGTGCGTCTCTTATATCATCCGTATTCGGTTTAAATGCCGCTCCCAGCACGGCAATCCGCTTCTTTTTCATATTTATTACTTGCTTCGCTTTCTCAATCAATAACAACTGTTGTTTATTATTCACCTCAATGACTGCTTTTAATAAGCGAAAATCATGCGCCACATTCCCTGCAATTTGCACAAGTGCTTTCGTATCTTTTGGAAAACACGATCCCCCATAACCAATGCCCGCATTTAAAAATGACGCACCAATTCTCCTATCCATTCCCATCCCTTTTGCAACATCCAATACATTTGCTCCTACCTTCTCACAAATATTTGAAATTTCATTGATAAAACTAATTTTTGTCGCTAAAAAAGCATTCGATGCATATTTAATCATCTCTGCACTTTTTATATCTGTAACATATGTTTTTAAGCGTAATTCACTATACAAATTCTCAACTTTTCTTGCTGCTTCCTCATTATCTGCTCCAATTACAATACGATCTCCTTGAAAAAAATCGTAAATACCTGAACCTTCCCGTAAAAATTCTGGATTTGATACGATATGTAATTCATATCTATTTTGTAATTTCTCCTCAATCCATCCCCTCATAACATCATTCGTCCCTACAGGAACCGTACTTTTTGTAACAACAATGACATCGTTAGTCGCATATGTTCCAATATCGTCACAAGCACTTCGAATATATGTTAAATCCGCTGTCCCATCTAATAAAGATGGCGTTCCAACTGCAATAAATATAAATTCTGCATCATTAAATGCTTTTACTCTATTTGTTGTAAAAGTTAAATGATTATTCTCACATGCATCATTTATTAATTCATATAAACCAGCTTCATAAATAGGCAAATCCCCTTGCTTTATCCGTTCAATTTTCTCATCATTTATATCAAAACATGTGACCGAGTGGCCTAACATCGCCAATCCTACTCCTGTAATCAATCCAACATATCCGGTACCTATTATTGTAATTTTCATTTCCTTTTCGCACAGGAATATACAATAGAAAATATACGAATACATAGAATTCTCCCTGTGCTTCCCCCTCTCACATTAAAAATGAGAAAACTCTTTTACTTCTTTATTATATGAATTACTTTTCCCATTCTTTTTTAAGTTTTTGTAAAATTAAATGCACCAATATAAAGTGAAATTTTATTCAGTGAAAGAGCATCTATTCTCCGCTCATTATTAGCTAAACCAATCAAGATTTCACAGGAATTAAGGTTCCCACCTCACCTCTTTGCTCCAACTGAATTTTGAGGCGCGAACCTTACTGCCCGTTCATGCGGATAAATTCCCACATTTTAACACGGAACTTACTCATTTCTACGTGTAACACTTATAATACTGAAATAAAAGTATTCACTATTAAAGAAAAAGAGAAAATGTCATATTCCAAAGCCTAATACGATTAACCTTCTCAAATGATTCAACATTCTGTATACAATTGTCATATATTCTATCTGCTTCCATTTACCGTAAATAGAAAAAAAGATTGAATTCTAATCTTTTTGTGATACCATATGTTATGAGCCTGTAAATAAACATCATAATTTTCAGATAAATATATTAAAAAAAATTACGTTAGACTATAAAAGGGTGGGGTATTAATGGACTCACAAGTGATTTATGCCATTTTGGCATCTTTCATCACTGTACTCGTCGTTACTCCTTTAGTTATTAAGTTAGCTTTTAAAATAGGAGCAACAGATAAACCAAACGCTCGTAAAGTGCACCAAAAGATTATGCCTCGTCTTGGCGGGTTAGCGATATTTATTGGTGTAGCTGTAGGATTTGTTGTCGGCGGCTTATACGAACAAAGAATGTTATCGATAACGCTAGGTGCGATTATCATTGTAATCATCGGTATTTTAGATGATATGTACGAGTTATCTGCGAAGGTAAAATTCGGTGGACAACTACTAGTTGCCATTATGATTGTTAAAAGTGGATTATTAGTGCAAGTATTATACATCCCAATCCTCGGGGATACTGAACTTGGATGGCTCGCTTATCCAATTACAGTATTTTGGATTGTAGGTATTACAAATGCGATTAACTTAATTGATGGCTTAGATGGATTATCTGCTGGTATTTCATCTATCGTACTTGCAACGCTAGCATATATGGCCTTCACTAGCCCATGGGGCACTGGAGCTGCTATTATCTTACCACTAGCATTAATTACATTAGCAAGTACAATCGGATTTTTATTCTACAACTTCCATCCAGCAAAAATCTTCATGGGAGATACAGGCGCACTATTTTTAGGATACTGTATTTCTGTTATATCGTTACTTGGGTTATACAAAAGTGTAACGTTATTCAGCTTTATCGTTCCAGTTATCATTTTAGGCGTACCTGTATTTGATACGACATTTGCAATTATTCGTCGTATCGTAAATAAAAAACCTATTTCAGCACCAGATAAATCGCATTTACATCACCGTTTACTTGCAATGGGCTTCTCTCATCGTAAAACGGTACTAATTATATACGCATTCGGTATTTTCTTTAGTGTAAATGCAATTATTTTCTCTAGTGCAACATTATGGTTATCCATTATTCTTCTTTTCGTTTTAATCTTCTTTACAGAGATTATTGCTGAAGTAATCGGGCTTGTACACGAACGTTACAAACCACTTATTTCCTTTTATAAAAAAGTGAAAAAACGCGAAGACTAATGGTAGTATAGCCTTTACAATTAAGAAATATTCAAATAGCATCCTCTTTCTTATAAGAGGATGCTATTTTTTATTCCTTATTTTATATTTCCAAAATATAGTTTGTTTGAGAGTCCCGCTATTGGAGAAAGATATACATAATAAGAAAAGGATTATATTTTCTTTTTTACATCTTGATTGTCAAACTGAGGGTGAATGTTATGATCAAGCGAGTATTTCAATACATGATTTTATTTTTAACGATTACGATGTACGCGTCATCTCATGCAGGGGCAACTACAATTCCCTCTGCTGAACATCATCCAAATACTGAAACTACCTCTTCTATCCAAAAAATCGCGTACTTAACATTTGATGACGGACCAAACAAATATACTACGCAAATTTTAAACATCTTAAAAGAAAAGAAAGGAAAAGCAACTTTCTTTGTTATTGGTGGAAAAGTGCCACATTATAAAAAAACAATGCAACGATTAATTAAAGACGGACATTATATCGGACTTCATAGTATGTCACACGATGTAAAGCGCCTTTACACTGGTGATCCATCTGCTTTAATTACAGAAATGGAACAAACACAAAACATCGTTCAGCAAGTTACAAAATTAAATTCACATCTCGTTCGTGTCCCGTATGGTAGCATGCCTTACTTAAAAAAGAATTACCGTGATGCACTTGTATCAGCTCAGTATAAAATGTGGGATTGGACAATCGATACATACGACTGGAAAAGCTATGATAATCCTTCTGCCATACTTGAAAGAGTACGTAATCAGAGTGATGAACAAGTCGAAGTAATTTTAATGCATGATTCGAGTGTAACTGTACAAATACTGCCACAAGTAATTGATTACTTACAGTCACAAGGATACAAACTTCTTCCCTATAATCCATCTTCCCACCTTGAAGTAAACTTTTGGAAAGACACAAGATTGTAACAGCTTTAGTGCCTATGTGCTAAAGCTGTTTTATTTTTCTCTTCCCACCCTTCCCATTTTTGTGTAAAATTTTAAATAGTGATGAAGTTTCGAGGTGAATAGAAATGAAACGAATAGATCTCATTTTTAACGCAATACAAAAAGGCAATTATACAGAAGGTGTAACCGCATCAGAACTAGCTACCCTGTTACAACTAGATCGCGCCAATGTAAGTAGTGACTTAAACAAACTTGTAAAAGATAAACGTTTATTAAAAACAAATACGCGCCCTGTTCGTTTTTATATAGAAACGAACGGTTCGTTGGAAACGCATTCAAAAGAAGTAACTTCATTAGATACATTTGCAATTGAAAATACGAGCCTTAAAATCGCAATTGAAAAAGCGAAAGCTTCTATTCTCTATCCTCCAAACGGTATGCATACTTTACTGCTCGGAGAAACAGGAGTCGGAAAATCTATGTTCGCTTCTTTAATGCACGAATATGCAATTGAAGTTGAGCAACTTCCTAAAAATGCACCATTTATTGTCTTTAACTGTGCTGATTATGCAAATAATCCACAGCTACTACTCGGGCAGTTATTTGGGATTAAAAAAGGAGCTTATACAGGGGCAAGTGATCAAAAAGGGTTAATTGAAAAAGCACATGAAGGGATCCTTTTCTTAGATGAAGTACATCGTCTTCCTCCAGAGGGACAAGAAATGCTTTTCACCTTTATTGACCGCGGAGTATACCGCCGCCTTGGAGAAACAGAAAACGAACGTAAAGCACAAGTATTAATCATTACTGCAACAACAGAAGAACCAAATTCATTTTTATTAAAAACATTTACAAGACGTATCCCGATGACTGTTACGCTGCCACCACTTCGTGAGCGTACGCATAAAGAACGCTTTGCTTTACTACAACTATTTTTCACAAATGAAGCAATTCGCTTGCGAAAAGAAATTCACGTTAGTCCGAATGCAATGCGAGCTTTCGTCTTTTACAATTGTCCCAATAACATCGGTCAATTAAAAACGGATGTACAAATCGCCTGTGCAAAAGCCTATTCTGACTTCGTGACAAAGAAACGTGATTCTGTCCATGTTTCAAGTACAGATTTACCTTGGTATATGAAAGAAGGGCTATTCATTGAAAGAAAGAGCCGTCATCTATACCAAATACCAAATGAAACATTTATATTTACAGGTAATGAAGGTTGGAGTAATCATAAAATAGAAAATGAAAAACAGTCTTCTATTTACGATTATATTGACTATAAATACGAAGAACTTCAAGCTCGTGGTATTGAAGAGGACGAATTAGAATTACTTATAGAAAATGATCTTCAAAGCTTTTTCGTACAATATTTTAACCAAATGTCCAAAAAAACAAGTCATGAAAATGTTTTTAAAATTGTGGATCGCAATATCGTTTCTGTTTGTGAAAGAATTGCAGAACTTGCTGAAAAGCATTTATCTAAGACGTTTGATGAAAAAGTATTTCTCGCTTTAAGCTTACATGTACAGACAACTCTACAACGTTTGCAAGCTGGGAAACAAATTCATCACCCACAATTAAATCAAATTCGTACAAAATATAAAGAAGCGTTTTCCGTAGCTATGCAATGCATTCAATTACTGGAAGACGAATTACAAATAACAATGCCTATTGATGAAGCGGGCTTTTTAACAATGTTCTTCGTTGTTGACCCAATTCCTTCTTCACAAACAGAAGTAAAAGTATTAATATTAGCGCACGGTAACGGTATCGCAACAGAAATGGCCAACGTCGCAAACGAACTGCTCGGCATTGAGGAAGTAACCGGTATCGATATGCCGTTACATGAATCGCCGAAAGATTTCTTAGAGCGTGTGAAAGTGTATATGAAAACACTCCAAAATGTAAACGGGCTTCTCTTACTCGTTGATATGGGATCGCTCGCTTATATTGGTGATATATTAGAAACTGAGTTCAAAATTCCAGTGCGTGTTCTTTCCATGACGAGCACTCCACATGCACTAGAAGCAGCTCGAAAAGCTCAGCTTGGCTACTCGTTAGATGCCTTATATGAAACAGTGAAGAATTTAACACCGTTTTACTTAAACGTACAAGAAGAAAAGAAAAAGCCACTATCGCCAATGAAATCTGTTATTTTGACAGCTTGTTTAACTGGAGAAGGCAGTGCTTTAGCTATTCAAAAAATGTTAGAGAACTATTTGCGATTTGACAAAGACTTAATTGAAATTATTCCGATTAGTATCGTCCATGAAAAAGATTTAACGAAAATGATTGAGAACATAAAAAAAGAGCGTAATATCATTTGTATCGTCACGAATTTCGATGTGCAGGTGCCATGCTTAACGTACCATTTCCAAGACATTGTAAACTACACAGCAATTCAGCCAATTCAAGAATTAATTACGTATGAAGAAACATATGCAAAAATGGCTGATATTCTTGAACAACAAATGCAGCGTAACGACGGAGCATTACTTATTAAAACGATCCGTTACGCATTGAATACAATTCAAGAATTAATTTCCTTACAGCTAACTCCTGACAGTTTAATGGGTGTTATTCTGCATATGAGCTGTATGGTGGACCGTCTTCAAAAAGGAGAAAGCCTCCTCCCTCATCCAGATAAAGAGAAACGAAGACAAGATGAGTACTGGATGTATATGAAAGTGAAAAAAGCATTGCAACCGATTGAAAATACATTTGAAATACAAATACCCGATGACGAAGTGTTTTATGTTATGGACTTCTTTATTAAAAATCAGCCTGTAAAAAATTAATCGAGGCAGTTTTTTAGTATATCGACTGTAACTTGGATTATATCAGCGATTTTCAAAATATATCGATTTACCGACAATAACCGATAACATTTGCACCTTATAGAAAAAAGGCTGTTCCAAAATATGGACAGCCTTTTTTCTACTTCTTTACCTTCCTGATTCTCCCCCTGATTTCGCCCTTCTTATTGGACTTCGTATACACATTTACATATACATTAGCCTGAATGATTTCTTGTAGTAAGCTATCAAACGCTCTCCCCTGTAAAGGCCCTTCAAAATCATCCACATTGACTACACCGGTCACAACTCCCTCATTTACACTAATCCCTTGCTTTAACGGACCAAATAAACTTAAAACAATTGGACCAATTTGATCCGCTTTTCCTAAATGAATTTGGCATGATGTAACTTTTTCGATGTTTTTCAATATGACCCGATATTGCAATTTCTTTAAATCACCACTAAATATAAACTCTGCTACGCCAAAAGCTTCTGTATTTACAGGAGGTATTTCCCTCTTACCTGTTAACCTCGCAAAGAAATGTGTTGTCATACGGGCATTCTCCTCATATAAATTTCCCAGCACTACTTCTACTACTTTATGGTTTATACATATTCATTTATGACTTTTTCAAGTGTTAATTACGAAGAAAAGATTCACACAATCTTTACATTAGAATCGTTCCTTTTGCTTTACTACCTCTTGTATAATGCACATAGAAAAACATTTTAGGAGGGCATTTTGGAAAATAACAAATACACTTTTCACACATTATTAGAGATTTTTCTCGTCTCATTTAAATTAGGACTTACTTCGTTTGGTGGTCCTGTCGCCCATCTCGGCTATTTCCACCACGAATATGTACAAAAAAGAAAATGGATGGATGAACGAAGCTATGGAGATTTAGTAGCATTATGTCAATTCCTCCCTGGTCCTGCTAGCAGCCAAGTCGGTATGGGTGTTGGATTATTAAGAGGCGGGGTATTAGGAGCTATTATTTCATGGATTGGATTCACTTTACCTTCTGTGCTCGTTTTAGTTTTCTTCGCCTCATTCCTTAATCAGTTCGATCTTGGAAATGCTGGCTGGATTCATGGACTAAAACTTGTAGCCGTCGCTATTGTTGCTCATGCCATATGGGGAATGGCACAAAAATTAACGCCAGACCGAAATCGTGCGACAATCGCTATTATAACTGCCGCAATCGCCTTATTATGGCCAAGCAGCTGGACACAAGTCACCCTCATTATAATATCTGGCTTTATCGGTTGGTTTTTATATCGCAACCAACCAATTAGCCAATCTCAACATATAAAAGTACCTATTTCAAAAAAGATAGCAGTTTCTTGTCTCGTCTTATTCTTTGGACTATTACTGCTGCTACCAATATTAAGACCGTTCTCTTATTACATCGCTTTATTTGATAGTTTCTATCGCTCTGGTGCACTTGTATTTGGAGGCGGACACGTCGTGCTTCCCCTTCTTGAAGGTGAGTTCGTACAAAACGGAATGATGACGAAAGAACAGTTTCTAGCTGGATACGGATTAACACAAGCAATGCCAGGCCCACTATTTACATTTGCTTCTTATATAGGAGCTGTACTAAACGGGGCGCTTGGGGCCATACTCGCAACAATTGCGATCTTTCTTCCTGCTTTCTTACTCGTTATTGGTGTTTTACCATTTTGGGACAGTGTAAGAAAAATATCTTTCATACAAGGGGCACTACTTGGAGTCAATGCAGCTGTCGTCGGTATTTTATTAGCAGCGTTTTATGATCCTATTTGGACAAGCACGATTATGAACGCTGTAGATTTCGTTTTTGCGTCTCTTCTATTTTGCTTGCTCGCTTTTTGGAAAACAGCTCCTTGGGTTATCGTTATACTCGGAGCCTTTGGCGGATATGTTCTATCTATTTTATAAATAAAAAAAACGACGGCATGATGTAGCCGTCGTTTTTCTATTAAAACTTCATAAGCTCTATTCCTTCAGGCAACTCGTTCTCTGTTAAAATACGCAATTCTTTCACGCGATCCATTACGTAAGAAGAACGTTTCACAAGCTCCGGATCAATATAAGCTGGATGAACCATAATTTCTACCGATTGCCCGTCTTGTACGCGTGCTCCTAACTTCTCAAAATAGTCTTCCGTCACACCATCCGCATAAAAGTCACTGTAAAATACGTCAGAAAATGGGCGTACTGCTCGCTCTTTCTCACAACGACGAATTGGAACATTATATGTAGCCGCTAATCTCTCCAGAACATCGTGCAAAATCGGTAAACTGTGCACATGATGATGACTATCTAAATGAGTTGGTGTTAATCCGTAAGATAGGAATTTCTCAATTTGAGCAGTCCATTCTCGCTCGACTTCTTCTGGGTTTATCTTCCCTTCCCATACGACGCTTTGTTTATGAAACAACCCATCGCTACTTACAAGTGATGGTACGTCTCCAAGAAGCGGTTTCCCTGCTGTTAATACGAGATGTACGCCTACTCCGAGTGTGTTATGCTCTTTCGCTAAGCGTACCGCATGCTCTGTTCCTGGCATATTCATCATCATCGTCGTTGAATTTACAAGTCCATTTATATGCCCATCAATAATGCCGTAATTTGTACCTTCTGTAAGACCGAAATCATCTGCATTTACAATTAACTTAATCATCGTAATACCTCCTATTGAAATAAAAAAAGCGGGCTAAATAGCGCCGCTTTTATTTCTCTATCTTTTTGAAGAACTGTGGAAGATGCTCTTTATGCGCTTCCAACATTTCATCTAAAATTTGTTTTGCCACTTTATCTGATGGTACAAGTGGATTAATTGTCATAGCAAGCAGCGCTTTATGATAATCCCCTGTAACAGCAGCTTCAATTGTTGTGCGCTCAAATGATTTAATTTGCTGTACTAAACCGCGAACTGGTACTGGAAGATCTCCGACCGCAATTGGTTTTGGACCTTCTTTCGTAATAATACAGTTCACTTCAACAGCTGAATCATGTGGTAAGCTTGCAATTGTTCCGTTGTTTCGTGTATTAACAGGCTGAATATCACCTTTATTATTGTAAATAGACGTAATTAAGCTACATGCTGCGTCACTATAATAAGCGCCGCCACGTTTTTCTAATTGTGGTGGTTTAATATCTAAGTTCGGGTCTTTATATAACTCGAATAAATCATCTTCTAATTGTTTTACTACTTCTGCACGTGTACCTTTTTCAATCGAAGCTTCTTTCTCTTCTTCTAACATTTCACGTGTTTTGTAGTAGTAACGATGGTATGGACATGGAATTGCACGAAGGCCTCGAATAAAGTCTGGCTCCCAGTTAAGCGCTGCAATATTTTCCATCGTAATTTGCTTTTCTGGATCTGTTACAAGCTCTAACACACGATCCATTACACTTACGCCATCTAAATATACGTCTAATCCGTATACCATGTGATTTAAACCTGCAAAATCAACGTGGACACGACTTGCATCTACTTCAAGTAATCTTGCAAGACCCATGCGGATTCCGATTGGAACGTTACATAGACCAACTACTCTTTGAATATTTGTATAACGAAGGACAGCTTCTGTTACCATACCAGCTGGGTTCGCGAAGTTAATTAACCATGCATTCGGACAAAGCTCCTCCATATCCTTACAAATATCTAAAATAACAGGAATCGTTCTCAATGCTTTGAATAAACCACCAGGACCATTCGTTTCCTGACCGATTACATCATATTTTAATGGGATTGCTTCATCTTTTGCACGAGCTTCTAATAAACCTACGCGAAGCTGCGTTGTTACGAAATCAGCATCTTTTAATGCTTCGCGGCGATCAAGCGTTAAGTGTACCTCAATTGGTAAACCAGATTTTTTCACCATACGTTTCGCTAAGTTACCAACGATTTCTAACTTTTCTTTTCCTGCCTCAATATCTACTAACCAAATTTCACGAACAGGAAGCTCATCATAACGTTTAATAAATCCTTCAATTAACTCTGGTGTATAACTAGACCCACCGCCGATTGTAGCAATTTTAATTCCAGTCATGCTTTATTCCCCTTTCGCTTCTAACTTTTTATAAAGGTCAATAAACTCTGCTGCTAGTTCTTTTACTGTAATCGCATTCATTAAATGATCTTGTGCGTGAATTAAAAGAACACTAATCTCTGTTTTTTCTCCTCTTGCTTCTGATTGTATGAGCTCTGTTTGGAAATGATGCGCTTCATTAATCGCTTCTTTCGCCTTTACCATCGCTTCATCAGCCTCTGCCATTTTCCCCTGTTTGGCAAATTGAAGTGCCTCCATTGCAAAGCTTCGTGCATTACCACTATTTAAAATCAATTGGAATGGAATTTGTTCTGCTGTAGTCATCATAATTACCGCCCTCTCTATTATGGTTCAACCGATTGAAATACCCCTTCAGTTTGAACATGTCTATTAAATTATTATTTTATGAATGATAGTTTGGTGTTCTTGTAGATGGGTTTCATCTTTTTGAACATGATATAAAGGTGATTGTTCTCACAGACAATATTGTCTGTGAGAACAATCCCTATGTTACATAGGTACAGAGTTGTTATTTCCTTGCGCTGCTGCTTTTTCAGTACGAACAACAGAACGGTCGCATAATACAACGAATGGATAGTAGATTACCATCGCAATTACAAAGTTGAATAACTGTAGAATTGCACCTGAAAGATGTCCACCTGTTACAAGATAACCACTAATAATTGGTGGTGTTGCCCATGGAATCATCACAACTGTTTTTGGTACCCATCCAATAGATATAGCTGTATAGGAAGTAATTACTAATACAATTGGTGTTACGATAAACGGTAAGAATAAAATTGGATTTAAAATAATTGGTGTACCAAAGATTACTGGTTCGTTAATGTTAAATGCACCAGGTCCAATTGATAAGCGAGATACACCACGTAATTGTGCACTTTTTGCTACGAGTAATACCACTACTAAGAATGCTAATGTCGCACCAGAACCACCAAGGTATACGAAAGTATCAAAGAATGGTTTTGTAACAATGTTTGGAACATCAAATGCAGATGTACCACCTTTGAATAAATTCATATTTTTTTCTAATGCCGGTAAGTATAATGGCTCAATAATACCACCAACGATATTTGGCCCATGTAAACCGAAGAACCAAAGAAGATGAACAAGGATTACAATGATAATTGCACTTGGTAATGTCCCTGCTAAACTTTGCAGTGGTGATTGAATCGTATTAAAAATAAATTCATGAACACTTGTACCAGCTAATTTCACTGCTAATTGAATACCTGCAACTACTGTTAAAATAACAAATGCTGGAACTATAGCTGCGAAAGATCTTAAAACTGCTGGTGGTACTCCATCAGGCATTTTAAAAGTAATGTTTCTTTGTACAAAGAAACGGAATACTTCAGTAACAAGGAGTGCCACAATAATTGCTACGAATAACCCTTGTGCACCTGTCCAAGCTAAGTTCAATCCGCCTTCTTTCGGTGTTGTTGGCGTAAGAATAATTAACGCACCAAATGAAATAATACCTGCTGACAAACCATCAACGCCGTAAGATTTTGCTAAGTTATAACTTGTTGTAAATGCTATGATTAGTGCTAGAATCGCGAAAGAACCAGTCCACATTCCACCGCCAACTTGTTTCCACGTTTCACCAAACAAACCTTTCATGAAATCTTGGAAAGCTTCAGACGGAAAACCATTAATTAGTGATGCCAGTGCACCAACTAAAATAAGTGGCATAACTGCAATAAATCCGTCACGGATCGCAGCTAAGTGACGTTGCGATCCGATTTTACCAGCGACAGGAACAATATATTTCTCCATGAATGCAATAAACTTTTGCATTTCGCTTCCCCCCTAATTATTTTTTAAGTGTTAATGCGTGATCTAAAACTGCTTCTCCATTCATCATGCCGTAGTGCATTGGATTGATAACGTCGATTCCAACGTTCTTCTCATCAGCAAGCGTTTTCATTGAAGAAAGCATGTAACGAACTTGTGGTCCTAATAATAATACGTCTGCTTGATCGATATTTGTTTTTACTGCATCCCCAGATACAGCCCAAATCTTTCCTTCTAGACCGCGAGCTTTTGCAGCCGCTTCCATTTTTGTAACTAGTAAACTTGTAGACATCCCTGCTGAGCAACATAATAAAATATTCATTTGAAAATCCCCCTTGTGTAGTATAAAAATTTTATGTTTTATTTATTTTTCTTTACGCTATTTATTAATGCAATTAGCGTGCCAACTTTTTAAAACCACTAAAATCAGCACTTTTTCGACTGTTTTCTTTGTGTGTTAACGCTTTCGATTAGTGTGTCACTCAAAAAACACACAGTGTGTTATAAAACAACACGCTTTTCACACATAACTGTATGAAAATAGATTAGTGTTTAGTTGTCTAGTTGTGTTTAAATCAAAAAAACACTAAAAAATTTTTTTAGCGTGAAAATCTAGTAAAAAAATAAACCTTTCTTGAACACACTCTTCTATCTATTGTCCAAGCAAACTCTATTAAATTACATAGAATAGAGTAAAATAACACAATTCGAAAGGGGATTCCTATGCCAAAACATAGAAAACAGAACAAAATAAAGATTTATAGAATAACAAGCTATAAAAAAGACAAGCGTTCTGAATTAGACTCTGACAAATTTGAACTAGAACAAGAAGAAATAGAAAATAAGCAGGACAAACAGGATAAACAAGAAAAACAGAACAAACAGGACAAACAAGACAAACAAGACAAACAGGACAAACAGGATAAACAGGACAAACAGAACAAACAGAACAAACAGGACAAACAGGACAAACAGAACAAACAGGACAAACAGGACAAACAGGACAAACAGAACAAACAGGACAAACAGGACAAACAGGACAAACAAGACAAACAGGACAAACAAGACAAACAGGACAAACAAGACAAACAGAAACAATTGGAACCTATAATAGAAACAAGTTCACACAACTTAGATGTATGGGATGCAATTTCTCTACAACAGATAGAAAATGGCGAGCATACGAGTTTATTTGCAGAACAAAGTAATTATCAAAATATTACTTTGTTACAAGTAAGCGATGTTCGTTTATATTTGGACAAGCAACTACAATTTAGTTCCGTCGATGAGCAAATTTATCATGAAGCACTCGTTCATCCAATTATGTCAAAGGTAATTGACCCAAAGCGTGTTCTCATATTAGGTGGTGGCGATGGTCTTGCCCTGCGAGAAGTTTTGAAATATGAAACTGTCCTACATGTAGACCTTGTTGATTTAGATGGATCGATGATTGATATGGCTCGTAACGTTCCTGAATTAGTTTCTTTAAACAATAGCGCATTTTTTGATAATCGTGTGAATGCACACGTATGTGATGCAAAAGAATTTCTGAATTCTCCTTCCTCTTTATACGATGTAATCATTATTGATTTTCCAGATCCAGCGACAGAGTTGTTAAGTACTTTATATACAAGCGAACTTTTTGCTCGTATAGCTACGTTTTTAACAGAAGATGGCGCGTTCGTCTGCCAATCTAATTCACCTGCTGATGCACCTCTAGTATACTGGAGCATCGGTAACACAATTGAACACGCTGGATTAACTGTGAAAAGCTATCATACAATCGTTCCTTCTTTCGGAACTGACTGGGGTTTTCATATTGCTGCTAACTCTGCCTATGTACTTGATCAAATTGAACAATTATATGTTGTGCCAACTCCTCGAACATTACCTTCTCTTCTCTTTCCTTTATTTCAATTTAAAGAAGAGCATCTTGAACAGCGCAATCTTGCCCTTTTAAATTCAGAATCAAACCTTATCCTACATCAGTGTTATAAAAAAGAAATGGAGTTTTAACGATATTATAGTGAGGAGTGCTACCTTATGGAATACTCTACTTTCGGTAAGCATATAATAGTAGATTTATGGGGAGTGGACTTTTCTCTATTAGATGATGTTCGCTTTTTAGAATATCATTTAGTTACCGCTGCTGATCACTCAGGTGCCCATGTTTTAAACGTAATTGCAAAAGAATTCGATCCGCATGGTGTTACTGTTTTAGTTTTACTATCTGAAAGCCACCTTTCTATTCACACTTATCCAGAAAAAAACTTTGCAGCCATTGACTGTTACACGTGCGGTACGACCGTTGAACCGCAAATAGCGATTGATTATATCGTGAGTATATTAAAACCAAATGAGATGAATATAAAAAAACTAATTCGTGGTATAGGGGAGATTGTTACTACTGATTAAATATGAACCTTACTCATTTGTAAAAAGGAGGATTGTAAATGCCATCAGTGGAACGAACATTCCACTGATGGTACAGAAACATATATATCTTTTTCACCTTAATCGATGATTTAATTTCTTGATTTTTCGTTTCCAATATAACGTCATCATAAACCATATAATGAAGTAAATAACAATAAAACTTCCTATGCAAACAAGAATCGGACCGAAACGGTTTGGAACCCAACCAATCCAAATGGCTGTAGGCAAAAATGCTCCTAGTAAAACAATAAAGTGAATCATCGTCTGCTTTAATACGCTCCATTCTTCTTTTTCAAAAATAAATGAAGCGAAAGAGAAGATAAGTCCTACTAAATTTGCCGTAACTAAATACATAATTAATGTTTTTGTTTCCACTGTTTCCATTCCTTTTACATAACCAATCCATAAAAACAACAAACTATATAACATCGCCATCCCGAGCCCAAAAGCTATTTTATTAACAATTCTATCAAACATCTTTTAACCTCCTCCTATATTTAAAGCCTCTTTAATGAGCGGTACATATTTTCTCGAAACATATTCTTTCATTCCGTTAGAAAAATGAGCACACATACTTCCACTAAAAGACATTTCAAAGCTTGTGACATGACCTAAGTTTGCAAGTATCGACTTAGAAAATCTAGCAAACCGCTTTCCAGCTAACTGTTCCTCTAACTCATATAAACGAGCCTTCACTTCCAGACTCCCTTTCCTTGTTTTCGCCATTACTTTTCTTTCTTCTGTATAAAACCAAAAAATATCATTTAAAGATAATAAATAATACTGCTGATTTAATACACCGACAATTTGATTCACATTCCCTCCTTCAATTATTTTCAAAATCTGCTGAATTTCATCTGTTACTTCGCTTGTCTTTATAATAATTTCTACTTCTTTTTGTGATGGGTCCAATTCGATGCGAACTTTCATCTATTTCCCACCCCCTTTACAATTTCATTTTTACATAAACTTGGAAATAATAAATATAATCCTGCGTAAGTGGTTTTTGTTTCATCATAACTGTCTCTTTATACAACATAAAAAAACCTTGCATAC
Organism: Bacillus sp. Brlt_9; assembly: GCF_051948935.1. Classification (NCBI taxonomy): domain Bacteria; kingdom Bacillati; phylum Bacillota; class Bacilli; order Caryophanales; family Bacillaceae; genus Bacillus; species Bacillus sp. Brlt_9. The sequence goes on along the minus strand of NZ_JAYJLO010000007.1, from coordinate 99,513 downwards.
GCAAGGTTCATTCAGACATTGACATCTTCCTATATAATTCTACAAATTCACTCGCTAATTCCTTCACCGTAATCGCATTCATTAAATGATCTTGCGCGTGTACCATCAGAAGGGTAACTTCAGTCTTTTCACCACCAGCTTCTTTTTGTATGAGATCCGTTTGTACACGGTGCGCCTCTTTTAATTCCTCTAACGCTTCTTGTAATTTAGCTTCTGCTTCTATAAATTTTCCACGCTTTGCGCAATCAATTGCTTCCATTGAAAAACTTCGCGCATTTCCCCCATGCAAAATTAAATGAAAAGCTTTCGTTTCTATCGTATCCATTTTAGTTCTTTACTCCCCCTTTTCTTCCGCTACTTTTTGTTTATCCCATATTTTTAAGAACGGTAAATAAATGAAGAATGCAAGCGCAAAGTTAACAAGTTGTAAAACAACACCTGAAAGTTTCCCGCCCGATCCTAAATATCCACTAAAAAGAATCGGTGTCGTCCAAGGTACAGCAGCTCCGCTCGGACGAGCAACTAATCCCCATTCCATTGCAAAGTAAGAAACAATTGTTAATACAACTGGAACCAAAATAAATGGAATTAATAAAATTGGGTTCATGACAATTGGCATCCCAAAAGTTACCATCTCATTAATATTAAATATACCAGGCGCAATTGACAATCGACCTATACTTTTTAATTGCTGACTTCGGGCAAATAATAACATTCCTACAACTAAAGCAAGTGTCGCACCGGAACCGCCCATATAAATCCATAGGTCAAAAAACTGTGCAGTAATCGTATTTGGTATATCTTGCCCTGCTTGGTAAGCAACTCGATTTTGATCCATTAACGACAACCAAACAGGACTCATTACACCACCAACAATAGTAGCTCCATGAATTCCACATGACCAAAGAACATGAACGAGAATAACAGCTATTATTGCACCCCAAAGACTAGCACCAAGTACACTAAGTGGTTCCTGTAAAATTTGCCCCACAATATTATGGATACTGCCGAAAGAAGTATTTTCTATAATTAAACGTAAAATCCAAATAACCGTTACAACAATAAATCCTGGAACAAGTGCGGCAAATGAACGTGTCACAGCTGGCGGAACTGTCTCTGGCATCTTTATAATTATCTTTTTTTGTACAATAAACCGATAAAGCTCAGTAGATATAAGTGCAATAATCATTGCTACAAATAACCCTTGGCTCCCCATTAATGCAGCTGGGATAGCACCTTCTACAAGTACACTCTCTTTTGTACTTGGTATAATATATGCAACTTGAAATGGCGTCGCAAGTAAAAATGTCACAAGCGACAATGCTCCGGATGCTAAAGCGTCCACTTTATAATATTCTCCAAGTCTGTAAGCGATTCCAAAAACAGCTATTAAAGCCATTATATTAAAAGTTGCACTAACTGGATACCCCAAAGCTCTCTGCCAATTCTCCCCAAACAAACCCGCCATAAAATCATTATAACCTGGTATTGGTAAAGCACTAATGATGAGGAAAAATGATCCTATAATTAAGAAAGGCATCGTCAATACAAGCCCATCGCGAATTGCTAACAAATGCCTCTGTTCTGCAACTTTCCCTGCTACCGGCATTACATATTTCTCTAAAAACCGTATCATCTATCCCACTCTCCTCATGGTTTCATTGACAAAGCTGCTTGCAAGATAGCTTCTCCATTACAAAGTCCGTAATGGACGGATTGAATGACATCAACTGGGACTCCCTTCTCCTTACATAACTCTTTCATTTTCGGTAATAAATAACGTACTTGTGGTCCAAGTAAAAGTACATCAGCTTCATCTATATGACTATTTACTTCAGAACCTGATACTGCCCAAATCTTTACCTCTATCCCTCTTGCCTCTGCTGCTTTCTCCATTTTTGTAACAATCAAGCTGGAAGACATTCCCGCTGCACAGCAAAGTAAAATATTCATCCCATTTCCCTCCCCCTTTTTCCAAGCCTAAGTTACGGCGTATCCTTTGCCACCACTAGGTTACAAATATATATGTCTAGATTTCCTGCTGTATGCCGAGCTTAAAAACAAAAATTTCTCGGTTTTCACGCTATTCCATCTATCATTATTCTCCTAGTAAAGAGGACTCTAACTCGCTATAATAATTCAGTATGATTTTTTAATTGATAGGAGGATATATTTATGAAGGCATATCGCTTTCCGCTTATTTTATTATCTTCTATCCTAATTGGTGGTTTCATTGGTTATTTCATGGGTGCCGATGCAGTTGCTTTAAAGCCGCTTGGTGACATTTTCTTAAACTTAATGTTTACGATTGTTGTACCGTTAGTGTTCTTTAGCATCGCGTCATCTATTGCTAATATGGATGGATTAAAACGTTTTGGTAAAATTATGTCTAGCATGGCTGGGACTTTCTTATTCACGAGTATTTTAGCTGCTATTTTTATGATTATTGTCGTGAAAGTGTTCCCGCCAGCACAAGGTGTTGTATTAGAACTAACGCAGCCTGATAAAGCTGAAAAAGCAGTTAGTGTTGCGGATCAAATTGTTGGTATTCTGACAGTATCTGACTTCTCAAAGTTACTATCTCGTGAAAATATGTTAGCTCTTATTTTCTTCTCTATTTTAATGGGGGTTGCAACTTCAGCAGTTGGTGAAAAAGGAAAACCATTCGCTACATTCTTACAAGCTGGTGCAGAAATTTCAATGAAAGTTGTATCTTTCATTATGTACTACGCTCCAATCGGACTTGCTGCTTACTTCGCAGCATTAGTTGGTGAATTCGGACCACAACTTCTTGGAACTTACTTCCGAGCAGCAATGGTATACTATCCAGCGTCTCTCATTTACTTCTTTGTATTCTTCACTTTCTATGCATACCTTGCAGGTCGCAAACAAGGTGTACAAGTATTTTGGAAGAACATGGTCTCTCCTACAGTTACATCACTTGCAACTTGTAGTAGTGCCGCAAGTATTCCGGCGAACTTAGAAGCAACGAAGAAAATGGGTATTTCTTCAGACGTTCGTGAAACAGTTGTCCTTCTTGGATCTACACTTCATAAAGATGGATCTGTTTTAGGCGGCGTATTAAAGATTGCTTTCTTATTCGGTATTTTCAACATGGAATTTGAAGGACCGAAAACATTAGCAATCGCACTTGTTGTTTCTCTATTAGTAGGAACAGTAATGGGTGCTATTCCAGGCGGCGGTATGATTGGTGAAATGTTAATCGTTTCTCTATACGGCTTCCCGCCAGAAGCATTGCCAATTATTGCAGCAATTAGTACAATCATTGATCCTCCTGCAACGATGTTAAACGTAACAGCAGATAACGCTTGTGCCGTAATGACAGCTCGCCTTGTAGAAGGTAAGAACTGGATCAAAAACAAATTTGCTTAATAAATAGAAAGAGGATGCTCCTAACGAGCATCCTCTTTTTTGATGTTAATCCATTCCGCCACAAATTTGTTATAATCTTCACAAATATTCCACACTCATTATCCATTCTCCGTACTATAATCATGTATGGAAAAGGAGATGGACACAATGACAAAAAGCGCACCAGAATTTAAAGTTTTGCAAAGCATTGCATTCCTTGCTGTCGTTTTGCAAAGTTCCTTATTATATACAATGAACCAAGGAAATGTTTTACTTGAGCAATCCCTCATTATGGGTATGCTATTTAACCTTGCAAAATTTTCAGCACCTGCATTCATATTTATCGTCGGCTTTCACTTAATTCGGCAATATACGAAGCAATTAGCCTACACAGAATATATTTATGAAAAAGCCGCACATTTACTCATTCCTTATTTCTTCTGGTCTATTCTTTACTTATTAACAACAAACGATATGATTACACTACAAAGTGGTATCAAAAGTTTATTACTCGGAACGGCTGCACCACATCTTTGGTACGTGATTATGATGTTCCAAATTCACTTATTGTTCCCTTTGCTATGCACGCTATTTTATTGGTTTCAAAAACGAACAGAAAAGAAAAAAGACATATATAAATATATGACCATCTTTGCTTCTCTATATTCCCTCTTAATGTGGTATTCTTCTCACTACATTTTTAATGGAGAGAAATTGACTAGCTCAACCATTTTACATTATACAGATCGTTCCTTCTTCTTCTACTCATTCTATTTCGTCATGGGGGGAATCGCTGCTGTCGCACTAAAAACTTGGCGGCTATTCGTCATGAAACATATCCCGCTTATCACAATATTATTTTTTATCTTATTTTTATTCATCAATTATGAGTTATTTAGTTTTTACGGAGCAAACTCTATTCATTTAACCGTTTCGACTTATTTAAAACCGTCTATGTTTTTATATATCGTATGCGAAATTATTATACTTTACGTGCTGTCTATTACAATTGTACAGCGACGCGGTTTCTTATATAAAGCTTTACGCTTTATCGGGAATTACACGTATGGTGCTTATTTAGCTCACTTTTTCTTCTTGCAACTATGTACAAAATTTCTTTCTTTATTCACTCTACAAGAAAACACTATATTATATAGCCTATTATTATTTACAATAACGGCCACAATCTCAATTTCAGCAATGGTCATTTGCAGCACACTACCATTTCATACGTGGATTACAGGACCTTCTCCTAGGGCAAATATGAAATGGGCGAAGATTGTACTTCGAAAAAATCACGAAAAAGTATGCAAACCATATCTTTGATATAATAGAATTCCATACAAGAAAAGAAAGTAGGACACACCTATGATTAATCAAATTGGACAAATTATGTTATATGTAAATAATCAAGATGAAGCAGTACAATTTTGGACAGAGACAGTAGGATTCCAAATTATTGCGGAAGAAAATAACGGACAAGGGTTTCGTTGGATTGAAATTGCGCCAACAAAAGATGCAGGCACAAGCATCGTCCTTCACGATAAAGCGTTAATTGCGAAGATTCAACCTGAATTAAACTTAGGTACTCCTTCACTTATGTTCTTCGCTAATAACTTGGATCAACTGTATAAAGATCTTTCTGAGAAAAACGTTACTGTTGGACAAGTTGTAGATTTACCTACTGGCAGAGCTTTTAACTTTGCTGATAATGAAAACAATTACTTTGCGGTAATGGAACGCAAATAAAAAAGAAGCTATCCGAAAAAGTCGGATAGCTTCTTTCATTTCAAGAAACTTGTTCTGCATTCGTTTCCCTATGTTGTATATGGCTCGTAATCCAAGCAATTCCACCAGCAACAACGAGATAGCATAACAATATTAAAATTTGCATTTGTAATTGCGACCAATCTCCTAAAGAAATCACATCTTGCAATCCTCTAAGAGAATGGGACATTGGGAGAAATTGTCCAATCTTGCTAAGAACAGCTATATTTAATTCTCCTGGGAAAGTACCCCCGCTCGTCGCTAATTGCAGGACAAGCAACGTTACCGCTAAAAACTTTCCAACAAGACCAAACACCGTTACTAACATAAGAATAAACGTCATGAACGTAAAGGAAATAATGATACTTGATAAAACAAAGAGCGGCACACTTGCAACTTCTAATTTCATAACTCCTAGCACAACCACATCCACAAGTAATGCTTGAATCAGTCCAATTAAATATACTAATCCTAATTTATTAATAAAATGTACCGTTCCGCTTACTTTCATATTTTGTCTACGGCCAAGCGGTAAAATATTTGATGCCATAATGCCGCCAACATAAAATGCAAGCGATAAGAAATATGGTGCAATACCTGAACCGTAATTAGGTACGTCAGAAACTGTTGACTTCACTAATTGAACCGGCTCTGAGAACATCGAATTGCGTGCATCATCATTGCGAACATCCGCTATCTTTTCTGCGCCCTCTCCTAATTTCGTAGAAAGTTCTTTCGCACCATCGTCAAGTTTAACAAGTCCGTTCGTTAACTGGTCAGCACCATGATTCAGCTCCGTTCCGCCACTCGCAAGTTGATTTACACCTTCTTGTAATGATGTAAATCCAGTTCCCCATTTCGTAAATCCACTAGCTAAATTTGTAGCACCATCTGCTATCTTTTTCGTTCCAGCAGTCGCTTCATTTAACTTAGCTCCGAATGTATTCATACCTTTTTCAATCTTATGCTGACCATCTGCAAGCTTCTGCGCACCTTGTGTCAATTGTTGTTGGCTATTATTTAAAGTGTTTGTTGCTTGAGCTAATCCTTTAGAAGTAGCGATAATCTTTTGAAAAGCAGGATCTTGCTGCACTTCTGGATGATTTTTCACGTACTCTTCTAATTGTTGTTTGACACTATTTGCTGCATTGTCCGCTTTCACTTGCCCTTCAGCAAGTTTCTCACTTCCGTTCACCCATTCATTTGTACCGATACTTAATTCACTAACCCCTGATTGTAACGTTTTTTCACCTTGCATCAATAACTCCATACCGCTATGAAGTGAAGTTGCTCCTTGACTTAGCTCATTCGCTCCGTCAGTTAAGGCTGATTTACTAGAAGCAAGTTTTTCACTTCCCTCTTTCACTTTTGATGTCCCGTCACTTAAACGATGAATACCATCTGCAAGCTGATTGGCCCCATTTCTTGCATCTGTCGTTCCTTCATGTAACTTCCCAGCACCATTACTTGCATCACTCAACCCTTGTGCTAAGTCTTGAAACTTTGAAAAGACACCTTCTGTATAAGATTTCGTAATACTATTTGAAATTTTTGTTTTCATATTTTCAACAGCTGTCGTTCCAATTTGCGCTGCTACAAAGTTTTTACCAGGATTTACTTTGTACTGCAATTGTGCTGGTTCTGGTTTCTCATCCATAAGTGTACTTACCTTTTTGGAGAAATCCTCTGGAATCGTAACAACCATATAGTACTTATCTTCTTTTAACCCTTCATCAGCATTTTTTTCTGATACGAAATGAAAAGCCAGTTCTTTATTCTCTTTTAAATTTTTAACAAAATCGTCTCCTGCATGAATTGTTTTCTCATCCATCGCAGCACCTTTATCTAAATTTACAATCGCAACAGGTAATTTATCTAATTTCCCATATGGATCCCAGTATCCAGCTAAAAAGAATCCTGAATAAATTAAAGGAACGATTAATAAAAAAATTAAAGCGATACGTCCATGTTTATGGTGCCACATTGCTTTCCAATCTTTAAATATAAGTTGAATTCCATTCATGAAACATACTCCTTCTCCTAATTTCACACCATTACAATGGTTTAACAGATTTACTATACACGTCACTTTTCATACTGTATAATACATCTTTAATTATAAATTCATTCCTTTTGGTCTATAGATAGGAGAGTCAAAATGGAACTTCTTCAACTAAAATACTTTCAAACAGTTGCACGATTAGAACATATGACAAAAGCCGCTGAAGAATTGCATATCGCACAACCTTCGCTCAGCAAAACAATCGCTAGATTAGAAAAAGACTTAGGCGTCCCGTTATTTGATCGCCAAGGTCGACAGATTACATTAAACTCTTTCGGGAAAGTATTTTTAAAACGAGTAGAGCGCATTTTCCATGAATTAAGTGAAGGTGAACGAGAAATTAAAGATTTAGCTGACTTACAACAAAGCTCTATTACACTGGCAGTTTCTATTCCAAGAATATTACCAGAACTACTCGGTTCTTTTTTACTAGAACATCCTAACGTTCGATTCCAACAGTTTCTCGCATCTACTCCTTCTATGAAACGACAACTAGATAATATAGAAATTGACTTTTGCATTTCTTCTGTGCCAATTGAAGGTGAGGAAATTATGTGGGAACCACTTATTACAGAAGAAATTTTCTTAGTCGTTCCTTCAGGTCATCATTTATCAGGACGCGACAGTATTCACCTGCATGAAGTAAAAGACGAACCATTTATTAGTATGAACACTGGTTATGGATTTCGGCACTTAACAGATGAATTTTGTAAAGAAGCTGGCTTCACTCCACATATCGCTTTTGAAGTAGATGAACCAACCGTGATTAGCGACCTTATTAAGCAAGGCCTCGGCATCGCATTTGTCCCAAGTTTAACTTTATTAAAAAACTCTACTTTAGCATTAAATAAGCTACGTATTATTGAACCCGTTTGTAAGCGAACAATTGGCTTAAGCTGGTCAAAAAAACGTTACTTATCGAAATCCGCCCAGCAATTCCGTGAATTCGTGATTGATTACTTCTCCAATATTAGGACGTAAAATAATATCAAAAAATGAAAGGTGCCATCCCCAAGGGTGGCACCTTTTATTTTTCACTCTTCTCCAATTCCATTTCCGCTAAAAGTGGCAATACGTTATCAAAAATATGCGTATTATTATTTTCGCCTGTTACATACCCACCGTAATATCTACTAAATACATTGTCATTGCGGAATGTGACCATATGATCATATAATTCCTTTGCAAACTTTGTATCACCTGTTTGTAGCACGTACAAAATCGTTAGTCCGTAAGCAGCTGGCGATTCATAATTCACAGTTTGTTTTCCCGTTTCTAAATTGTAACGACCGTATAACTTTCCATCCTCCTGGAATTTCTTCTTTATAAATTCCAAATAAGCATCTGATGAAAGGCCACCTAAAATCCTGTGATAGGCAACATATGATTGGTCAATAAGATTCACTTCTTTATCGTACATAAATGTACCATCTTCTTTATACTCTTTCGGGAATGCCCAGCCATGTCTTGGATAATCCGCTAAAAATTGAACGACTTCCTGATATTGCTGATCAGAAACTTTACCGTACTTCTTCATATAGGAGAATGCGTGCGGATTTAAGTATGATGTCGTTGCAAAATTATTTTGTTTTCCTGCATCTGCATCATAATAATCAACATAATAATTATCTTTCTTATTATAACGAATTACAGCATCACTCAATTGATCTGCCAAGTTTTTATAACGCTCTTCCTTATACATTTCATAAGCACGATATAATTGCTCTATCATACGAAGATCATCTATAAGTGCATTGGTAGCCGACTGTATTTCTCCCTTTTCAGAGATTTTCCATACAACGATTTGATCCTTATGTACAAAGTTATTTTGAATAACCTTAACTTGTTCATCGAATAACGCTTGATCGTCTTTATCGAGTGTATATTGTAGCCATAGTCCTGCTGATTCCGATAAAGCTTCACGGCCTTTCGCTTCACCCGTACCTGCCTTTGTATCCCCTAAACGATATGTAGCAATTGTCCCGTTTTCATTCACCATATGTCTCAAAATAAAATATTCTGTACGGTTTCCTTGTATAGCTGACCAAAATACAATTCCACCTAAAGCGATTAAGAGAATAACTCCAATCCCTATATATATACGTTTCCGCAAACTTTTCACCTCCCTAGTAAGGCTATCCTTAATTTTACCAGAACATACGTAAATGTAAAAAAGACAATCTGTTAGATTGTCTCCCGTTCCTCTATCTCTCACAAGCCTCTTTAGAAGGTCTATATAGCGATTCCACGAGTCGATCATATTCACGACGCGTAATCTCTTTATTATACAGCTTCAATAATAAATCTCTATGCTCTTTTGAAAATGCCATCTTTTTAATGACTTCAGGATACATAAAACATCCTCTCCATTTCACATCAACTTCTTCACCCCGGAAAACAGAACTTACGTTCGCATAAAAGATTATAAAATATTCCTTACTAAAAAACAAACAAAATATTATTAAACATTAACTTCTTTCTTTTTAGAATATTCAAACGTTATATTGCCATATCCACTTTTTAAATACACATATATTTTTGGTAGTTTTTTTGAATAAATCTTCCAATTCAATCAGAAAATAATGGCAAAAAAGAAGAGGAGTTTACATATGGATACGGTAACATTAGCAAGAGCATTTTTCGGTTCTTCATTAGCATTCCACATTATCTTTGCAACACTTGGCGTGGGGCTTTCATTGATGATATTTATAAGTGAAATACTCTATCACTGGAAGAAAGATTCCGACTACGCCATTATGGCGAAAAGATGGACGAAAGCGTTCGCCATCCTTCTTGGTGTAGCAATTCCAACTGGAACAATCGTTGGTGTACAAATTTCACTTCTTTGGCCTGGTTTTGCCAAAATTGTTGGGCAGGTTATCTCTGTTCCCTTTCAAATTGAGATTTTTGCCTTCTTTTTAGAGGCTTTGTTCATGTCCATTTATGTATATGCAGCTGACAAACTACCTCCATTCATGAGATTAATCTCGCTATTCTTCGTCATGATTGGTGCCACGGCATCTGCCGTGCTTATTACATCAGCAAATACATGGATGAATACACCAGCAGGCTTTTCAATGAATCCAGATGGATCTGTTTTTAACGTTGATCCGTGGAAGGCTTTCTTTAATCCGAGTTTTGGCACAAGTGCATTCCATGTCGTTATTACGGCTTATGCAACTGGTGCGGCTGTCATTGCTTCTATCGCTGGATTTAAATTATTAAAGAAAAATTTAAGTAAACGTGAAGTGGCATATCATAAAAAAGGACTACTGTTAGGACTCGTCGTGACATTTATTACAGGTGCTACGATGTGGCTTTCGGGACACGAATCGGCAATTGCTTTACATAAGCATTCTCCTGAAAAACTTGCATCTGCTGAAGCTTTATTTGAAACGACATCACATGCACCGTTATCGATTGGGGGCGTTGTGGATCCTAACACACTTGAACTAAACTATGCACTAGAAATCCCGAACATGCTTAGCCTACTAGTGGGACTAGATCCTAGCACCGTCGTAAAGGGGCTAAATGAATTCCCGCAAGAAACATGGCCACCATTTTACACGCATACATTATTCAACTTAATGGTCGGGACCGCTGCTTTCACCTTTGCAGTTGCAGCAATTGCCCTCCTATATTGGTACTTCGTTTACCGAAAAAAAGGAGCAGAATTACCGAAGTGGCTTCTTTGGGGAGCTGCCGCATGTGGACCAATTATGATGCTCGGCATTGAATTTGGATGGATTTTTAGCTGTAGTGGTCGTCAACCGTGGACTATTTATGGTATGCAGCGTACAGTCGACGCTTCTACACGCGCTGACTTTGTCGGTCCTTTATTTATTCTATTCATCATTTTATATATTGGACTCGGTATTTTAACTGTTTTTGTACTGCGGACATTCTTTAAGAAACATCCGCTTACAAATGATTTACATCACGAAGGAGGCGATTCTCGTGCATGAGGAAAATATTGCAATCATCATCTTGTGGGCTCTTATTTTCGTATACAGTATATTAGGGTCCATCGATTTTGGAGCAGGTTTTTGGGGCATGGTATACGCAAAACATCCAACGCTCGCTGCCAAGCTTGCCAACCGATACTTATCACCGACTTGGGAAGTAACAAATACATTTCTCGTCTTTGTCGTTGTCGCTTTTCTCGGTTTCTTTCCGAAAGCCGCTTTCACTCTGGCAACGGTGATGTTCGTACCCGTTATGTTAATTTTAGTACTCGTGGCAATTCGCAGTACATTCATGGTATTTGCTTATTCCCTACCGAAGTACCAGCACCTTCTTCGTATTATTTCAGGTATTACAGGGCTCTTAATTCCAGCCCTATTAATTACCGTTTTACCCGTTACAGAAGGTGCCTATATTACAATGTCTGAAGGAAAAGAAGTACTCCTATATGGAAAACTTCTTTCTAGTCCGGTTATTTATTGTTATATGCTCTTCGGACTAACTTCGGAACTATTTCTTTCCTCTCTCTTTCTTGCTGATTTTGCGAGAGAACAAGGTTCAGAAGATGCATATAAAATTTATAGAAGAAACGCGATCATCCTTGGTCCTGCAACGCTCGTTACGGCGATTATCGCCCTCGTTGTAATGGATCCGGAAACACACTGGCTTATGCAAGGACTAATAAAGCAATTCCCATGGTTTACAGTTTCTATCGTTTTATTCGTTATCGGGTACTCTTCTCTTTGGTGGACAAACAAGAAGTATGACACACTAGGATACCCTCGCATTGCCGTTTTAGCAGTCGTGGCTCAATATGCATTTGCAAGTTACGCTTACGGTGTCGCTCATTTACCGTATATTATTTATCCTGATGTAACTGTATTTACAAGCTTTACAACGGTCGAAACATTCTATGCATTGCTTATTCTATATGCAATTGGGATTGCAATTTTATTACCAGGATTTATTTTCTTCTGGAATTTATTCTTGAAGGATCGAACTTTTTTGAAGGAAAAATAATATAGCCTTGGAGTCTGTTCCAAAAAGTATTTTGGGATGGACTCTTTTTTTCATGTTTTGTCGATAAGTCGATATATTTTAAAAATCGCTGATATATTTTGAGTTGCGCCGATATATTTCAATAATCGCTGATATATTTTGAGTTGTGCTAGTATATCTCCATAATTGCCCATATAATTTTCATTTACTATCTTACCGCCCCACTAATTTACAGACTCCTCTCACGATAGTTATTTCACCATTCGTGACACTTGTCCTTGAGCTTGAAAAACACATATTCACTTTATTCCATTATACGTCTAGTTCTTCTTATTTTTTGCTGAATATACTATCAATACAAACTTGAGACAAGCTACATTTGTTCAAGGGAAATAGAAAGGTAGGCAAAATATGAGTGTTGAAATATGGATTACTATTATTGTATTCTTCTTAACAATGATTGTTATCTTTTGGCGGCCTCGTGGTTTAAATGAGGCGTGGCCAGCAGCAATTGGCGCTGGCATCATCCTGATTACTGGACTTGTATCAAAACCAGACGTCATGGATATTATTAGTAAGATTGGTGGTGCCTCTATAACAATATTAGCGACCATCGTTATGGCCGTTATATTAGAAAGCTTCGGCTTCTTCCACTGGTCCGCGGCGAAACTCGCAAACTTAGCAAAAGGCTCTGGTCGCCGTTTATACTGGTATATTCAGTTATTATGTTTTCTTATGACTCTTTTATTTAATAACGACGGTAGTATTTTAATTACAACTCCAATTTTAATTCTTCTTCTAAAAAACCTTCAATTAAAACCGCATCAACAAATTCCTTATTTATTAAGCGGTGCCTTAATCGCTACTGCTTCTAGTGCACCAATTGGTGTAAGTAATATCGTAAACTTAATCGCATTAAATATTGTGAATATGACTCTTTATATGCACACAGCTATGATGTTTGTACCTGCAACATTAGGACTATTGTTTATGTCATGGCTTATGTATACAGTTTTAAAGAAAAAACTACCAGAGAAATTACCTGTTTCTTCATATGATATCGAAGAAATTTTCTTCACGAAAAACTTCCATCCGTTAAAAGGAAAAAATTCTGTTGATACGAAACAAAACCGTACAAAATTCATGTTAAAAGTATTAGGCTTCGTCTTCCTTATGCGCTGTCTTCTATTCGTTGCATCCTTCTTATCGATTCCAATCGAAATTGTTGCTGTACTCGGTTCACTCGTTCTTCTCATCTGGAGATGGTATTACTTACGAACAAACCCAGTCGATATTTTGAAAAAGACACCGTGGCACATTTTAATTTTCGCTTTCTCTATGTATGTCATTATTTACGGGCTTCATAACGCAGGATTAACAGCGGCGCTTGTAAATTGGCTTGAGCCAGTAGTAAGTCAACATCTACTCTATGCTAGCTTTGCAATGGGTGGACTCGTCTCCCTCCTCTCTAACGTCTTCAATAACCATCCTGCACTTATGATTGGTACAATCACATTAACAGAAATGGGACTAGACCCAGTCACATTAAAAACTATCTATCTCGCAAATATTATTGGTAGTGACATCGGTTCACTATTATTACCAATCGGTACGCTAGCTTCCCTCATTTGGATGTATATCCTGAAACAAAACAAAATTAAAGTAAAATGGAAAGACTATTTAAGTGTATCCCTTATCGTTATTCCTCTCACAACAGTCGTCACATTATTCCTCTTATACTACTGGGTACACCTCTTCTTCGCCTTATAAAGTGAAACTTTAATCAGTGGGGGTTTTCTTCATCTCCCACTGATTATTAGCCCTCACCAATCGGACTTTTATGGACAGCCCGACCCCCACCCAAATTCTTTACTTTCGCTGAATTTTGAGGTGGGGGTCTTACTGCCCATTAAAGTGGGATAAACGATAGAAGCCCGCTTTGCTACCGTCTTAGCAAAGCGGGCTTCTTCTATATTTAAGTTAGGTACTACAGTGTGATCAATCAAGTAAAGAGGTGTAACATGTTATTGGTATAAATGACTACCAGTGTCTTTAAATTCTTTTGCCTTCTCTTTCATCCCTTTTTCAATTGCTTCTGTCGTTTCTAAATCATTTTCTTTCGCATATTCACGAATATCATGTGAAATTCTCATACTACAGAACTTCGGTCCACACATCGAACAGAAATGAGCTGTTTTCGCTCCTTCTGCTGGCAACGTTTCATCGTGATATTCCATCGCGCGTTCAGGATCTAAAGATAAATTAAATTGATCGCGCCAACGGAATTCAAAGCGTGCTTTCGAAAGTGCATCGTCACGCTGATGAGCCGTTTTGTGTCCTTTCGCAAGATCAGCCGCATGCGCTGCAATTTTGTACGTAATAACCCCCGTGCGAACATCGTCTTTATTTGGCAATCCTAAATGCTCTTTCGGCGTTACGTAACAAAGCATCGCAGTTCCGAACCAGCCAATCATTGCAGCTCCAATTGCCGATGTAATATGGTCATAACCTGGTGCAATATCTGTCGTTAACGGTCCAAGTGTATAGAACGGCGCGCCCTGACAAATATCAAGTTCTTTTTCCATATTCTCTTTAATTAAGTGCATTGGTACATGTCCAGGTCCTTCAATCATCACTTGCACATCATGTTTCCAAGCAATTTTCGTTAATTCACCAAGTGTTTCAAGCTCAGAGAATTGTGCTTCGTCATTTGCATCTGCAATCGATCCTGGACGTAATCCATCTCCAAGAGAGAACGAAACATCGTACTGCTTCATAATTTCACAAATCTCTTCAAAATGAGTATATAGGAAGTTTTCTTTATGGTGGAATAAACACCACTGCGCCATAATCGAACCACCACGCGAAACGATACCTGTCGTACGCTTTGCAGTAATTGGAATGTAATGAAGTAATACACCAGCATGAATCGTAAAGTAATCCACGCCTTGCTCCGCTTGCTCAATTAACGTATCACGATACACTTCCCACGTTAAATCTTCTGCAATTCCATTTACCTTTTCAAGCGCTTGATAAATCGGTACAGTTCCAACTGGTACAGGCGCATTACGAATAATCCACTCACGCGTCGTATGAATGTTTTTACCTGTAGATAAATCCATAATCGTATCTGCACCCCAGCGCGTTGCCCACGTCATCTTCTCTACTTCTTCTGCAATAGAAGAAGATACAGCAGAGTTTCCGATATTTGCATTTACCTTCACGTGGAAATTACGCCCGATAATCATCGGTTCTGCTTCCGGATGATTAATATTCGCTGGTAAAATAGCACGGCCTTCTGCAATTTCCTTACGAACAAACTCAGGCTCTACTCCTTCACGAATCGCAACGTATTCCATCTCAGACGTAATAATGCCATTACGCGCATAATGCATTTGCGTAACATTTGCACCTTGCTTCGCTCTAAGCGGCTGGCGATCCATTTGCGGAAAAACAGGTGTATGTTTCGAAGCCACCTTCACACCATCATCCTCTGGTTTTACTTCGCGCCCTTCGTATGCTTCTACATCCTCGCGCTCTATGATCCAAGAGTGGCGCGGCGCCTGCAACCCCTTTTCCAGCTCCACTTTATACGCCGGATCTGTATAAGGACCGCTCGTATCATATACACGAATTGGTGGATTCGGAATACCGTTCGTTTCACTTTGTTCAATCTCACGCATCGGCACTTTCATACCCGCGCGCGGTCCATCCACATACACTTTCTTACTCCCTGGTAAACTCGATTTCAATTCAATTTGCTCAGCTGAAACAGATTGTTTCATAAACTTTGTTGCCTCCCCTGTTCGTGACAAGGACGAGATATGGCCAGCGCATGCCAAAATAAAAAGAGCCAGGTCCATAAAAAAATAAGGACCTGGCTCATAAAAGACATCATTATGTAAAGCCGTTAACTTCCCTACGCTGGTACGAGCCAGATCAGGTCCAAAGGGTTAAGAAGATCACGCGCTTCTCTCTCAGCCTACGCATACGTTAGGCACCCCTAGTTTATCACTGATTTAATTTTCAATACTTTCCCATCATACACGATAATCTGAAAAATGAAAAGTTTATTTCTTTTTCTCTTTACGGAATCATCCACGTTAAATAATATGCCTGTACATACGTCATAATACCAACAATAATTACGAAGAATAGACTATGCTTCACTGTAAAGCGGAATAAATCTGATTCTTTTCCAGCAAGTCCAACTGCCGCACAAGCAATCGCAATCGATTGCGGAGAAATCATTTTCCCTGTTACACCGCCCGTTGTATTTGCTGCAACGAGAAGTACTTCAGATACACCGACTTGCTGCGCTGTAATTGCTTGCAAATTCGAGAACAGTGCATTCGCTGACGTATCAGATCCTGTTAAGAATACCCCGATCCAGCCTAAGAATGGTGAGAAGAACGGGAATAGTCCGCCAGTTCCAGCAAGCGCTAACGCTAGTGTAGAAGATAAACCAGAATAGTTTGCGATAAATGCAAATCCTAATACGAATCCGATAGATAGAATTGGCATTTTAAGCTCATTTAACGTTTCTTTAAATGTCGCTACTGCATCTTTTGCACTCATTTTCAAAATAAAGATAGAAATAATACAAGCAATTAAGATTGCTGTTCCTGTTGCTGATAATACATCAAATTTCAAAATTGCCTCGTAAGGCGTCGGTTTATTTACAATTGGTTCTGCTTTCATTACTAAATTGTGTAAGCCTGGAATTTCAAACTTAAACACGAGGCTCTCTAGTGCGCCACCTGGAGCAAATAACGCTTTAAAGAAACTTTGGCTCCAAATGACTACCATCACAGTTAAAATAATGAATGGAGACCATGCTTTTACGACTTTTCCTACTGTTAGTTTTGGAATAGACGTTGCCGTCGTTGTCGCAGCTACTTCACTATTTGCTTGTTTAGACTGATAAATTTCTTTTGGCTGCCAAACTTTTAAGAATAGCGATAAACTCACTAAACTTACAAGTGCTGACGTAATATCCGGAAGTTCTGGCCCTAAGAACGTTGCTGTTATGAACTGCGTAATTGCAAAGGAGCTACCTGCTACAAGTAAAGCAGGCCACGTTTGTCTTACCCCTTTCAATCCGTCCATTAAAAACACGATAAAGAACGGAACAAATAATGATAGAAACGGTAATTGATGTCCAGCCATTTGTCCAATTTTATGTGGATCAATACCAGTTACTTGTCCAGCAACTGTAATTGGAATCCCCATTGCTCCGAACGCTACCGGTGCCGTATTTGCGATTAAACAAAGACCCGCTGCATATAAAGGATTTAACCCAAGACCTGCAAGAAGCGCTGCTGTAATCGCTACTGGTGCACCAAATCCTGCTGCTCCTTCTAAAAATGCTCCGAATGAGAAACCGATTAAAATAACGAGTAAACGATGGTCATTCGTAATGGACAATACAGATGCACGAATGACATCAAATTGACCTGTTTTTACAGAGATTTTATATAAAAATACCGACATAATGATAATCCAAGCAATTGGCCATAGTCCGTATAAGAAACCATATCCGGTCGCTGCCATCGCCATTGTGAACGGCATCTTATACGCGAATAACGCCACTAGAATTGTAAGTACAACTGTAATAAATCCTGCCACATACCCCTTCATGCGGAAAACTGCTAAAGCTAAGAAAAAAAAGATAATCGGAATAAGTGCGACCGCTGCAGAAATCCAAATGTTTCCGAACGGATCATAAACTTGTGTCCATGTGTTCATTGTTCTCTCCCCCTAAAGAATCCCCTTTTAAATAGAATAACCTCATCAATAGACTATCAGGTCATCATACCTTTTAGCCTAAAAATAAAAAACGTTTAAGAAAACGTTTTCAATAACTTTCATTTATACTTTAGCACATTATTTTCTTTCAAAAAAGATTTTTTTGAAAATTTTATTATTTCACTAGAAAATCTTACAAAAGCGTCATGTTCTTGTAATGTTTATCGATAGAAAGCTCGTCACATTTCCTGCATAATAAAAGTATAACAACGGACATTATTTATGAGGTGATATATATGAACGGAAACAAAATATTAGCAGCTTTATCATACTTTAGTGTATTATTTGCCCCTATCTTATTCCCAATCATTGTGTGGATTGTGGGCGACTCTGAAACGAAACCACACGCAAAACGCGCTCTATGGACACATATCATTCCAAGTATCGCGACATTCATCGGCGTAACTATTTTAGGAATTATGGGTATCGGATCGGATCAACCAGACGTAACACTTGGAATCGGAGCAATGATTGTTTTATGTATTTGCGGCATTATTAGCTTATACTACTTCATTTGGAACATCGTAAAAGGGATTAAAGTACTGAAAGCTTAAGTTTAAACAAACGTTTGATTAAAATGGTACGCATAATGGCAAACGCAGTCTTATCGGCAATACGATAACCTTTTAATAAGAAAAAACCGTCCCAAAATACCTTTTGGGACGGTTTTTTTATCTTCTGCGTTTCTTCTTTTTTCTCATCATTTTCTTTCGGCGCGTGTTCACTTTATCCGCTATAATGTGAAGCGTGCTTGCGACAACAATTCCCATTACAAACGTTACAATTTCTACTTCATGCTCCTTCGCCATTTCTACTAAATTCCCGTCAAGCGCGATTATATTTAATAGGAATAAAAACGGAGAAAACACAATTAACATGTATGCAATACGAATCACATCACCAAGTATAATCGTATGTGTAAAGAAGGATCGATGTGGCATGACCTTCTTATACGGATACCAAAATATACGCAGGAATCCCCATTTATTATACGCATTACTATACGTATCTAAATCGGGCGTTAAAAATGTAGTACCTACTAAAAAGCCAATTGCAAAAGTTAATAAAAAATCAAAGTTTGTTAATCCATACGAAAAGAGCATAAACAAAACAACCGGAAGGGATATTAAGTTTATTTTCGTATGCGTTCTTCCTGATGGCATAAAGCACTTCCTCGCTTACGTTCGCCCTGTCACCATGTAACAGTTCTCACCTATTGATCTAATTTCTGATCGATAAATGATGTGTCTATATCCGAACCAAACCACTCTGCCAACTTCACTCGTGCCTTATCTTTCACCTCTTCATTGACGTATAACGATGCCTGCAATAGTGCGGCCGTCAACGCCCCTAAATCATCTGTATAACCAACTCCAGCAATGAAATCTGGGATGGCATCAATTGGTGCAATAAAATAAGCAAGTGCTCCAATTACAATAATTTTCACTCGTTTTGGAACATCCGGTTTCTGCAAAACGTAAAACAATAATAAACTTGCATAAATGACCGACTGCCCTGCTTGCTTTGCAACATGTTTTACTTTCTTCCAAAACGCTTCAACTGAAAATTTTTGTTCCATGTAAAAGCCTCCCTATTTTTTAAAAGAAATAAGCTACAATATGTTATCAGTAAAAGTTCATCAAAATTACACATAATCTATCAATGAACTTTCATTGTAACAAACAAACGAAAAAAGAACAAGTGTTCGTTAATTTTTACACAATTCCCTTCATATAATAGGTTTCTAGATAACCACTTACCCATTGTCATTTCTTATTTCTCAACAAGGAAATTTTCACTTTTACTTAACATTCTGCTCTACCTTTGTTATATTTTCTAGTTGACGGACATATAAACGAATGTTAAAGTTTTCTCTGGTAGTGACAAATCTTATACAAAAAATGTAAAATGTTATAGTGTTTCTCAGAAATGAATTTTGTTGTATAATACAAAAATGACGTTATGCTTATGAGCAACACAAGAAACTAAAAGGGTATGCATAGTTATAGTCGTATATGGGTGAATATAGAACCTTTAATTATGGCCAAGAAAACTATGTATTTTTTATTTTAGCATTTTTCGCTCCAAAATCGACCAAGCCTGATAGAGAAAGGGTGGAAATGAATGAAAGAAACCTTGAAATCACAATTTCAAAATGTGCGTTTCACTGTATTCGTAGCTTTAGCCGTATGGTTAAAGACATATCTTATTACTCGCACAAGCTTTGATTTAAAACTTGAATCTTTCATGCAAGAATTCATTTTATTCCTTAGCCCATTAGCAGCATCATTACTGCTTGTTGGCCTTGCATTATTTGCAAAAGGGAAAAAACGTAACTATATAGCACTTGGAATTAATTTTGTTTTAACAATCATTCTTGTTGGTAACGTAATGTTCTACGGATTCTACAACGACTTCGTTACTTTACCTGTACTAGGACAAACATCTAACTTTGGAAGTTTAGGTTCTAGTGTGAAAGAATTATTTAACTACAAAATCATCCTTGCATTTGCTGATATTATCGTATTCTTCATTTTATTGAAGAAGATGAAGAATTTTGCACCGACAGAACGTGTAGCACGCCCAATGCGTTCCCTATACTTCGTGTCAACAATTGCTATTTTCTTCGCAAACTTAGGACTGGCAGAAGCTGAGCGTCCAGAACTATTAACACGTTCATTCGACCGCGTTATGCTTGTTAAAAACTTAGGTTTATATGTACACCAAGTGTATGACCTTGGCTTACAAGCAAAATCAAGTTCACAAAAGGCCTTTGCTGACGGTAGTAAATTACAGGAAACAGAGAACTACGTAAAAACAACGCAAAGCAAACCAGATCCAAATATGTTTGGTACTGCAAAAGGGAAGAACGTAATTGTTGTCTCTCTTGAGTCATTACAAACATTCTTAATTGGTGCAACAGTTAACGGACAAGAAGTTACACCATTCTTAAACCAATTTACGAAAGAAAGTTATTACTTCGATAACTTCTTCCATCAAACTGGTCAAGGAAAAACATCTGACGCTGAATTCTTAGTAGATACTTCAATGTATCCACTAGACCGTGGTGCTGTATTCTTCACACATGGTAATAACGAATATACAGCGACTCCAGAAATTTTACGTGAGCAAGGATATCACACATCGGTATTCCACGCGAACAACGCAACGTTCTGGAACCGTAACATTATGTATCCGGCACTTGGTTATGATCGTTACTACAACGAACTTGACTACAAGATTACACCAGAAACAAAATTAAATTGGGGATTAAAAGATATTGAATACTTCGATCAATCTATCGATATGTTAAAAGAAGTGAAGCAACCGTTCTACACTCGCTTCCTTACTCTAACAAATCATTACCCGTTTTACTTTGATGATGATACGAAATTAATTGAACCTTATAACTCTGGCGATGGCGTATTTGACCGTTACATGGTAACTGCTCGCTATTTAGATGAAGCAATGAAACACTTTATTGAGCGTCTAAAAGCAGAAGGTATTTACGACAACTCAGTTATCGTATTCTACGGTGATCACTACGGTATTTCTGAAAACCATAACCGTGCAATGGCACAGTTCTTAGGAAAAGAGGAAATTACTGCATTTGACCATATGAACTTACAAAAAACACCGATGTTTATTCACGTTCCTGGTCAAAAAGAAGGTAAAACAATTTCAAAACCAACTGGTGAAATTGACATTAAACCAACAATTCTAAACTTACTTGGTGTAGATTCTACGAATCAAATTCAATTTGGTCATGATGTATTCTCACCAGAAAATAAAGGATTTGTTGTTCTTCGTGACGGTAGCTTCGTTACAGATAAATATATGTATACGAACAGTACATTCTACGACCGTACTACTGGTGAAGTTGTACAATTACCAAAAGAAGAATCTCAACCACTTATTGATCGTGCTCAAAATGAATTGAACATGTCTGACAAAATCATTGAAGGTGACTTACTTCGCTTCTCTGAAAGTAACAAGACCAAAACTGGTGAAGTAAAGACAGCTATTAAAGAAGAAAAGAAGAGTGCTGAGTAATCTCAGCCTCTTTTTTTTATATTTCTCCATGCGATCACTTATATTCATTAACTTTAACATTACATAACCTTTACCAAATATTCACATAGCATTAATGAAACATCTCTATAATGAAATATGTAAACGAGGTTCTATATATTTCTTATCTCTCATCTGTAATAAGATCCCTTAAAGAAATATATGAATCGTTTATTTCTACTTTCTTATAATTGTCTTTCAACATGTTTTGTTTCCATACACAAAACATTCAATAAGACGATGTCCCTATGAAAGATAGCTACCCTCCTTGTGCAGCATTCCATAAGAATGTTGCTTTTTTTTATCTAAAAGCAGGATTCTTATTTCTTATTTTCGAATTTGTATATACAAAATGCTGTAAATCACCACTACTTCTCTACCATTTACAAATACATATACGTCATATGTAAAGAAGTACTCACATAAAAATTACTATAGTGATTTTTATTCCGAATGAAAGTTTCACTTTACTTATGCACTTACGAAAGGATGGGACGAAAATTGGCATATGAAAGATTTGTACTTTGGAATGATGCAGTTATTGATACAACGAAAGAAAAAACGTACATAGAACTTGAAGAAAGAGGCTTGCAATTTGGAGATGGTGTCTACGAGGTTATTCGCCTATATAAAGGAAACTTTCACTTATTAGATCCGCATATCACAAGATTATACCGCTCCATGGAAGAAATAGAATTATCACTCCCTTTCTCAAAGGCAGAACTAATTATCCTACTTTACAAACTAATTGAAAGTAATAATTTCCACGAAGATGGAACGATTTATTTGCAAGTAACTCGCGGTGTACAAGCTCGTACCCATACATTCTCATATGATGTCCCGCCGACAATCTATGCCTATATTACAAAGAAAGAAAGACCAGCGTTATGGATTGAATATGGTGTACGTGCTATATCAGAACCAGATACGCGCTGGCTACGCTGTGATATTAAATCATTAAATTTATTACCCAATGTATTAGCTGCTACGAAAGCGGAACGCAAAGGTTGTAAAGAAGCACTTTTCGTACGAAATGGTACTGTAACTGAGGGAAGCTGTTCAAACTTCTTTCTCATAAAAAATGGAACTCTTTACACACATCCAGCTAATCACCTTATTTTAAATGGTATCATTCGTCAATATGTCCTTTCCTTAGCGAAAACCCTTCGTATTCCGGTACAAGAAGAACTTTTCAGCGTTCGTGATGTTTATCAAGCGGATGAATGTTTCTTTACAGGAACAACGATTGAAATTTTGCCGATGACTCATCTTGATGGAACCGCAATTCAAGATGGCCAAGTTGGACCTATTACTAAAATGCTGCAAAGATCTTTTACTCAAAGTTTATTACAATCTAATATGTCATCTTCTTAAACACGTATAATTTCTATCCTTTCTACATTCAATATATGTATTTAAATGGAAATCAAGGTATAGATTTATGCCTTGATTTTTTTTTGTAATCTTTTTGTCATATTCAGATTACCGCATAAGTCTTGACAGTAATCGACATGCTCTTTAGAATTTTTAACAGTTGGTAAATATTTCTTCACTACATTACAGACAGAAAGGAATCGACAAATTATGAAAAAATACCTTGCCGGTCTCGCGGCAGTGTCTGTAGCAGGAGGAGCAGCACCTACACTTGATAGTGTTCAAGCTGCCCCTGAACAAAATACACAAAAAGCTGCTACACAAACTGTCCAAGCTTCCGCATCAAACAGCTCATCTTATACGGTGAATGCTAGCGTACTACATGTTCGTGCAGGATCAGGTACTTCTCACGACATCATCTCACGTGTTTATAATGGTCAATCACTAAACGTGATTGGCGAAGAAAATGGTTGGTTCAAAATTAACCATAATGGACAAACAGGTTTTGTTAGTGGCGAATTTGTATCAAAAAATGGTGCAAAAACAAACAACACTGTAAGCACAGGTGGAAACAATAAAGTTACTGCTGATGTATTACGTGTACGTACCGCTCCTAACACTTCTAGTTCTGTTTCAGGACGTGTATATGAAGGACAAGCACTAAACGTAATTGGTCAAGAAAATGGTTGGGTGAAAATCAACCATAATGGACAAGTTGGTTATGTAAGTGGCGAATTCGTATCTGGTGTTTCTTCTAATGCAGGTTCTTCAAACAACAATACAAATAATAATAACCAAGAATCTGTAAAACCAGCAAGCGGAAACTATACAGTAAATGTATCTTCCCTTCGTGTTCGTACAGGTCCTAGCACTTCTCACACAACTGTAGGTTCTGTTACAAAAGGACAAGTTGTACAAGTTGTTGGCGAAGTTCAAGATTGGTTCAAAATTAATTATGCAGGCCAAACGGCTTACGTGAGCAAAGACTACGTAACAAAAGGCGGTTCTAACGACAACGTTACACAAGGCAACAACCAAGATAACAAACAAGAACAAAATAATAATGTAACTGTTCAAACGGGTGGTACTTACGTTGTTAACGCAACATCTCTACGCGTTCGCACAGGCCCTGCTACTTACCATAGCGTAATTGGTGGCGTATTAAATGGTACGACATTAAACGTAATTGGCTCTGAAGGTAGCTGGTTTAAAGTTAACTACCAAGGAAAAACAGGCTACGTTAGTAGCGAATTCATGAAATTCGTTAAAGGTGGCACTGCTACTCCTGAACAACCGAAACAGCCTGAACAGCCAAAACAACCTGATCAAGGTTCAATTGGTGACTACTACATTAATGCTTCTGCATTAAACGTACGTAGCGGCGAAGGTACAAATTATAGAATCATAGGCGCACTTCCACAAGGACAGAAGGTTCAAGTAATCTCTGAAAACTCTGGATGGAGTAAAATTAACTACAACGGCCAAAATGGTTACATTGGAACACGTTTCCTATCTAAAACACCAGTTGGTGGCGCTGTAAATAATAAGCCTAACGAAAACCAAAATAACAATCAAAACAACAACAACAACAACAACAATACAGGTAATAATAACGGCGATAGTTCTTCCCTACTTGCCTACGCAAAATCAATGCAAGGCGTACCATACGTTTGGGGCGGTACTTCTGCTACTGGTGTTGACTGCAGTGGTTACATCTACCACGTATTTAAGAAATTTGGTCATAACATTAGTCGTCAAAGTGTTGCAGGATATTGGAGTAGCTTACCAAAGACTTCAAGCCCACAACCAGGTGACTTAATTTACTTCCAAAATACTTATAAATCTGGTCCTTCTCATATGGGTATTTACCTTGGTGGTGGATCCTTTATCCAATCTGGGGATAAAGGTGTCGCAATCGCTTCATTAAGCAATTCTTATTGGAGCAAACACTTCTTAGGTTATACGAAAGCACCTTAAGTTATATTTTTAGAGCCTTCTAGATTACTAGAAGGCTCTTTTTAATGTGTATAACCTATATCCCCGAAAAAATAATGTATCTATTTTCCTATTTCATACACTATATTCTACAATAATGATCCATAACGTTATCATAATGCATATTTTTACATAAAAAACATAACCTATTTCATGTCCATTCATTTTATATGTGTTTTTTTAAAGAATTTTCTTTTTATTTAAACTTTTCGTTAGACGTTTGACCTCCGATGTCCATTATGATAAGTTACTTAAGATGTTATATTCGCAAAAGTATAGACAACTGGTTTATACACTTTTTTTACTATGAGGAAGGAGCATACACTGCATGAATCTTTTATGGGGAATTGGCGGCGTGATTGGAGTATTAGCAATTGCTTTCTTACTATCTTCCAACCGCAAAGCTATTAATTGGCGCACAATTTTAATCGCGCTAGCATTACAAATGTCATTTTCATTTATCGTATTACGATGGGATGCCGGAAAAGCAGGTTTAAAACACGCTGCAGATGGCGTTCAAGGATTAATTAATTTTTCTTACGAGGGAATTAAGTTCGTTGCTGGGGATTTAGTCAACGCAAAAGGCCCTTGGGGATTTGTATTCTTTATTCAAGCACTACTTCCAATTGTATTTATTAGTTCATTAGTAGCAATCTTATATCATTTCGGTATTATGCAAAGATTTGTTAGTGTCGTTGGTGGCGCATTAAGCAAACTTCTTGGAACTTCTAAAGCAGAAAGTTTAAACTCAGTAACAACTGTATTTTTAGGACAAACTGAAGCTCCAATCTTAATCAAACCTTACTTAGCACGTTTAACAAATAGTGAATTCTTCGCTATTATGGTAAGCGGTATGACAGCTGTTGCCGGATCAGTTCTTGTCGGCTATGCAGCAATGGGTATTCCGTTAGAACACTTATTAGCAGCAGCAATTATGGCAGCTCCATCAAGTCTATTAATCGCAAAACTAATTATGCCAGAAACAGAAAAAGTAGATAATAACGTTGAACTTTCTACAGAACGTGAAGATGCAAACGTTATTGACGCAGCGGCACGTGGTGCATCTGAAGGTATGCAACTCGTTATTAACGTAGCAGCAATGTTAATGGCTTTCATCGCATTAATTGCTTTATTAAATGGTCTATTAGGATTAATTGGCTCTTTATTCGATATTAAACTTAGCCTTGATTTAATCTTCGGTTACTTACTATCACCATTTGCAATCTTAATTGGGGTTTCTCCTGGTGAAGCTATACAAGCAGCAAGCTTTATCGGTCAAAAACTTGCAATCAACGAATTCGTTGCATACGCAAACTTAGGACCACACATGGCAGAGTTCTCTGACAAAACAAATTTAATTTTAACATTCGCAATCTGTGGATTCGCAAACTTCTCTTCTATCGCAATTCAGTTAGGTGTAACAGGAACATTAGCTCCTACTCGCCGTAAACAAATTGCACAATTAGGGATTAAAGCAGTTATCGCTGGTACATTAGCGAACTTCCTAAATGCAGCAGTTGCAGGTATGATGTTCCTATAAATTTATGCAAACCCTCCTCTTTGTAAAGAGGAGGGTTTTTATTATGTTTTTTCCGTATATATTCAATACTTTATGCCGAAATATAAAAACATTATGATACAATAATTAGTAAGTCTGTTTATTTTTTCTTGCAAAAGAGGGATACTACTTGTGGTTGCTCTGTAAAATAACCTAGTCATCCGGTCTATTTCTTAATAATTGCGCATACTACAAGTATCCTTGCATGAATTACCTTTAAGGAGGAAAGTTTTGTGAAAGATAACTTCTATAAAGTCCTCTCTATGTGGATTTTACAAATTTTATTTTATTTTACAACTGTACATGTAACACAATATGAGCATGCTCTCATTTTTACAATTATATATGTAATTGTTAATGTACTATTTCTATTATTGCCTGATAAAACTGCATTTGTTTTCTTTATATTAGGAACCATTATTTCGGTATTCTACCTGTTCTACCAAGCATGGCTTTACTTATGGAGTACAGCAGAACAATGGGAATACATTATTACCCACTTCCTAATGGCAGCAAACTTCTTCATTGTATATATCTCAACACATTTATTAAAGAAGGTTATTCATGAAAATAAAGAATTAACCGAACGTGTGAGAACATTAGAACAATACATTGGCGAATCAAAATTATTAACAAGACAAGAATTTGAAAGACGACAAGCATTATTAATAAATGCAATGAATCGTCGTAATGAAACAGGCGTTATGATTCACTTCGACTTCACTTCCTTTAGTAAATATACGAAGGAAAGTGTTATGGACCGCGTGGCTTCATTATTAGTTGAAACGATAAGGAATGACTTTGACCTTGCTGCTGAATACGATCATAATACGCTAGTTATTTTATTACAAAACACAAACGAAGCTGGTGCTGACATTGTAATGAACCGCCTAAAGCCAAAAATGGAGCAATGGCTTGCTGCTGAAGCGATCCAAGATATAAAAATTTCACGCGAGCAAATTGGGAACAAAGGACAGACGTTATTATGATGACACTCGTTATTCTGCTTTTATTTCTTCTATTTTGCGTACTCGTGTTTTGGATTAGCATCACATTTTCGATTAAGTATATACTTATTTTTACTGCCTTTCTATTCTCTGGCCTACTTGTTTACTATTCATTCTTAACACTCGCAGGCTTAATTCACCGAAATAGTAAACGAAAAGATCGTACGCTAGAACATTATCCAAGCGTCGATATTTTAATACCTGCCCACAATGAAGGAGTCGTTATTAAAGATACTTTAGAGGCGATGGCGAAGATTGAATATCCAGGTAGACTCACTGTTTATTTATTAAACGATAACTCGCAAGATGAAACACCTGAAATTGGTGACGATTTTGACAAAGCTTATGCTCACATTCGTCACATTCGTGTTCCACCTGGTGAACCAAAAGGGAAATCTCGTGTCTTAAACTATGGTCTTAGTATTTCAGATGGTGAATACTTCTGTGTGTATGATGCAGATAACCAGCCTGAACCACATGCACTTCGAATGCTTGTAGAACACGCTGAAACAACCGAGGATGCTGTTGGAGCTGTTGGTCACGTTCGTACTGTCAATGAAAAAAGAAACTGGCTAACACGAATGATTTCGTTAGAATTTCAAATCTTCCAGCTCCTTATGCAATCCGGACGCTGGTTACTCTTCCAAACAGGTTCACTAACAGGAACAAACATGCTTCTTCGTCGTTCTGCATTAGAAGAACTTGGAGGCTATGACCCTTATGCAATTGCAGAAGACGCTGAATTAACATTACGAATTACACAAAAGGGCTATCTCTTACCAATCGTGCCAGAATCGATTACATGGGAACAAGAACCTGAGCATTTAAAAATCCTTATTAAGCAGCGTACACGTTGGCTCCAAGGGAACTTGTACATTTTAGAAAAAATGTTTTCTTCATTAAGTTTCTTTAAAGGAAAACTTCTCGTCCATTCCTTACAACAAGTTTTAGTGTATGTTGTATTTTGGCTATTCTTAATCATTTCGAACGTTTGGTTTGTAATTGGGTTACTCGGGATATTCCAAATTCAATATAGCATTCCGCTACTATTTATGTGGTATGTCGCATATATTACATATGTTTCTCAATTATTTAGTGCCCAGAGTGTGGAACGAACCTTTACACCAACTAATATTTTTATTAGTGTAATCATGTACTTTACGTACGCACAGCTCTTTACGTACTTATTCATTCGTAGCTTAATTTTGTACTTACGTGCAAAGAGCAAGAAACAAGTCATTGGCTGGGATAAAACAGTTCGATTCAAAAAAGACAAATAAAAATAAGCACAGAGCGCCGTATGCTCTGTGCTTATTTATTGCCGTATAAATTATATATCAGACAATACCCCTTAGCTGAAAGTAATTTCACGTCCATCCCCCAACGAACGATCGACCTTCATTTATATACGAAAAAGTGATTGCTATTTTTGTAGAACCAATTGCTTCTCTTGCTGTTCTTTGCGCGTTTCAGTCTTAGGTTCCGTGCTTTCTTGGACACTACGATGTGCCACACGTTTCAAACAAATATGCTTCCACTTTCTTTCGTAACGTTTCATTATTCTAGATGTCCCCCTTGAATGCGCTTTAAAACTATTTGAAATCGCTTACAGGAAATAATATAGCACATATATATAAACGTGACAACACATTTCCGACAATTTTTTGTCAAAAATACGAATAGAATCCGCAAGATATCGAACATTGTCGAAATGTATCGATTTTTCTCCGTATAAAAGGCATACTACTAATATAGTAAAGTATTTTATTTCCCTGACTTGCAGTTCGAATTCCTTCTATATAAAAAAAGAGCTGATACATAATCAGCTCTTTTTCCTTCTATTATTTATGACGCTTCATACGACCTTCTTTTTGTAACTCTTTAAATAATGCTGCCATCATAAAGAAAATAACGAAGACGAATGGGAATGCTGCAATGATAGCTGCCGTTTGTAAGGCTTCTAATCCACCTACATATAATAAGATAGAAGCTAGAGCAGCTAAAACGATACCCCAGATCATTTTGATGCGGTTTGGTGGATTTAAACTACCATGTGTCGTTAACATCCCTAAAACGAATGTCGCTGAATCTGCAGATGTAATAAAGAATGTAGAAATAAGAAGAATAGCTAGAACAGATAAAGCTGATCCAAAGCTTCCCATCTGGTCAAACATAGCGAATAATCCTACTTCTGTTCCCATCTCTTTCACTTTTTCAAAGATATGTGCATCACCAAACAGCTCCATATGAATACCAGTCCCGCCGAAAACAGAGAACCAAAGGGCACCAATTATTGTCGGTACGAGTAACACACCGATAACAAATTCACGTATGGTACGTCCTCGTGAAACACGAGCAATAAATGTACCTACGAATGGTGACCATGCAATCCACCATGCCCAATAGAAAATTGTCCATGATTGAATCCATTGATTTCCGCCTTCATCTAATGGACTTAATCGGAAACTCATGCTTGGCAATTCCTGAATATAAGAACCGATTGTCGAAGTGAAGTAATTCATAATAAAGTTTGTTGGACCCGCAAATAATACAATAATCATAAGTGCAAACGCAAAAATAATGTTCGTATTACTTAAATATTTAATTCCTTTATCAAGACCTGTTTGTGCAGATAACATAAATAACACTGTTACGATTGCAATAATAACTAACTGAGTCGTTAATGAGTTCGGGATAGATGTTAAATAACTAACACCACCGGCTATTTGTTTGGCGCCAAGACCTAATGATGTTGCCACGCCAAACACAGTCGCGAAAACAGCTAACACATCAAATAAATGAGCAATACGCCCATGGTCCCCGCCCTTAAATAACGGTCCTACTGTCGCACTAATTGTACTTGCTTTTCCTTTTCTAAAAGTAAAGTAAGCAATACATAGCGCTACAAATGCATATAGTCCCCAAGGATGTAATCCCCAATGGAAAAATGAAAAACGCAGTGCAAGACGCGCACTTTCCTCAGTTGCACCTTCTCCAAACGGAGGTGCGTATAAATGGTTTAATGGTTCAGCAACGCCCCAGAAAACTAAGCCGATACCCATACCAGCACTAAATAACATAGCAAACCATGTCATATAACTATAATCAGGTTCGTCATCATCTTTACCTAAACGAATTGAACCGTATTTCGAAACAATTAAAAAGATAGACACACCTAAAATAATAGAAACAGAAATAATATAAAACCATCCAAACTTACTAACTAATGCAGTTTGAATTGCGGTTGTTACATTTCCTAAGCTACCTTTTCCAATAATAGATTCGGGAATAATCCCCCAAATTGTAAATGCAATACATAATGTTAATGAAACGATGAATGTTTTTGTCAGTTTCCTCATCAAATCCCCCTTCGTAGGTTTTGCTTTTATAAATAACATCAATTCCGATATGTAAAATCGGATAGAAAACTATAATTTTGCGGTGATTTTCTTACTTTCACCTTCACCAACTAGAATTCTTATGGGCAGCCTTACCTTCCGTATAACCTTTTTACTCTGCAAGAGCTATAAGATTGAAATACTGCTGTCAAATTGTGCGAGAAAAATGCGGATGGGAATGTTTTTTCCCAAAAAAGGATGTGTTACAGATGTAAAAAAGGGCATTTTTCTTCCTTGCAACCCTTTCTTTTTGTAACAATTATGCGGTTTTTTTGCTAGTATATAGCACTTGTTTATAGTTTCACAAACGAAATGTTTATGTTTATATAACTATATTACCCATAAAACGGTAAAATACTCAAGGAATGTAATCGTTTAGTAAACATCATGTAACACTCCTGTAATATTTTTATTTACGCCGAAAACAATATGTTGTATTAAATATTTTGAATATAAGTAGAAACCTACTAATCATATAGAGTGAAAAACGCTTTCCTATATTTTTTGTTATATTACAGGATATTAACGACTTATTACGAATGGTTTGTAATTGTGTGTTTTCCCGAAATCCGAAAAAATCTGTTGCTATAATGAGGACACGAAAACAAACGCAATGGAGGCTATCATGAAAAAATTAATTGGAATAGCAACAGCAGCAGTTTTTGGTCTTGGGATTTTCACATCATCTGCTAATGCAGAAACTGTTGTAACAACAGACGTACTAAATGTACGCGAAAACCCTACTACTGAATCAAAAGTTGTCGGTAAATTACTAAACGGTAATAAAATAGATGTTCAAAATACAGAGAACGGATGGTCAAAAATCACTTTAGATGGTAAAGACGCATTCGTAAGTGCAGAGTTCACAAAAAGCATCTACTACGTAACAGCTAACGTATTAAACGTACGTGCTGAAGCGAACACAAACTCAGAAATTCTTGGGACGCTTAAGAAAGACGATATGATTGAAACAACGAACCAAGTACAAAATGAGTGGTTACAATTCGAATATAACGGGAAAACTGCTTATGTTCACGTTCCTTTCTTAACAGGTACAGCACCTGTTATTGAGAAACAAGAACAACCTGCTCCCGCTAAAGCGCAAGCACCAGCTAAAGCACCTGCAGCACAAGCAAAACCAGCTGCTAAGCCTGCTGTGAAAGCTGCTGAAACTAGCGAACCTTCTGGTGGTCGTGAGTTAACAGTTGTAGCTACAGCATATACAGCTCACCCGAGCGAGAATGGTGGCACATACGGCGGCCGTGTATTAACTGCAATGGGTCATGACTTAACAGCGAACCCAAACATGAAAATGATCGCTGTTGATCCAAAAGTAATCCCATTAGGATCTAAAGTATGGGTAGAAGGTTACGGAGAAGCTATCGCTGGAGATACTGGCGGTGCAATTAAAGGTAACCGTATCGACATCCTACTTGGATCAGATAGTGCTGCCCAAAAATGGGGACGCAAAACTGTTAAAGTGAAAATTTTAAAATAACCAATGACTGCTGAAGCCAGTTCTCTTTGTTGAGAGCTGGCTTTTATTTTTTTATAATAGCAATAAGGAGGTTATATCCATGAATGTACAAGCAAAAGTAGACTGGATCGGTACACCAAAACCGTATATATATAAAGATGAAGTAACATACGATGCTACTTCCATTGATTTTTCACTCGCTGGCGACGACAATCGATATAAATTAATTGTGCTCAGCTTTGAAAAAAATACACATTACAAATTTGTCCAATATGGAATCAAACCTGGCTCACAAAAGCCATTCCCTATCGACATTCCATTCGAACAAAACATGTTACCAATTATAGAACAAATATTACATGATCCGTATGTGCAAGCGATATTAAAGGAAACGCGCTCATAATTGTAAAAAAGGATATCGCCTCGCCATTTTTTCCGGCTAAGTGATATCCTTTTTATTTTTCCTTCGTGAACAAGAGTAGAGAAAAATAAAATACAAAAAAAGAGGCTGTTCAATAATATTGAACAACCTCTCTCCTTTATTAGCGAGTCGGACCAGATACTTCCTCTGACTTAAGCGTATTATTCGCTCCAAGAGAATGGTACAATATCTTTCCATCTCCATTAACAGTAACGATATGGTCATTATTAAAGCTTTTGAACTTCACAGATCCATCACCGTAACGAATATGATACTCTTCATATGTCGTTACTTTATATTTCGTAGCACTTTGACGCTCTACATTACGAACTTCCATCGTTAATAAGTCTTCTGTAATTCCTTTTTTGTGTAAATATTGTATATAATCACGGTCTTCCTTGTACGACTTCCCGCTCTTATCATAATTATTTTCAACTAGACTAAAATCATTTAATGAAATCGCACGTACATTATCATAAATATGATTTCGTACAAAATCGCCAACTCCTGAACTAGAAGCTTCTTTCGGGAATTTTAAGTAATACGTACTTTGGTCTCCCACTTTCATACTTTCAGATTTAATTACACCGTATTCAGCATTTTTCTCTAAATGTACCTCTACTGTTTCATCTGCTGGTACAGGACCAAGTTTATAACTTCCGCGACTCAACTTACCGCTCTTCTTACCATTTACAAATACAGTTGCATCCTTTTCATCAGAAGAAATAGTTACATAATTTCCTTCAAGTGATAAATTCACTTCTATTGCTCCATCTTTTTCATCCGCTAAATCCACTTCTTTTTCTGTCTCTAATTCAGCAAGTTCCGCCTTCGCCTTTGCTTTTACAACATAAGTACCAGGGAAGTATGGCCCTAATTCTTTCGAAGTTTTATCACTAGAAAGCTCTGCTTCTTTTTTATCATTCACATATATTTCAGCATTCTTCGCAGTTGTACTTACATTCATGTAATAAGCTTTCATGCTGAACTTATACTTCGGATATAAGAACAACTCTTTTCCATCTTCTACAACTTGCCCATCTTTAAAGGACACTTTATCCTTTGCAAGTTCTTGATTTACTGTCTCTTTTTGTAAATAGGACAGCAATTCTTTATTGTACGAAGGATTCTCCTTTAAATAACGTATGTACGCTTTAATATCTTCTGTCTTAACCTTTAAGCTTGGATCATCTACCTTCACAAACTCATCGATTGCATTTACATCTTTATTTTGGAATGCTTCGATCATTGCATTTACTTGCTTTTCCTTCGAAAACTTACTTGCACCAAATTTATATACGCCAAACAAAATAGCAAAAACAATGACAAAACCTATAAGTAAAAACATGTTTTTCTTACTTTTGACTGGCTTTGTTTCTCTCTTTATTTCTAAATGTGAAGAAGCTGTTTGATCAGCAACCTCTTCTACTTTACTTCCGCAACTAGGACAATATTTCACTTGCCCTGCAACTTGTTTATCGCATATTCTACAGAACTTCAAGTATTTCTCCCCCTTATTTTTTTACTAATTTCATAACCGCGAATGTTAATACGTAAGAAATAAGAAAACTACCTACTATTAAATATAGCGTGTTGCTTTGAATAGATAATATCGGTTCAGAACTTCCAGCGAACTCCTTCATCATTTCCTTACTTCCTGAGGCTGTAATATGAATTTTTGCTAATCCATTTACATAAAGCGTCATCCAGTATAAACAGCATTACACACTGCTACTGATAATGGACCACCGCAACTTCACTGCCTTTTTGTTCTCGGCTCTGTAAATTAGACATTTTTTTGCATGTGTTATAAATAGCAACATCAAACTCTTATACTCGTGCTACAATAACTTTCAACAAATCTACTCGAACTTCATCATCACGAAGTTGTATATATACCGTTTAACCAAGTTCAAGTGAAATTTCAGTTTTAGCTTGTAACTTCTCTTGTATAATCTTCTTTAATTGCGCAATTTCCTGTGCTACTTGCAACTTATTCATCCATTACCAAACTTCGATTGCAAATCTGACAAACAAATTCTCTCCTTTTAATTACATGGTAATATATAAAATTAACATTTTATATATTACCATGATTTTCAATTTATGTAATCCAAATTTCATTTTTTCTGTTTTGAGCATTTTTTGTTTATAATGGTAGAGGAAAGAAATATGTGTACGGAGGAATATTATGCTGCAACACTCAATTACGAAAGATGAAATTATGATGATTGCGAATGAGTTCGTTCAAGGACTAGATCCACAGCAAACAGCTGATCAGGAACATGTCGCTACAGCTCGGCACCTATATCGTAGTGGTGTTGTCTACAACGTTGACTTTGATGGTTATACGCTATCAGGAACTGTAGATGCTGAAGGCAGCGTATATAGCGTCCATATCCCGATTCGTAACGTCGCTGAAAGCTATTGTGATTGCTTCGCACCAACGCAATGTGAGCATATGCTCGCTGTGTTACTATCTGCAGCGTCTAGTTTCGGGCAAGTAGGAGATGTATTAACTTTATTTAAAAATAATACGAAACCTTCCCTTCCTCCTATTCGAACTGCAAGACAAGTATTGCAATCATCAGCTTTTGAAGACACGGATTATAAAAGTTGGCAATCCTATTTTGATACCGAATATGAATCATTTAAAAAAGAACAAGCTCGGCTTACTTATAAACAAATGTATTTTCTTATGAGTATTTTTACGGACTTCTATACGAAACTTGAGCGGAAAGCTCCGCGTATTGTTGCGATACATGAATTGTTCAGGTTACATGCAGCGCTTTATTGCTTTCAAAAATTATTAGAAGAAATCCAAGACTTCGAAGCAAATAAAACGTATTCTTATCATCAGCCTGTTAACGTCGTTCGCCTATTTGTAGATAAAGTGGAATCCATCGTTCGGGACTTACAATCAGAAGCGATTCCTTCAGAGTCAGAAGCAATTTTGCAAGAAACAGCTCGTCTCGTTCACGAAGTATTCTTCTCCACCGATGCCTATACACAAGAGAGGTTCTTTATTTATCGTCACATATGGAGTGAACTGTTACACAATAAAGAGCAACTACATGAAGAAGAAAAACGAATTGATACGAAAATCAATCCACTTTCCAAAACATTAGCATCTTCTCATCTACTCTTTTTAAATGACGAAGATCTATTAGCGATGGATTTACTTAAGAAACAACCTGCTTCTGTTGTAAGTCTGTACTTCTATTGGTTAGAAGAGTTATTAAATGCAATGAAATGGGATCGTGCGAAAAATTGGCTTTCTTTTACGTATAAACAAGTGAAGAAAACGATACATGAGCAAGAAAATACAATTTTCATAAAAGATATCGTTCGCTTATTCGTCATCATGTATGAAACGTATGCAACTCATACAAATGAACAAGCCGGACTCGAAATGATTTTGCAAGAGCTATTACCATATAGTTTCGCAAACTATGAGCAATACGTACTCGCGAAAAAGCAGTATCGAACATGGACAGAACTTCAGCTCTTACATGGATTTGAAGCAATTGAACTTTTGAAAGAGCCGCTGAAAGATATTGAAAAAGAAGCACCAGAAGCCGCACTTCCTCTGTATCACCTTGCTGCTACCGAGGCCATTGAAGAGCGAAATCGTAAATCATATAGACGTGCAGTTCGTTACTTAAAAAAATTACGTACATTGTATAAACGATTAAAGCGCACTGATGAATGGGATGCTTTCATTATTCACATCGCAAACTTACATTCACGCTTGCGTGCACTACAAGAGGAATTACGGAAAGGAAAATTAATCGATGATCAATCAAACTGAAGTAACGATTAGGCTCCAGCATGTTAGTCAAGGTTGGTTCCTTTGGGGAGAAGATGACAGCGGTACTCCATTATCCGTAACAAGTTGGAAACGAAATGCATTTACATGGCACTCTACTTCCTTCTACGGCACGTTTCTAAAAGAAGCAACCTTTGAAGGAAAACAAGGTGTTATGCTAACGAACGCACAAGCATTTGAATACATCGCTAATAAACCGATGAACTCCTTTGCCCATATTCAAATGAACGGCCCTATTACAGCACTTACGGAAGATGCGAACGAATTATGGGACGTCTTCACAAGCGGTAGCTTCGTACCAGATATGGAGCGTTGGCCAAAGCAACCATCTTGGAAAGTTCAACATACGCCGATTGAAGATGACACATTAGCATCTCTTTTCTCTTCTGCAGTAAATGAAAGCATATTACAAGATAACCGTTCAAACGACGGATGGGAAGATGCAAAGAGACTTTATGAACATTACGACTTTACGAAAAGACAATTAGATGCAGCACTACATGAAGAAGATTGGCTTCGAAAAATTGGATACATTGAAGATGACCTTCCCTTTACAATTGGACTACGGCTACAAGAGCCGCAAGAAGAATTTGAAATGTGGAAGCTTGAAACAATTGTTACACCAAAGCGTGGTGCTCATCGCATATATGTATATGAAAACATCGATTCTTTACCAAAACGATGGCACGATTATGAAGAGCGTATTCTTGAAACACAAGAAGGTTTCAGTAAGCTTGTACCATGGTTAAAAGAAGGCGATACATTCCGAAGTGAGCTCTTTGAAACAGAAGCGTGGAACTTCTTAACGGAAGCAAGTAACGAATTACTCGCTGCAGGTATTACGATTTTACTACCATCATGGTGGCAAAATTTAAAAGCAACAAAACCAAAATTACGTGTGCAACTGAAGCAAAATGCCACGCAAACACAATCATTCTTCGGTATGAATACACTCGTTAATTTTGACTGGCGTATTTCAACGAACGGCATTGATTTATCAGAAAGCGAATTTTTCGAACTTGTTGAACAAAACAAACGATTATTCAATATAAATGGTCAATGGATGAGACTGGATCCAGCCTTTATTGAAGAAGTACGAAAGCTCATGAGCCGTGCCGATAAATATGGACTCGAAATGAAAGATGTCCTTCAGCAACATTTATCCAACACTGCTGAAACAGAAATTGTAGAAGAAGATAGTCCATTTACCGATATTGAAATCGAACTAGATGGATATTATGAAGAGCTATTCCAAAAACTATTGCACATTGGAGATATTCCAAAAGTAGAGGTCCCTTCTTCACTAAACGCCACACTCCGCCCGTATCAACAACATGGCATTGAGTGGTTATTATATTTAAGAAAGCTTGGATTCGGAGCATTATTAGCGGACGACATGGGACTTGGAAAAAG
Source organism: Bacillus sp. Brlt_9 (assembly GCF_051948935.1). Taxonomy (NCBI): domain Bacteria; kingdom Bacillati; phylum Bacillota; class Bacilli; order Caryophanales; family Bacillaceae; genus Bacillus; species Bacillus sp. Brlt_9. Next base: position 60,999 of record NZ_JAYJLO010000007.1, on the reverse strand, counting down.
CATTCAAACAATCACTTACTTACTATATATAACAGAGAACAATCTCAAAACCGGCCCGGCCCTAATTGTGGCACCGACATCTGTTCTTGGAAATTGGCAAAAAGAATTTGAGCGTTTCGCACCAAATTTACGTGTTCAGTTACACTATGGAAGTAACCGAGCGAAAGGCGAATCATTTAAAGAGTTTCTTCAATCAGCAGATGTTGTATTAACATCTTATGCATTAGCTCAGCTTGATGAAGAAGAACTTAGTACGTTATGCTGGGATGCTGTTATTTTGGATGAAGCACAGAATATAAAGAACCCACATACAAAACAGTCAAAAGCAGTGCGAAACTTGCAAGCGAATCACAAAATCGCATTAACTGGGACACCGATGGAAAACCGACTTGCCGAGCTTTGGTCTATTTTCGACTTCATTAATCACGGATATCTTGGCAGCTTAGGGCAATTCCAGCGCCGCTTTGTCTCGCCAATTGAAAAGGACCGTGACGAAGGAAAAATCCAACAAGTTCAACGTTTTATCTCGCCGTTTTTACTGCGTCGTACGAAGAAAGATCAAACAGTCGCATTAAACTTACCAGATAAACAAGAACAGAAAGCTTACTGTCCACTAACTGGTGAACAAGCTTCCTTATATGAACAACTTGTTCAAGATACGTTGCAAAATGTAGAAGGATTAAGCGGGATTGAAAGACGCGGATTTATATTACTCATGCTGAACAAGCTCAAACAAATTTGTAACCATCCCGCTCTTTATTTAAAAGAAACAGAACCAAAAGACATTATAGAACGCTCCATGAAAACGAGCACGTTAATGGAACTCATTGAAAATATAAAAGATCAAAACGAAAGTTGTTTAATCTTCACACAATACATCGGTATGGGGAACATGCTAAAAAATGTGTTAGAAGAACATTTCGGTCAGCGCGTCCTCTTCTTAAACGGTAGTGTACCGAAGAAAGAACGTGACAAAATGATCGAGCAGTTCCAAAACGGAACGTATGACATTTTCATCTTATCGTTAAAAGCAGGTGGAACTGGCTTAAACTTAACCGCTGCCAACCATGTCATTCACTACGACCGTTGGTGGAATCCAGCTGTAGAAAACCAAGCAACAGACCGCGCATATCGTATTGGTCAAAAACGCTTCGTTCACGTTCATAAACTGATTACAACGGGGACACTCGAAGAGAAAATTGATGAAATGTTAGAGAGAAAACAATCATTAAACAATGCCGTCATTACAAGCGATAGTTGGATGACCGAACTATCTACAGATGAACTAAAAGAATTGCTTGGTGTATAAAGTGAAACTTTAATCAGTGGGGAGTTTGTTCATCCCCCACTGATTATTAGCCTTCACCAATCGGGCTTTTACTGGCAGTTGTCCCCCACCTAACTTCTGTGCTTTCGCTGAATTTTGAGGTGGGGGGCTTACTGCCCGGCGAATAGCAGGATAAACAAAAGGAGCTAATCTCAAAAGATTAGCTCCTTTTTCTATTCCAAAACCAATTGCTTATTATAATCCCTGTTAATCCGCCGCACGTATCCAATAATGAATCTTGCCACATCGGTGTACGATCTCCCGTAGTCCATTGATGAATTTCATCAAATGTCGCATATCCCGCAACGAAAAGAAGAGCGTATAGGAAACACCTTTTTCTCGAATAACCCGATCGATGAAAAGCATAATACGTCAATGAACCGAGCATAAAGAACACCATGAAATGAGCACCTTTACGAAGGAAAAACTCAATAAATCCGCCTACACCTTTATTTGCAATGCTAACAGGTGTACCACCGCCGTAATCAATAGATACCCATGAAAAATGCTCTTTCACAAACTCAACATTTACATATTGTTCAATATCTGAACGCATATCCTGCTTTTTATACGGTTGTGCCGAGGAATAGAAAATCAATCCCATCCATAGTAAAACAGGAATCCAAAATAACCATTTACGATTCATTCTTCCGAAACCCCTCTCTTAGTCTTTTAAGCGTACCAAAAAAAAGAAAAAATTTCACGCCAAAACATGACATTCACACCCTATTTATAAAGTGAAAGGGGGTGATAAACATGGCAGTCGAAACAATCGTAATGGACTTAACTTTACGTCTTGTCTTAAACAATGGATTAGATAAGAACGGAAAAACAGTTTTCAAGAACAAACAATTTAAGCGTGTTAAAACAAACGCAAACTTAGAGCAAGTACAAAACGTAGCACGTGCTCTTGCTTCCTTACAAGCATCACCACTTCACGCTGTACAACTTGTTAGCACATCAGATCTTTCTAGTCTATAAGGTGAAACTTTAATCAGCGGGGTGTTCATCCCCCGCTAATTATTAGCCAATATCAATCACCTTGCCCGTATAGCAGAATCAATATAAAGGAGGAAATAACGTATGCAAGTATTAGAATTAATTTTCGCGAAAGAAGATGGAAAAACAGTTGTTTTTTCTATCGAGAAACCTATCACACCTGTCGATGCACAAGTCGTAAATCAAGTAATGGATACGATCCTTGCCTCATCTGTATTTTCATCAATTAATGAAAATACTCGAAAAAAAGGAGCCCGTCTCGTAGAAAAGAATGTATCTGAAGTTCCCATTACGTTATAAATAAAAAGACGAATCTGCATCATTTTGCAGATTCGTCTTTTTTCTTCGGCATTTCAATTGGAATAAAGATGTTTGAAAATCCGACGCATACATATTTATAGTGTTCTCCGCCTATATCAAACTCGGTCGTATATGTTGAGAAGAAAATATAATCATTTCGCTTCGTATAATTCTCGATTAATAATCCAACTTGTGGCTCAACATATTTTTTCGCCAACTTCTTACCAGCCGATGCTAGATCGCCAAGGATGCCCTCTTCATTTTCTTTTTGAACTTCATCTAGCTTCTTACTTACATCATTACGTTTCATAAACTGCTTTGCTGCCCAGTCTGTATATTCTCCTTTACTCGGATTACTATTTGCTAAATATACTAGAAGAACAACAACTAGAGCCATAATAATATACTTTTTCTTCATACTATCTCACCGCCTACTCTTTTCTATTTTCATATATATGTACAAGCGATGCAAATTAGAAAGACTAACATCTATTGATTGTAAACGAATAGCCAAAATTTACAATATGAAACAGAATATTAACAATTAATTTACTTAATTCATATATAATTATATTAAGATTTATTATCATTTATAAAGGGGGAATCAAATTTATGAATGACGAAAACGATATTATTATTTCTAATTCTACAATGATGCTAGAACCATACAAGCACCCTTATTATCAAACAAAGGTGATTGAAAGTAGCGGGAACCATCTTTACTCCTGTCAAACCGCTCTCCAACTCATCAAACAATCTTGTCTAACGAATGTTCACTCTACTTATCAAGGCAGACGGAAAGCAGTTCAAACAAACTTTCATTTCAAACAAAATGTCCCAATTCCAATTAATCATCGAGAATACATTTGTGCTTTCCCGACAGAATCTCCTTCTTCTCCAAACTGTATATGGCTGTTTTATAACCATATAGATGACATAGAGTTTTTCAAAAAGAGTAAAAAAGCTACCATTCATTTTTCAAATGGCACAACTACAATCATACATATCAGTCCCCATAAGTTAAAACAACAATTATTAAAAGCCGGATACGTATTATCACGTATGAACATGCAAGATTCGCTGCAATCTAAAAACCTCTTATTACACTTACTACTGTAACAGAATAAGTAGAATGGAAAGCAATATCCCTTGCCTTCCATTCTTATAATACTATTTATCCTCTTAAACTATTTCGCATTTTCTCAAGTGCTTGCCGATACACCCATCTCACTTGATAATAAGTCATTTCCATCTCGCTAGCGATCTCCCCCATCGTCTTCCCTACAAAAAAACGTTCGAAAATAATGTACTTCTCCTTCTCATCTAATACACTCATAAAGTCCTTCGCTCTTATTTCAACATCTTCAGACGTAAAAATCTCCTCATATTCACCTACATAAACATTCCTTTCTTGCAAGGCGAACTCTTTCTTTAACCTCTCTAATATATAACCTCGCACCGTTACAATTGCATATGCAGGGAAACTCCCCTTCTCCTCATCAAATCTTTCATACGCATACCAAAGACCAATTAAACCACATTGATAATACTCTTCATGATCTTGATAAATACCTAACTTCTTTATTTGATTTACAATCATTCCTTCATACAACACAACTGCCTCTTTAAAAGTTGCTGGTTTCACACAGTACCCACTTCTAAAAGGTATACCTCTTTGTTATTCCGCCGGTACCTCCACAATATAAAAATAAAGAAGCGATTTCACTGTGAGTAATTTCAAATACGACCGCTGAAATTTAAAATTACATGAAGTAGAATTTGAAATTCTGCTGGTCGTATTTGAAATAAGGGTAAAAATAAAAAAAGATTCCTTCTATACATAAGAAGGAATCTCTTGTTTATACATTTTCGATTTATACTATTCTGTAGGTATACGTTTGAAGAATTTATCGATTGCATATAAACCTGTAGCTAAAATACTGCTTATAACGCCAACAAATATATATGGATTCTTATTCGGCATATATTCTAAAGCTAGCAATAATACAACTAACATGAACAAAAAATTTACTAATAATTTCTTAAACATATATATTTTCTCCTTTTAACAAAAATGCAGCAATTACTTTTATAATTGCTGCATTTCTTTCTAGCGACTTAAAATATGGATATTATTGGAACATCCCTTTTACTGCGCCAAATCCAATAGTTAAGATAAAGAATACAACCATAAGAATAGTTGCTTTCTTTTTGCTTAAACCAGCCGTAATTTGAAGACCTAACCACGTGATTACAAATCCCCAAATTGTAAATACTTCAATGCTATTTGCAATACCTTTCAAAGCACCACCACTTGAAGCGAAAATCGGTCCTAAACCAGTATACATTTCTTGACCTGATCCGCCTAACACAAATGCTAAAATGGTATTTATTAATAAACCAATTAATGAAATAATACTTGAATATACAGTAATCGCTAATAATTTTTTATAAGAAGTATCATTGCTCATTAACATCATTAACACTTTGTATACTGCTGCGCTAACAAAGAAACCTATCGCCATACCAATAGCGCCAAATACTACACCTGTCCCAAACGTCATTTCAGGTGAAACAGTAACACCTAAGTCCTTATTAAATTTAATTGCTTCAGGAGTTAAAGAATACACATAAGCAGCAAAACCTGCAACAAGTCCACCTAATACAGTAAGTATCCAAAACGCACCCCAAACTGCATTACTAGTCTTCATTCTCTCAAACTGTAAACCAGGAGATGTAATCATCCCTAATAACGATGGCTTTTTTGAACCTACATCTTGCATATTAATATTCGTTTCCATTATAACGCCTCCTTATTTATACTGGCATATTTGGTAAAAATGCCGCAATTAACATAACAATCGCTGCTAAGAATAACGCTTTAAGGATGAATAAAACGATAATTGGAATTGCTGCTTTCACTTTACTTACTCCTGCTGTAATTTGCAGCCCTAACCAAATTAAAACGATATTCCATAAATAGAACACTTCAATTGTATTACCGATTCCATAAGCTAGTGAACCTTGCTCAAATAGTGGTCCTAAACTTGTATATGCATTTGGTGCTTCACCTAAAATTAAAGCTATAATTCCATTAATAAATCCACCAATAATAGCAACAATGTTCGCATATACAATAATCGTTACTAGTTTTTTATAAGAGGTATCATTCCCATAGAACATCATAAATATTTTATAAATAGCTGCAACAATGAATGTTACCAGCATACCACCTATAGTCCCCGACACAATACTGGAAATAACGTCAGATGTCAGTGAACTCTGTCCCGCAAATTCACCTAGTTCTTTTTTCATTTTCACCATCTCAGGTGACGTATTCGTAACGTACGTAGTAAAAGCACTTAAAAGCCCTTGTAATAGCGCCATTAAGAAGAACATACCCCAAACTTTCTCGCTCGTCTTCATTCTCTCAAACTGTAAACCAGGAGAAGTAATCATTCCAAACAAAGATGGCTTCTCTCCGCCAGCTTTTTGTGTATTCACATTTGCTTCCATTATAACGCCTCCTTCCATTTATATAACCCGTTCTAACGGGCGGTTCACTTCCTCATATAGGAGGCTACGAACCGCCCACTAGAACGGTAATGTGTAGTAGAGAGCCCCCTCTCTACTACACTATTACTTACTCATAACGCAATGCTTCAATTGGATCTAACTTCGCAGCTTTGTTTGCTGGAATTAATCCAAAGATAATACCGAGTGTCATAGAGAACAGTACGCCTCCAACGACAACTTCCCATGAAACGAGTGGTGGCCATTTTGCGAATGTGGAAACGATATATGCCCCGCCATATCCAAGACCAATTCCGATTAAACCGCCTAGAAGTGTTAACATAACTGCTTCAATTAAAAACTGTAATAAAATTTTACTACGCGTTGCTCCCAGTGCTTTACGGATTCCAATTTCGCGCGTACGTTCCGTTACAGATACGAGCATAATGTTCATAACACCGATACCACCAACGACTAACGAAATACCAGCGATACCGCCGATGATCATCGTCATGATGCTAGTGACTTTAGAAACATTTTCTTGTAATTCTTTTAAATTCACCAGTTCATATTTACCAGAAATTTCACTTGGCTTACGACTATTTAATACATCAACAGCTTGTTTCCCAGCTGCTTCTAAATCGTCTACATTTTTAGTTTGAATTGCGATATTTTGAATATCATCTGTTCCGAATAAAACAGGCCATAATGTAAGGGGGATTAACGCCTCTTCCATTTCAAATCCCATAAACTCATTATCAGATGTATACACACCAATAATTTGCATTGGCTGCCCCTTCATCTCAATAATTTGTCCAACTGGGTTTACGTCCTTAAATAGCGTCTCCTCTGTTTTTGTACTAATCATCACAACATTATTTGCATGAGAAATATCTGATTCACTTAAAGTACGTCCCTTTACGACCTTTACTTTATTAACCGCAAAATATTCATTATCAAGACCAATAACATTCAGATTTGCTTTTTTATCATTTACATCCAGTATCTCTGTCGTCGAATTTGTCGTAATAACATGTGAAACATCTTTCACTTGTTTTACTTCCATAATATCTTCTTCCGTTAATTTTGGTACTTCAAATCCGCCTATAGCAAACTCATCATTCATATCTGGCTTAAATTGAATTGGCATCAGGTTATTACCACCAGAACCTGCGAATTTCGACTTCAGCATCGCTTCCCCGCCTTGCCCAATCGCAACGACAGTAATAATAGAACCTACCCCGATAATAATACCGAGCATCGTAAGAGCTGAACGCAGTTTATGAGCTAAAATAGAAGATAGGGCAATTTTTATACTATCTAGTAAACTCATACCGCACACCTTCTATCTTCTGTAATTTTCCCATCTCGCAGTACAATGCGGCGGGAAGAATACGCTGCTACTTCCTCTTCATGTGTAACCATAACAATCGTTGTACCTTCTGCATTAAGCTTCGTGAAAATATCCATAACTTGCTCACCAGACTTCGTATCAAGCGCACCAGTCGGCTCATCGGCCATAATGAACGTTGGATTGTTCGCAATCGCTCTTGCAATTGCTACACGCTGCTTCTGTCCACCTGATAATTCATTCGGTAAATGATGCACGCGATCCGCTAATCCAACTTTACCTAACGCCTCTAACGCACGCTTACGACGCTCTGCTTTCTTCACGCCGCCATATACGAGCGGAAGTTCAACATTTTCCACTGCTGAAAGACGCGGCAGCAAATTAAAATGCTGAAACACAAAGCCAATATATTCATTACGAATTAAAGCAAGCTTTGACTCGTCTGCTGTTAAGATATTCACGTCATTCAGCATATATTCGCCTTCTGTTGGACGATCTAAACAACCGATAATATTCATAAGCGTTGATTTACCAGAACCAGACGGTCCCATAATCGAAACGAACTCACCACTTTGAATCGTTAAACTAATACCGTGCAAAATCGGCACTGCCAATTTTCCTTGATAATACGTTTTAGCAATATTATTTAACGTGATCATTTCTCTTTCACTTCCATTCCGTCATACACATCATCGGAAGGATTTTTAACCACCTTTTGCCCCACTGTTACGCCTTCTACAACCTCTGTCCAGTCTCCATCAGTAGAACCTTTTTTCACATTTTGTTTACGAAGCTTTCCTTTATCCTCAACGTAAACAAATGCATCATCAGCTTTTTCTACAATACTCTTAGTCGGAACAGCAACCATTGTCTTATTCTCTAAACTTACTTGCAGAGAAACGTGATAACCTGGAGATAAACCATCTTGACTATCAAGACTTGCTTTATATGTATATTGGGACATATTTTGAGTTGCTTCACCCATACCGCCTGCTTGAGCCATCTCTGCACTCGTTGGGAATTCACTTACCTCTGTAATCTTACCTGTCCACTTCTTCTTATTATTTGCTTTCGCAGTTACAGTAAATGTTTGATCCTTTTGAATTTGTGACTTTTGAAGCTCAGTTAACGTCCCTTGAACTTGGAATGGATCTTTAGACGCCACTTGTAAAAATGCTTTCCCTTGACCACCTAACGCTTGAGATGAACTTTGCGCCGCATCTTTATCTAACTTTTGAACGATACCAGAAAAATTACTATAAACCGTAAGTTCTTTCTGTTTTTTATTTAATTCTTCTTTTTGCAACTTCCCTTTTTCTTTCTCAAGGTCAGTTGTCTTTTGCGCCATCTCTAACTCACTTACTTGCTCTTCCATCGGATCTGTTACTTCTTTCCCAGCTCCGCTATCTTTCGCTTTCTTAATTTCTTTCTTCAGCGAATCAATCTTCTTCTTCCCTTGATCATAACGCATATCCGCCATCTTCTGATCAAGCTCAGCTTGCTTCATTTGCAAATTAATCTCTTCATTATCATAAGAGAATAACTTCGCACCTTTCTCAACCTCTTGTCCTTCTTTTACCTCAATATCTTTCACTTTTCCTTTAGTTGGATCTGCATAAAAACTTTCAATATTTCCAGGCTTCACCTGACCAGAAATCAGCTTCGTATTATTAAGCTTTCGCTCCGTTACCTTCTCAAAACTCACAGCGTCAGCCGTTGTTGCTGCGCCTTTCTTCTTCCCTTGCATTACAAAAATATTAATTGCTGCTACAATAACAATTAGTGCAATAACCCCGATAATAATCCATTTTTTTTTCTTGTTTGGAGTACGAACCGTATTTGGTACCATTTTCTCGCTCCCTTTATAACTTAATAGTTTAATATAAAAATTGTATAAAACTTTCTGAAAACTAATTACATATTATTACATTCTTTTTACAAAGTTTTACACATTCATTTATATTGTAACAAAAATTCCAATGATTAGAAATATGACATATCGTCTTTTAAGATAGATTTAAGGAAAGGTTATATTAATATAAGAAAAGCCATCCAAAATGATAATTGGATAGCTTTTCGAACAAAATATTATGCTGCGTTAGGAGCTTTTCTCTCATGTCCACGCTGAACAATAAACAAGAAGATTGTTGATAAAATAGCACCTGTTAATAGTAAGATAAAGCAACCATCCCAGCCAGAACGATCAACAATAACACCGATTGCTGCGTTTGCTACAAGACTTCCGCCTACATAACCGAACAGACCACACATACCAACTGTCGTACCTACTGCAAATTTCGGTACTAATTCCATCGCACTTAAACCGATCAAGAACTGTGGTACATAAATTAAACAACCGATAATAGAAACTGCAATACTTACAACAAGTATGCTAGTTGCTTGCCAATATACAAACGTACCAATAACAACTCCGACCATACTAATGATACATAATGGCATACGTTTTCCTTTAAATAATTTATCACTCAAAAGACCAACGATTAATGAACTTGGAATTGCCATACCTTCAAAGATTGCGTACGCTGCGTGTGCTTCATTCTTTGAGAAACCTTTAACTGTCGTTAAATAAAGTGGAACCCAGTTAATAACACCGAAACGAATTAAATAAACAAATGCATTTGCAATACATAAGAACCAAACAAATTTATTTTTCACTACATACTTCATTAAAATTTCTTTTGGTGACATCTTGTTAGCATGATCTGCTTTTTCAAGATTTTCATAGTCATTACGATACTCATCAATTGGAGGAAGACCTTCTGATTCTGGTGTATCCTTCGCATTAATCCAAACAAGAACTGCAATTACCATTGCGATAATCGCAGGGAAAATAAACACGCCACCTTGCCAATGATTTTCACCAAAAATACCTACACCAATTCCAACAAGTGGTGGCACAAGCATTCCGCCAACGTTATGTGAAATATTCCAAAGACCTGTTTTCGTACCACGTTCTTTCTTCGAGAACCATTTCGTCATAACGATACTACAAGGTGGTGCTCCCATACCTTGTACAATACCATTTAGAACAAGTAATGTAACAATCATTCCAAATGACGATGCAAAACCGAAACAAATATTTACAAGCCCTGATAAGAATAAACCGACTGCGATAAAGCGCTGGGCGAAAGCTTTATCTGATAAATTCCCCATAAAAAACTTACTAAATCCATAAACAATTGCCATGATTGAACCTAGTAGACCAATTTGAGCTGTACTAAATCCAAATTCTTCTACTAAATACGTACTTGATAACGTAAAATTACTACGAACTAAATAATAAGCAGCATATCCAACTGAAATTCCCATCAATACACGAATACGTAATAATTTGTATACTCGATCAATCATATCTGCTGGCAATCTTTCAATTGCAGGTGCTGGCTTAAGCCATTTAAACATATTCTTTCGTCTCCTTTTCTCACTTCTGAGAGAGACGCTGTCTATTCCATATCTCGATTATTCCGCTATTTGATATATTTTGGTTTGTTCTTCTAACCGGCTGTCCTTCTATTTCTTGCTCATTCTTCGCAAACATCGTTGGTACGCCAAACGAAACCTTTTCTAAAATGTGCCCCGCTTCTTCTGATAAACAATAATCAATAAATAAATCCGCAATAATACCATTCGGTGCACGTTTTAGTTTCGAAATCGCATTAACAGATAACCCTGTTTGCTCAGGTACAATACTTACAATTGGAAAGCCTTGTTTTTGAAGCATTCTCTGATCTCCCATGAAATTGATGCCTATCATATACTCACCGCTCGCAACTAGTTCCACTGGTATGTAACCATTCACCGTTACTTCACCAATTTGTCCTGCGAGACTCTTCACATATTCCTTCGCTTCCTCTTCACCTACAGTATCAATAAGTGATTGAAAAAACGTATATGCTGTTCCGGATACATTTGGATCTGGCATCACAATCTTTCCCTTATACAATGGATTTAATAAATCTTGCCACCTTGATGGATAAGGAAGTCCGAGCGGCGCTATTTCTTCATTCCACCGCTCTTTATTAATTGCAATTGCCAATTTCTCCACTTCATAACCGTACCAATAACCGTCTTTATCTTTCACAGTTTTTGAAATACGGTTCGCATGCTGACTCGCAACAGGAATAGATAGATTTTTTTGCTTCATCATTTGATGCGCGTCTACCGTACCGCCAATAATAATATCCGCTTTCGGATTTCCAGCTTCCTCTTCTACCCTCCGAAGAAGCTCCTCTGTCGAAAGACGAATAAATTCATACGTACAGCCGCGTGGTTTACAAAATGATGAAAGCAACGCTTCCCCAACTTCCTCGCGAGCTGCTACGTACGCAACAAGATGACGATCATCCAAAATAGGGAGACCATTTTTATTATATTTAATAGAGGTTGTATCTCGAGAGCAACTAGACATCGCTCCTCCAATTACTAGCAAAAAGAAGAAAAAGGCTATCTTTCTCATGACACATTCTCCTTTACAAATAAAGTGAAACTTTAATCAGCGGGGGATCTTCATCCTCCACTGATTATTAGTTGAACCAATCGGACTTTTATGGGCAGTTGATCCCCCACCTAAATTCTTTGCTTCCGCTGACTTTTGAGGTGGGGGTCTTACTGCCCATTAAAGTGGGGTAAATTTGCGAGGGAGCTTTTCATATACATGACATTCCCGTTATTATCACCGAGATATTGCACAACAAAGTACGATGGATACACAGAAATAGTAAGAATGTCTTCTCGCTCATTCTTTATACGCTTCCCTGTTTTATAAGCGGTAATATAAGCAATTGGTTCATTCTGTGATTGTAATAATTTCTGTATTTCTCCGTAATCTGTAATTTGCTTTGCGTACCGAATCGAATCGAGTATGCGCGTAACATTCATCGCACGTTCTACATCACCTTGACGCACTATGACATCCTGTGCTGACGCAAAAAAATCACTAATACGTTCTGGTGTGTAATACAGGCTTAACAAATACGTTTGGAATGCTGAAATCATTGGATCCGTACCATTCTTTCCGTACATATCAGCCCCGTACTGGAACAAGTCACCTACTGCAAAAGTACGTTTCTGTCCATTCAAGTACGTTACTTCTCCAGTAAATACTTGTTCTTGATTCTTAGCTTCTCTCGGTTCTATTTGAATTCGGTCAAAGAATGAAACAATCGTATGCAAACGAACTTCATCTGTTATAACAATTTCTCCCCACTTTTCATGCCTAACCTTCATTTCAGTAGGCAGGGATTCATTCACTCTTTGTAAAACAGTTTGTTTGTCATTCACTATTGTGATTTGATTATATATTTGCTTCTCCATCACATAAAACAAAATAAGAGAAACAATTATACAAAGAACAAACATAAGAATTTGAAATGATAGCCTTTTCATTTCTGCCTACCTCCAAGATAAAAAAACGTTGTTTCGAAAATACCGCATAATTGTTTCATAAATGTATCATTTAACCGCTTTCAAGTTTTTTATGTCTTCCATCCGTCTCGGAAGCAAAAATGTAATAAATATCGTAGTTCCTATTTCTTCACTACTCTCAATACGCATACTTCCGCCCTGCTTATTCATAATCTCCTGACAAATATATAAACCGTAACCATTCCCGTAACTAGAAGGCAATACCTTCCCTTCTGGCGATTCATTCCACTCTGCAAGCACACCTTCATCTATACCAATGCCATCATCATGAACAAAAACCTTCGCCTCACATTCATTTACAATTACATTCATACGAATTTGCGTCGCATCACTATATTTTATCGCATTATCAAGCACGTTTAAGAAGATCTGTTTCGTCTTATCGAAATCCGCAACAACATGTACATCTGTTAACTCATTTATCACTTCAATCTCAAATTTCTGCAGACGAGGTTTCACAATTGAAACTGCCTCTTCTGCTAATTCCTTTATATTCACAACTGTAGGTGACACTTCAAACGTACTCGTCCCGTACTTTGAAGACTGAAGCAATTCCTCTACAAGTGATAATAAACGCTCACTCTCTACAGCTACATAACGCAGGCTCTCCTGTACATCTTCCTTCGCCTTTAACTTCGGAATTAAATCCACATAGCCAATAATCGCCGTTAGCGGTGTTTTCAGCTCATGCGTAATACGGTCTAAAAAATCCTTTTGCTTCTCTTTCTCCTCTTTCAATTGCTTAATATGCAGCTCAATCCCATCGGCCATCGCATTAAAAGATGCTGAAAGCTGAGCAATTTCTACATATTCATTTAGCTCAATCTTACTTTTATAATCACCATTCGCAAGCCGATGCGCCATTTGTCTTAACTGATCGATTGGCTTATGGAGAGACTTCGCCAAACGAATTGCAAAGAAAATACCCGCAGCTACTAAACAAAGAGACGTCATTAAAAACGTCCAACCGACATTTGTTAAAACTTCCTTCTCACCCGTTAACTCATTTATAAAACGAACACTACCAATGACATCGTTTCCATAATACACTGGGCTTGAAAACAAAAGAATTGGAGCTGGGTCTCCCTCTTCAAAAACATAAGATTTCTTCCCCTTCAAAGAGCTCTCAATATCAATATTCCGGTGAAGAAGTGCTCCCTTTTGCGTATCCGCAACAACATCTCCATTCTTCCCAATCATCTGTACACGGACATCCATACGCTTCGCTAAATACGAAGCAATTAAAAGAGAATTCGGACCGAGCGTCTCGACCTCTGCTTCCTTCTCTAAATAATTCATCGTATAAATTTGTGCTTCTACACTTAACTTCTCTAAAGAATTTGCCGCGTTATGATACATATTCTTTTCTAACGTAATATAAACAACCGCGTACAACAGAACAAAAATCGGGATTAACAGTCCAACTATTCCAAACACCATATTTCTTTTTAAAGACATACCATCACCACTTAACAATCCAGTTTATAGCCAACGCCATAAATTGTCTTAATATATTCCCCGCTATTCCCTAACTTCTTCCGCAGTCTTTGCACCATAATATCAACCGCTCTCGTATTTCCGATATACTCAAATCCCCATACCTTCTCAAGTAACTCATCTCTCATAAATACACGCTGCGGATTTGAAACAAACAACTGACATAAATTAAACTCTCTGTACGTTAACTGAATTTCTTGTCCACTCACATGCACTTTTCTTTCCTTAGGACAGATAGTTATCTCTCCCGCGCCGATTACTTCATGACTTACCGTTACCTCTGTCTTCTTCACACGCCGCGTCATATTCTTGACCCGAAGAATAAGCTCCGCATAATTAAACGGCTTCGTCACATAATCATCTGCACCAAGCTGCAACCCAAGCAATTTATCATTCATTTGACTCTTCGCAGTTAACATGAGTACTGGAATATCCCTATTCTTCTCGCGGAACAAACGAAGCAACTCATACCCATCTGTATCTGGAAGCATAACATCCAAAATCAATACATCCGGCCCTTCATTCCATCTCTCTAAAGCTTCTCTCCCGTCAGCCGCAGTGAGCACTTCATACCCTTCCATCTCAAGCTGCATTCGAATCAAATTACGAATACTCGATTCATCATCAACTACAAGTATTTTCATTATTCTCCTCCTTCCATCCTGTATTATAGTACAGTTTAGTATAGCAAAAATCCTATAAAAAAAGAGAGGGTATTGTCGAACGTATGTTGAACGACAATACCCTTTCTTTCACTTATTATATTTATTTAGCATACCCATTAGGTTGCTTCTGATGCCAATTCCAAGCATGCTCAATGATTGTCTTCACATTTACATACTGAGGATCCCATCCTAGCTTCTCTTTTGCTTTCTGAGAAGAAGCAACTAAACGTGCTGGATCTCCCGCACGGCGCGGTGCTACCTCAGCAGGAATTTCATGATTTGTAACTTCACGAACTGCATCAACGATTTCTTTAACACTGAAACCATTACCATTTCCTAAGTTATAGAAATCACTCTCTCCGCCGTTCTGTAGGTCTTTAAGCCCTAAGAAGTGAGCCGCTACTAAATCTTCAACATGAATATAATCACGGATACAAGTACCATCTGGTGTATTATAGTCATCACCGAACATCATAATCTTCTCACGTTGACCTAGCGCCACTTGCAACACAAGAGGAATTAAATGCGTCTCTGGACGATGATCTTCCCCAATAATACCATTTGGCGTTGCACCAGCCACGTTAAAGTATCTGAAAATCTTATAACGTAAATTAGAAGCTTGGCTATACCAATGAAGCATCTTCTCGATTGCTAACTTCGTTTCTCCATATGTATTCGTTGGATTTGTCATCGTTTCCTCAGTAATAAGATCTACATCTACCTCACCATATGTTGCCGCAGTAGAAGAGAAAATAAACTTATCTACCTTAAACTCATCCATTACCTCTAACAAGCAAAGTGCACCATACACATTGTTATTATAATATTGAAGAGGTTTCTCCATACTAACTCCAACTAAAGAATCAGCTGCGAAATGCATAACAGCCTCAATATTTTCTTGTGTAAAAACATCTCTTAAAAATGCTTTATCACGAAGGTCTCCATTATAAAACTTCGCGCCTTCCGTAATTGCATCTTCATGACCAGTTTGTAAATTATCTACTACTACTACAGATAAACCTTCATCTACTAATTTTTTCACAGCGTGAGAACCGATATAACCAGCTCCACCGCAGATTAGAATTGAATTCATTGTCTTCCTCCTACATATATTAGGATTTCTTACTCACTTACTTATTATAAAAGGTATACGATTGCTCGTATACCTTTTGTGTACCTTTATTACTTAGCAACGAAATAATCCGTTACATATTGTGCCCAAACTTCGTGGCCTTTAGCGCTTGGGAAGCCGAATTCAATCTAAAGAATTTGGGTCATTATTTATTACTTAGTCACTTCAAGATGTGCTCTTAATTTATTTGTTAAATCTTGTTTTGCTGCATCTGGAACATAGTAATACCAAATGCCATCGGCAGCCTTGTGACCGTCACCTGAGATTTGGATATCCTCACTATTTTTCAAGCAATCTTTATAGTTCTTTTGCATATCAAACATTTGATCTTGCGTTAAGTTTGTCTTCACATTCTTTTGAATTGCTGTTAATACATCCCCATAACCTGTTAAAGAAGAGAAGCTTGCACCTTTTTTGATAACACCTTGCATCACTTGACGTTGGCGCATCTGACGCCCAAAGTCACCACGTGGATCTTGTTTACGCATACGTGTGAATGCTAGAGCCTGATCACCTGTTAAATGAATATTTCCTTTCGCAAAATGGTGTCCATCCTGCGTAAATTCTAAATCATTAGTTACATCTACTCCACCAACTGCATCGACGATATCTTTAAAGCCTTCCATGTTCACTTCAATATAATAATTAATAGGAACATTCAAGAAGTTTTCTACGGTCGCTACAGACATATCTACTCCGCCGAATGCATAAGCATGATTGATTTTATCGCTTTTACCTTTTCCAACAATTTCTGTATAAGTATCACGAGGAATACTTACTGTTTTCATAGAGTTATTTTTAGGATTTAATGTAATCACCATTAAAGAGTCTGAACGCCCTTTATCATCACCGCGCTCATCTGCCCCTAGTAATAAAATTGACACTGGTTCACTCTTACTAACTTTTTCTCCAACTTTATTGTTGTTTTGATCACGTTTTAAAGGTTGATGAACTTCCTTTAATGTATTAGATACAGAAGAATACACATTATAAGCATAAACTCCCCCGCCTATGATTAGTACCCCAAGAATACCGAGTACCCAAAATAAAATTTTCTTTTTCATACCTTTACCCTCTTTATCAAAATTTAAAAATAATATATCTATTTTTATACTCCCCACTATATTACATTATTCTCGATTAAAAATAAAAGATAAATTAAAAAGAGCAATTAGTATTTGCCATCAAAACAATAAAAACTCCATCAATTAAATGATGAAGTTTTTATTTGCTTCTATATTCATATGAATGTAACTTCTTTATAAAATTTTGCCGTAAGGCATATTATCATATAAAATAATAAGATTCAATCTTCTTACTTCTAATTATTTTGCAGTTCGGCCATACTCTCCCATTAATATAGATTTCTTCTATAATTATAGAAATCCCTTGTTCCATGCATACCAAACACAAGTGATTTAATATTCAGATAACAAATCCTATACATCGTACTTTTTCACTACTTTTCTCTGATATACCAAATATCTTTTGAAATATCTTTGCAACTAACAGCTACATAGTCATCGCTCCAAACAAAATTACCTGATTTAAAAATTGCAATCATCCTTGGGTTATTTTGATATAAAAACATATCGCCATCTTTAAACTTTCCATTCTCATAATCATGTAAAACCTCGTATAGCTTCACATTCATCATCTCTTTTTCTCTATTTTAATAAAATCATTTTATATTCCTTTTACTAAAAAGTTGTATTTTTCTTATGAAATCACTGCGAACTTTTGTAATCTTTTTAAAATCCTGTCCTTATACACTTAACAATTTAATTTATAAATTCCTACATTTGCTTTATTCTTTCATCACACTATAAATACCTGCAAATTTATATAAATTCCCTTCTTATTATTCCAATTTCCCCCTAACTTCTTTAATAAAAACTCTTACTAATATTCTAAAGTGTTACTACTACTAAACTTCTTTGCTAAACAAATCAAATATTACTACACAAATAAAATAGGTGGACACAAGGCTGCAAACTCAGCCCGGTATCCACCTATCTGTATAAAAAAACATTTTACGTTTACTATTCTTTTTTCTCTCCAAGAGCGAACGTTATTTCTGTCTCACAAGCAATTTCACCATCTACAGTAGCAACGGCTTTTCCTTTTCCAATTGACCCACGTACACGCGTCATTTCAACTTCTAAACGAAGCTGATCACCTGGACGGACTTGTCGTTTAAAGCGGCAATTATCGATGCCTGCGAAGAATGCTAAGCGACCACGATTCTCTTCTTTCTTCAACATAGCAACAGCACCAACTTGTGCTAAAGCCTCTACAATTAAAACACCTGGCATTACAGGATAATCTGGAAAATGTCCATTAAAAAATTCTTCATTAGCTGTAACATTCTTTATTCCAATAGCACGCTTTCCTTCTTCTACTTCTAAAACTTTATCCACTAGTAAAAATGGATAGCGATGAGGAATTATTTCTTTAATTTGTTGAATATCTAGCATACACTTCTCTCCTTAAACAAGATTGGTCATACCACCAGAAGTTATACTATCATTATCCCATTTTAAATCTCATTTGTCATTATAAAAAAGGATTTCAAGATTTCTCTTCTAAATAAAAAAATGTATACACTCTTTTCAATATGTATTATCACTGACACGGAGGTTGAAAAGAGTGTATACCCAAGTTAGGGAAAGGCAAATTATATCAAATATATTAAGCCTTAATGTCGTATTCAAGATTCATTATATATGACAAAAATAAGAAATTAAAACCTAATTTTCGACCTTTTTCGCATTAATTCCCTAATATTGCTCATGATTTCTCTATTTTCCTTACATTCTCTTAAATGTGATATTTAGAAATATGAATTTTAATAAAAAATTATTAAAATAAAAGCAAAAAACGCTTGTAATAGAATTTACATACTTATATTATAATAAAATGAATATAGGATTTTGACCTAATTATTCAAATACCTTTATTTTTAGAAAGGGATCAAAAAATGGCAAAAGGTATACATACTATAGAGTTAAATACTTCACCAGATCAAATTTGGAAATTTATTAGTGATATAAACAATTGGGCTCCACTAGTCGCAGGCTATGTTAAACATAAAATTATTGATGACAAACATTCAACTTGGCGTTTGCACGGTGATTTAGGATTTATTAAACGCGACGTTATTCTCAATGTTGAAATTATTGAATGGCAAACGCCTGATAAAATTAGCTTTACGATGAATTCTCCAACAAAAAAATTAGTTGGTAGCGGCTTTTTTCTTGCTGAATCAACCTCTCCTTCTACTACAAAAGTAACAAGTAAGTTAGAATTGCGAACAACTGGTAAGGGAGCCTTTGTTTTTAACAGCGCAATAAAACCATTTGTCCCTAAAATGACAAAGCAACTTTCTAAAAAAGTGGCAGATAAATTAATGAAACAGTTATAAAAAACCATCTCAGAAATTTATTTTACAATAAATTTCCGGGATGGTTTTTTTATGAAAGCTAATTATTAACCATTTCTTTTTTTAATAATTTCTCCATATAGCTTAATAATTCATTCTTTAACTCATCATGCTGTAATGCCATTTCAATTGTTGTTTGAATGAATCCAAGCTTCTCTCCAACGTCGTATCGCTTTCCTTCAAAATCATAAGCAAATACTCTTTGTATCTCATTTAAGCGCTGAATAGCATCCGTCAATTGAATCTCGCCACCTGCTCCTGTTTGCTGATTCTCTAAGAACGTAAAAATCTCAGGTGTTAATACATAGCGCCCCATAATTGCTAAGTTAGATGGTGCTGTTCCTTGATCTGGTTTCTCTACAAACTTACTAACCTGATAACTACGACCTTTTTGTAATAGTGGATCAATAATACCATAGCGATGTGTCTCCGTTTCCGGAACAGTTTGAACACCAATTACCGATGATTGTGTTGCCTCATATTGATCCATTAATTGGCGTAAACATGGTGTCTCAGCTTGTACAATATCATCACCAAGTAAAACAGCGAATGGCTCATTACCAATAAACTTACGAGCACACCATACAGCATGACCTAAGCCTTTCGGTTCTTTTTGACGAATATAGTGGATATTAATTTTAGAAGACTCTTGCACCTTCTTAAGGATTTCATGCTTACCCTTTTCTAGTAAGTTCTGTTCCAGCTCAAAAGAATGATCAAAGTGATCTTCGATAGCACGCTTTCCTTTTCCAGTTACAATAATAATATCCTCAATTCCAGATTGAATCGCTTCTTCTACAATGTATTGAATTGTTGGTTTATCAACAATTGGTAACATTTCCTTTGGCATTGCTTTAGTTGCTGGTAGAAAACGAGTTCCTAATCCAGCTGCTGGTATAATAGCTTTTTTTACTGTTTTCATTCCTACTCCATCCTTACTTAATTACTTTTAGTTTTAATCAAATTTTTGCAAGTTACAAACTACCTTTTACCTATTCACTTTTAAAAGTCTCAATATATATTCAGTTTTAAGTTTCATAATTTTTATCAACTGCTTAATTGTTTAAAATAAGGTTTATCTTTGTAAAAAAGATAAACCTCCAACAAAGCCTACTATTATTACTTTTTCACTATCGATATTGATTGTACTTCTTTATGCGTTTCATCGGAACGTGCGGAAATATAATAACTTTTAGTTTCATAGAAATAATTTTTTTCATTATCATTGTTCATCATTTCGGTACCTAATACTTCATGTAATTTTGCAAATGACATTGAAATATCTTGAAACACAACTTCAACAACCTTATCTTGTGAAATAATAAATTGAATATTTCCATCTTTAACAACTTTTTTCCCAACTTGATTCGGCAATGTAATCAAAGGGCTAGGGTATTCTACTTTTAGTTCATCAATTGCTTTCCCTAAATATCCTGAAGCGGTTGCAACATTCGCACCGTATACACGCTTCAATAAATCGGTTAAATTTGTTAATTTTATATCTTCAGCTATTTCAGTTCCTAATTTAAATGGTTTCATATACTTTGTATTGATCCATCCACTTTCACCATTTAATAGCTTAACTTCTAGCCATTCTTCATTTTTTTCTACGCTCTTATCCTTATTATCTACACTAAAAATCTCACCAAAATTTGCGATACCTATTTTATCACTATTTATCTTCGCTTCTTTACGGATACTAATCCCATTACTCATTACAACATACTTCTGTATCTTTTCTGTTTCGCTTATCTTATTTTCAGATACAGTCTTACTTGAAACAATTTTTTCTGCATTAGTTTCTGCCTTATTAGAAGCTAACAATATATCCTTATAATAAAATCCTGCAGTAATTCCTGCTACTATCATTGTTAAAACAATAGCAGGTATAACAAATTTTTTTCTCTTTACTTTGACTTTACGGTAAGGCTTTCTTTTAATACTTTTAGAATTTGCCTGTAATAATCCGTGTTGACAATTCGATAACTCTTCTTCTTTTTGTTTTTCTCGTTCTTCTACTGTCATTTGATTATATCTCTTTAAAAATCCTTCGTAATGCCCAACTACTTCATGTACATCCCCATACTCTTTAAATTGACCATAATGTAGCCAAAGCGCTTTTGTACAGAAGTTTTTCACTTGAGAAAGTGAATGACTAATAAAAAAGATAGTTTTCCCTTGTTCCTTAAATTCATTCATTTTATCTAAACATTTTTTAGTAAACGTTTGATCTCCAACAGATAAAGCCTCATCAATTACCAAAATATCGGGATTAATATGAACTGAAATCGCAAATCCAATTCTAGACTTCATCCCACTTGAATAAGTCTTCACTGGTTGATACATAAATTTCCCTATATCAGCAAAATCAATAACTTTTGGTGTAATTTCTTTAATTTGTTCTTTCGTAAGCCCCATCATTAAGGCTTTTAGCTCAATGTTTTCAATTCCAGTTAATTGGTTATTTAACCCAGAAGAAATTGCAATCAAAGATGCAGAACCATTAATTGTAACCTTTCCCTTATTTGGAATAGTAACGCCGGCAATTAAATTTGATAGTGTACTCTTCCCTGAACCATTTAAGCCAACAATTCCAACTATTTCTCCTTCTGGTACTTCAAAACTAACATTATTTAAAGCATAATGATAATCACCATTATCATTTCTAAAGAATAAATCCTTTAGTTTATCTGAAGATTTACTATACATTTTATATTTTTTTGTAACATGTTCAAACTTCACTTTATAACTCATTGGATTATTCACCTTTTATAAGTAATCAACAAACTGTTTGCGGAATCTAATGTGTAAAGTAGATCCAATTATAAACAATGTAATAGCAATTGCCCAAAAATATAGTGTATACAACGACCATATAAAACTAACATCACCATGTAATAGCGAGGAACGGTAACCTTCAACTATATAATAAAATGGATTTATTTTCATTAGAAATACAAATATCCATTCCATATTTTCACTCGGCTTCCATAAAACTGGTGTTAAATAAAACAACATACGAGTAATAGACTGTATAAACAAATGAATATCTCTCAAAATAGTCGATAATGTTGATGTAATAAATGCTAAGGAAACTAAAAAGAAGAATGCCGAAAGCAAGCAGTATATAACTCCTATTATTCCAAGAAAACTTAATCCCTTTGTCACTGCAACAATCAATGATAGAACAGCCAATAAGATAACATGTGTGTACAATTGAGCTATTATTATATATGTTGGAATAACACTAAGTGGGAAGTTCATTTTCGAAACAGTATTCAATTTCGCATATATAGAATTAGAACCTTGTAAAATAGAACTATTTATAAAGAACCAAGGAATAATTCCACATATCATCCATACAAAGAATGGTACGCCTTCTACGGGCTTCCCTCCACGAATACCTAAACCAAATACTAACCAATATACAAAAATTTGTGTTAAAGGATTTAGAAAAACCCAAACAATCCCCAGAGCACTCCCAGCATGTGCTTGTTTTAATTCATACACAGAAAGCCTTGTCATTAAATATATATTTTCTAATTGCTCTTGAACAATATTCCTTATTGCTTTCATAAGATACTCACAGTTTCCTGTACTATTTTATATAAATTACCAAAATTAATAATCTTCATATTGCTACTTTCACCTTCTCTTACACAATTACGTGTATCAAAAAGAACTGGATTTCTCATTATACTTGATAAATTATCATAATCTAACTCTTTAAACTCATTGTGATCGGTCAGAATAAGAAGTAAGTCCGCATCTTTTACCGCTTCCTCTGCGGTTACGGTTTGAAAGAATTTGTAATCAATATGAGGATCATGAATTGCAACACTAAAGCCTTCTTTTCTTAATAAATCAATGACTTCCAACGCTGGGCTCTCTCTGATATCATCCACATTTCCCTTATAGGCTACACCAAAAACGGCTACTTTTGAATTTTTATTTTCTTTTAAAATTCCTTTAATACTGTCCACTACATAAGACGGCATAGAAACATTTGTACGCCGTGATAACTGAATTATATTCGATAGTTCCGGTTGCTTTGCTACAATAAAATAAGGATCGACAGCTAAACAATGACCGCCTACCCCAGGACCTGGTTGATGCAAGTTTACACGCGGGTGCTTATTTGCCATCTTAATTACATCCAATACATTAATTTCTAACGAATTACAAACCTTTGTTAATTCATTTGAAAGGGCGATGTTTACATCTCGAAATGTATTTTCCATTAACTTAGACATTTCAGCTGTTTTTGCATCCGTTTTAATAATTTCCCCTTGCACAAATGTATTATATATTTGCGCCCCCATTTCTGCGCACTGTGGTGTAACTCCACCTATAATTCGATTATTATAAACCAATTCTCTCAAAATACTCCCTGGAAGAACACGCTCTGGGCAATGAACCAAATACACATCTTCCCCAACTATGAAACTTGTACTTTCTACTAATGGTTTCACAAAATCATCCATACTACGTGGGGAAATTGTAGATTCAACGATAATTGCATTACCTTTTTTCACATGTGGAAGTACCTGCTCTATTGCTTCTAAAACATGAGATAAATCACAGGATTTATATTGATCTTCATTATTTGGCGTTGGAACAGAAATAATAAAAGCATCTGCAACTTCGGGCTCGAGTGATGCTCGAAATAACCCTTCATTAACTACCTCTTTTACAACTTCTGCTAATCCAGGCTCTTCAATGTGAATTTCCCCTCGGTTTACCTTATCTATCACTTCTGTTCTTACATCTACTCCAACTACTTCAACACCATGCTTTGCAAACATGGCGGAGGTAGGAAGTCCAATATAACCTAAACCTACTACGCAAATCTTCATAAATTGGGTCCTCTCTAAACTTTTCATTAACCTCAAAATATACTATATTATTTTATTACGTCAAAAATTTCTCTATAAACTTCCTTACCTGTAGAAAGATAGTTCGCCAACACCAGTTTATGCAAACTCTTCAAAAAATCACCATAATAATTCATTTCATAATGAACACCAAATACCCCCCAAGGATGTTGTTCATACGAAAAATATTTCTTTTCATTTAAATCAATAAATTGCACATTAAATTTTTCTAATATATATCTATCTAATGTATCCCAATATTTATTTAATTCTTTTACATCTATACTAGGATTCATCTTATTCAATTGATTATTTTTATCATAATAAATATCGGTAAATCTAGCTTTATGTAAGATTATCTTACAATTAGGTAATTCTTCTCTTAAGGTTTCAAATAAATCATTTATAGCATTTTTCCATAACAATAAATAATCTTCTGGTTGCGTCATAATATTGAGATACGTTGGTTTCTTTATTTCTTTAAAGAATTGTGTTGTCCCTAATTTCCAATAATTATTTGTAACATAAGTATCTGCCAACCTTATACATCCAAAAAACACATCTCCAAAAAGGTCCATTATAAGATAATCTGGTTGCTTTTCTTTTAATTGAATCAAAAATGATTTTTCAAAATCTGATCTGACATCATTAGCGTCCCATTGATTTAACTCAGTAATCTTATTTGATGGAAGTTGCACTGGTTTTCCCATTAAACTAATAATTGAAGTTTGATTTTGTAGTAAAACACATTCATAGTAGCGTTTATAATCATAATTAAATTTACTATTAAAATTATCTCTTGTTACACATGAACCTAAGACTGCTACTTTAATTAATTTTGATTCTTCTTTTTTTGAAAATACACTATTTATAGCCAACGGCTTCTCATCACTTGCTTTTGTATAAATACTCAAATACCCTTTATTATTTGCATATGGCTTAACGAAATTAATATTATTAACTTGAGTATACTTATACTTAGCAAAAGGAAAATCTATATGAACTTCTGCATACGAATTATATTGTTCAATTCCAACAAAAATATCTATAATGGTTTCATTTATTAAAGTAAACTGGGTAAAAATCTCTTTAATACTACCAGTGAAACTGCATAAGCCTTCTTTGGCATAAACCTTATACTTTAATACTTCATCGTATCCCTGATCATTTCTTTTTTTGAATACTAACCAATATTCCTTATCTATGATTGAATCATCATGAAACATAGGAAATAAAATTCCCAATCCAGAATCTTCCATTTTAAACTTTGATAATTTAATACTCTTTTGTAATTGATGACCAATAAACGAAAGGGTATTATTTCTTCTTACCTCTAAATACAAAATATCCATAATGGATATTCTATCTTTCTTTTTTTCAAATTCTGATACATCCATTTGAATAGGATAATATCTTCCATTTGATTTGATATAAATATCTATTATACACCCATGTTGAAATAAAAAGTTACATTGTAACATAGCCTTAAGGTCTATATTACAATGTAGTTTCTGCTCTTTTATAACCATTTTTTGAGTGTATTCATGTATATCTGATATATTATTCACATTATGAACAAATACCCCTACTTCAATATTGTTCTCTCTATTAATCATTCCATCTTGAATTACTTCGATAGAGAAGATTGTATTATCAACCTTTATATTATTTAACTTATACATAAATTACCCCAAGAAACTCTTTCTTTAATTATCTGATAAATCCCTTTTACAATTACATCCATCTGCATCTCTACATGTGAGAAGTCTTTTCTTTAATTACTTTATATATTCTCTCAGCATTCTTAGTATCTTTATATTTAAAAATCCTTTTAGAATTCGCTAAATATCTCTTACTAATTTTTAAATTATCATCCATAACTTTATTTATTTGCTTAATTAACGCTTGCTCTTTAGACACAATATAACCTAAGTCACTATATCTAATTTCTTCGCAAGGAGCATGATGATTATTATGCGGATCAAACTGATACATTATAACTGGCTTTTCCATATATAAGAAGTCTGATGACACTGATGAATAATCAGTGATCAATAGTGCACTTTCTTTTAATAATTCCGATACAGTCGCATTACTTTTCACAAGAAATTCTATTTTAGGATGCTTTACTACAAATTCATCCATAAATTTTTGCATTTGACTATGTATATAAAATTTAACTTCTATGTTTTTCTTTTCTATTAAATTTAGAAAGTCTTTGTTCTCAATTAAACTTTTATACACTTTATAATAATCGGACTGTAAAAACTGTGCTTTATTTACATTTAATAAGTGTCTACGCCATGTGGGCATAATGAGAATTTGTTTTTTCGTTTTTCTCTCGTGAAGATTATCAAACCTAGCTAAACCAGTTACAGCCACATCCTTGTCAGGATACCCTAATGTCTTCATAATAATCCGCTTTTCATACTCTGAACTTGAAATAATTAAATCTTGTTTATATCTCTCCTTACTTAAATACGGAGCAATATTATGAATGATTACACCATGTTGCAAACAAATATGATTTTTTTTAGAAACTATATTTCCAAACCATTTAATAAATTGTTGTTTCGGCCTAGGATATGAACATTCTTCAAATACCCAAGCACTTATATATGTACTTGCAGCCAGCATATAAACCTTATGCTTAAAAGAAGAATGATATATAACATTACCATATTGCTCAACTTTATCTAAATGAGGTGAATCTTCATTAATTACATAATATATTTTTTCTGATGGATAGTTTTCGCGACAATACTTGAAGAAGAAGAATCCATTATCTTCAGCCTGATCCTCACGCTCCCCAACTAACCAAATCTCTTTTCCTGCAAAGCGTATCTTTACAAATAAACTCAATAAAAGAATAAGTACTTTATACAATGAATTTTTAATATATCCAAATATCCCTTGAATTCCTCGGATAGGTTTTGTAATTTTCCAAGATAAAGATTCTTCTAAGAGATATGGATTTTTTTCAAAATATGTTTCATACTTTTGTGATTGATTATACCAGTACCTCTTACTCCTAAATATCACCATGTATTTCATTGCTTCATCATATAAACCTAAAGTTATAAGATTTAAAAATCCCTTATATCCTTCATTCCCCTTATAAATACGTTCATCTGAGATAGATAAGAGATCCTTCAACACATTCAATAATGTCTCTTGATGACCTTTTTCTACTTCATTTAAAAAGGTGTTTTTATCCACTAGATTTAATATTTGTTTAAAAAGTATAATTTTTAAATCTTGATTAAACCCTTCTCCATAATCACTTATCAAGGAATCAAAAATATACTGAATGTCTTTTATTGAATTTATTATATACTCTTCATTAAATGGTGTTTTGTTTTTATATTTTATATCAGTTGCAAAATCATAATTTAGGTCTGACAGATATAACTTAACATCCAAATATTTAATGTTTGATTCGTTTAATTGAGAGATAAAATTAAATTCCTTCGTTAACAGAACTTCTTTCCTTATTATTTTTAATGCTGTAATTGTAGCAAAATTACTCTGCATTATATTTTTTTTATTTATAATTTTTTTCTCATTTTTTTCTTCTAAACAAGCAGATATAAAATCTAAATCTTTCTTTTGTGCTGCATTATATAAACGTTCGTATACATTTGGTCTAAACTTTGTATAAAAATCAAAGAAAGTAATATACTCCCCTCTTAATCCTTCTACATCAATCTTTCCTTCTTTTAATACTATATTCAGCTTACAGCTTTCTTTTAATTTTTCTAAAAATCTAACCATTTCTAAAGAAACATTTTCATAATTATAAAAAATAAGCAATTCAAACTCATTAGCATCGATAGTCTGTTTTTGTAACAATTCAAAGGCCTGTTTAATTACACCTTCATCATGAGCCCGTAATTGTATTACTACGCTTAGTTTCATTCAAAAATCTCCCTTTGATAATATCTTTTAATTTAAAATTCCTATTTCTAAGAAATTTAGTAATCCTCCAAGAAAAGCTATTACGGATAGCTGTTTGTTTCCTATATCTTTGTTGTAATTCGGTTCCTTGTTTTAACCACCATCTTCTTGAAATTAACATGCTATTATATGCCAATGCTTCATTTATATAATTTTTTTCAATTAGACTTAAGAAGGGTTCTTCCCAAACTAAATATTTCTTCACTATGTCAATATCATAACCATCTACTACTCTTTTCACTAAATTAATTAATCTCTTCTTCTCTTCAATTGATAGTTTATTAAAATCCGGATCACAAATTTTCCAAAGAATTGACCTTAACGCATTTACCTGAAAATAACTATATTCCTTATCATTTAATTTTGGTTTAATTGCATCTACAGACTGTACATCATTCTCAACAGAAGAAAGAATATCTTGCTGCGTCAACGATAGATTACGATCATCATCACGTGCCCTATAGCTATAAACATTTTGGGGAATATAACTAAACTTTTTAGCTTGTGTAAATAACTGAACATCATAAAATTTATCTTCCCCATTTCTCATTCCCTCGATGAAAGAAATTTTATGTTGTCTAACAAATGCTGTCCTTACTAACTTTAAAGTAATAGCTGTTTTCACCTGTAAAAAGAATGGTGATACCTCGATGTTAGTATTCATATATGGTTTTTGTAAAAGATAGTGTTTAAAAGTTGAATGTTGGAATGTTGATCCATCACTATCATTAAAACTTTCCATTTTCCCCATAACAAAGTCTGATTTATACTCCTCGGCGATATTAAATAAAGTTTCATATGCATCCGCTGGTATATAATCATCTGGATCCATAAATATTAGATATTTTCCTTTCGCAATATCAATACCAATATTTCTTGGTTTACCAGGTGCGCCACAATTATTTTCCAAGTGTATAGCTTTAAAATTATTATAGTTCTCAGCATATTGATCTAAAAATTTTCCCGTATTATCTGTAGAACAATCATTCACCATAATAACTTCCAAATTCTCTACACCAATTGTTTGATTCACTAAAGAATTTAAACACTCCTCTATATACATCTCTACATTGTATATAGGCAAAATCACCGAAATTAGTGGCTTTTTCAACTCTCTACACTCCCTTTATATTTTCAAATAACATTTGACAATGTAACTCTTTTGGCTTAGTAACGTACTTATTTACTTGCTCCAAATTAAGACTTTGCAATGAACCTTCAAAATCTTTTAGTAAAAGGTGTATATCTTTTTCACTTTCTACTCTTTTTCCAAACAACTCTGTCCTATGATTAATCGGGCCTTCATTATAGTGTTTAGAATAAAATTCACCATAGTCAAACTGAAAAAAAATAACAGGCTTATTCATATAAGCAAAATCAAATGAAACTGTAGAATAATCTGTAATTAGTAAACGATGTCGCTTTAATAGACTTTGCACTGTTTCTTCGCCTTGTTTCATGACCTTGATTCGTTCATGAAATACAGGTGTTTCTGCACCTAATTTTTGAGTCTGATAATGTGGAAAGAAAGTCAATATCATGTCTTTCTCTTCTAACATCCGATGAAGCTCTTTACTTTTTAAAAATGACATATAGGTTTGCCAGTACTTAGATTTCATTAATTGGTCTTTCGTTTTAATCCAACTTCTCCAAGTTGGCATGAGTAAAATTTCATTTCCTTTACTTTCATCCTTTAAGGCATCCCAACGTGCAAGCCCCGTTACAATTACTTCTTCTTCGTCATATCCAAATTCCTTGACGATATGCTCCTTCTCAAACTGTGAGGACACAACAAATAGAGAATAGCCCATTCGATTTTTATTTAACACATGATTTACACGACTTACACCTATAACACCATGTTGAATAAAAACCTTCTTATTTTGCTGCCATTCGGGATAGTACTTTAAAATGTGCTTATAATCGTCCGTATACATATTGGCTGTTTCTGAATAACTATTAATTGTTTTATTACAAATTAATAAATAAAATGTATGTTTAAAACTTCCGTATTGGATTATATTCCCTAATCCCTCGATATTTTTATAATCATTACTTTCCTTATTAATAATATAAAAAGCTGGAATATCAGGGTGTTTCTTCCGAATATACGTAAATAAGTGATAGGAATTATCTTGTGCTGTATCTTCTCTTTCACCAATTAACCATATATTCTTTCTACGAAAATATGATCCAAACAATTTATAGAATATAATTGCAAGTAATGCTTTATAATTTTTTCTTTTAAATAATCCTAAATCATAGCGAAGTGATCGCTTAACTTCACTATATGTATTCATCATTCTCTTCATATAGTTAGACTTGTGAATTTGAATTGTAGCTTCACTATTTTTATATAGTATCTTAATATCCAATGAATTTTCATTTTGATACTTTGTATTATTGCGTAACTGCGCTAACAGAACCCTTAGCGGTTCTTCAATAACAGTTTTCCCTATGCTGAGGCGTATTGATATTTTCCATTCTCCCTCTTCTAACAAATCTCTTACATTGACTTCTATTGTTTTAAATCCCGCATCATTATAGTCAATGGTATTATTAGAAAATAAATATGATATATCAGTACGTAAGGAGTTTTTTAGTTGAATTGTTTTAGTGGCTCCATCTTTATAAAATACTAATTCTTTTTTTATTTTTTTAGTTGATACATTTTCAACAAATGCATATCCACTAATTGTAAGAATCTCTTTACGAAGTTTTATTCCTTCAATTTTATGAACTACAGTTAAATCATTAACTTGTAATAATTCTTTATATCGAGGGAAAAATCGATAATAAAAATAATAATATTTTCCATTATCATATACATGTTCTTTTGTAATTAATTCATTCTGAAAGATATTTAATAATTTCTCTAAACCTTTATAATCATTTTCTTTTATCATTTCAGTTATTAATTGGTCCCGCACATTAAAACCTTCTACATGCTTAAAGCTAATTAAGCTTGATAGAAACTCATTTCCTAGTTGAATGACTTCTAAGAGCTTTTCATTTGAAAAATCTTTTCCCTTTAAAACAATGGAATCCACAAAGAATTTCCACTGTCTTGCCTCTATAGTATGGATTAACGCAAGCCTTTTTCTCTCTCTATACATGGCCGTTAATTTCATTTGTAATATAACTAACTGATTAAAAAATGTAATCGTTGTATTTTTAGATAGGTTATTATTACCGTTATCTACTATTCTATAATAGAGCAAGGGTATCTCGCATACGATTACCCTTTCTGAAACCAACAAACATTGTTGGGTAAATAGCAAGTCTTCTCCTACCCAAAGATCTTCATCAAAATGAATCCCATTAAGGACGCACATTTCTCTTTTAAATATCTTATTGCTCGTGGATGGAGTGAAATGTAATTCTAAGTTTTCCGCAACGTTTCTAATTAGTGGGAATTTCTTATTAAATAATTTTTTCATATATGAAAGTGGCCAATTTTTATATTCATTAAAACAAATAATATTGGCAATAACCATATCTGCATTATTTCCGCTCGCAACCTCATACATTTTCTCGTATCCAGCTAAATGTACATAATCATCCGCATCTAAAAATGTAACATATTCCCCGTTTGCTTTTTGTAATCCGGCATTACGAGCAGCACTCACACCCGAATTCTGTTGTCTATAAACTTTCAAATTATTATGTTGTTTTTCATACTGCCCCAATACTGTCATACTATTATCTGTTGAGCCATCATCAACAACAATAATTTCAATCCCCTTTAATGTCTGTTCAACAACAGATTGTAAACACTGAGCTAAATATTGTTCTTTATTATAATTTGTAATTACTACACTTAGCTTTACTTTCTTCAAGAAACCCTCATTCCCATCTTTTAGTTCCTATGGTAACGTAGAAATCAAAAATCTTTTCTCCTATATCATTCCAAATCCTTATATATATTTATAAAGAGTTCTTTTTCATTTTCCCAATTATAATTATTACGGGCAATGAAGCTATTTTCTCTCATTTTTTCTCTTTCTTCTGGATGTTCTAGTATGTAGTTTACTCCTTCAGCAATGGAAGTAGGATTGTGAGAATCTATACAAACCCCAACATATTCATTTTCCACCACACGTTGTATCTCTGGAAAACTACAAGCAACAACTGGAACCCCGCTCATCATATATTCAAATAGTTTATTAGATGAAGCTGAATAATGATTAAAACAAACGTTATTTAAAACTTGAAAACCTAAATAAGCGTTCTTCGTATAGTGTAATAATTCATTTACAGGTACTTTCGGAATGAATTTCACTTTATTTTCCAAACCTAAATCCAATACCATCTTCTGTAACTCAGGTTTAATACGTCCATCGCCAATAAATACAAGTATGCCCTTTTTAAACATTGGAACTGCTTGTACTAGCTTTTCTAGGCCTCTGCCCACTTGAATTCCGCCCTGATACAATAAGATAGGCTCTTCCTGCGGAATCTCTAACACTTCATGCAAATTAATCGAATTACTGTCCTCTGGTTGTGTTACAAAAGGATAATTATGAATGACCTTAGGGTAGAAGCCATATAAATCTTCCCCATATTTTGCACGAGTATGATTTTCCATAATCATCACATCTGTATATTTTAGAAAGAATTTCTCCATAATTCCATAAATTTTACTATTGTATCCGGTACGGCTGGTCTGTACCTCATGTGAATCATAGATTAATTTCTTTTTTCTAAATACTTTCGCACAAAGCCATCCTTGTGGTAGTGTATTTAAATCATTGGAATGATAGAAATCATATTCCTTCTTCAAACCAACCTTAACCATTTGAATCAGTATGTAAGAGCGTACAATTAATGTCCGTAGCTTTCCCATAGAAAATAATGCACCAAATAACAATATCAAACATGTTATCATTGGGAATTTCCACAAACAAAGTGCTGCAATTACTCCAAATAAAAACATTGTAACTATATTTTTCGTTATCAACTGCTTTACTCTTTTTGCTGCACCCAATCCTTTTTGTAAAAGAGATAGTCGATTATTTACACGTGTTACTGTAAATCCTTCTTTTCGCATCTCCCACTTAGGTAAATCATTTTGTTTCCAATCATGAATACATATCAGGTCTACTTCATAATCCTCTTCAGCTAAAGCCGTACATTCCCTTAATACACGAGCATCATTTGTGAAGTGGTTCCATACGAACATACATACTTTCTTCTGTGGCATCATTTTCCTCCATTAAACTTGTTAATACTTTAATATTATTTTTCCATCTCAAATATTGGAAAGCAAATTCATGCCCATTGTTTCCCATTTTCCTACGTAATATCTCATTTTCAGCTAGTTTGATAATGTGTTCTCCTAATTCTTTAGCTGTTCGATCATTTGAAATCAAACCACATTGAGCTTCATTAATAACTTTTTCGGCATATCCAGACACATCACCAATAATAGGCTTTTTCATACACATATAATCAATAACCTTTCCCGGCAAAACGGTTTGAAATACTTTTTCATCTACTAAACTAACATATGCAATATGTGCCTTTGCAACTTCTCTTAAGGTTTTATTACGACTTTTCGCTTTAATAATTTCTATATTAGAAAGTTTTTTTTCTTTAATAACTTCAGCCACCTGATAACTTTTAAACCCATAGCCAATTATTTTAAATTTAATATTTTCCTTTTCTCGTAAATATTCAGCCACCTCAATCAACTTTAGTACATCTTGAGCTAACCCGATATTTCCTGTATAAATTACTTCAACTGTTTTAGCACTCGAATCAGTTATAACTTTTTTAGTTTCTATCATATGTAATTCTTCTTCTGTTAAAGAGTTTGGCATAAATGATACTTTTTCACGTCTAACCCCTTTTAACTCCAAGTATGGAATAAACCCTGCGCTATTTACAATAATTTGATCAGCCACACGATATAACATCTTTTCTAAAGCATATGCTATCGATAATACAAACCGATTTGCAAAAACTCCAACTCCCAACAATGATTCTGGCCATAAATCTCGGACATCTAATAATAATTCAGCTTTCAACTTTTTCTTAGCAAAAAAACCTGCTATACCAATAAAAATAGGCGGAGTTGAAACGAATACATAATCATACTTTTTATCCATACGAAATATAGCCATAATAAAAAGCATTGTGATTTCTAAATACAAAAATAATCTCCTTAGCATATTATTTGTGTATTTTTTTACTCTTGGTTTTACTCTTATAACATCTTCGCTATTTATCGATTCTTCATCCCAAAATTCCTGTTTCTTATATAAATTCTCATTTGGATATCTTGGATCAGTAGTCAAGATTGTAACATCGTATCCTCTTTCACTTAATTCCAAATAAATATTCTTTATTCTATTTGCTGCGCTTCCAATTTCCGGATAAAAATTTTGTGCTATTACTAACACCTTCTTCATTTCTCTATGTCCCTTCTTCCTCCCATATCAAATAATACCCCATTCTATTTCGCCTAATCACTGCCTATTTTTACTATTTTTTAACAAAGTTCGCTTTAAATTTACAAAGTTCGCTTTAAATTTACAAATACAAGGATATCACTAAATCTGACAAAATTGAACCTTTCTAATCAATAATTTAGCTTTTTATACCTAACATAAATAAAGATATATATATAAATAAATAGTATTTAAACCTCAACATTTAATATAAAGTGACCCAATACAAATAAACCTTGAACAGTAGATAATAAAGTCAACTGTTCAAGGTTTACAGTATTTCAAAACATATTAAATTTAATATTTATCGCAAAGCACGACGTGGTAATTTATCGATATTTTCTAACATAATACCTGTACCAACCGCAACGCAGTGCATTGGGTTTTCAGCAATTAATACTGGTACTTTTAGTTCTTCTGCTAGAAGCATGTCGATACCGTGTAGTAAAGCTCCACCGCCTGTTAGAATTACACCGCGGTCGATGATGTCCGCCGATAATTCTGGTGGTGTGCGCTCTAGTACGCCTTTTGCAGCTTGTACAATGACAGCTGCGTCTTCTTTTAGTGCTTCTGTAATTTCTTCAGAGCATACTGTAATTGTACGTGGTAAACCAGTTACCATGTCACGTCCGCGAATTTCAAGCTCTTCACTGCGTGCACCTGGGAATACTGTACCAACTTTAATTTTAATATTTTCTGAAGTACGTTCTCCAATTAATAGCTTATACTTACGTTTAACGTAGTTTAAGATCTCCATATCAAACTTATCGCCAGCCATTTTGATAGAGGAAGAGGTAACAATATCACCCATAGATAATACAGCAATATCCGTTGTACCTCCACCAATATCAACAACCATGTTACCGCTTGGTTGGAAGATTTCCATACCAGCACCAACTGCGGCTACTTTTGGTTCTTCTTCTAAAAATACTGTTTTACCACCTGAACGTTCAGCAGCCTCACGAATTGCTTTTTGTTCTACTGATGTGATATTTGTTGGACAACAAATTAAAATGCGAGGTTTTGAAAAGAAGCTCTTTACGTCCAATTTGTTAATGAAATACTTTAACATTGCCTCTGTAAT
The DNA here is from genome assembly GCF_051948935.1 of Bacillus sp. Brlt_9. NCBI lineage: Bacteria > Bacillati > Bacillota > Bacilli > Caryophanales > Bacillaceae > Bacillus > Bacillus sp. Brlt_9. The sequence continues at coordinate 24,961 of NZ_JAYJLO010000007.1, read as the reverse complement.
TTCGAAATCTGCGATTACACCATCTTTAAGTGGACGAATGGCTACAATATTACCAGGCGTACGTCCCACCATACTTCTTGCTTCTTCACCTACTGCTAATACTTTACCTGTGTTACGATCAATTGCAACAACAGATGGCTCATTTAATACAATACCTTTACCTTTAACATGGATTAATACGTTAGCCGTACCTAGGTCAATTCCGATATCTCGCGCAAACATTCCCGTTTTTTCCTCCTCGATATTCAAAATCAGGTTACACCCGAATTCTTTTACACCTAATTTCTGATTTTATCATAAATTTAACAGAAACGTAATATTCGCAAAAAGAATTCTTCTGAAAAATATTACCGAATTGAAACGGAATGTTTGCGATTGCATATTTATTGACGTACCGGCTTTTCTACATCTTCTTTTCTATACTTTTGTTTTGTTGCTTCTCCGCCTCTTAAATGACGAATAGACTTATGATAATCAAGAATTTCTTTCACTTCATTTGCGAGCTCTGGATTAATTTCTGGTAGACGTTCCGTTAAATCTTTATGGACTGTACTCTTTGATACCCCAAATTCCTTTGCAATGACACGCACTGTCTTTCTTGTCTCCACGATATACTTACCAATCTTGATAGTTCTCTCTTTGATGTAATCGTGCACACCACTCGCCTCCCTAAATTGGATGTGAGAAGTGTGAAATGAGCCTCGCTGCATACGACTTAGAAGTAAGTGTGAGTGCTGTTTGTAAGCGTTAAACATTCTTGGATTTATAATGAAATGATTCACGATTTCTCACCTCAAACACTCTCTTTGCTTTGGTTTATACCATTGTATTGCCCACACTACTGATATATGCTACATGTTCAATATTTTTACAGAGAAGATGCTACAAATTTAGTATTTTATCTATATATACATAACCCAATATCAGCACAAAACACCTTAAGATAAAAAAATAAGAGTATGTGGTATTTAATTGAAATCAAATACCACATACTCTTTATCTCGATTATTTATCTTGTTTACCATAATTCCCTTTTACTATTTCAGCGAATGCTTTTATATCTAAATCTGCCTTAATAACAAAACGATTAACTTTTAATATATCACTTTCTTTAGTAGCATAATCAGATGTGTTTACAAATGCCATCTGAAATTTAGAATCCTTTAATTCTTTAACAATCTTATCATTGTATTTTCCAAACGGATAAGAAAGGTAATCTGTCTTTAAAGCATCTTTACTCTTTAAAATGTCTTTTTTAATTTCCGCATTATTCTTATTAAATACCACAGCTTCTCCTTTTTCTAATTTATGCAGAGAATCAGTATGGCTACCAAATTCAAAAACATCTCGCATTTTATCCATTTCAGATTTACTTAGAGATTGGATTTTCTTAGGATCAAATTTCTCTTCTTGATTGTTAATTCTTGATGTAACAACAAAGGAAATCGCATGCATTTTATATTTTTTTAAGATAGGATATGCATAAATATAATTTGACTTTGATGCATCATCAAAAGTAATTAAAACACTTTTTTCTGGAAGATTCTTTTTATTTTTTATAAATTCCTCTAATTCTTTTGCAGTAATTGCTCTATAATTATTATCCGCTAAATATTTTATTTGTTTCTCAAATTGCTCCACCGCTAAAACTGTTCCTTTATTTTTAAAAGCTTCACTATTTTCTTTTTCAGTTCCCTTTAGTAAATGATGATATAATAAAACTGGCACTTTCTCCTGCTTACCTGCAGCATTCATTTTATTAAAAATAAAAAATCCAATCCCAGCGATTAGTGCGACTACAACCGCTATTAAAATAAATAATTTTTTCGAACTCTTGCTTTCTCTTGCTTCCAATTTAAAACTTCCCCCTCAATCACAACAAAAAAACACAGTATTTTAGAGACCTACTGCATTCAAATATCGTTTTCTTATGTAAAAAATCACAATTAGTATTATACGGCTTAGCTTTAAAAATTCCAATAGATGTACAAAAAGAAAAAGACACTCATTCTTAGAGTGTCATTCTTCTCTTTCCAACTCTTCTTCTAATAACTGATGGTGGGGAACCTCTTTCTTACCAGCAATGTAATAATATAAGGTGAATAAAACAAACAATAAAATAATAGCAGTCGACAGAACAAACAAAAATGACACAGTATCCCCTCCCTTTTATAATATATATTCGAGAATCTCGTCATTTTTCCTTGTTATTGCAACTTTTTTCTCGAAATTGAGTATTTTTATATGAAAATAAAAAAATCAGCTCCCCTAGTGGGAACTGATTTTTTCACTTTCTTATTCTTGTGAAGAAGAACTGTTAGATGATTCTGTAGAACCATTTGTTGATTTTTCTTCTTTCTTCGGTTCTTCTTTTTTGTCACTAGTCGAACCGCTAGTTGATTTTTCTTCTTTTTGAGACTTATCTTCTGTTTTACTTTCTGGTTTCGTGCTTGTTGACTTTTCTTCTTTTTGAGATTTGTCATCAGCTTTTTTACCAGAAGCATTCGTTGCTTTTGCAGCACCTGCATCAGCTTTAATTTCTGCTACTGATTTATTTAAGTAGCGCTCAGGGTTCACAGCCACATTGTCTTTACGTACCTCAAAGTGAACGTGAGAACCTGCTTCTTTATTCATTGCACTTAGACCGGATTTTCCTAATACTTCACCTTGTACAACTCGTGCACCTTTTTCTACTTTTACACTGCCTAAGCTTTGATAAGAAGCTGCTACACCATTTCCGCTATCAACTGTTACAACATAACCAAGAAGTGGATCTTTTTCAGCTTTCGTTACTGTACCACTTAAAGCAGCAGTTACATTGAATTCTTTTCCATTCTTCGCAGCAATGTCAATTCCTTTGTTTGGGGAATATGTGTTGTTATAAAAGACAAGTGCTTGTTCTTGTTCCGCCTCTGTTGCTGCATCTTCATAGAACTTCTTCTGTACAACTACTTCCACACTCGCGGCAGCTGGCATTTTCACTACTTCTGAAGACTTCGTTACTGGCACTGCTGGATCTTCCGTTTGTGTATACGGCGTTGCTTGATCTTGGTTCGGAGTCTTCTTCGGATTAGCTCCTTGGAACCATAGCGCAACCATTAAAATTACCGCTGCACAAGCAATGTATAGTGCCGGAAATACCCATCTTTTTTGAAATAAATGTACTACCTTTTGCGATTTTTTATTATTTCTTCCTCTCATTCCATCATCACCTCAGCAATCATTTTGAACAATATTCACATATCCTATACAACGTATAACTAATTAATTTTCGACAAAATCTGTAAAAATATGTATAGGAATTGTAAAATTTCCGAGGAAATGATTGAAAAAAGAAAAAACTGAGCGTTTCAGCTCAGTTTTTAGTCCATTTGTTTCTTTTTGTAAATTACAATACACAGAATAATTGAAAGCACACACCAAATTATAATATTGATTAAATCACCACTAACAGTTGAAAAACCTTTTCCAGCTAGCAGCTTTGGCATTGCATCCGCAAGATGTTTCGTCGGAAGAAAATCGATTGCTTTTTTTACAAAATCACTTTTAATAAATTGCCCGAACATTGGAGCTAAAAGAAAAACAAATAGAATCGGCATACCTACTACTGATGTTGAAGCCGTTGTTTTAGCTATTAATCCAATCGCCGTACCTAGCATAAGGAAGAAAAATATACTAACAAGTAAAAATAGAGTGATTAAAACCATATTCCCCTTTATTACACCTAAAATAGCAAAGTTACTAATACAAATTACAAATGTAATAAGAGCTGTTAATGCGCTTTTTCCTAGCAATACTTCTAATGTTGATGCTGGCGATAACATCATTACACGTAGCGTATGCTTTTCTTTTTCTTCCGCAATTAGAGCGGCTTGAACAAAACTTCCTACCATTGTTAAAGCCATTAAAGTTACCATATTAGCGATTTGTTCTTTCGGTCCATCCATCTGTTGATAAACAAAAGAAAATACAAGTGGCAGTACCGCCATTACGAGTACAGATGCATTTGCTTTAATATCCTGTACCTCTTTCCGAAAAATAGCTGAAAATCGTCTCATTGAAAATGTCATTATAATCCCCTCCCAGTAACTTCAATAAAGATATCGCCTAGCGTTGGTTCGTGTGAATGAATCGATAGTAACTCGCCTTTTTTCATCCATTCTGAAATACGTTTTGCACCTAATTCATCTTTTTGCACGACTTCTTTTTGCTTATCTTTTAACACGACTTGTATTTGATCTTTCGCGTATTGTAAGCGAAGGTTCTCCGGTGTATCAAGTGCTACAATTTCTCCGCCACATAGAAAGGCGATACGGTTACAAAGCGTCTCTGCTTCTTCCATGTTGTGAGTCGTTAAGAAAATCGTTGTTCCTTCTTTATTTAAATCTTTTAAAACTTTATGAATGTTTTGTACGTTAACTGGATCGAGTGCAGATGTTGGTTCGTCTAAGAAGAGGATATCTGGTTTATGAAGGATGGCTCTAGCTAATGTAACGCGCTGCTTCATTCCTTTTGATAGTTTCTTTACTAATGTTTTTTTATCATCTAATAAGTTCACTTGCGCTAGTACTTCATCGATTCGTTCTTTTTTGCAATCATATAAGTCACAAAATAATAGTAAGTTATCATAAATGCTAAGTCTCTCATATAAACCGCTGTTGTCTGTTAAAATACCAATTCGTTTATAATCAATGCTGCTTGGCCCTGTAATATCTTTCCCTAATACCTTTACCGTTCCAACGCTATGAAGTAATTGAGAAGTTAATATTTTTACTGTTGTCGTTTTTCCAGATCCACTCGGTCCGAGGAATCCAAAAATTTCTCCTTGCTTCACTTCAATATTTACATTTCGAAGTGCTGTTTTTTCGTTGAAACTTTTCATTACATCTTTCATTTCAATTGCCAATGTCATCTCGTCATCCCCTTTGTTTTTTCTTTTATAGATGAAAGTCGCTTTAGCGCTTTTCGTTTGTTTGTTTCGCTTTTCTTGACTCAATCATATGAAAAACAAAAGGGTTACGCAGTAAAATACCGGTAAAAGGAGTATTTTTACCAGTGAATGAATCGTATTTTGAGCTTATTGGAGCAATTCTTATAGCCCAATCACACCTTTTAATTCATCCATTCGTCCTTTTGAAAGCGGGATTGAACTTTTTCTTTCGTCATCCAAAATTAAACTAAAACTATTACGAGTCCACGTAATTACTTCTCGTACTCTTTGTAAATTCACAAGGTACGAGCGGTGACATCTAAAGAAACCGAATCCTGTTAATCTCGCTTCTAGTTCGCTTAATGTTAATGCACATACGAAATCACCTTCGCGTACATGAATATGTGTCACTCCGTTTTGCGTTTCAATGAAATGAATTTCCATCGGATCAAGTAAAATGATTTTATCGTTCACTTTCGCTGGAATTCTTTCAAGTTTCATTTGGGGAATCATTTGAACAACTTTTTCTCCATCGACTTCTTCCACTTCTTCTTGTTCAATTTCTATTTTTTTCACACCATCATTGTTTAATATGTATACATCTTCTGTTAACGAAAGGGCGTCGGATAGAAAAGATGACGTAATAAAAATGGCCTTTCCTTGCTCTTTCATTTTCATAATTGATTTCCTGATAATAATCGTGCTCTCTGTATCTACATTTTGCTCCGGCTCTTCCAAAATAACTAAGTCTGGATTATGAATCATAACACGCCCAATATGAAGGCGACGTTTCTCTGAAAATGATAATTTTTCTATTTTAACGTTTAATTTATCTACGAGGCCGACATATTGTATGACTTCTTCCGTGCTCATATTTGATTCATAAATTCCTATTAAAAACTTGAAGTATTCCTTTACCTTCAAACGATCGTATGCTTCATCTTTCAAAAAACAAAAACCAATGCGAGAATAATTTTTCTTTCCAATCGATTCTCCCTCAAATAGCACGTTGCCAGTTGAAGCTTCTTCCTCACCAATAATAATGCGGTGCAACACTTTAGCTGTATGGTTATTACACTGCAAAACAACACATTGCCCCTTCTCAACCTTCAGTTCAACTGCCGGTAACTGATTCGTCTTTCCTAACTGTTTCAACTCCAGTAGTGCCATTCCGTCTCCCCCAAATACTTTTTTATCCTATTATACCAAACAATTAATGGAAAATTTAGATATTTTATGAAGTACCATAAAAAAGAAAGACCGTCCCAGTATAACTCTTGGAACGGTCCCTTTTATCCTACTTCTTCACCATCAATTTTCCTTCATAATCATTCATCGTCTTTATTTCAACGCCTTTGTAGTAATGAGCGACGATATCTGTATATTTCTTACCTTCTGCTGCCATACCATTTGCCCCGTATTGGCTCATGCCAACGCCGTGGCCGAATCCTTTCGTCGTAACAATGATTTTATCTCCCTCTTGCTTCCACGTGAAGTCAGAAGAGCGTAAATCTAACTTTTCACGAACTTGCTTTCCTGTTAATGTTTTCCCTTGAAATGCTACATCTTTTACTCGCTTTCCTTCCGTAAGATCTTTAATATTTCCAACCTTCCCGTCTCCTAGCACTTTCACACCGAGACGTTTTTGAAAGTCAGCGACTGTAAAGGTTTGCTCGCTCGTAAATTTCGGAGAAGCTTCATCCCACGGACTATCTACGCTCTTTAAGTACGGATAATCATTTCCCCAATAATCAGCCGCATTTTCTGTCCGGCCATTACTCGTTGAGAAGAAGGATGCTGAGATTGGTTTTCCATCATACGTTAAAACTTGTCCTGCGGTTTTCGAAACAGCTTCCTCGATTTTCTTCAAATTATTTTCGTAGTTATTGCCCCATTGTTTCTTCAATTCTTCTTTACTTTTGTACACTTGATCTTTCACCGTATCTGTCACGTCCGCATTGTTTTTCTTACCTCCGCTTAGCATACGCTGTACCACAAATGTTCTCGCTGCTAATGCCTGCGCCTTTAGCGCCTCTATTTCAAAACTGGCATTCATCTCAGAAGCTACTACACCGGTTACATACTCCTCCATAGGTAATGACTCTACCTTTTTTTGTTTCTCACGATATACAGCAACTTGAACCGCTGTATCCACTTTCCCTGGAGCTGGTATACTTTCTATCGCTGGAGGAGTTTTGGACGCTGCTTCTTCCCCTACTTTCGCTTTCGCAAATGGAATAACAAGAGCAGCAGGTACAATGATAACGAGCGCTATGAGAAGCGCTACTGTAATAAAAAGTGGCTTTGAAAATTTCATCTTATTTCCCCCAATATGAAAAAGCTTTACTCCATTCATTCTTATGGAACAACTCTTTCTTTTAGAACATACTTAAGGGGACCTGAATAAAACGAAAATTTTCTAAATATTTTTAACGGTACGTGCATAAGTATAGAATTTCTTGACTATAACAGTAATAACCCAAAAAAATAGCCCCTACGTCAAAAGACGTAGAGACTATTTCAATTAAGCGTGAAGATCAGAAACTTCTTGTTCTTTCACTTCTTCTACTTTTTCGTTTACACGTTCAATAGTTGCACCTAATGCAGCTAATTTCTTATGGAAATCTACATAACCACGGTCAAGATGCTTTAACTCAGTTACACGAGTGTAACCTTCTGATACTAAACCAGCTAAGATTAATGCAGCAGCAGCACGTAAGTCAGTTGCGCCTACTTCAGCACCTTGTAAGCTGTTTGGACCGTTCATAATAACAGAACGACCTTCGATTTTAATATCAGCATTCATACGACGGAATTCTTCAACGTGCATAAAGCGGTTTTCAAATACCGTTTCTGTAATCATACTTGTTCCATCAGCTTGTAGTAATAATGCCATCATTTGTGATTGCATGTCTGTTGGGAAACCTGGGTGAGGCATAGTTTTAATATCAACCGCTTTTAACTTATCTGGGCCGATAACACGTACACCTTCATTTTCCTCAATAATTTTAACACCCATTTCTTCCATTTTCGCTGTAATTGAGCGTAAATGTTCAGGTACAGCATTTTCAATTAAGATGTCTCCACCAGTAATTGCTGCTGCAACCATGAATGTTCCCGCTTCAATACGGTCAGGAATAATAGAGTGGTTACCGCCATATAATTTATCAACGCCTTCGATACGAATCGTTCCAGTTCCAGCTCCGCGTACTTTCGCTCCCATCGCATTTAAGAAGTTAGCTAAGTCAACGATTTCTGGTTCTTTCGCTGCGTTTTCAAGGATTGTTGTCCCTTTTGCTAATGTAGCTGCAGACATAATGTTTTCTGTCGCGCCCACGCTTGGGAAGTCTAAATAAATTTTAGCTCCTTTTAGTTCTCCTTCAACGTATGCCTCAACAAAACCATTACCAACCTGTACTTTTGCTCCCATTGCTTCGAAGCCTTTTAAATGTTGGTCAATTGGACGTGAACCAATTGCACATCCACCAGGAAGTGCAATACGAGCACGACCGTTACGTGCAAGTAATGGTCCCATTACTTGAACAGATGCACGCATTTTACGTACATATTCAAATGGTGCTTCAATGTTTAGTTCTTTAGAAGCATCGATTGTTACTTGGTTATTTTCAAATACGACTTCAGCATTTAAATGACGTAATACCTCATTAATTGTGTATACATCAGACAAAACTGGTACTTCAGATAGTACATTCTTTCCATCACTCGCTAATAGGGCTGCAGCGATTATAGGTAATACAGCATTTTTTGCGCCCTCAACACGCACTGTGCCGTTTAACCGCTTTCCGCCACGGACGATGATCTTTTCCAAATTATTCCCCTCCGTGTCCTTTTTTCAGTATCTATTCACTCAATACTCAGAAGTTATGATCGGTGTGCCAACCACAATTGTATCTTTGTTGTCTGTAGAACGTATTGCTATTTGCACATTTATTTTCTCTCTATTTGTTGAAAGAGCGTCATCCCACTTTTTATTGTATGCGGAGACTGACACAAATGCTCTTTCTTCTATCTGTTCGATCGCTCTTGCTGAAAGATCTTTCAAAACCTGATTGGTTTTATTTTGCAAAACACCTTCAATCTTATCATTCAGTACACCTTGAACACAAGTGTAAATTATAGGTTTTTCACTAAAAATTTTATTTGTTTTCTGAATGTACTTCGGGTCCCATTTCGCCCCGCTCACTTCAAAAATAATGAAAGTGTTTTCTTTAGTATTTTCCTTACTCCAAGTTACTACTACTCGTTCTTCATAAGAAGAAAACTTTTTATAGGATGTAGCTTTATATCCATCTGGAGATTGCTCTAATTCCCACTTTTGAATATTTGCCTTGTCCTTCACATCGTTTAACAACTTTTGAAACGTATGTATATTAGAAATTGTTTTTGTTTCTCGCGCTAACCATGACCACTTCTCTACTTTAGCATCATTTTTCTCTAAGGATGCGATCATGCTCTCCATTTTCTGTTCATCGCTGATTGGTTTCATCTCTCTATATCCAACCAAAAATAAAACAACACTTATCACAACAATAAGAATGGCTTTAAGCTTCAATTTCATCCCCTCCTATCCCCATTGTTAACGGAGATATGAGGTTCTATACACTTACTTTACTAAATACGTTAAACTCTTTGAATAGCCTAAATAATCAAGGAAAAAGTTACTTACAGATGTCCCAATTGCAATTGTAATTAGGATAAGTAATACTCTCGTCTGCATCACCTTTCCAGGCTTCATTAAACGCTCAATGTGAATCCCTTGTAGGGCCCACCACGTAATGGTAATAAACAATAAATGCGAAACAATGGCAATCAGTGCTTGTTGCCCTAAAAGATGTGCCAAAAAATCGACCCCTTTTTACCTAGCTACTACTTATGAAATACTATAAAAACGATACCATAATAAGTAGGAGCCACACTTTTTCAAATACAAATAAGCATCTTACATTTCACATCATAATTTTCTCTTAAAAAACGTATACCTATATGCATTTTCAGTTGTAATTCACACAAAATAAAAAGCGCAGAGTAACGACTCCACACCTTTTATTTTCACTATTGTACCATGTTCCCTAGAAAGAAGAAATCTTTCATTAATGGAAAATATTCATAAAAGAAATTGTATCCAATCATCGGCATAATCCCTAGTATTACAATGGAAATTGCGCAAAGGCTCATCACAACCTTTATATTGAGTGGCAAATGAACTTTCTCTTCTGCTTCTCCCGTCCTGAAAAACATTTGCTGTAAAATACGGAAATAATATACGAATGAAATGACTGTCGTTCCCATCATAATAGAAGCTAATACGTAATGAGCTGGCTCTACATGAAGGGCACCTAAGAAGATGTTAATTTTCCCTATAAAACCAGCCGTTCCTGGTATCCCGGCCAACGATAAAATAAAAATGGTCATCACGATGGCTGTAAATGGCGACCGCTTATATAATCCGGTGAAAATGGTGATGTTTTCTTTGTCACTTTGTAAGATTAAGACGTGGATAATTGCAAATGCCCCTATATTCATAAGCATATACGCAAGCATGTAAAACCACATGCTATCCATCGTAAATGGTGATAATGCTACAAGCGGAACGAGTAAATATCCCGCATGCGCAATTCCCGAATAGGCGAATAGGCGTTTTACGTTGTATTGTTTTAAAGCTACTACGTTCCCAATAATCATCGTAATACTCGCTAGCACTGCAATGTATATGCTCATACGCCCGTATAAAGATTGCATGTCTCCTTGCACCGATATAGTTGCAAAAACCATGAGGAACAAGCGAGTAATAAGTAAGAACCCTGCAATTTTAGAAATTGTTCCTAGAAAAGCAGTCACAGGTGTAGCAGCTCCCTCATACACATCCGGTGCCCACATATGAAACGGCACTGTCGCAATTTTGAACGAAAGCCCAACAAGCAGTAGTAGAAATGCGAGGGCTAACAATAACTGAATACCACCAGCAAGTTCCCCTGCGAATACTTTTTGCATATCCACGATATTAGTCGATCCTGTAATACCGTACAAATAACTCATTCCAAAGAGGGTAATTGCCGTTCCGATTCCTCCATTAATAACATATTTCATTGCCGCCTCGTTTGATGCACGGTTCTTTTTACGTATTCCTACTAAAATGTAGGAAGAAAGTGAAAGCAATTCTAAGCCGACGAAAAGTGTAATGAAATCAACGCTAGAAGCCATAAACATCGCCCCAAGAAGTGCCATTAAAAATAAGTAATAATATTCTCCCTTATCTTCAATTGGATTCTTCTTATCATCGCTCATTGCGGTGCATAAGATGAGAGCAGCTCCACCTAATAACAACGTTTTAAACCCTTTTGAAAACCCATCTAACACAAACGATCCGTTTAAAATGTCTCCCGCTGGTTCACCATACAGCGTAACTAATGAGACGATCGCTAATACGATAGCTGTGATTGCGCTAAGTGCTACGTATCTATGGTTCAGCTTAAAAAACAAATCACATATGGAAAGAAGGATGGCAGCTCCGAGAATAATGAATTCTGGCACCATGAGATGCCATGATAGGCTAAGTAACGTATTCATATCCATCCTACTTCACCCCCAATGTTTTCAATGTATTTTGAAGCGGATCCCCTAGTATTTCTGGCATTACTCCGATTGCAATAATGCAGAAGATAAGTAGCAATATAGGGACATACTCCCATCCATGTATATCAGCTTTCGCTTCCCACTCTTTCTTACCGAATGTTATTTGCAGTGTTGCTCTTAACACGTATACAGCGGTTAAAATAATGCCAAGTACTCCGGCCGCTGCAATGACTGGCTCTCCTTGGAACAAACCGAGAAAGGCGAGAAACTCGCTAACAAATCCAGACATGCCCGGCAATCCAAGCGATGCCATTCCTCCCGCTAAGAAAAATCCGCTAAGTACGGGAACACTTTTTGCGAGTCCGCCAAGCGCTGTAATATCCGATGTCCCAAAACGCTGTTCTATAACACCCAGCAAGAAGAAGAGTAAGGCCGCAATTAAACCGTGCGACACAACTTGAAATAGTGCCCCTTGTGTACCTGGTGCATTTAACGCCGCAAGCCCCATTAATACAATGCCCATATGCGAAATACTAGAGTAAGCAAGTACCTTCCTGAAGTCCGTTTGGATAAGCGCTAAGAAGGCTCCGTACAATAAATTAATGACTCCTAAAATCGCAATGAGCGTTGCAAACTCTCGAAAGTATTCCGGGAATAAACCCTGTCCGAAGCGAATCATACCGTATGCTCCAATCTTCAGTAAAACACCTGCATGAAGCATAACTACAGCCGGATGTGCTTCAATATGCACATTGACCATCCAGCGATGTAGTGGGAAAACGGGTAGTTTAATCGCAAAAGCGATCATTATGCTAAGAAATAAACCGAACTGTAAGCTACTTGAGACGGCGCTTCCTCCCCCAGCACCTACACTCGTTAATATTTCTTTAAGCTCTGTAATATTTATTGTACCTGTTTTCGCAAATAAAACCGAGAAAACGATGAGCAAAATAGCGGAGCCAATACCGTTATATATTAAATAACTATAAGCAGCCTTTTCACTCGACAATTTCCCCCACTTCCCAATTAATAAGAACATTGGTGGCAATGTAATTTCAAAGAAGATAAAGAACAACATTAAATTTTGAGCAGCGAAGACGCCGAGCATCCCTATTTCTAACATGAGTAACAGCATATAAAATGCTTTCAAATTCCTTTTAATCGTAAATGCGGCAATTGCTGCAAGCATCGCTAGAAGGGCCGTCAACACCATCATAACGAGCGATAAACCATCAATACCAAGCTCGTAATAAATGGAGAACCATCTTTTATCCACCGCTGTAAAATCCCCAAATTTAATCCATTTTACTTTTTCATCAAATAGCGACAAGCTCTTTCCAGAAGCGTATGTACAAGCGAGGACGATAGCGATTCCAAATGGAAGCGCCGTTCCAAATAAACCGAGCGCTCGCACTGTACGCGATTCTTTTTTCGGTGTTAATGCAAGTAAGAGAATTCCTAAAAGCGGGGAAAAAATGAAGAACGTTAATAACAAATCATTCATCGTAAATCCCCTCCCGTATAGAGCAAAATAATGACGAGTACCGCAAGCGAGACAGCTGTTACAGTCCCGTACACTTGTACATTTCCGTTTTGAAGTCTAGAACCGAATCCGCTTATCCCTTTAACTAGACTCCCTATTAAAACAGCAATTCCTTCAACTACATACACCTCAAACAAGCGAAGCACATGAGCGATTCCTTTCGTAATAGGAAGCACCGTCATATTGTATAGTTCATCCACATAATACTTTTCTTTCAAAAGGGTATAAAGAGGTGCTTCTTCGCTCCCAGCCCAATCTCTAGAAATAGATTTCTTGCCATATATGAAATATGCGAGAGCAATTCCTGCAAATGAAACGATCGTCGCAACAATCATAATCCAAAACGGTCCGTGTGCTTCTCGCGCTTTAAATGTTACATCTTTCGTAAGCCAATCCCCGAGAAATGTCCCAAACCACGGTGTATTTATATAACCTGCCACTACTGCTAGGACTCCGAGAATGACCATCGGATATGTCATAATGCGGGGCGATTCATGCACATCTTCCTTCGTCTTCGCTTCCCCAGTAAAGACGAGAAAGTATAGCCGGAACATGTAGAATGCTGTTAGGAATGCTGCAATTATTGCTAAGATGAATAATACGTAATTGCCGTTCATCCAAGTCGCTGCCAAAATTTCGTCTTTACTAAAGAAACCTGAAAGGAGTGGCACACCACTAATTGCAAGCGTACCGATTAGAAATAGTGCACCCGTTACTTTCATCTTCCTCTGTAAGCCGCCCATCTTATTAATGTTTTGCGTATGCACTGCATGAATGACACTTCCTGCCGCCAAAAATAGTAGTGCTTTAAAAAAGGCGTGTGTTGTTAAATGGAAAACACCAGCTACATAACCAGCAGACCCTAACGCAAGCATCATATACCCGAGCTGGCTAACTGTAGAATAAGCAAGTACTCTCTTTATATCCGTTTGTACAAGACCGATGGAAGCCGCAAATATTGCAGTGAAGGCTCCAACGATTGCCACCGTCTGCATCGCTACCGCACTTGCTGAAAATAGAGGAAACATCGTCGCTACTAAATATACGCCAGCTGCGACCATTGTCGCAGCATGAATAAGTGCCGAAACAGGCGTCGGCCCTTCCATTGCATCTGGTAACCAAGTATGGAGCGGGAACTGACCTGATTTCCCCATTGCACCGATAAAAATTAATATCGCTGTTATTGTAATCATCGTAGGGGTAAGATCCCCAGTATGAATCGCTCTAAAAATTGCGTCATATTCAAAACTACCTGCATGCCAGAAAAGTAAGATCATCCCAATAAATAAACCGACATCGCCAATACGAGTCATAATAAAAGCCTTCTTCGCAGCAGCCTTCGCTTCTTCTTTAAAGAAATAAAAACCGATGAGTAAAAATGAACCAAGTCCTACTAACTCCCAAAATATATAAAGCTGTAATAAATTCGGTGATATAACGAGCCCGAGCATCGCAAATGTAAAGAGCCCTAAATAAGCATAAAAGGTTGGTAATCTTTCCTCACCTTTCATATAACCTTTCGAATACACATGTACAAGTAAACTCACAAGTGTAACGATAAACAACATTAAAGCCCCTAATGCGGTCACCTCAAAACCAAATGTTATATCAATATCTCCAACTCTAAGCCATACCCACTTATGCTTCACGCTTGCTTCTGAAAACCGTTCTATTAATACAAGTACCGCAAATATAAAGGAGAGAAAGACGAAGAAAATACTAAGTACACTGCTTCCTTCTCTAATTTTCTTCCCGAATATAAGTAATAACAAAAACGAAACAAGCGGGAAAAGCGGTATGAGCCATGCATAATCGATCATTGTTTCCTTCCCCCTTTTCGGTCACAATGTTATCCTTTGAGCGTATCCATTTCATCTACATGAACCGTCGTACGATTACGATACAAAGCAATTAAAATGGCGAGTCCTACCGCCGCCTCTGCTGCCGCTACAGCCATCGTAAACAGAGAGAAAATTTGCCCTGTTAAATTTGGAAACAAACCTAATTTACTAAACGCTACTAAATTTAAATTAGCTGCGTTCAGCATTAATTCAATACAAACTAATACAATCACTGTATTTCGCTTCGTTAAAGCTCCAAACAAACCGATGCAAAACAAAATAATCGCAAATGTTAAATATGCAGAAGCAGGAACGCTACTCATTGGAATCCTCCTCCTTCTCATCCTTCTTCGCAAGAATAATCGCGCCAACAAGTGCTACAAGTAAAATAACTGATGTTAACTCAAATGGAATAATATATTCTGAATAGAGAAGTGTACCGATTTGAAGTGTGTTGTTTTCATGGAGAGGTAAACTTCCTTGTGTTCTTTCATTTGCAAAATCAATATTGTTAACAGCGAAATACATAACTGCCCCAAATGCTACAACCGCAAAGAAGATCATCCATTTTCGAAGAGTAAGACGCGATTCATTTTCTGCGTTATGTTTCGTTAACATAATGCCAAAAATCATAATAATTGTAATCGCACCCGAGTAAAGTAAAATTTGTGCAACTCCGATAAATTCGGCCGATAAAAGAAAGTACAAACCTGCGATACTAAGAAATGTCAGAACGAGAGCTAGCATCATATGCATAACTTTCGTTAAGTTCAACATAAGAACGCCGCCGATAATTGCAGACAAGGATAGTATGAAGAATGCTACAAACTCGCCATTCATGCTTTATTCTCCTTCCTGACATTTTCGTCGTTTTCGTCAAGCCACTGTAAGTTTTTAAATAAGTCATCACGTGAATATTCCGCGAGTTCAAAGTTATTTGTCATAACAATCGCCTCTGTCGGACAAACTTCTGTACATAAATCACAAAGAATACAAATTTCAAAATTAATATCATACGTGTCGATAATTTTTCCTTTTTTCGTAGGATCCGGATGTTTTTTCCCTGTTAACTGAATACAGTCTGTCGGACAAATGTTAGAGCACTGGTTACAAACAATACACTTTTCGGGATAAAACTTTTGAATACCTCGAAAACGGTCTGGCAATGGCAACGGTTGATTCGGATAATCATACGTCACCTTCTTCTTACTCAAATTGCTTAATGTATATTTTAATCCTTTAAATAGTCCTTTCATCTCTTACTGGCACCCCCCTCATAGATTAGAAGAATAACTCCTTAATCAATGCCGTTAAGAAAATATTCGCAAGTGCAATTGGCAATAATACTTTCCAACCAAACTCCATTAACTGATCACCTCTTATACGCGGAAACGTAACGCGGAACCAAATTAATAGAAAGACTACACTGCTAAATTTCAAAGCAAACCATACCGATCCAGGGATAAATCCAAGGAACATGACTGGATTCCATCCGCCTAAAAAGAGCACTGTAATTAAAGATGCCATTCCGAAGAAATATACGTACTCTGAAAGCATGAAAAACGCCCAGCGAAATCCTGAGTATTCCGTATGATACCCAGAAACAAGCTCCGACTCGGCTTCTGGTAAATCAAACGGCGTCCTATTTAACTCCGCTACCGCTGCAATTAAAAATACGACGAAACCAATTGGTTGCACGAAAATGTACCAGACATTCTCCTGCGCTGCTACGATTTCATTTAAATTTAGACTACCAGCTAACAAAACGACGCCAATTACACTCATTACGAGCGGAATTTCATAAGAAATCATTTGCGCCGCCGCACGCATCCCTCCTAAAAGGGAATATTTATTATTCGATGCCCACCCTCCGGTCACAACACCAATTGTCGTAATGCCAGAAACAGCAATGTAATACAGTAAGCCTACGCCTATATCCGCAAACTGAAATTTATCAGTAAACGGGATGACTGCAAGCACCATAAATGCTGGCGCGAATGCAATGACAGGCGCTAATATAAACAACGGTTTATCTGCCGCCTTCGGAATACTATCTTCTTTCAGTAATAGTTTTAAAACATCGGCTACTGTTTGCAGCAGACCAAATCGGCCCCCAACTTGGTTTGGTCCAATCCGCCCTTGCATAAAACCCATCACTTTCCGTTCTGCCAAAATACCATATGTAACAAAGCCAAGGACTGCAAATAATAGGAGTACCGCTAATCCGAAAAAAATGAAGAAATTCGTCCAGCTTGAAGGTGATTGTAAGAGCGTTTCAATCATTAGCCATCAACCTCCCCAAGTACAATATCAACTCCACCTAAAATCGTAATTAAATTGGCGATGTTTTCACCTTTCAATAACTTCGGTAAAATTTGCAAATTGTAAAAAGACGGCCTACGAAACTTCAAACGGTACGGCTCTTTCTTTCCGTCACTAGCAATATAGCAACCAATCTCTCCGCGCGGCGATTCTATACGGACGAATGCTTCTCCTTTAGGCGCCTTAATAATCTTCGGCACTTGCGCAAGTACTGCTCCTTCTTTTTGGAACTGCTGGACAGCTTGCTCAACAATTTTTAATGACTCCTCAATCTCTTGCATACGGCAAACGTAGCGATCCCAAGCGTCCCCCACACTTCCAACAGGAATATCGAAATCAAAACGATCATAAATCGAGTACGGTTCATCTTTGCGAAGATCCCAGTTTACTCCCGTACACCGCAAATTCGCTCCGCTTAAAGAATACGAAATCGCTTCTTCCGCGCTATATATACCAACGCCTTTTACACGATTTAAGAAAATCTCATTACCGCTAACGAGATCATGATAACCTGCCAGTTGCTCTCTCATATACGGAACAAACTCTTCCACTTTTTCAATCCAACCGTCCGGCGCATCCCACTTTACACCCCCGACTCTCATATAGTTAAAAGTAAGCCGGGCGCCGCATAATTCATTTAACAAATTAATAATCATCTCTCGCTCACGAAACGCGTACAAAAACGGGCTGACTGCTCCTATATCAAGAAGATTTGTCCCCCACCAAACGAGGTGGCTCGCAATCCTTCCAAGCTCCATTGCAAGCACTCGCAAGTATTCGGCTCGCTCCGGGATTTCAAGCCCCATCATCGTCTCTACAGCGTGGCAAATGACGTAATTATTCGTCATAGCCGATAAATAGTCCATTCGATCTGTATAAGGGATAATTTGCGTATACTGTAGGCTCTCTGCAATCTTTTCGGTCCCGCGATGCAAATATCCAATAACCGGTGTAGCTTCTTTAATAATTTCCCCGTCAATTTTAATAACAAGCCTGAACACACCATGCGTACTCGGATGCTGAGGACCTACATTCAAAAGCATTTCTTCCGTACGGATCATTTAGCTACACCTCCACATCATACGGTTCATAATCTTTTCTAAGTGGATGCCCTATCCAATCATCGGGCATTAAAATACGTGATAAATTCGGGTGCCCCTTAAATACAATGCCGAGCAAATCATACGCTTCCCGCTCTGGCCAGTCCGCTCCTTTCCAAAGCGCTGCCACCGATTCTACTTGCGGTTCTTCCCTATCCAGCTTCACCTTTACCGCTACTGACTGTTTCTTTCCATATGAAAATAAATGAACATACACTTCCATATGTGTCACAAAATCCGTCGCGTGTAGCTCTGACATATAATCAAATGCAAGTCCCTCATGGAATCGCAGTAACTCCATTACTTCATAATATTTGGAGGTCTCGACCACAAGAGTTGGCACATCTTTTGAAAGTTTATTAATGTAGCAATCTACTAATGTATTCTCTCCTACTTTTCCCTTAATAACTTCAACATACTGATTTAAATACGGTTGATTCACAGATGGCTCTTCCGGCTTTGATTCCTCTTCCTTCTTACCTTCAGCACCCTTTGTCTTCGCCCTTGCAGCTGCTGCCGCTTTCGCTTTCGCCTTTTCTTCTTCCGTTACCTCTTCTATTCCTTCTCTTTTTCCCTTCGCTAACGCCGCTGCTTTTGCCGCGGCTGCTGCCTTCGCTTTCGCCTTGGCCTTTTCTTCTTCTGTCACTTCTTCTGTTCCTTCTCTTTTTCCCTTTGCTAACGCCGCTGCTTTTGCTTTTGCCGCGGCTGCTGCCTTCGCCTTCGCTTTGGCTTTTTCCTCTTCCGTTACCTCTTCTATTCCTTCTCTTTTTCCCTTCGCTAACGCCGCTGCTTTTGCTTTTGCCGCGGCTGCTGCCTTCGCCTTCTCTTTAGCCTTTTCGCCTTCTGTTACTTCTTCTGTTCTTTCTCCTTTTTCCTTCGCTAACGCTGCCGCTTTCGCTTTTGCGGCCGCAGCTGCGCGTCGTTTTGCTTCTTCTACAGTCATACCATCACTTTTTGGTAGCGCTTTCTCTTTTTCGCGATTTTCTTCCTCAAGTTTACTTATTTCTGCACCATGTTTCGCAACGAGACGCTTCCTTGCTTCTTCTTTCGCACGCCTAGCCGCCGCTCTTTTCAAATCCTCTAATTCTTTGTTTGAATCACTCATTTATTCGTCACCTGCTTTCCCGTCTTTGCCTCGTAACGAATTTTTTCTTTCAATTTATTAATTCCATAAATTAAAGCGGCAGGATTTGGTGGGCAACCAGGAATATACACATCAACTGGCACAATTTGATCTACACCTTTCACAACAGCATATGAATTTACATATGGACCACCTGCTGTTGCACAAGATCCCATTGCAATAACCCATTTTGGTTCGGGCATTTGATCATATAAGCGCCGAACAATAGGAGCCATCTTCTTCGTTACCGTTCCCGAAACAATCATAACGTCCGATTGCCTTGGTGAAGTTCGAAAAAATGACCCAAATCGATCTAAATCGTAATGTGATGAACCTACGCCCATCATTTCAATCGCACAGCATGCCAGTCCGAATGTCATCGGCCATAAAGAATTGCTCCGTGCCCAACCTTTCAACTGTTCCAATGTAGAAAAAAAGATATTTCGTTCTAATTCCGCTCGCTCATTTGGATGTAATTCCTCAAAATTTATAACCATTGTAACACCTTCTTTTTCCAAGCATACGCTAATCCAACTAGCAACATTACAACAAAGATGAGCATTTCAATGAGTGCAAATAAACCGAGCTTGTCATATGCAACAGCCCATGGATATAAAAATAAAGTTTCTACATCAAAGATGACAAACAATAAAGCAAAAATATAATAACGAGCATGAAACCGAATATTTGCATCATGAAAAGGCTCAATCCCACTCTCATACGTCGTCGCTTTCGCTGCACTTGGTTTGTTTGGGCGCAGCATCCTTCCTAATGTAAGAGCCACTACCGGCAGCAATATGCCTAATAGCAAGAAAATCAAAACGATCATATAACTATTTTCATATACACTTGCCATTGTGAAACCCTCCCCCCTGAATTAAGAACAAGTTCACTTAGTAAACAATATGTCCTAGTTGCAGTAATTATTATTTTTAAATTTTTCTAAATAATGCAACTATTTTAATCATTATAGCAAACTTCAAATTCCTATGTCGATATGTTGGGGACAGAAACGAGAATTATTAAAATCTATTTTTATAATTCTCTATACCTGTGCAAAATAAGTATAGAAACTATAAAAAATAAAAAGAGGAATTTATATGTATATACCGTGGGTGAGATGAATGAAAAAACAAACACATGTAAGTATTCTTATAAGCATTATATTGTTGTCTATAGCCATTCATTACGTGGCAATGCCTTTTCTATATGAATACTCATTTCCTTTTCAAATATTAATTGGAATGAGTACCTTATTCATTGATATTATCGCTTGTAGTTATATACTTTATTTTTCAAACAGGAAAGAAGGGTTACCTCGTTTATTTTGGACCATTTTATGTGTTGGAACCCTCTCTTATTTCATTGGGGATATCGTCGTTGCCTATCAACGTTTAATTTTAAGGGACTACTATACATTCGTTGATCCGTCCGATTTTTTTTACCTACTTTTTTTAATTAGCTTTGCATTTGCCTTTCTATATGAAATCATTTATAACCGAGATTTATTAGAAAAGCTTTTTATGATATGCGATATTTGTATTATTGTTACAGCCCAATTTACTTTAAGTTACTACTTACTTATTGAACGTACCATTCACATCTCTTCAACGTCCTATATCGACATATTTGTTCAACTTACCTATCCAATGGCTGATTTACTCTTTCTTCTCATTGGAATCAATCTATTATTCAAGCCACTGTCCTTATTATCAAAAAAAGTTGGTGCGCTTCTGGGAAGTGCCTTAATTTTATATGCTACTACAGATGCAATTTATGCTTATATTAAATACTTCACGCCAGAGTATTCTATGTTTACAGTTACCCCTCTCTATCAAGTAACTTTAGTACTAGTAGCAATCGCCTGTATTCTTCATACAAAAGAACCTGAAAAACAAGAGCAAGTACTATTAACACCTAAACTTGGTGAATCGATTAGATTGTCATTACCTTATATTTCTGTAGTCATGCTTATTGTCTTTATATTAATTGAATACGTTTTTGCACCTATTGTAGTAATCGGGCTTATGATAACTTTCTCCTTCGTTCTCATACGCCATAGTTTAGTTCGAAAACAAAATAAAATATTATTACTAGCTCAAATGCAATTCAACTCAGAACTCGAAAAACAAATTGAACTACGTACAGAAGATTTAGTAGAACAAAAAAATGAACTATACCACAATCAACAAATGTTTAAATCTTTATATGAGCACCATCCAGATCCAATTTTCACATTAGACTTGTACGGCAATTTTCTCAACGTGAACAACGCTGGTACTACCTTACTCGGTTATCAAACGAATGAATTATTAAAGCAACCATACTATTCACTTACGTATGAAGAAGATTTGGAAGAAATCATTAATGCCTTTCATCATGTAAAAAAGGGGAAATCTTTTTCTTTAGAAGTACGGGCGTATCATAAGAACCGAGATATTTACTACTTGCATGTTACAGCTGTTCCTATCTTTTTAAAAGATCGTATTTCTGGTGTTTATTTAATGATTAAAGATATTACGGAAAGTAAACAACAACAAGAACAAATTAACTTTCTAGCCTATCATGATACTTTAACAGAGCTTGCTAATCGCCGTGCATTTCATCAGTACGTAGAACAAGCAATTGCTCGATCCGAAATATCCAAAAGGCCTTTTGCCGTTATGTTTCTCGACCTAGACCGCTTTAAAGTTATTAATGATACCCTCGGTCATAGGGTAGGAGACCTTCTATTAATTGCAGTAGCCAAAAGACTCGAAGAAATTGCGACACCAAATATGAAGCTTGCCCGGCTAGCCGGGGATGAGTTCACAATCCTTATCGAAAATTATAAAAAAAGGCCAGATGTAAAAAAAATAGCTGATACGATTGTAGCAGCTATGAACGAACCATTCGAAATTGAAAATCAACATCTACAAATCTCACCGAGCATTGGGATTGCAATATATCCTGAAGCAGGTGAAGATCCATTGTCAATTTTACAGCATGCTGATATGGCCATGTACGAGGCAAAAAATAGAGGAAAAAATGGTAGCTCTCTGTACACGAAAGAATTGTATAAAAAAATGGAACGAAAAGCTCGAATTGAAAAAGATTTACCACTCGCTTTAGTAAGTGAAGAATTTTATCTCGTCTATCAACCTCAAATTGATATTACGACAAAAAAAATTATTGGTGCTGAAGCGTTAATACGCTGGAAACACCCACTCCTAGGTGATATTCCGCCATGTGAGTTCATTCCAATTGTAGAAGAAACTCCACAAGTCGTTCCACTCGGTCATTGGGTATTAAAAGAATCTTGTCGCCAGTTAAAAATATGGCATACTTTTGGCTACAAAGATTTAAAAATAAGCGTGAACTTATCCGCAAGAGAGTTCCAGCAAGATCATTTAATCGAGAACATTTCACAAATACTAACAGACGTTAAAGTCGATCCAAAGTATGTAATACTTGAGTTAACAGAACGAATTGCAATGATTGATGAAAAAGAAACATTATCCAGACTAAAACAATTGAAAGAATATGGTATTCAAACGTCCATTGATGACTTCGGTACCGGCTATTCTTCTCTCGCTTATTTATCAATTTTCCCTATCGATACACTAAAAGTACCAAGGGAATTCACGCAACTAGCCGATCACCGTCCCGAGGAAAGAGCTATCGTTTCCACTATCCTTTCCCTTGCAAATACGTTAAATCTTTCCGTCGTTGCTGAAGGAATTGAAACAGAAAAACAACTTAAGTTTCTACAAAAAAATAACTGTAAGTATATGCAAGGTTACTATTTCAGTAAACCACTTGCGAGTCATCAATTTATAAAGTTCCTACAAAAAACACCCAGTATGAACCAATAGCTCATACTGGGTGTTTTTATCATGCCATTTACTTTAAAATGTCGGAGTTTTTTTCTCGTAATATTCCTCTGCAATCTCCTCATAAAAAGCTGCTGACGTCGTATAAAAATATGGAATTAGCCATAGGAACCCAATCCCGAGTGTAATACAACTTAATATAAACCAACCGATAAAGCTTAAACATAAAATGAAATACTCCATCTTATGTCCATCCATCATACGACGGCTTTCTGTAATAGCTTGATTTATAGAATACTCAGGGTGATCATTTATGATAAAGTACGTCATCGAATATGAAAATGATTTAATAATGCCTGGAATAATAAATAATAAAAACCATAAAAAAATATAAATATTCACTACTATATATAATAAAAATGACTTTATAAACTTACTTCCCTCTGTAAACCATCTGAATATATGCCCAATACGTGCCTCTTTTTCACGAATAATATGCAGCGCTAAACAGTAGCCACCTAACGTTAATGGACCTACCATCAATATTGTAATGACGTCTACTGAAAGTGAGTTATTTACTTCTTTCCAATCCCAAACCTGAGCGAAAATGAAATCAATACTTAAACTAAAAGCTGAAATAAGAATCGAAATCAGTAATGTTGCCCCGACAGCTAATCCCCATTTTCCTTCTAATGAATCTAATGCTTCTCCTTTTAAATCACTAATCATGCTCTTCCTCCTATACGTAATAACTCTATTAGTATAGCATGTTCCTACTGCAATTCATCTTTTGAAAGATAGCGATAAAAATGCGCTGTCGTTGTACTCACATACGGACTAAGCCACAGAAACCCTATTCCGAGTGTAAGAATTGCTAAAATGGCCCACCCTATAAAGCTTAGCCATAAAAGAAATAGATCTAATTTGTGCCCCTTCATCAGATTCTTACTTTCTTTCATTGCCTGCGAAACACTATATTCTGGTTTTTCAACCATCACATAATATGTCATCGAATATGAAAAATACAAAATAGCCATTACAACAAACGAAATAGCTAATAAAACAAAGAAAACGATTATGAATGATGGGTTTGCATTCTCATCAAAGAATCCTAATATCCCACATACAATTGTTCCTAGCATTGGAACCCATGTACCTGTATATAACAAAATTGCAAGCATAGCCCACATTGTTTTCATCATTCTTTTAAAACCACGAAATCCTTCAAATAAATAATCTACTCTAGCATCTTCTCGTTTACTTATTTGTAGAAACAAATTCGTATAACCGTATGAGGTAATGCCATAAGCCGCATAACTTAAAATTATCATAAGGCAGTAAAAAAGCCCAAACGTAATAGCAGCTCCAATTGCCATCGCGTCTTCTTCAATGGAACCAGTTGAAATAGACAATAAAAGAACTATTAGAACTGCTGGAATTAATAGGATAAGCATTACAGCCATTGAAACGACGTAACTTATAATATGATATAAAATCGTTGATCCAACACCTAGTCCCCATTTTCCTTTTAAAGAGTGCAATGCTTCTCGCTTCATTTCACCGATCATTTATTCATCCCCTTTATAAATTGTTGTACATTCTCTACTTATACAAGCACCAATATAATTATACCATTTTTGTAAAATTATCCATAAACTACATAATAAAAAAAAAAAAAAAAAAAAAAAAAAAAAAA
>NZ_JAYJLO010000006.1:0-292850 GCF_051948935.1 Bacillus sp. Brlt_9 | reverse complement strand
AAGCAGCATGTAAATTGGCAACAGTACTTGCCTTCTAAATATAGTGAAGGATTATGTTGGATATTAGTAATACTGACTGACTGTAAGTCTTTTCCTGTGTACGATATTGTATTACCAGGAAACACAGTGAAAGTATTGGTTACTGCTCCAACAACTTCAATTGTAATTGCTTCTGTGCTGCTAGTACTATTGTAAACCGAGACAGTACCTGATATAGGTAGTATTCCATCACTCTGCCACAGTATTATCGATTGTGATGCACCTTTGGCAGAGGGCATAGTGTTATTCGTTATGAGGAAATTTCCTGCAAATTCATTTGTTACTCGCTCGCAATTTGGATTTGGAGGGGGGGGCGATGGACAAGGGTCTGGGCAAATGATAGACAAAGGAGCAAAACAGCCAATGTTTTTTTTATTCTTCAATACAACCCCCTCCTTTTTTAAGTAGTCTTTTACTACTATTAAATGTAGAAGCATGGCCGATGTGTTAAAAAAAGAAGAAAATGTTAAAAATTAAGATTGTCTAATAGGCTTAAAACTTAAATTATTCTTCATGTTATAGAAAAGATTATATGTGAATAAACATGGGAAAAGAATGCTCAGACTCTTTTAGACAAAAAGTGGTTGTATAAAATAGTAAGAAGAATGTTGGAGTTAATCTTTAATTAACTGTATATTTACAAAAAACTAATAAAATTCATTTATTATTTAAACGACATTAATATGCTTTAGATAAAATAGCCTTTGTAATGAATCGATTATTATGAGGAGGATTCACGTGGAAAGAACAGCTTTACGAAAAGTAAAAGGTCTTATTGGATTATTAATGGTTTTTGTATTAGCATTCGTATCAGTTCCGTGGAGTACATCAGTCAAAGCGGAAGAGAAGAAGCAAGAAAAGGAACCAAGTGAAAAGAAGATCGTTTTTCCAGTTGTAAGTGATGTACATATTAAAAATAGTGGAACAGATGATACGTTTCGCTGGAAAAGAGCGATTGAACAGTTTAATACGCTTGCACCAAAGCAAGATGCGTTTGTCATTGTAGGTGATTTCACAGATACAGGATCGCTGCAGCAATATGATCGTTTCATGCAAGTGTACAATGAAAATGCAAATAAAGATGCTGTGCGAATGAATTCTCTTGGTAACCATGATTATTGGAACGGTTTAACTGTAGAAGGTGCGCAGAAGCGTTTCTTAGAAAAAACAGGGATGGAATCGATTTACTATCACAAAGTGGTAAAAGGCTATCATTTCCTTGTTATGTCGCCAGAAGATGGGACAACTCATGGCTATTATTCAGACAAGCAAATTAATTGGTTAAAAGCAGAAATGGCAAAGGCACAAAAAGATGATCCAGCAAAACCAATTTTCGTATTTTTACATCAACACATTAAAGATACAGTATACGGTAGTCAAGAGTGGGGAACAAAAGATAGTGCGAAAATTAATGAGGTATTAAAACAATACCCACAAGTTATTACGTTTTCAGGCCATTCACATTATCCGTTAGATGATCCAAGATCGATTCACCAAAAAGACTTTACATCAATTGGCACATCTTCAGTAAGTTATATGGAGGTTGAAGGTGGGAAAGTACAAGGAAATATCCCGCCAGGAGCTAGTACATTAAGCCAAGGTTTATTAGTGGAAGTAGATGATAAAGAAGTAACGATAAATCGCCGTGATTTCCATACGAATTCTTGGACAGGCGAACCGTGGAAAATTCAGCTGCCATCAAAGAAAGAAACATTCACACATGTAGAAGACCGTGATAAAGAAAAGCCATACTTCGCAAAAGATGCGAAATTATCGGTATCAAATGTAACAGAAAATGCAGCAACAGTAACATTCATGCAAGCATTGGATAATTTACTTGTTCATTCTTATCGTGTACAAGCTAGAGATAAGCAAACTGGAGAAATAAAAAATAAATTGTTAGCATTCTCAGAGTTTTATCGTGACCCAGTGCCGAAAGAACTAACATTTACACTTGCCGGACTAGATGGCGGGAAAACATATACACTTGAAGTCGTTGCGATTGATTCATTTGGCAATGAAAGTGTACAGCCGTTAACTGCAGAAATTACTACGAAAAAAGATAATATTGACCCGAATGTGAAAGTACCAAAAGCTGATGTTTTCGATGTAAACTTTGCAGATGGTACATTTAAAGATAATTCATCATTTGGTACAAAAGGTGATGTGAAGGGTAATGTGAATATTGAATATGATAAAGCATTGAAAAAGAATGTTATGAAGTTAAACGGACAAGCAAACACATTTGGATACCTTCCGTTTTCAGCAACACAAAAAGAAAAAGTGGCAAATTCATTTACGTTAGAAACTGTATTTTCAATGAACCAAATTCGCGGACAAGGTATTTTGCAAAATACAGAGGGCGGCGGAATTGGTTTTGAGTCTACAGGAAGTGGATATGTTGAATTATGGACTCACATTGGCGGCAGTTATAAACGTGTTGGAGTTCAATTAGAAGCAAACAAAACATATCACTTAACAGGAACGTATAACGGAAGTGAAGTAGCTATTTACGTAGATGGTAAAAAAGTAAATAGTCAGCCAGCTAATGGGAAAGTGTATCACCCGAACGTACCATTTGCATTTGGAGCAGACCCTGATAGTAATGGAAATGGTGGTATTCCGTTAAATGGTCAAATTGCGCTTGCGAAATTATATAGCAAAGCGTTAAGTTCTTCAGAAGTATTAGCAGCGTACAATGAGTTTTCTATTCGTACGAAGTTAGAACAAGTAAACGCGCTATTTGAAGAGCTTGTAAAAGTAAAAGAAGTGTTAGCTGGTGTGTATGAATTTGGTGATAAGCCAGGTCAATATTCAAAAGAGGCATTTCAAGAATTAGAGAAAAGCTATAGTAATGCGAAGCAAGTGTTTGAAAATATAGGAAGTACTGGAGAACAAATTATTCAAACGTATAATGAATTAAAAACTGCAAATCAAACGTTTTTGCAATCTAAAGTAGTAGAACAACCGAAAACACTGAAAGAAAAATTACAAATCAATATTGAATCTGCAAAAGTAGTAGTGAAAAAAGCGCAAGATGCAAATGTAACAGACGGTTCAGTGAAAGCACTGATTCAAAAAATTACAGTGGCCGAAACTGTAGTGAAAGATGTAAAAGTAAAAGATGCACAGGTAGAAACGATGAATCGTACGATGGAATATGCGATTTCACTCGTTGAAAAAAGCATAAACAAGTAAGAGAGAAGAAAAGAAGCTTATCATGATAGGCTTCTTTTTTGTTATACTAAAAGTAGCATAGAAAAAGGAGCGAATAAGTTGGAAGAGAAAAAGCTAAAAAGAATTCTTGAATATGTATGGATCGCGGTTGTGCTCCTTGTAGGATATTATTTCTTAAAAGAGAAAAGCATATGGGTACTATTTTTAATGACGTTTTTATTAGCGGGTTTAGGCACGTTATTTATTAATTTCTTCTTTGATAGCTTAAATGCGTGGAAGAAGAAAAAGAAGGGAACGAAGTAAAGGAGGGAATATATGCAAAAGTGGAAGCTCGTATATCAGGTGATTATTTTCATAGTGCTTGTAGGTATTGGCGTTTTTAAATATTCTACACCAATAGGAAATTGGGCATCGTTTACAGCTTGCATCGGCATATTCATCATTTTACAATCGTTAACGAAAAAAAATAATCAGACATGAAAGTAGCTCGCCGTTTTATCGGCGAGCTACTTTGTTATGCTTTTTTCTTTTCATCATTTGTTTTTTCAGTAGCTAAATGACTATGTTTTCTAGAGTAGAAGAAATAGAAGCATAAGCCGACTATAAGCCAAGCTATAAAGCTAATCCATGTTGTTTTAGACAAATTAATCATTAAATATAAACAGCAAAGAATCGCAACAACTGGTAATACAGGTACGAAAGGTGTACGGAATCCGCGTTTTAAGTCAGGATGTGTTTTTCGCAAAATAAGGACAGCGCAGCAAACGAATGTGAATGCTGTTAACGTACCGATGTTCACTAAATTAGCTAATACGTGTAAGTCTAAAAGTCCTGCTAATAAAGCGGCAACAACGCCAGTGATCCACGTGTTTAATAAAGGGATTTTTACTCTTTTATTCACACGCGCTAACGCTTTTGGAAGTAGACCGTCACGGCTCATCGCATACGAAACGCGAACTTGTCCATACATAACGACTAAAAGAACGGTTGTCATGCCCGTCATCGCCCCAACAGCAAGTAGTCCTGCAATTGTATCCTCACCAACGAAATGCAGTGCAAATGCAACTGGATCAGAAACATCTAATTGTGTATAAGGAACCATACCTGTTAAAACGAAAGATACAATCATGTATAAAACAGTACAAATAAGAAGGGAACCGATAATACCAATTGGTAAATCACGTTGTGGTTTTTTCGTTTCTTCCGCAGCGGTTG
This sequence comes from Bacillus sp. Brlt_9, assembly GCF_051948935.1. Classification (NCBI taxonomy): domain Bacteria; kingdom Bacillati; phylum Bacillota; class Bacilli; order Caryophanales; family Bacillaceae; genus Bacillus; species Bacillus sp. Brlt_9. Next base: position 288,419 of record NZ_JAYJLO010000006.1, on the reverse strand, counting down.
CGATTGCATCAAAGCCTAAGAAGGCGAAGAATACAGTGGCAGCTCCAGTAATGATACCGTCGTATCCGAACGGAATGAATGGCGTCCAATTTTCAGGTTTTACATATTTTGCGCCTGCTACGATAAAGGCGATAATAACAGCTAACTTGATAAGAACCATAATATTATTAATGCGTGCGCTTTCGCGTATACCGAAACTTAAAAGTCCTGTAATGAGTAGTAAAATACAAACAGCCGGTAAATCGATAAGACCGCCTTTTCCTACGCCAGGGGCCGAGGCGATTATGGCGGGCAGATGGATGTTAAATCCTTGTAGTAAAGATTGCAAATAACCAGACCAACCGACAGCTACTGCCGCGACTGCAAGTAAATATTCGAGCATTAAACACCAGCCGACGATGAAGGCGACGACTTCTCCGACTGTCATGTATGCGTAAGTATACACACTCCCTGAGACAGGAATAGAAGAAGCGAATTCGGCATAACAAAAGGCTACACAAGCACAAGTAAATGCCGCAATAAGGAATGATAGCATAATACCAGGACCAGAATGTTTTGCTGCGACAATACCTGTTAATACAAAAATCCCTGTTCCAATTACGGCGCCAATTCCTAAGAATGTTAAATCGAGTGCCGTTAATGTCCTTTCTAACTGCCGTGGTGATTCAGTACTAAGCGCTTTTTTTCGTAATAATGACTTCACTTTGGACTCTCCCCCCGTTTTTTCATTTCCATAACTGCGACTATAGTATGAGTCCACTAAAAAAGGGTATGTAAGGAAATGGAGGTACAGTTATGGTATGTTGTTTTTAAAATTGCTGGATTAATCTTAATATAATTCAGAATATTTTGTCAAATAAAATTATGACAAATAAAATGCAAATGAATAGGGGAAACTACTGGCAGGAATGGACGAGGGTTAATGACCCACTCATTAAAGTTAAAGTAGGAGCAGATGCTATGTTATTTTATTTTGAACTTGTTGTCATTTTACTTTGTACGAAATTAGCTGGCGATATTAGTGTGAGACTCGGCCAGCCTTCTGTACTTGGTAAATTAATTGTCGGTATTATTATCGGTCCAGCAGTACTTGGTATTATTAATAGCTCTGAATTAATCGATGAACTGAGTGAAATTGGTGTTTTACTACTTATGTTTATGGCAGGGCTTGAGACCGATTTAGAAGAGTTAAATCGGAATTTGAAATCTGCGTTCGCGGTAGCGATGGGAGGAATTATTTTCCCATTCCTTGGTGGGTATTTAGCAGGACTTGCTTTTGGCATGTTGCAGTCTCATGCGATCTTTTTAGGGTTATTACTTTGCGCAACATCGGTTAGTATTTCTGTTCAAACGTTAAGAGATTTAGGGAAAATGAATACGAGAGAAAGTACAACGATTTTAGGTGCAGCTGTATTTGATGATGTGATTGTCGTTATTTTATTAGCGTTTGTCATGAGTTTTTTAGGTACACAAGATGTAAATGTAACGCTTGTCATTGCAAAGAAAATTATCTTTTTTGTAAGTATTGTTTTTATTTCTTGGAAAGTTGTTCCATGGATTATGAAAATGCTCGTACCACTTCGCGTAACAGAAGCATTAATTAGCGCGGCTCTTATTATTTGCTTCTCTTTTTCGTATTACAGTGAAATGATGGGAATTGCGGGTATTATTGGAGCATTTGCAGCCGGCATTGCTATTTCTCAAACAGAGTATAAGCATGAAGTAGAACATAAAATTGAACCGATCGCATATGCGATATTTGTCCCGGTGTTCTTCGTAAGTATTGGAATGGAAATTACATTTCAAGGTATCGGAAGCCAGCTTTGGTTCATTATCATTATGACGCTCATTGCGATTTTTACAAAGTTAATCGGATCAGGTTTAGGAGCAAGATTAACAGGATTCAACCTTCAATCTTCTATTAGTATTGGTGCGGGGATGGTGTCGCGCGGAGAAGTGGCGCTTATCATCGCAGCGAATGGACTTGCGGCGAATTTATTAGCGAAAGAAAATTTCACAGCGATTGTTATTGTTGTTATATTAACGACGATTATTACGCCGCCACTTTTGAAGAAATATTTTGTATAGAGAGGAAGGGCTTATCTGATGTAGGTAAGCTCTTTTTTATTGGAAAAAGCAATGGTCATATAGCGTGAATAGGTTGTAATTATGGTAAAATCTACGTATATGATAAGTCGAGGGGAGAAAATGTGTGAAGATTACGAGGGGGAAGGTTATAGGTGTAATCATACTTATTGCACTATGTATACCATTTACCGCATGGAAAGAGTCAAAAGTGAAAGATTTTCCAGTTTCTATTTTTTCTTCTTATGTAGAAGACGAAAACCCGAAAGACTATAAGTACACTGCTTTTGTACCTGACTTTGTAATTTGGATACATGGATGGGAAAAACAGCGATCTGAAGGTGAAATAACGTCATATAAAAAAGGGGATCGAACTGTAATTGTTCACCATCCTCCTGGCGATGATGGTTTTTATCTTTTTGAAACAAGAGAAAATAAATGAAAGCAACCGTAAGAAGTGGAGGTTAAATAGTGAAAGCTTCAACGTTACTATTTAAAATTGAAAGTAATATGGATCAATTTTCACCAGCTGAAAAGAAGGTTGCCATGTACATAATGGAGAATGCAGAGATTGTTCCGAACTTAACGACGAAAGAAGTGTCAACGAATGCAGGCGCAAGTGAAGCGAGTGTTGTTCGCTTTTGTAAGTCGATTGGAATCGGAAGTTTTAAAGCATTTAAAATCGCGCTCGTTCGCGAATTAACGATTGCTGATTATAATATTAACGATTTTTCAGTGATGAATACGGAAGATGGACCGTACGACTTGTTTAATAAAGTTACATATGTGAATAAAGCTGCAATTGAGGCGAGCGTTACGGCGATAGATAAAAAAGAACTTGAGAAAGCTGCAGATCGTATTGTAAATGCGGATAAGGTTATATTTTACGGAGTCGGCGGATCAGCTACTCCAGCGATGGACGGGGCCTATAAATTTACAAGGCTCGGATTTACAGCGATGATGCTATCTGATTTTCATATGATGTTGCCGCTTGTGACGAATTTAAAAGAAGGCGATATATTTGTGGCGATTTCAACATCTGGTCGAACAAAAGATGTGCTTGAAATGGCGCAATATGCGAAGAGACAAGGTGCAACAGTTATTGCGATTACGAAGCTTGATCAATCATCACCGTTATATAAAGAGGCGGATATTCGTCTTTGTATGCCAGATGTAGAACAAGATCATCGCATTGCAAGTATTGCTTCAAGAATGACACAATTGAATATGATTGATGCTTTATATGTCATTACGTTCAACCGAATTGGTAATAACGTATTGGATCAATTTATGGAGACACGAGAAGAAGCAGTGCGGTTACGGAAGTTAAAGTAGAAGAAAGATGAGAAGGCTCATCTTTTTTTTATTATCTTTGACAAAAATATGTCATTCTATGAAATTTTATTTCATAGAATAAGAAAGAGTTATTGATTTTTAATTTCTTAAAGTTATAATAAAAGTGTGAAATATAATTTCAAAGAGGGTGGCAATATGTTAGAAAATTTATCGACAGAACATCGTAATGAGAAGACGATGAATTTAGATGAGATGAGCATAAAAGAAGTGTTACAAAGTATGAATGAAGAAGATCGAACTGTTGCGTTAGCAGTTGAAAATGAAATAGAAGAAATTGAAAAGGTTGTACAGATTGTTATTAAATCCTTTGAACAAGAGGGCCGATTAATTTACATTGGGGCTGGTACGAGTGGCCGTTTAGGTATTTTAGATGCGGTGGAATGCCCGCCGACATTCGGCACAGATGATAAAATGGTGCAAGGATTTATAGCAGGCGGATTGAAAGCGTTCACTAAAGCGGTGGAAGGTGCTGAAGACCGCGAAGAATTGGCAGAAGAAGATTTAAAAAGTATTGGATTAAATGAGAAAGATACTGTGATTGGAATTGCAGCGAGTGGTCGAACTCCTTATGTAATTGGCGGCTTGAAATACGCAAATAGTGTGGGAGCGAGTACAGCTAGTGTTTCTTGTAATAAAAATGCTGAAATAAGTAAATATGCAAAACTAAACGTGGAAGTAGAAACAGGCGCAGAAATTTTAACAGGCTCAACGCGGTTGAAGGCTGGTACAGCGCAAAAATTAGTACTGAATATGATTTCAACAGCTTCCATGATTGGTGTGGGGAAAGTATATAAAAACTTAATGGTAGATGTTCAGTCTACAAATGAAAAGTTAGTAGAACGATCAAAACGAATTATTGTGGAAGCAACAGGCGCTAGTTATGAAGTAGCGGCAGAGTATTATGAAAAAGCAGAACGTAATGTGAAAGCTGCGATTGTGATGGTGTTATTGCAGTGTGAGTATGGGAAAGCACTGGAGAAATTAAACGAAGCGAAAGGATTTGTGAAGAAGGCACTATAAGTAATAGGGAGGGGGATTCTATTATGAAGAAAGAAGAGAGAATGGCCAAAGAGATTTCAGAGCAACTTGGGGGAATAAAAAATATTCGTGGCATTGCTCATTGCATGACGAGATTACGATTAACGCTTCATGATGAAAGTAAAGTAAATATGGACCTTTTGAAAAAGGTTGAAGGCGTTATGGGGGTTATTGAAGATGAGACGCTTCAAGTTGTCGTGGGCCCAGGAACGGTAAATAAAGTAGCAGCTGAAATGGAAGGTTTAACAGGACTTAGAATTGGTGAGGTAGCAGATCATCACCTTGAAGATATTGGGCAAGAGATAAAGTCAGAGATTAAGAAGAAAAATAATACACCAGTGAAAAACTTTTTACGAAAAATAGGAAGCATTTTCATTCCGTTAATTCCCGGTCTTGTAGCGTCAGGTATTATAAACGGGGTCGCTAACTTTGCGAAAAACGCAGGTGCTGATCCGAACGCTACATGGCTACAAATGTTACTACTCATTGGTGGCGGTATCTTTACATTCCTAGGCATTTTAGTCGGCTGGAATACAGCGAAAGAATTTGGCGGGACACCGGTTCTTGGGGCAATTGCAGGTATTTTAATTTTCAACCCGGCGATGGCGAACGTAAAGTTATTTGGTGAAGCGTTAGTGCCAGGACGGGGCGGATTGTTTGCAGTAATTTTTGCAGCGTGGCTTATGGTTGTAGTGGAAAGACAAGTTCGAAAAGCTGTGCCGAATGCAGTTGATATTATTGTAACGCCGCTTATTACTGTATTAGCTGTAAGTATTGTAACGATGTTAGCAATTCAGCCAGTAGCAGGATTTTTATCTGATGGTATTACAAGCGGAATTAATGGTATTTTAAACATTGGCGGAGCGTTCGCTGGAGCGGTACTTGCCGGAACTTTTTTACCTCTCGTTATGGTCGGATTACATCACGGTTTAACACCAATTCATATGGAATTTATTAATCAAACGCACGTAACACCTCTATTACCAGTACTCGCAATGGCAGGTGCTGGGCAGGTTGGCGCAGCAATTGCGATTTTTGTAAAAACAAAAAATAAACGCCTTCGTAATGTGATTAAAGGTGGATTACCAGTTGGATTTTTAGGAATTGGTGAACCGTTATTATACGGTGTTACATTACCACTTGGGAAACCGTTTATTACTGCATGTTTAGGAGCGGCTGTCGGCGGTGCATTCCAAGCAGTTATGAAAACAGCCGCGCTAGGAATTGGCGTATCAGGATTATCTTTAATCCCATTAATTGCTGATAATAAATATTTATTATATTTCCTTGGATTAGTTGTTGCATATACTTTCGGATTTATCTTTACGTACTTCTTTGGCTTTAAAGAAGAAATGGCAGAAAACATATAGAGAAAGGGATTCCTTTCTCTTTTTCTATTCATAGAAAGGGAGATTCATATGCTAGGAGTTTCAATATATCTTTCAAAAGAGCGAGTAAAGAAACAAGAAGAGTGGCTAAAAGTAGCGAAGGGAAACGGATTTTTATCTATTTTCACATCACTACACATTCCAGAAGATGATCCGGGTACGTATAAAGAGTTAATTCAAATACTTGGGAAACAAGCTCTCGACAATGAAATGGAGTTAATGGTCGATGTTTCTCCAAAATCGTTACAACATTTAGGAATGACGTACGAAAATGTGGAAGAGTTAGTGGAATGGGGCATTACTGGTTTACGAATGGATTATGGCATTGCACCGAAAGAAATAGCGCGTGTATCTCATCGGATGAAAGTAGCTTTAAATGCGAGTACGATTACAGATTCATTTTGGAAAGAGTTAATCACAGAAAAGATAAGGGTAGAGAATGTAGAAGCTTGGCATAATTTTTATCCGCGCCCAGAAACAGGACTAGCAAAGTCCTTTTTACAAAAGCAAAACGAATACTTACATGAGTGCGGAATAAAAACGATGGCATTTATTCCGGGAGATGGGGAAAAACGTGGTCCGCTATATGAAGGCTTACCAACGTTAGAAAAGCACCGTAATATGCGCCCGCTTGAATCGTACTTAGAACTTGTACAAGATTGTGGTGTCGATAAGGTGTTAATCGGGGATATAAGTGGAAGTGTAGAAAGTGTACAAGAGATAGCGAGTGCGAGTAGAGGGATTATTCCTCTACGCTACAAATCGTTTATAAATGATAAAAAAGCATTAAAAGTGGTGGAGCGAGTTCATACAAATAGACTAGATCCAGCTCGTGATGTCATTCGCTCTGTAGAATCACGAGAAGAAAATAAAGTCGTGTTACAGCCGATGTCTACCATTTCAAGAAAGAAAGGCAGCATTACAATTGATAATGAATTGTACGGTAGATATGCTGGGGAGATGCAGGTTGTTGTACAGGATTTGCCTCAAGATGAGAAGGTGAATGTTGTTGGCATGGTTATAGAAGAAGATGTGTCTTTATTGCCGTATGTTAGTGCTGGAAAAATGTTTCAACTTTTTCTGTGTGATAGAGTAAAAGCCTGAATTAGCGCTATTTTGTAAGAAAACATTATCCGTAAAAGGGATAATGTTTTTTGTTTTCTTTAAAAAAGTATTTGACGAATGAAATGAAATACCGTATTGTTTTGACTTGTAAATAAAAGTTCACCATAACAAAACAAAAAGGAGAGTTCAAAATGAACCAATATATTGGGAATTTAATTATTCGCATCGTGTTAGGAGTGACATTCTTTGCGCACGGTTTAACGAAGTTTCAATCAGGTATCGATAACGTAGCAGGATGGTTTACAAGCATCGGTTTACCAGGTGGTCTTGCATACGGCGTAGCAACTGTAGAATTAGTTGGTGGTATATTATTAATTATCGGTTTAGGCGTAAAATATGTAGGATTGTTATTCGCTCTTATTTTAGCTGGAGCTATCGTAAAGGTAAATGGAGCAGCAGGTTTATTAGGAGATGGAAAGAATCCAGGATATGAATTAGATCTTGCATTACTAGCAATGGGTGCGTATTTATTCGTTGTAAAAGCAGAAGGATATGTAGATCGCTTCTTAAAAGAGAAAGTAATGAAAACGAAGTAAACTTATTTATAAAATGTTGACTTGAATCATTAATGTAACTATAATGATTACAACTAGCGGATTAAGAATAAAACAATTTAAATATTTTTTTACACAAGATGTAACTTAATCAGTTACATCTTGTGTAAAAAATAAATAAAACGGGAGGAAGTAACATGCCTAAATCAAATTTAGAAATGATTCGAAGTACGTATGAAGGATCAGCCTCTTCGAATGCAAAACATTTAGTAGAAGCCCTTTCTGAAAAAGTAGAATGGACAGAGGCAGAAGGATTCCCGTACGGGGGAACTTATATAGGGATAGAAGCAATAATAAAAAATGTATTTAGCCGATTAGGATCAGAATGGGATGATTATAAAGCGAGTGTAAATATGTACCATGAAGTAAACGGAAAAGATGTAATTATTGCTGAAGGTGTTTATTCAGGAGTTTATAAAGAAACGGGAAAATCATTTGAAGCAGATTTTGTTCACGTATGGCAACTGGAGAACGGAAAAATCGTGAAATTTAAGCAGTATGTAGATAGTCATATTGTTAGGGAAGCGATGAAAAGCTAATGCTTTTTAAATGGATCGTAGGTATATGCATTACAATTATAGTAATTATCTCGTCTATAGTTGGCGGAAAGAAATTGCTTGCATATGTGGAAAAAGAAAATAAAAATATTCAAACCCAGCAAGCGGCAAACGAAAAAGAGAAGAAAGTTGCAGAAGAAGATCCACAAGTTAGTGAAGGTGAAGTTATTTCTACTATGCATAAAATGGTGCATCAAAAGGTAAAATCCTCTGAAAAATGGGGTTTTGTAGAAATGACGAACAAGGAAATTTCTCATGTGAAAAGAGATATTGAAAATAGTATAGGTTTTCAATATAAAATGAAGTTATTTTCTATTATAAATAGATGGGAAAAAGGAGATTTTTCTCAAACTGTTGAGGAGCATAACTTTTTACCCCGCATTAACGGACAGTAAGACCCCCACATCAAAATTCAGCGGAAGCAAAGAAGTTAGGTGGGGATCAACTGCCCGTAAAAGCCCGATTGGTTCAACTAATAATCAGTGGGGGATGAACAAAACCCCCACTGATTAAAGTTTCACTTTATGGAGCCTTCAAGGTGGAGATACTGGCAAGGCAACAGAACGTTTATCACCAGAAGAAGAAAAGAAGTATATAAAAGAAATGAAGAATAAATAAAAACATCGCCAACTCAGATGACGATGTTTTTTCATTAAGAATGTTTTCGTATTAAAGCTCTAGTCGGCTGAACAGCAACAGTTTTGAAATGAGAAAATAAATAACATCCTGTTACAACAATTATTGTCCCGAAAATTTGTATCCATGTTAGTTCTTCACCGAGGAAAAGGAATGCTAAAATAGCTGTGAAAATTGGATTGAAGTTTAGAAAAATGCCAGATGTAGTTGCTCCTAATTTTTGTACGCCAACATTCCAAAATACCATACAAAGAACTGTGGAAATGAGTCCTGTATATAAAAGTGATGTTATAAAAGATGTGTTTATATTCGTAACAGTGAAGCTACCTATGTTAAATGGCAATAATAAAATAACACCAAAAATACCAGAGTATAACGTCGCCATAAGTGGCGTCGTTGTTTTTGTTGCCCATTTACTGCAAACAGAATAGATTCCCCAAATACAAACTGCCGCAATCATCCATAAATCGCCACTGTTAAAATGTAGTGAAAATAAAAGCGAGAAATTACCTTTTAATAGGACGAGGATAACCCCAAAGAATGAAAGAATCATAGATAAAATTTGAAGTGTGTTTACTTTTTCTTTTAGAAATAAGACAGAAAATAATGCGATGGAAATTGCGTTTAATGTAGAAATAAGCCCTACATTCGTTGCGGATGTTTTTTCTAATGCTAAAAATTGAAAGATGTTAAAAAGAGCGACTCCTGAAATTCCCATCAGTATTAATGGGAGTAGTGCAGCACGAGGCGGAATGATTTTCTTTTCTTTAAACCAAACCATCGGTAATAAACAAACGATTGCAATCATCCATCTTAAACTTGTAAGTGTCATCGGAGACGCATGATCAACGAGCGATTTTCCAACGACGAAATTTCCTCCCCATAATAAGCTTGTTAGTAATAGTAAAAAGACATAAAAATAAGGCATATTAAAATCCCCTTTGTTGTAATCAATGTGAATTGTAAATAATTTTAGCATTTTTCTTTATTGTGTAATATATTCTTTTGTATAATGGATAAAAGTTGATAATATATTTTGTTTTGGATGATATTTATGGAAAGATATTCAGTTTTATATAGATTATAAGTTGTTTTTTCGAATAATCATCGGTAATAAAAAGGGGGAATTTTGATGGAGTCGTCTGTTATTAAAGTGTTAGATGATTTAGATGTACGAATTTTAGATATATTGCAGAAGGAGTCACAAGTAAGTAATGCAGAGCTTGCGCGACGAGTTAATTTATCACCAGCTGCGATGCATGCAAGAATAAAGAGATTAGATGGAGAAGGGTTCATTGATAAGCAAGTAGCCATTTTAAATCAAGAAAAGCTTGGTTTTGATTTGTTATGCTTCATTTTTATGAGTACGAATATTCATCAATCGGATAAACTGGAAGTGTTGGAGAGAGAATTAGAATCGATGCCGGAAGTGTTAGAATGTCACTGTTTAACAGGAGAGTACGATTATTTATTAAAGGTTGCAAATCGTGATCGTAAAGAGCTGGAGCAGTTTATTAGAAAGCTGAATAAGCTTGGTATTACGCGTATACAGACGAGTTTAGCACTTCGTGAAATTAAATATTCGACGGTATTACCGATACGAAATGAGGAACCAAGCATCGATTAGATTGCTTGGTTTTTTGTTTGTATAAAGTGATTGACGAGGAGAAAAGAGAGATGTATTATTATATAAAATTATGAATTAAAATCCATTTAAAGTTATAAATATTAATATTGGGGGCAAGGGGATAGAATATGAAAATCTTTAATGCAGTTACGAGTGATGTGAAAGAAATTTATAGTCTCATTGAAATTTACGCAAAAGAGGGAGTTGTTTTACCGCGTTCTTTGTTGTCTCTCTATCAATATTTGCAATGTTTATATGTTATGAAAGCAGACGGGGAAATTGTTGGAGTTGCTGGATTACATGTATTAGGGGAAGATCTTGCAGAAGTACGGTCTTTGGTCGTTTCGCATACATATGCAGGGAAGGGAATCGGGCGTATGTTAGTGAACCATGTAATAAATGAGGCAGCGAAAATAAAAGTGAGTAGAGTCATTTCTTTAACATATGAAACAGAATTTTTTCAAAAATGCGGGTTTGATTTTGTGAATAGAGAGGCATTACCAGAGAAAGTATGGATTGATTGTAGGCATTGTCCAAAGGTTGATTATTGTGATGAGGTGGCGATGATTCGGTATGTTGGGTGAAACAAATATAAAAAAGAGCAGCTAGCAAACGCTAACTGCTCTATTAAAGGGATCTCTCCAAGGGGGAGTGGAGAAAATATTATGTTACTAGCAGTATTAACAGATTATTAGGAAATATACAAACCGGATGAAATAAATTTAAAATAAACTTTCGGCATTGACAGATTTTAAAATATTCATGTACAATATTTATGAATGACATTCAGTCATTTTTTATAACAGAATGTAGTTTGCTTGGAAATGGAACAAATATAACGGTAAATGAGGATGATAGTTGTTTATATATAGTAGTGATAAAGGAGTATATTTTTTTAAAACAAAAATGACTGATAGTCAGTCATAAGAGGTGAGAGGTATGAAAAATAGAGCTTGGTTATATGTCATATTAACATGTATCTTTGAAATTTTTTGGGTGTTTGGTTTTAATACGGCCGATACTTGGTGGCATTGGATTATTATTTTAGGAGTTATCGCTGTTGATTTTCACTTTCTTTCTAAAGCGTGTGAGCATCTTGCGACAGGGACTGTGTATGCCATTTTCGCCGGAGCTGGTACGGTAGGTACTTTCTTAATGGACGTATTCCTTTTCGGCGGAAGTTTCAGTGTAGGGAAATTATTCTTTATCGTGATGGTTGTAGCTGGCGTTATCGGTTTAAAGCTAGCTGATAATAAGGAAGAAACTGTGGAAGGAGCTGCTTAAAGATGGGTTGGTTTTTCGTATTTTGTGCTGCAATTAGTGAAATAGTCGGTGTGATCGGTCTTAAAATGTATAGTAAAGATAAAACGTTAGCAAATGGTGCGCTTTATATAGGCGGGTTTGCTACATCCTTTGCATTCTTGTATACATCTTTCTTATTTTTACAAGTCAGTGTCGCGTATGCGGTTTGGATTGGTATTGGAACAGCAGGTGCCGTTTTATTAAACATGTTCCTGTTTGGTGAGTCAAAAAGTAAAGCACGTATCATTAGTGTGGCTCTTATTGTATGCGGAGTGACAGGATTAAAGGCTCTTTCGTAAAGATATACTTATCTCCTAACAAGTCGTTAGGAGATTTTTACTATAAAAAGTGCACGATAATTGACAGTACAGCTAGTTATTTTATAAAATGAGTGACAGTCATTCAATATGTGTTTGAAAGGGTTTAGATGATGAATAAAAAAGAGAAAATTGTCTATGCAGCTATTGAAGTGTTTCAGGAAAAGGGCGTTGAAAAAACGAAGATTTCTGATATCGTGAAATTGGCTGGCATTGCACAAGGAACTTTCTATTTATATTTTCCTTCTAAGTTATCTGTTATGCCTGCAATAGCAGAAGTGATGGTTGAAAAGATGATACTTGCAGTGAAAGAAAAAGTGCAAAATGATGCGCCTTTCTCAAGTAAAGTGACGCAAGTAATAGATGCGGTGTTTCACTTCATAGCTGAGTATCGTGAAATACAAGCTTTAATGTATGCAGGTCTTGCATCTACAGAACATATAAAAGAATGGGAAGCTGTGTATGAGCCTCTTTATATGTGGCTAAGTGAATTTTTAAATGAGGCGAAAGAAGCTGGTGAAATTCGCGATTCGGTTCATGCAGAGCGAACAGCTAAGTTATTTATCGCTCTAGTTGAATCAGCAGCGGAACAAGTTTATTTATATGATCATAAAGATGATGAGCAAGTCGAGCTACAAAAGGCAGAAGTACTAGATTTTTTAACACATGCACTACATATAAAGAAAAAGTGAGATGAACCTGTCTGAGAAGGTAGGTTTATTTTTGAAGGGAAATGAATGATAGTCATTCACCTAATGCGTATGTATGTGTGGAAGGATAGAGTGAGATTCTAATGGGTAGGGGCATCTCTACTCATGATTAGCCCACAAATAGTAGGATAAAGAAAAAGCTTCTTGGGTATTATTTTTTTGAGAGGAGCTTACGGGAAGAGGTGTTAAAAAGTGAAGAAACCGATAAAAGAACAAAAGATGGTACTGGTCATTCTTTTGAGTAATATATTTATCGCTTTTTTAGGGATTGGATTAATCATTCCGGTTATGCCGTCCTTTATGAATGACATGAGTTTAACAGGGAAGACGATGGGATATCTCGTTGCAGTATTTGCAATGGCTCAGCTTATTGCTTCACCTATAACAGGCCGGTGGGTCGATCTTTACGGTAGGAAGAAAATGATCATCATTGGATTATTTATTTTTGGTGTTTCAGAACTTCTTTTCGGATTAGGAAAAGATGTGTGGATGCTTTATGTAGCGAGGGTGTTAGGCGGAATTAGTGCTGCTTTTATTATGCCTGGTGTTACGGCATATGTTGCGGATATTACATCAATTCAGGAACGCCCAAAGGCGATGGGATATTTATCTGCGGCGATTAGTACTGGGTTTATTATAGGACCTGGAATTGGCGGATTTATTGCAGAGTACGGTATACGTGTACCGTTCTTCGTTGCAGCAGCAATTGCTTTTATAGCATGTGTAATTTCTATCTTTATTTTAAAAGAACCGTTAACGAAAGAAGAGCTTGCAGAGATTTCTTCTAATACGAAAGAATCAAGCTTTATTGGTGATTTAAAGAAATCATTACATCCAATGTATGCAATTGCATTTATTATCGTATTTGTACTCGCATTCGGTTTATCAGCGTATGAAACTGTGTTTAGTCTGTTTTCTGATCATAAGTTTGGATTCACGCCGAAAGATATTGCGGCAATCATTACAATTAGTTCAATCTTTGGGGTAGTTGTGCAAGTATTTATGTTTGGCAAATTAGTCGACATGTTCGGTGAAAAAGTGTTAATTCAAATCTGTTTAATTGTAGGTGCAGTATTAGCATTCGTTTCAACTGTAGTCTTTAATTATTGGATCGTACTTCTCGTTACGTGCTTTATTTTCCTTGCATTTGATTTACTTCGTCCAGCTTTAACGACGTTTTTATCAAAAGCAGCTGGAAAAGAGCAAGGATTCGTTGCTGGTATGAACTCGACTTATACGAGTTTAGGAAATATAGCAGGACCAGCGATGGGCGGCATATTATTTGATATGAACATTCATTATCCATATGCATTTTCAGGAGTTGTTTTAATAGTGGGTCTCGGTATTACGTTTATGTGGAGAGAGAAACAGCTAGCTGAAAGTTTTGCGAAGTAATCAAACCCCTTACGACGGTAAGGGGTTTTTGTTTTATCCTGCTATTTGTGGGAGTCGGGCTGCCCGTAAAAGCCTGATTGGTGCGGGTGAATACTTAGCGGGGATGAACAAAACTCTCACTAATTAAGTTTTATTTTGTGAAATACGTTGAAAATCTTTATTTATACAGGATTGCTTTAGTTTTTTTGATTTGATTAAATGTTTAATATCAAAGATGTTATCGTATGAAAGCTGAGTATGATAATAGTTAATGTACTCAAGTAATGCAAAAATATAAATAAATAGAGTGAATGATAGCCCGCCTAAAGGTAAGTGGGGATACCAAATTATAAAATCAATAGTAAACGTAATAAATCCTGTGATAATGAATGCTATAGTTATCTTTTTAAGTCTTTTTAAATATTGAATCATCCTAATAGGCGTAACAGATGTTTTCTCTTTTTTTAGTCGTTTCCACTTTACGTACCAGTAAAGTGTTCCTTATCTTTTTTTATTTATCTCACTAGTTGGTGAAGTGGGGATAATCAGTGGGGGATGAACAAACCCCCCACTGATTAAATTCTTTCATATAAATAAAAGGGGATTAAGCAAAGTAACTATCCTAATATACGCAACGATTCTTCAATAAACGCTGGGATATCCTCCGGTTGTCTACTTGTTACTAGCTGATTTTGGCATACAACTACCTCTTTGTCGTGAAAGTTTCCGCCGGCGTTTTTTAAATCGACTTCAATAGATTTATATCCAGTCACATCACGTCCTTCAAGTGTTTGTGCAGTGATGAGTAGCTGAGGTCCATGACAAATAGCGAAAACAGGTTTTTCCGCATCCATAAATGCTTTACTAAAGCGTACAAAACGCTCATCTGCACGAAGTATATCTGGGGAAAATCCACCCGGTATGAAGAGGGCATCAAAGTTATCTGGAGAAACACCATCAATACTTTTATCAATTACGACTTCACTTTTTCCTTGCTTACCGTGTACCGTTTTCCCTTTTTGCATTTCAATAGTTGTTAATTCATATCCCTTTTGATGAAACGCCTCTACTGGCTCTGTGTATTCTGTATCCTCGAAATAATCCGTTATTAAAATAGCAATTTTTTTACTCATTCTAATCCGCTCCTTACATTAATATTATCGGTTTCAGAATCATCCTTGAGCAATGTCTTTTATAAAGTGAAACTTTTAATTCATATTTTTCATTCCCTCCAGTTCCTTTGCCCTGTTACTTTAATACATACCCTTTTTATTAGGACGTAAACATGTAGTATCGTTTTTGTATGTAAAAAGCATAAAATATTGGTTGTTTCAGTGATTCTTGTTTGAGGAAGAAAAATAAAAAAACAAGGAGAAAATTTATTTTCTCCTTGGCTTTTAAGATAATTCTTTTCGTTAAAACGAAGAAACACGTTGCTTCGTTTTTGGTACAATAATAAATTTGATCCAGAGTAACCCGATAATCATAATGATAAGGCTATGTAAAAATTGACCTGTAGCAATGAGTATAACAATTGAAAATACAATGAGTTGAATGCTTAGCAATATAAAGATTAAGTGAAGAAATTGATTCATTCGTTTTTCAGTATGAATTGGATATAATGCTACAATAATATTTCCCGAAAAATATTTCCACAGGGAACGGAGCTGCATAGAAATCATATATAGGACGATGTATGCGATAGCGCCTTTTACGTATATGTTTGGTATAAAATATAAGGCGAAGGCACCGATTAAGCCTAAGCGAATATATATACCGAAATAATCATTCCCGCGTAAAAATGCGAGTGTATGTAAATAGAAGAAAGTCGCTCGTTTTTTATGTAATAAAGGTTCAATCCAGTTTGTAAGCCATTTTCTTTTATTTACTTGTTTATTCAGTTGCGGAACATCGGTGAAAATGCTAGCAAATTGATAAAAACGAACGTTCATTTTTTCTTCTTGTTCAATTATGTAATCCCACGGTATTCGTTTTGTTGGCTGCTTTTTCGTATATAAAAGCAGGAAAGTAAGTAGTAAGAGTAATCCGCCTAATATGAGAACATGTGCTGAGTAAAACAGCATGTAAATAATGAGCGCATTACAAGTAATACGAATAATGAACCATATGCTTCTTTCGTGACTATCACGCCACATCCAATGTATGTACATGTTCCAAGCTTTCGTAATCATTAAAACGATAAAGATTGTACATAAGAAAGGTATCGTTACTTGTAATGATTGCATGGCAAGTGGAACGAGAATAAGGAACGTAAATAATAATGGGAAAAGCTGAATGATGTAATTATATAGAAGAGATTTTTTAAAATAAGATGTTAGTTTCTCTTCTAATGCAAGCAAATAGACCGCATCAGGTTTTTGAATAAATGTACGGATCGGGCATCTCGTTACAATGAATGTAAGTACAATCGTGATAAGTAGTAAAGATATTCCTTTAGAAGGAGATGCTTTTAGAAACTGAGCATAGTAATATGCGCCAACGCATGAAATAAAGATAAAGCTATATAGTAAACCGTTAATCATACGTGCAAAGTATGTAATGATATTTTGCATATGTTGTTGGAAGCGACTGCTCCATAATGATTCGATTGACATGTTTTTCACCTCTTTGTTCTATTATATATGTTTTATAAAAGAAAAAACGAGCAAAATTGCGTTACGCAACTTGCTCGTTTTTCTTTTCGTTATTTTTTTTCTGATCACGATTCATTAATGGATAGAAGGCAAAGCCGATTACGAATAAACCAATTCCGAGAAGGAACGTTTTTATATCGGCTGCACCCGTTTTAATAACCCATAGTGCGTAGCAAAGTGCGATCACTGCGACTATGCCATCTGTAATTCTTGCCCGCATTTCATTTTTATACGTTTCACCAGTAGCGACTAGTTTTAACTGGAAGATTGGTGAAACGAGATATGGAATGAGGTAGGCCAGTGTTGATACGGTAATAACGAATGTATAAGCTTCCGCAATTGTTCCTGATAATGTTGAGAATAAGAACACTTGCGACATAATGTTTGTTAAGCGTAATGAATAAATTGGGCTTCCTTTTTTGTTCGTTTTCGTGAAGAAGGAAGGGAAGAAACCTTCTTTTGCTGCTTGATATGGTACTTCTGAACTTAATAATATCCAGCCTAAAATCGAACCGAACAGGGAAGTAAGAGCAAGTAATGCCATCAGTTTCCCGCCTCCATGACCCATTGCAGCGTTTAGTGCGTCTGCTAATGGACGTTCAGAAGCTTGTAATGTATCAACGTGAAGTACACCCATTGTTAAAATTGTAATTCCTAAGTAAATCGCAACTGTAATAAGTAATCCCGCAACTGTTGCACGTTTTACTGTTTTTGGAGAAACAGCACGGTTTGATAAGAGAACCGCTGATTCAATTCCGATAAATGCCCAAAGCGTTGTAAGAGCAGCTAAGTTTACTTGTGAAAGTAGGCCGTGTGATACACCTGATTTGTCGATCATCGGTGTGTACCATTGTCCAAACTTAGAAGCTTCGAATGCAAATAACGTAACGACGATGAATAAAAGGAATCCAGTTACTTTTGTTGTTGTTGCTAAGAAGTTTAGTTTTCCAGCTCCACTTACACCGTTCGTTAATATAATATGAGTTCCCCAAAGTAAGATGGAACAAATCGTAAATGTAATTAGTTTTCCGACTTCTATGTCAAAAGAACCGATTGAAAATAGTAGTCGTGTATCTTTCATAATTGGGAAGAAGAGTGATAAATATCCCGCAAATGATGTAATGATGGCAACGTTACTTGCCCAGTTTGCAACCCAATATCCCCATACCATACTGAAACCAGCCATTTTTTTCTTTTTTGGTGTTGAGAATAAAGCATATGCATGACTTTGTGGTCCTGTCGTTAAATCAGGACGACGAATTGCTAAATTACCGAAAACAAGAGCTAGCATTAAAACACCAAACCCTGTTGTTAACCAAGCTAAAGTGACACCGAGAGGGCTTGCTGTTTGTGCTAACGTACTTGGCACCATGAAAATACCAGCGCCAACCATGTTACCGACAACGAAAGCTGTTAGTACCCAAAAGCCCCATTTTTTTTGTTGCATAGAAAATACCTCCAAAGTTAGTATAACCAAGTCAAGCGAGGAGATATGTATGTCTTCTTAGTAGAGAAGAAAAGTCCCAAACAAAACAAAAAAAGCACGTAATTTGCCGCTACATGCTTTCTATCTTATAAGAAACCCACGACATACCTCTCGATAGCTCTCCACAAACGAAACGTTTGTGACAGTTCTGCACTTATTAAATGCAGACCCAGCAAGCGTGCATGGTGGACACGGGCTTACTTCGGCAATCATTCCTTTCTCATTTCTTCATCAATGCCACTACATCTCCTGAAATGATACTCTTAATGACTGCAACCTCTACCTCACCGAGATACGAATGAGGATTTAAATATTAAATTAACGTCTTTAAGAGTAACAAATGAATTTTTATACGTCAATGGATATAGTAATAATCAGATTATAGAGAAGAGTTTGTGATTAAAGGAGAGAGGGATTATTATGTAATATCGAATTTTCATAATATAATAAATATTATGAGGGCTAGAAGATTGAGAAGGGGATGAAGTATATGTCTGTATGTAATGAAAATTCCGTAATAGGTGTACTAGATTCAGGGGTTGGGGGATTAACAGTTGCGAGTGAGATTATACGTCAATTGCCTAAGGAGAGCATTTATTATATTGGTGATAATGAGCGTTGTCCGTATGGGCCAAGAAGTGTAGAGGAGGTACAATCTTTCATATTTGAAATGGTTGATTTCCTCAAACAGTTTCCATTAAAAGCTCTAGTGGTAGCATGTAATACTGGTGCAGCTGCTGCATTGACTGATTTGCAAGAAGCACTTTCTATTCCAGTTATTGGCGTTATACATCCGGGAGCAAGAGCTGCCATTAAAGTGACGAAGAAAGGGAAAATCGGGGTAATTGGAACTGTAGGTACGATAAAATCTAATATGTACGAAAAAGCATTACACGAGCTTGATACATATTTGGAAGTGCATAGTTATGCGTGCCCGACTTTAGCTACAGTTGTAGAAAATCAATTAGAAGATACAGTATATGTAACGCAGCAAGTGAAACAAGCTTTACTGCCATTAACGAAAGAAGATATAGATACACTAATTCTTGGGTGTACGCATTATCCACTTTTAGAGCCCTATATAAAAAAGGAATTAGGAGAAGATGTAACGATTATTAGTTCGGCAGAAGAAACAGCAATAGAGTTAAGCACAATTTTACAGCACAAAGGAATTCTGTCTGACAAACTTAATCCGAAACATCGATTTTTTACAACAGGCTCTGCCTTATCATTTGAACATATTGCTGAGCGATGGCTAGGGTATCAAATTTCTGTAGAATATGTACATTTGCCGATGAAAAATGCGCGTATGTATAATTAGGGTTTATTAAATTACTTTTTTAATAAACCAGGTTCGTTTCATAAGAAGGAAAGAATAAGCTTTTCATTGAAATGATTAAGGTCATTTTAATGAAAGGAGAGGTTTGATTATGGAATTATCAAGATCGCAATTATTTGCTTTACAGTATATTTCAAAATATGCAGAGAACGAAAAGGGTGAGGCTAAAGCAACAATTAATCATATATTGAAAATGTCTAATATTCCAGATGAAATGTTTGAAGAAGCTGTCGCTAACTTAAAATCTCATGCAAGGATTGCGTTACACTTTCATCCAGACAGATTAGATTCGAATATGAAAAGTATTGCTGAAGCACTGTTTGAGCAAGGAGGATATAAAAGTCAGTTTGAAACATTGCTATCTAATGGGAGTGTATCTGCTTATCCGGGTGGTGAACGTGACCTTTGGGAACAGAGAATATTTGGAGGCGCATATCAATTGGAAGGCGTAACGAATAATGAACGGCCTAAATATGGCGCGCTAAATGTAATGTTACATCCAGATGGGCCTGCCCCGCGCTTTGGATCATGTTATTTTCTCTTATCTCCAAAAGTTTCTTATCGCTCTACATATACGTATTTAGATTCGCATCAAGATCCAAAAGAAAAGGGGACTTATGAGGAGTTTGATATGATTTTAGCTGCTCTTTTGGAAGAGACATTCGTAAGAGAGTTTGCAATTGGTGAAGGGAATTTGACTCCAACAAGACTCATTCGTCATTTACTGGCTAACCTGGAAAGACCGTTTATAGATTTCGTAAACAAAGAGTCAGCCCGTAATCTTAACCATTATATTGAAGCACAGATTCATGGAGATATTTCTCTTAAAGAAGACGTGGAAGTGCTTGTTGTAGATCCTTCATTTAAGGGGACGAATGTAGGTAGAACTTTAGAAGAGATTTGTTTGAAGTATTCTATTGATTTGTATTGGCACAAGGGTTTTGTACTGATGGTAGATGAAGTTCCAATGGATTTCAGAGGTTCGAAAATGCCATCTTTGGCAAGACGTATTGCACGAAATAATTGCATAGATGCACATATAATTGGTTCTGCTGTAGTGGATTTGAAAAGTAATCCACTATCGTGGAGTGATCGCGGAACATATGAAGAAGTACTTCAGGAATTAAAATTATTATGGCATGTTTTAGTTCGATTTGGAAAACCAAATCGAAAATTGAACTAAATACGGTATTATTTTTGGAAGCATGTATGTAAAAAGAAGCTGATCTAAAACTAGATCAGCTTCTACATATAAGATTAAACTAAGTTTAATACAGTTACTTTTTCACGTGTCATAGACTCAAGGCTCTTACGAATACCTTGTGCGCCCATACCTGAACCTTTTACACCGATGAATGGGAAGTGGTCAGGGCCGCGCTCTGTGCGTCCGTTAATTTGAACAGAACCAGTTTCGATTTTGTTAGCAATTGCGAATGCTTTGTTAATGTCTTTTGTGAAGACACTCGCTTGCAAGCCGAACTCTGATTTGTTAGCAATTTCAATTGCCTCTTCATCTGAAGAAACGCGGATGATTGGAAGGATTGGACCGAACGGCTCTTCCCAAGCAACTTTCATTTCTTCTGTTACGTGGTCGATTAATGTTGGGTAAATTAAGTTACGCTCACGTTTGTTACCGATAACGATTGTAGCACCTTTTTCTACAGCATCGTCAACTAAACCTTGAACGAAGTCAGCAGACTTATCGTCGATTAATGGAACGATTGTGCTGTCTTGTTCTGGAGATCCAACTGATAATTTAGCTACTTGCTCTTGTAATAAGCCAACAAGCTCGTCCGCTACGTTTTCGTGTACAAGGACACGTTTAATAGCTGTACAACGTTGACCAGAGTAAGAGAACGCACCGCTTACGATATGGTTTGCAGCATCTTGTAAGTCAGCATCTTCACGAACGATACCAGGGTCTTTACCGCCAAGTTCTAATACAAGTGGAATCATTGCAGCTTTTTTCGCTAAATGTTTACCTGTGTTCGTACCACCTGTGAACGATACCATATTGATGCCAGCATGCTCTACTAAGTAGTCACCAATTACAGAACCGCGTCCTGTAGCTACGTTTACAAGACCTTTTGGAAGGCCAGCTTTATGAAGTGCTTCAACCATTTTAATACCGCTAATTGCACCTTGAGTTGCAGGTTTGAAAATAACAGCGTTACCCATAATTAATGCTGGTGCAAGTTTTGCAGCAGATAAGTTTACTGGGTAGTTAAATGGTGCGATTGCTAATACAACACCAAGTGGTGCGCGTTGGATGATCGCAAGTTTAGATTTCGTTCCGCCAGGGAAGCTATCGCCCATCATGCTTTCTCCGTGCATATGTAAAGCTTCTTCGATTGTGTAACGAATGAAGTCAGCTGTACGAACAACTTCTTTCTTCGCATCTTTATATCCTTTACCGACTTCTTTCATAATGATATCGGCAATTTCATCTTGCATATTTACGAGCTCATCAGCCCATTTATATAAATATTTTGCGCGATCTTGTAGAGAAGCTTCCGCCCATGATTTTTGAGCTTCTTTTGCAGATGCAATTGCTTCATCTACTTCTCCGCGAGTAATTGCTTGTACTTGTCCAATTACTTCGTGTAAGTATGGAGATGGAATTTCGATTGTTTCTCCTGAAGAGCTTTCTCTCCATTCTCCGTTTAAATAAAATTTGTACGTATTGCTAGTTGTCATGATTAGTCCTCCTAAAATAGCAACTTGTAAGAGTGAGTATAAGGTGATTGTAGGGGGTTTGATAACATTTTTCAAATGAAATGTTTGTGAAAACGATTTCTTATTCTTTTTTTATTTTGTATGCCCTTTCTTACAGAACATTCTCTTATTTCAAAATGATGAAGAGCATATTTTTATTCGGCGTGTAAAAAAACAATTGACAGAATACTCAATAAAGTTGTAAGATTATAAATGGAAAATAAATGAAGGGGGTGTGCGTAATGATTGTAATCGTAAATGTAATGGGCTTAGCTCTGTTAAATGGCAGAAAACATTCATATCATTACGCAACCCGTACGGATATATAGGGCATCTTTGTCTTATAAAAAGCGTACGTTGCGTATATCGTAACGTACGCTTTTATGCATTTTTGTGCATATCGTCAAGCGGCGGTATGCTTTTTTTTGTTTATTTTCCATGTTACTATATAAAACTTTGGAAGGTGGAAAAATGTGATGAGATTGTATGGGTTACGAAATGTAAATGTGATGGGTCTGGATAGCGGATAAAGAAATGAGAGGGAAACGAGAACGAGAAGGGAGAGGTTACATTGTTATCAGTATTACTAAAGTTAAAATGGTTTTTTAAAGAGCATTGGAAGAGATATAGTATCGCCATTGGAGCTCTTTTAATTGTAAATATAGTTGAAGTCATTCCCCCGAAAGTGTTAGGGGTTACGATTGATAATATAAAAACAGGAACGTTATCGAATGAAGCAATTATGCAATCTATTCTTATTTTAATAGGGGTTACGATCGTTGGATATGGTCTTACTTTCGTTTGGCAACATCAGTTGTTTGGTGGTGCATTCGTACTGGAGAAGACGATGCGCTCTAAATTTATGGGACATTTGCTTAAAATGACGCCGACTTTTTATCAAAAGAATCGTACTGGTGATTTAATGGCGAGAGCGACAAATGATTTAAAAGCAATCGCTATGACAGCTGGTTTCGGTATATTAACGCTCGTGGATTCGAGTTTATATATGCTTACGATTGTCTTTATGATGGGATTTACAATTAGTTGGGAGCTTACATTTGCGGCACTTATACCGCTTCCGATTATGGCGTATGCGATGAATATATATGGAAAGAAATTGCATGAAAGATTTACAGTTGCGCAAGATGCGTTCGGTGATATGAACGACAAAGTACTAGAATCGATCGCTGGCGTGCGTGTGATTCGTGCGTATGTACAAGAGAATGCAGATCAGGAAAGATTTCATCATTTAGGAGATGACGTCTACGAAAAAAATATGAAGGTAGCTAGAATTGATGCACTATTCCAGCCAACTGTGAAAATGCTTGTTGGCCTTAGTTATTTAATCGGTTTAGTGTATGGCGCGTATCTTGTATTTCAATCAAAGGTAACACTTGGTGAACTCGTTTCCTTTAACGTGTATTTAGGGATGATGATTTGGCCGATGTTTGCAATTGGTGAATTAATTAATGTTATGCAAAGAGGAAATGCTTCACTCGACCGTGTGAATGAAACGTTAGCGTATGAACCAGATGTAAAGGATCCGAAACATCCAAAGCTTGTACAAGAACCGGATTATATTCAGTTTGATGACGTTACCTTTTCATATCCTTCATCAACTGAAACAAATTTAAAAAAGGTTTCATTTACATTAAAACAAGGGGAAACGCTTGGGGTTGTTGGAAAAACAGGAAGCGGAAAAACGACGCTTGTACGTCAGCTTCTTCGTCAATATCCGCTTGGAGATGGGGATATTGCAGTCTCTGATGTGACGTTAAATAACATAACGAACGAAAATGTACTCGGGTGGATTGGGTATGTACCTCAGGAACATATTTTATTTTCAAAAACAGCGAGGGAAAATATTTTATTCGGGAATAGGGAAGCGACGGAAGAAGAACTCGAGAAAGCGATTGAGATTGCGGCGTTTACAAAGGATTTAGAGTTTTTACCAGAAGGGTTAGAAACACTCGTTGGAGAGAAGGGTGTTTCTTTATCAGGAGGGCAAAAACAAAGGATCTCGATTGCACGAGCTGTGATTCAAAATCCAGAAATTTTAATTTTGGACGATTCTTTATCAGCTGTTGATGCTCGTACGGAAGCAGCGATTATTGAAAATATAAGAACAGAAAGAAGCGGAAAGACGACGATTATTACGACGCATCGTTTATCAGCCGTACAACATGCGGATTGGATTCTCGTTATGGATGAAGGTGAAGTAATGGAAGAGGGTACGCATGA
The DNA here is from genome assembly GCF_051948935.1 of Bacillus sp. Brlt_9. Classification (NCBI taxonomy): domain Bacteria; kingdom Bacillati; phylum Bacillota; class Bacilli; order Caryophanales; family Bacillaceae; genus Bacillus; species Bacillus sp. Brlt_9. The sequence goes on along the minus strand of NZ_JAYJLO010000006.1, from coordinate 263,915 downwards.
TCAGCTTATTAAGCGCGGAGGCTGGTATGCTGAGCAGTTCGAAAGACAACAAGGGGAAAGTGAAAGTGCGGATAGTGGGGTGAAAATATGAGCGTTTCAAAACGATTGTTTCAATACGCGATGAAAGTAAAAGGGACAATTTTCGCGGCGATGCTAATGTTATTTATTTTCGTTATCGCAGAGCTTGCTGGTCCTTTCGTCGCGAAAACGATGATTGACGATCATATCGTTGGAATAGAGAAACCTTGGTATGAAACAGAAAAGAGTGAAGAGGCTGTTTCGTATAATGGCACCTTTTATAAGCGAAGCGATCGCTTTGAACAAGGTGAGAAAAAAGGAAAAGAAGTACGCGTGATGCAAGTCGGTTTTCAATATTACTTTGTGCCGAATAAAGTGAATGCTGAAGGGTCACGTACTGTAAAAGGTGATATGATTACCGTTCAAAATGGTAAGGCGGTGCAAGTGTATAAAGCGAAAGCATTAACGAAAGAAGAAGTGTTTGCGTTTTATAAACCAGAAATAAACCGACTATTATTACTTGGTGGTGGCTATTTCGCTTTATTAGTAGTCGTTTCATTATTTGCATACGGAAAGCAATTTTTCTTACAGAAGGCAGCGAACAAAATTATTCAAATTATGAGGGAAGATGTGTTTTCTCATATTCAAACGTTGCCGATTCGTTATTTCGATCATTTACCAGCAGGGAAAATTGTATCGCGTGTAACGAATGATACGGAAGCCATTCGGGATTTATATGTAACGGTGCTTGCGACATTCGTCTCTAGTATCATTTATATTATCGGGATATTCGCTGCGCTATTTTTACTCGATGTAAAATTGGCGACGTTATGTTTACTTATTATCCCGATTTTAATCGTTTGGGCCATTCTTTATAGAAAGTATGCGTCTGTATACAATCATAAAATGCGTTCACGTTTATCTGATATTAACGGAACAGTGAATGAATCCATTCAAGGTATGCCAATTATTCAAGCGTTTCGTCAAGAGCGTGAAACGAAGAAAGAATTTGAAGAATTAAATGGCGATTATTTTAAGTATCAAAATAAAATTTTGAACTTAAATGCAGCAACTTCGCATAACTTAGTGTCTGTATTAAGAAATATCGCATTCACAGGTGTGATTTGGTATTTCGGTGGCGCTTCATTAAGTGCTACAGGCGTCATTTCGCTAGGGATACTGTATGCGTTCGTTGATTATTTAACACGATTGTTCTCACCGATTACAAATATGGTAAATCAGCTTGCTAACTTAGAACAATCGCGTGTTGCATCAGAACGTGTTTTTGAATTGCTAGAGGAAAAAGGGGAAGCTGTAGAAGAAGAGCGTATGCCTCGCTTACAAGGAAATGTGAAATTTGATAATGTGTCATTTTCTTATAATGGAAAAGATGAAGTGTTAAAAAATATTTCTTTTGAAGCGAAACAAGGCGAGACAGTAGCACTTGTCGGCCATACTGGATCAGGAAAAAGTTCCATTATGAATGTACTCTTTCAGTTTTACGAGTTTGAAAAAGGAAAGCTTACGATTGACGGTCACGATGTAAAAGAGATGCCGAAACAAGCAACTCGTGAGCATATGGGAATCGTACTGCAAGATCCGTTTTTATTTAGCGGAACAGTGGCATCTAATGTTAGCTTAGAGAATGAAAACATTTCAAAAGAGCGCATCGTAAAAGCATTGCGTGATGTTGGTGCTGAACGGTTTGCGAACAATATAGATGAAGAAATTACGGAGAAAGGAAGTACACTTTCAACCGGAGAACGTCAGCTTATATCGTTTGCTAGGGCACTTGCTTTTGACCCAGCTATTTTAATTTTAGATGAGGCAACGTCTAGTATTGATACGGAAACAGAGGCGATGATCCAACAAGCGCTAGAAGTTGTGAAAAAAGGAAGAACGACATTTATTATCGCTCACCGCCTTTCCACAATTAAAAGCGCAGATCAAATTATTGTGCTTGATAGAGGAACGATTTTAGAAAAAGGCTCTCATGATGAATTAATGAAAAAGCGCGGGCGTTATTACGATATGTACAAAACGCAAATGGAAGGTAATCAGAGCGCTTAATAGGTAGGGGAGAGAACTTGTGATTTTCGCAAGTTCTTTTTTTAGTGAATCAGGGCAGTTAAATAAGAAGTATTGTTTTACCTTTCCTACAATAAATGCTATATTAAAAAATGTTACTTATTTTTTGTATGTAGCGTTATTTTCCCCTTTTGTTTGATTATGAAGAAAAAGGATAAACTAAATAAGAACATTTTCATTGAAAAATTGTTCAAGATTGCATACAATCAATATAGTTTTTAAATTCCTATCAGAATACTTGGAGGATTACCATTATGAAAAAATTATTTTCAGTACTTGCAGTAACTACATTAGCGATCGGGATTGTAGCGGGCTGCGGTAAAGAAGAGAAAAAAGATACAGCTAGTCAAGATGCGTTACAAAAGATAAAACAAAGTGGTGAACTTGTAATTGGAACAGAAGGTACATATCCACCGTTCACATTCCACGATTCAAGCAATAAATTAACTGGATTTGACGTTGAATTAGCAGAAGAAGTTGCAAAACGTTTAGGTGTAAAACCTGTATTTAAAGAAACACAATGGGATAGCTTACTTGCTGGTCTAGATGCAAAACGTTTCGATATGGTTGCGAATGAAGTTGGTATTCGTGAAGATCGTCAAAAGAAATATGATTTCTCTAAACCGTATGTTTCATCTTCAGCGGCATTAGTTATTGCAAAAGATAAAGATAAACCTGCTACATTTGCTGATGTAAAAGGATTAAAAGGAGCACAATCTTTAACAAGTAACTATGCAGATATCGCTAAGAAAAATGGCGCGGAAATTGTTGGTGTAGAAGGATTTAGCCAAGCAGCAGAATTATTAGCTTCAGGACGCGTTGATTTTACAATTAATGACAAATTATCAGTGTTAAACTATTTAGAAACGAAAAAAGATGCAAAAATTAAAATTGTAGATACAGAAAAAGAAGCTTCAGAAAGTGGATTTTTATTCCGTAAAGGTAGCACTAAGCTAGTACAAGAAGTAGATAAAGCGTTAGAAGATATGAAAAAAGATGGTACGTATGACAAAATAACGAAAAAATGGTTCGGTGAAAATGTATCTAAGTAGTGCGTTGGTTTCAGATCGATTGTCTACTTGGATGGATATTATGCAGTCTTCCTTCATGCCTATGCTGAAGGAAGCTGTTTTTACGACAATTCCATTAACGCTTATTACATTTATTATCGGTCTTATACTTGCGACGTTAACGGCGCTTGCACGTATTTCAGGTAGTCGTATTTTACAATGGATTGCTCGTATCTATGTATCTATCATTCGCGGAACGCCACTTCTTGTACAATTATTCATTATTTTCTATGGTCTTCCAACTCTTAATATTGAGGTTGAGCCATATACAGCAGCAGTTATTGGATTTTCATTAAATGTCGGTGCATATGCATCTGAAATTATTCGTGCTTCAATTCTTTCCATTCCGAAAGGGCAGTGGGAAGCAGCTTACACAATTGGAATGACATATCCGCAAGCGCTAAAACGTGTTATTTTACCGCAAGCGACGCGCGTATCTATCCCGCCGCTTTCGAATACATTTATTAGTTTAGTGAAGGATACTTCATTAGCATCGTTAATTTTAGTAACAGAAATGTTCAGAAAAGCACAGGAAATTGCGGCAATGAACTACGAGTTTTTAATTGTTTATTTCGAAGCAGGTCTTATTTATTGGGTAATTTGCTTCTTATTATCTATCGTGCAACAAATATTAGAAAAACGTTCAGAACGTTACACTCTAAAATAACCCTTTCATAAAAGGAGTTTTTGTTTTTATGATTTCAATTCAACATTTACAAAAAAGTTTCGGAGATAATACCGTACTAAAGCATATAGATTTATCAGTTGAGAAGGGAGAAGTTGTTGTTATTATCGGACCATCTGGATCTGGTAAAACGACATTCTTACGTTGTCTCAACGTGCTAGAAACGCCGAACGCTGGTAGTATTCGTATCGGTAATAAAGAGCTCGACTTCTCTCAAAAAGTATCGAAGAAAGATATTGTCAATCTTCGTACGCAAACAGGTATGGTATTCCAGCACCATAATCTATTTCCACATTTAACAGCACTTCAAAATGTAATGGAAGGGCTCGTTACAGTGAAAAAGATGGGGAAAGAAGATGCGAAGAAGAAAGCAAACTATTTCCTTGAAAAAGTTGGTCTTGCGGATAAAGTAGACTTATATCCGTTCCAATTATCAGGCGGACAACAACAGCGCGTTGGAATTGCTCGCGCGCTTGCGATGGAGCCGGAAGTGTTACTATTTGATGAGCCGACGTCAGCGCTTGATCCTGAACTCGTTCAAGAAGTTCTGAAAGTAATGAAAGAACTTGCTAAAGAAGGCATGACGATGGTTATTGTAACGCACGAAATGCGCTTTGCACATCAAATTGCGAACCGCGTTATTTTCATGGATGGCGGTGTCGTTGTCGAACAAGGTACACCAGAAGATGTATTTACAAATCCAAAAGAAGAACGTACGAAGAAGTTTTTACAAATGTTGCAATAAATAAGGAAGGTCTCAAGGCATATGCCTTGAGACCTTTTTGCCATATATATTTATTTTTGGAATCCGCCAAGGCTTTGCTCAGCCATTGCAACTAGACGTTTTGTAATTTCTCCACCAACAGAACCGTTAGCACGAGCCGTAGAATCTGCTCCTAATTGTACACCAAATTCTTGAGCGATTTCGTACTTCATTTGGTCGATTGCAGCTGTTGCTCCTGGTACTACTAATTGATTTGAAGAATTTTGGTTTGCCATAGGAATATATCCTCCTTAGAGTTATAAAAATTTTTTTGGTTGGACTAGCTGGAGTTGAACCAGATTATCGCCCCGTTTGGCGCTAATCCATCGGTAATTAAGTTTGTACTCATAGTATGGATGTTACCTAGAAAGATATACGAAATAATAATTTGTAAATTTTGTAAAAAATATTAGTGATTTCGTAAAGTATGAAATAAGAGTAATCGTTGTATTTTTTAGAAAGAAGGCTAAACTAAGAGCGATTTGAAATATGTTTTTTGTATCCCGCTACTTTGGGGGAAATCATTAACTTCTTATTTATGACTTATCACACGTATAGTTCTATTTTGAGTAGGAGTGAGACAGAGCGCTCCTATGTACTGATAACGTATGGAGGAATCGTGATGGGAATTTGCCCGCTTTGTAATGCATTAGAATCACAAACATATTCTTGTCAAAATTGCCAAAGTATACTCCAAGATTATGGGAAAACTGTAGATTACATAGACGATTATAGTGCGTATATGGACCAAGAGTTATTAAGTGCAGTAGATGGATTAACAAATAATAATTCAAATGAATACTGCAATCATATTTTTTATTGCGGAGTGTGTAATGTGGAAACAGAGGTTGTAGTAAAACTTGTGTAAATAGAAAACTTCCACCTTATGAATGAGGTGGAAGTTTTTGTTTTCGTATTTGTGAGTGAATCATAGGGGACGGGATATGCTCAGTGCTTAAGGAAGCGCCTGATTTTATTTGAGACATTTTTTCTTTTGCATCGCGCAAAGAATGTTCAGTTAAGTAGATGGCATATTCGTAAAATAATTGGCGCGTTAGTTCACTTTGTTCTTTTAACTTGGCGTCTTGGAATACAGTTCGCCCAGGTTTAGAGTTCGCTTCAAAGAGCCATGGGTTTTCCTGCGTGTCTAAACCGATATCAAAACCGATTTCTCCAATATTTCCGGTTACTTGTTCATCGAGCGCGTAACTAATTTGTAAGGCGGTATGTTTTAACTTATTTTCAATTTGTACTTGTTTCGTGGAATCCGGAAAAAGTTCTTGCAGTAATTTCGTATCACCACCGCTATTTACATGTGTTGTTAAGCTACCTTTGCCAGCAATTTTTGCGACGATTGCACTGACCATCCATTGGCCGAAATGATTTTTATTTGTATGAATGCGAAAATCAACAGGTTGCCCATCGAAGCGAAGTAAGGGAATACCTTGCTGTACGATAAACTTTTTTAAATCATGTCCTTTTAACACATGATTTAGAAGCGTTTCTAATGATTGATACTTTCTTAGTTTGTTTTCTTCATTTTCACGATAACGACAGTAATAGCAATTCTCTGCTTGAGAATAAAATAGTTGATGAATATTTCTGCCGAAGCTGCCGTGAATTGGTTTCATGTAAATCGATTTATACGTACCGAGAAATCGTTCTACTTGTTCGAAGTGTTGGAATGTTTCTGTGTTTGGTAAGAACGGCATGATTGATTCGTCTTTCATAAGAAGTTGATGCACTTCCCATTTATTAAAAAATCCTGGATTAAACCATGGAATAGCATAATCATGCTCTAATTTTCTTTTTGCTCTTACAATTGGTTTATAATTTTCGGCTTTCCGATTTGGTAAGCGATCGTAAATGACATTCGGAAAAGGTACTTTTTTCTTAATCCATTGTTCCTCTTGAAAGAAATACCCTTCAATTGTTTCATCTTCCCAGTCTATATGTTGCACACCAAAAACGAATACAAATGGTCGCAAAGTGAATGGCGGCGTGAGTAACTCGCCAAGAGAAGTTGAACGGTTTCCTAAAGGATTAGAAGAATCATCATTAAAACCAGTTGTGAAAATCCCGATTAATGGTCCGAAAATAATCGTTTCATTTTGTGTGAATGCATGAATGGTAGTGGAATGAGGAAGCAAAAGCTTCTCTGCAATTTGTTGTCCAATAATGATTTCGCGAGTAAAGGAATAATGAATTTTTACCTCCGCACTTGCAACATGGCGTACGCCGAAGGAAAGGGATGTAATGGGTGGTGTAATGGAAAAAATATAAGGTAAAGTAATACTATTTGGATGTTCATCTGAAATGTTTAATGTATATATGTGCTCTTTCAAAATAGGTTTACCTCCTTTCATTATGGTGTAAAGCGACTAAACTTTAGTGGTCCGTGATATATTTTCTCGGCTAATGAATCACTATGACGAATGTAATGTTCGTACGGGGGAATCGTGTTGACATACATAAGCCAAATTGCCCCCTTTTGATCCATAATGGTGGAAAGCTCTAGCTCAAATAACGAAGAATAAGATTGATCTAGTGTTTGAAATACTTCATTTATAATGTCTTGTAAAGCGTCTTGTAATAACTGTACACCGGTACTAGATAGTACGTATTTAACTTTTGAAAATGAATGCAGCGAGGAATCATCTGTTGCCGAAAGTAAAAGTTGATTCGGAAATGAGCTTTTTTGTATAAATTGTCCGATAGCATTCCACTTTTGTTCTTTATTCTTTTGCAAAATGGTTCGAATATGGAGTGGGTATGTTAATTGGTTTGGGGGCTGCAGCATTGTATGGGTAATGTAACGTGCTGATCGTATATTAGATTTGTACCAAGATATAAATTCATCTGTCCGTTTGATTGGAACAGAAGTACGATATGCGGTATTTATCGTATCAATATGAAACGTTTTATTTTTATAAACGACTCGGTACAGACTTTCATTGGAATGTGTGTTAGTAGGACGTATAATAATATCTTTTGTTTTTAATAACAGTTTGAAAATGTTTTGTATCGTCGCTATTTCAAATTTTGGTATATAAGGAGATAATTTTTTATTCGTGAGAAATACATCATGTAGTTCACTTAAGTCAATGAGTGTGTTATTTAAAAAGGTAGTGGTAGGATGGTTGTGTAATGATTGAATAATTGACTTTGCTTTTTCAAAGTCTGTGTCCTCGTTAAAAGAAGAACGATCGTATATATAAGAAGGAATAGGGAATGTTTGCTCTTTCCATTTTCCTGTATCAGTATCATAAATCAGACCAGAAATAAGATCTGTTTTAGGATCAATACTAAATGGCGTAAACTGGGCAACGACATTATGATAAAGCCGAGCGCGTTTAGCGATTTCGGTGTAATACGTTTGCTCATAATGAGGCTGAGAAGTTAAAATACCAAGAACCAACGAAATCACTCCTTTACTAACAAAATGTTGGCACAATAGGCGAAGCTATATATTGCAAATACGTTTTTATACCATTATACTTTTGTCCGTATGATGATATGCTATAGTTTTGGAGAAGCGAAAGGTTGATTGTAATGAATATATGGTTAAGTATGTTAACGACGACAGGGCTCGGAGCAATTATTGGAGGATTCACAAATCATTTAGCGATAAAAATGTTATTTCGTCCTCATCGCCCTATTTATATTGGGAAATTTCAAGTTCCATTTACACCAGGATTAATTCCGAAGCGACGCGATGAACTTGCTGTGCAATTAGGAAAAATGGTTGTCGAGCATTTGTTAACGCCAGAAGGAATCGGAAAGAAGCTAACAAATGAAGAGTTTCAAAAAGGTTTAATCCACTGGGCGCAAGTAGAAGTGGATAAAGTAATGACGAACGAACAATCAATGCGACAAATGTTAGAAAAATGGGATGTAGCGCATGTAGAAAAAGAAGCAACCGGGAAAATCGAACATGTGATTACAGAAAAGATTGAGGCATTTTTAGAAGAGTACTATACATATACATGGGAACAGGCTTTACCTCATTCTGTTCATGAAAAAATAGAAAATACGATCCCGAATGTTTCGGCGTTTATTGTAGAGCGAGGAATTCGTTTTTTTGAAAGTGAAGAAGGGAAAGCTCGTCTTTCAAAAATGATTGATGATTTCTTTGCTTCTAGGGGAACGCTGCTTAACTTAGTCGGAATGTTTTTAGGGAATGTAAGTGTAGTGGATCGTGTGCAGCCAGAAGTCATTAAGTTTTTAGGGCAAGAAGGCACGAAACAACTTTTAACTGATGTATTGCAAAAAGAGTGGGAAAAGTTAAAAGGAAGAGATGTAAAAGAATTAGAAACGTTTGTAGAAAAAGAAATGATTGTAAACTCCATCTTGTCAGCGGTTAAAGTTGAGGAAACAGTGAGCAAGTTTTTAAATCAATCTGTGCAGCAAGTATGTGAGCCAGTTCGAGAAACAATTATGGAAAAGGTAGTCCCAAGTGCAGTAACGAAAGGTTTGAAGTGGGGGACAGAAAACGTAGCGAGTATATTAAAGAATCTCCATCTTGCGGAAATTGTCCAACAAGAAGTATCCACATTTTCAACGGAGAGACTAGAAGATTTAGTGTTGTCCATTACAAAAAATGAACTGAAAATGATTACGTATTTAGGAGCATTATTAGGCGGGATGATTGGACTCTTGCAAGGATTATTACTGTTGTTCCTTAAATAATAAGCTAAGTACATAGAAATAAAAGTGAAATTTCTTCACATCTCTTGCATAGTTTGATATGGTAAGAAGAGGTGCGTATGTAAACGTACTGAAAAGGCAGTGCGCATGACAAGTGCTAGCCTTCTAAAGGAGGAAAAATAAAATGACAAAAAACATTCATGATGTTGCATATGAATTACAAAAAGCAATCGCTGAAAACGAAGATTTCCAAACATTAAAAGCAAGCTACGCAGCAGTTCAAGCTGATACTGCTTCAAAGAACTTATTCGATGAGTTCCGTACAATGCAACTTGGCCTACAACAAAAAATGATGCAAGGTCAAGAAATCACTGAAGAAGATAACCAAAAAGCACAAGAAGTTGTAGCTCGCATTCAACAAGATGCTAAAATCACAAAGTTAATGGAAACTGAGCAACGTTTAAACATCGTTATCACTGACGTTAACAAAATTATCATGAAGCCACTTGAAGATTTATATAACGCGCAACAACAAGCGTAATAGTGAAGACGCTCCTAGTATAGGGGCGTCTTTTTCAGTGACAATAAAGGTATTTAATTTTAGTATAAGAAATGTAATAGCCACCTACTAAAATTAACTTGTAGGTGGTTTTAAAGTTATTTAAGACTAAATTTAATTGTTGTGGCCTTTAATTTATAAAAATAATAAAGTTGGTTAATTCTTTTTCAACTAATGCCGCTTATTGAAAAAAAGTAGCTTGCTCCATTTACTAAATTTTCATCCTGTTTTACATAGCTTAATCTGCCTCAACATCTTTTTCACCTAAATTTTGAACAAATCTTAATAGATAACCATCAGGGTCCATAATTAAAAATTCTTTTTGTCCCTTTAATTTAGTATCAGCTCTATACCAATTCTCTTGAATATCAAATTTAATTGGATACTCGTTCTTTTTCAAACTATCATATAGTGAATCAATATCATTTATGATAATTTGAAAATTGATTCCTCTTCCGTAGGGATAAGATAACTCCCCAGTACTCCAATGACCATTTACTTCTTCAATCATAATCTGGCAGTCATTTAAAGACAGTAAAGCAAACTTATCCTCTGGTCTTTGATATTCAATTTTAAATAGGAGAATTTCCGAATAGAAATTTAAACTTTTCTCCATATCTGAAACTGATAGCTCTGGTATTAATGCATTGAGTTTGTGCAAAAATGCTGCCTCCTTTGCTTAAGTTATTGATTATTATAACACTCACTATAAATTCTTCTTCTATTAAACTACTTCGTTAGTTCTATAAGAAGTAAACAACTTTATTATCTCTACACACGTCTTTTTTGTTTGTTATTTTTTATTTTTTGAAATACTCAGTCTCAATCTTCTTTTCCTTCAAAAACTTTTCAATTTCTTTTTGCTTCCTACCATTAACTTTCTCAAAGCGTTTTGTAAAAGAAAAATCAGTCTTGAATAAGTTACCATCTTCAGCGAGTTTGTCTAGTTCTTGCTCTAGTTCTACTGAAAGTGCCGTAGACGATGAAATATATTCATGAATTTCCTTCGAAGGCTGTTTGTAATCATCGGGGATCGTATTGTTACTAATAAAATGATGGAAGTTCGCATCGTTTTGTTGCGCTAAATCTACTAGTTGTTTTAATTTCTCCCGGTCGGATTCCGTGACATTCTCGTCAGACATGGCTGACGAAAGTGGGACGATGTTTTCGTATAACTCTCCGCTATAATTTAAATACGTTTTTATATTTTGTTTCATTTCGTTTTCGTTAATCGTTTCATTCTTTTTTGAGGAAGTAAATATAGTTTCCGGAATTTTAACCGTAACATCTTTAATAGATTGTACATCGTTTTCTTCCTTAGGTTCTGCACTGTTTGAACAAGCTGATAGAAATAAAATTGTCAGTAGCATGAGTGGATATAAAATATACTTTTTCATCTTAATCTCCTTTTGCATTAGTGTCTTTGTAAAATAGCTACATTCCATTTCAAATACTTAACTAAAGCTGCGTATAGATGTTTGATCATTTGATAACTTATGACGGATATGAGTAAACCGACGCAAAAAGCGATGAACACATTATAAACATCGGAATAACTAATTTGATGAAACCCTTTAAAGAATCCTAATCCTATTAATAAAATAGGTGAAATGATTAATACTGGAGTGGCAATGATAAGTGCTAGAATAATCGGTAATAAAAAGAGTAGTACGAAAAAGGCGATAAAGATAAAGGCAAAGTTTAAAACACTTAAGCTCATAACAGAAAATAGTGCAGTTATCATATTTTTGAAGCTGCGTTTCTTGTCAGCATTGCTTATTGCATAGGAAACATTCAGTTCTTTCGCGATCATTTTAGGGTTTCCTAGTTTTCTAGCAATTTCTTCTTCACATTTTCCATCTTGTTTACCACTAATAAAATGAGTTTCATACTCTGAAATAATATCTTTCTTTTCTGCATTAGGCATATTCCGCAGGGAGGAACTAAGTTGTTCTAAAAATTCACTTTTGTTCATAACGATCACTTTCCTTTATAGAATGATGAATGAAAGCTGAGAATCTTATCTTTTGAAAAGGGGGATACGAATTACAATTAATGGGTATTCCATTATTTACAAATATATCATTTGGTAGTGTTCTTTGCAAGGTACTGTTATTTTTAAAATACTGTGATGAGATGGAAGTTTTTTAGATTTTTTCGAGAAAATATGAAAATATTATTTTAGGATAAATAAAGGATTGTAAGCGCATTCCTTAATGAGCGTCAAAAAACTGTCAAATTCATATCGTTGGAAAAATAAAGCATTTGTAATATAATGATAAATAATACTTCACCACGTTAATTAACTAGGTGAAATTAAAAATCTTTATTACACACATTATGAAATAAAGGGATGATTAGTTTGACAGGTGTAAAAGCAAACGACGTGAAGGCAAAAACAAAAGGAGCAGATCTTGTTGTTGATTGTTTAATTAAACAAGGTGTTACACATGTTTTCGGTATTCCAGGAGCGAAGATTGACTCTGTATTTGATGTACTGCAAGAAAGAGGACCAGAGTTAATTGTTTGTCGTCATGAACAAAATGCAGCATTTATGGCAGCTGCGATTGGTAGATTAACAGGGAAACCGGGCGTATGTCTTGTAACTTCAGGACCAGGGACATCAAATTTAGCGACAGGTCTTGTTACTGCGAATGCGGAGAGTGATCCCGTTGTTGCTTTAGCTGGTGCAGTTCCACGTACAGATCGATTAAAACGTACGCATCAATCTATGGATAATGCTGCACTATTCGAACCAATCACAAAATATAGCGTAGAAGTAGAGCATCCTGATAATGTGCCAGAAGCATTATCAAATGCATTTCGAAGTGCGACTTCCACAAATCCAGGCGCTACTTTAGTAAGTCTTCCGCAAGACGTTATGACTGCGGAAACGACTGTAGAGTCTATTGGTGCGCTTTCTAAGCCACAACTTGGAATCGCTCCCACACAGGATATTACATATGTAGTAGAAAAAATAAAAGCAGCGAAATTACCGGTTATTTTACTCGGTATGAGAGCGAGCACAAATGAAGTGACGAAAGCCGTTCGTGAATTAATTGCAGATACAGAACTTCCTGTCGTTGAAACATATCAAGCGGCTGGTGCTATTTCACGTGAGTTAGAAGATCATTTCTTCGGCCGTGTTGGGTTATTCCGTAATCAACCAGGTGATATTTTACTAGAAGAAGCAGATCTTGTTATTTCTGTCGGTTATGACCCAATTGAATATGATCCGAAATTCTGGAATAAACTTGGGGACAGAACGATTATTCATCTTGATGATCATCAAGCAGATATCGATCATGATTACCAACCAGAGCGTGAATTAATTGGTGATATTGCCTTAACAGTAAATAGCATCGCAGAAAAATTACCGAAACTTGTATTAAGTACGAAATCAGAAGCAGTATTAGAACGATTACGCGCGAAATTATCAGAACAAGCAGAAGTGCCAAATCGTCCTTCAGAAGGTGTTACGCATCCACTTCAAGTGATTCGTACACTTCGTTCTTTAATTAGTGACGATACAACCGTTACATGTGACATCGGTTCCCATTCTATTTGGATGGCGAGATGTTTCCGTTCTTATGAACCACGTAGATTATTATTTAGCAACGGTATGCAAACGTTAGGTGTTGCACTTCCTTGGGCAATTGCAGCTACTTTAGTAGAACCAGGTAAAAAAGTAGTTTCCGTATCAGGTGACGGTGGTTTCTTATTCTCCGCGATGGAATTAGAAACAGCGGTACGTTTAAATTCTCCAATCGTACATCTTGTTTGGAGAGACGGCACATATGATATGGTTGCATTCCAACAAATGATGAAATACGGCAGAACATCAGCTACAGAGTTTGGCGATGTTGATCTTGTGAAATATGCGGAAAGTTTCGGGGCGTTAGGTCTTCGTGTTAACACGCCTGATGAATTAGAAGGGGTATTAAAATCTGCATTAGCAGCAGACGGTCCTGTCATTATTGATATTCCAATCGACTACCGTGACAACATTAAATTAAGCGAAAAATTATTACCAAACCAATTAAACTAATGGAGGCAGATTTGAGATGACTGTTGCGCAATTAATCGATATTGATGCAAAAAAAACGAAAACGAGTAATGAAGTATATCAAACATCTACAATGCTTGCACTATTAGATGGTATATATGATGGTGTAATTAGCTTTGAGGAATTGAAAGAACGTGGTGATTTCGGCATCGGTACATTTGATCAATTAGATGGTGAAATGATCGCATTTGATAATGAATTTTATCATTTACGTTCAGACGGTTCAGCAGAAAAAGTAGAACCGGAAGAAACAACGCCGTTTGCGACGGTAACGTTTTTTGAAAAAGAAATGAGTTATACAGTAGAGCGTCCGATGAATCGTGAAGAAGTTGAGGCATTATTACATGAATTAATGCCGAGTAAAAACTTATTTTATGGTATTCGAATGGACGGTACGTTCCGCGAAGTGAGAACGAGAACTGTTCCGAGACAAGAAAAACCGTATACACCGCTCGTTGAAGTGACGAAATCACAACCGATCTTTTCATTTAAACATACAGAAGGTACGCTTGCTGGATTTTGGACACCAGATTACGCACAAGGTATTGGTGTAGCTGGTTTCCACTTACATTATATTGACGATGAAAGAAGCGGAGGCGGACATGTTTTTGACTATGTTGTTGAAAACTGTACGATTCAAATTTGTCAAAAAGCTCACATGCATTTAGCACTTCCGGAAACAGCGGATTTTATGGCGGCTGAATTATCAAGAGAAAACTTAGAGGATAATATTGCGACTGCGGAAGGTGCGGAGTAAAAAGGGAGAGACTGTTCCATTTTGGAACAGTCTTCTTTTTTGAATAGTTTTTGTTGAATCGTTTATTTCTTTGAAACGAACGGATGTCCCTCATAATAAAAACGCCACGGATAATGTACAGCTTCTTCTGCATAGTCGATGTTAATACGAGGTCCTGCTGTTATTTCATATTGTGATGACATGTGTTCTTCTTCTGGGACGAGTTCAATATGTAATGTTTCACTTTGTAATGATACGCCTCGTTCTTCTAAAGTAATTCCGAGGGCACGGCATAGTTTGCCAGGTCCGTTCGTTACGTTTTTATACTGCGCTTTTGTAACGTCTGTTTTGTTGTAGCGCGCGAGTTTTATTTCTTCAATCCCGTCTACCGGTTCAAGGGCTCGAATGAGAACACCTTGCGGGGTGCCAACTGGCGCTGTAATGACATTAAAACAATGATACATACCGTAAATTAAATATATGTAAGCATGTCCTGGCGCACCAAACATAACTTCTGTGCGGTCCGTTCGTCTGCCTCCGTAACTATGCGCGGCTTTATCATCGGGACCTTTGTATGCTTCTACTTCTACAATGATTCCGCTTCGTTTTATTCCATCTACAATATGCACAAGTTTTTGCCCGAGTAACTTCTTTGCGACTTCTAACGTATCGCCTTCATAAAAGGAAGGTGGTGCTTGCATTGTACTATCTCCTTTACTGAGTGTATATGTATATAGTAAACCAAATTTTCAGTAGTAATTCTAACTCGTTCTATTTGCTACATTTATTTCATAAATTATGGATAGAGTACAACAGCGAAGAGGGGGAGTGCGACATGATTTATCGCTTACTAGCTCTTAATATAGATGGGACACTACTATACAACAACGGAAAAATTGCAAAAGGATTACGAGAAACAATTGAATTTGTGAAAAGAAAAGATGTATACGTTACATTGTTTACGAGCCGTAATTTTCAGTCCGCTCATAAAGTAGCAAAGGCGCTAAAATTAGATTCTATATTAGTGACACACGGCGGTGCTTTCGTTTCAGCAACGTTAGATAAGCCGTATGTTCAAAGAAGATTATCGGAAGAGAAGACGTTTAACATTGTGCAAGTATTAGAGCATTTTGACTGTAACGTCCGCATTTCTCATGAACGGTTTTCAATCGGAAATCGTGAGAGAAATACACCAAACTTAATTGCGCGTACTGTATTATCGAGTGCAGATCCGTTATTTTATCCAGTTCAATTTGTAGACTCATTAGGTGATGCGCTTCGTGATCATCCAGTAGCAGCGCCAAAAATTGATGTTATTTTCCAAAGTAAAGGTGAAAAAGAACGAGGGATCCATACATTAAGAAAAGCGTTCCAAGATTTAGAGTATGTTGAGTGTGATTCAAAACGAATAGAAATTTTGCCGCAAAATGTATCGAAATTACGTGGATTACAATTGCTTGGAGAGCATTTAAATATTTCGCTAAACGAAATGGTTGCGATTGGAGATAGTATGGAAGATTTAGAGGTCATTGAAAATGTGGGTCTCGGGGTAGCGATGGGGAACGCGCCTGTAGAATTAAAGCAAGCAGCCGACTGGATTACACGTTCAAATAGTGAAAACGGTGTAGAGTATATGATTAAAGAACATTTCCGCAAGCAATTCCCGCTTCCGTTTTTGAAGAATCATAAAAATACACCGAAACGATAAAAGAAAAACGTAGCGTTTTCGCTACGTTTTTCTTTGTTCACGCTTCAATAACCTTAAGCATTCGATTTAAAAATGCGGCTGATTCAGCGCGTGTTGCTGTGCCTTTTGGTACGAATTCATTCCGTTCGTTACCCTTTACAATTCCATATGCATAAACGTTTTGTAATGCTTTTTTATCGTATGCTAAGTTTTGGTCAGTGAATGGTAATTTCACTTCTTTTCTATAAATCCATTTATATTCTAATGCACGGTCAATCATAATAACAGCTTCATCACGTGTTATTGTAGCATTGGGATCAAATTTATTATTCCCACGACCACTAATGATACCTGCACTAGCAGCACGTTTAATTCCATCCACTAAAGATGGATGTGCTTCGTTTAAGTCTGTAAATTTAGCATTTCCAGCAGGTAATTGTAAAGCTCTCGACATTAAATTTGCAAACTCAGCTCGTGTGACAAGACGATTTGGCCAGTAAGAACCATTTCCGTCACCGAACATGATTTTTCTAGCTGCTAACTGACGAATGTCTTGCTCATACCATCCACCTGTAATATCGTCTTTTTCATGAGGGACTTCTGGCGGCGGAATAACCTCTTTACGATGTTCATTATAGTAAGCGTTCGTGCCCTTTAAGAAAGCATCCCATTGTCCACGTTGAATCATAAATGCAGGGCAGTTTTTTCCGCTCCAAAATTGATGTTTTTGAACGTGATCGAGGGAGATATTTAATTCGTTCATTAAATAGGCTGCTAATTTTCGTGCGTTTTCTACTGCTTTAGCATAATTTCCATCACTATTCACAGCAATTTCAATTCCGATAGATTCATAGTTTCCAGTCTTATTTCCAGCATGCCAGCCAACTTCATTTAGTGGAAGATGTTGATAAATTTCTTTGTCATCTACTGTAAAATGCCAAGATGCTGAACGGTCAGTATTTCCGCGGGCTTGATTATCTAAGTACTTCGCATGATTTAAAGCGTTCGCACCTTTACTTGTATTAGCAGTTTCGTGAATTGTTATGTATTTTGGTTCCATTGCGTAGCCAGGACGAATATTTTCATTCCCTTTTGGGACGATCATTTCTTTAAATGTAACACCATAAATATTATTTGTAGGTAAATTAGAAGGTGTTTTGAAGAAAGTTGCGCTTCTCTTTTCGATAGCATCTGTTTTTTCAAATAATGATGCTTTCGTACCTTCAAATGTCGCTGAAGGAGCATAAATCCATTTTTCAGTTCCGTTCATTTGAATTTTAAACCAATTTCCAGCTTGTTCAGTAGGAGTTACTGTTTGTGGCTGTAACGTCTTTTCTTCTTTAAACGATTGGAAAGGGAACGAATATACTGATGTTTCTTCTGTTACAATTAGTTTTTGATTCGAAAGTTTATGAATCTCTTGTACTTCTAAACTATTACTTTCCTTATTAACCCAGCCAGAACCGGATGTAGTTTGCACGTAATATGCATTCCCTTTTTTCTTCGTTGCATTTACTACTGGTTCAGCAATTTCAATATTTGTTTTGGTTTTTAAGTCGTTTGAATCGTATAGTGGAAGTTTTGTTAATAAGTGGAGAAGATATTCACCCGAGATTTCAAGGTCGTTTTCTTCGTCATGTCTATGCTGCTTTGCATGTTCTTCAATGCTTTTTAAAGCTTGTTCATCCATAGACAATTCCGCAGTTCTCTCTATATTCTCTGCGAATGAATGGGTAGGTACTATACATGTTTGTAATGCCAAAGATAATGCTAAAATGTTGTAAAGCTTTTTTTTCATAGTTGTTTTAACACGTGATAGTCTTTATTGCGTGTTAAGAGTCCTCCTTTATATGTATTTAAATTAGTAGCAAGTACTAATACGTTCTAGATTGTAACAAGAGTATATTCTAATGTCTATACAACTAGAGAAAGTTCATTAAAAATCAATATTCAGTTTGTTTTAAATAGGATATCTAAATAAGGTAAAACCTTCTGTATTGACCTGCAAACGCCCTTCAAGTAAACTAAAGAGAGTTTGCAAATGAAAAGGTGATAATGTTGTTAATTTCAATTAAAACGTTACAAGATGATCGTTTTTTACGTCCGCTACAAAATATTGGCGGCTTATTTTTTGAAGATAGTACGATTGGATTTGAACAAGAGGAAGCAAATCTTATCGTTGACATACACATTGAAGAGAATGTGAAAGCATCAGCTCGTTTAACAGATGTTGCGACTGGAAATGTGTATGAAGAAACATTCGCAAAAGATTTATCTGCTTTCACAGATGAAAAAGAGCGTATGAAGCAAGTGAAGCACGTTGTTTCTTATGTATATCTTTCTGTTCTTCAGCAGTTAACTGGGCTTGAACAAAGCTGGGGCATTTTAACGGGAGTTCGTCCGACGAAACTTCTTCATAAAATGCTTCAAAATGGTATGTCAAAAGAAGAAGCACACCAAGAACTTCGTGAAAGCTATTTAATTCATGAAGAGAAAATTGAACTTCTTCAGCGTATTGTGGATTGCCAATTAGCGGTAGTTCCGGATTTATACCGTTTGAAAGAGGAAGTAAGTATTTATATCGGTATTCCATTCTGCCCAACAAAGTGTGCATACTGTACATTCCCGGCGTATGCAATTAACGGACGTCAAGGTTCTGTTGATTCATTCTTAGGTGGTTTACATTATGAAGTTCGTGAAATTGGTAAGTTTTTAAAAGAAAAAGGTGTAACAGTTACGACGATTTATTACGGCGGCGGTACACCGACAAGTATTACAGCAGAAGAGATGGATATGCTGTATGAAGAAATGTATGAAGCGTTCCCAGATGTGAAAAATGTGCGTGAAGTAACAGTTGAGGCAGGTCGCCCAGATACAATTACGCCAGCGAAGCTAGAAGTGTTAAACAAATGGAATATTGACCGTATTAGTATTAATCCGCAGTCATACCATCAAGAGACACTAAAAGCAATCGGACGTCACCATACTGTAGAAGAAACAATTGAGAAGTATCATTTAGCTCGTGAAATGGGAATGAACAATATTAATATGGACTTAATTATTGGTCTTCCTGGTGAAGGGTTAGATATTTTCAAGCATACGTTAGATGAAACAGAAAAGTTAATGCCAGAATCATTAACAGTTCATACGTTATCATTCAAACGTGCTTCTGAAATGACGCAAAACAAACGTAAATATAAAGTGGCAGGTCGCGAAGAAATTACAGCGATGATGCACGAAGCAGAAGAGTGGACGCAAAAGCATAATTACGTACCATATTACCTATATCGTCAAAAGAATATTTTAGGTAACTTAGAGAACGTTGGTTATGCAATGCCGACGCAAGAAAGTATTTACAACATTGTCATTATGGAAGAAGTTCAATCGATTATCGGACTTGGCTGTGGTGCATCAAGTAAATTTGTTCATCCGAAGACAGGTGCAATTACGCACTTCGCAAATCCGAAAGATCCAAAATCATATAACGATGGCTTCGTAAAATATACAGAAGATAAACTGAAAATTTTAGAAGAGCTATTTGTATAAGAAGAAAGAGGTTGTTCCGATTTGGAACAACCTCTTTTTATTCCGCTATTTGTGGGATTCGGGCTGCACGTAAATGCTCGATAGGTGTGGGCCGATTAAAGTTCCACTTTATTTTGTCAGTTTTTGTCGGTAAGTCGATATATTTGAAAAATCGCTGATATAAATTGAGTTGTGGTCGATATATTTTGAAAATCGCTGATATATTTCAAGTTACGGTCGATATATCCGGAAAATCGCCGATATAATTTCACTGACCGCCAAAAGCGGAACCGTTTGTAAAACTATGTCGATAATAATCAGAAAAATTAGTCAAATCATTAAAGGACAATGTCTACTTATGGACGAAATGATAGATTTATGAAAGAGAAAAGGGGGAAATTGTTGGCATGTACATGACGATAGGGAGAATATTTGATTTATCTGTTGGTAAGTATCCAAATAAAGAGGCGTTAGTGGAACCAGAAAAAAATATTCGCTGGACGTATAAACAGTGGGATGAGCAAATAAATAAAACGGCGCAAGCTTTATTGAAAGAAGGGGTAAGAAAGGGAGATACGGTATCTGTTTACTTATATAATTGCCGTGAATTTGTAAACGTTTACTTAGCCTGTGCGAAAATTGGGGCAATCTTTAACCCAATTAACTTCCGTTTAAAAGCAAAAGAGTTATCGTATATTCTCCAGGATGCAGCCTCGAAAGTAGTAGTCTTTGAAAAGGCGGTTGAATCAACTGTTGCTATCATTGAACGAGATTTTCCAAATTCGTCTTTTTGGTATGTAGAAGACGACACACCTTCCTATGCTAGTTCTTACCATGAAAAAGTAAATGAAGCATCAGCTGAAAAAGTAGATATTGAAGTCGATGAAATGGATTATTGTTCTATGCTGTATACGAGCGGTACGACTGGTCATCCGAAAGGCGTACTACATCGCCATCGTGATATGGCTGAGCATAGTATGATTTGTACGTATTTCTTAAAATATAATAGAGATAGTGCGGGGCTTGTAGTGGCGCCTTTATATCATTGCGGCGAGTTAAACGCTGGGATTATTCCGCGCATTCAAGTTGGCGGAAAGAATGTTATTTTACATCACTTTGATACGGATAGAGTATTACATACGATTCAAGAAGAGAAGATTACGACGTTTTTTGCAGCACCGACGATGTGGAATATGTTATTGCAAAAAGATTTAACGCAGTACGATTTAACATCGATGAAGATTGGTATATATGGAGGAGCGGCGATGGCTCCAGCGCTAGTGAAGGAATGTAAAGAACGTCTTTATATTGATCTTGTACAAATATACGGAATGACAGAGATGGGACCAGTTGTTGCGTTTCTCGTAGAAGAAGATCAAATTACGAAAGCAGGTTCAGCGGGAACACCGTGCTTTAGTCATGAAATTCGTATTGTAAAACCAAATGATGATGCACCAGCAGAACCAGATGATGTACTACCTCCTTATGAAGTAGGGGAGATTATTTTGCGCGGCCCAACTATGATGGCTGGTTATCATAACCGAGAAGAAGCAAATGCAAAATCGATGTATAAAGGATGGTACCACTCTGGTGATTTAGGTTACTTCGATAAAGATGGCTATTTATTTGTCGCAGATCGCGTGGATGATATGGTGATTAGCGGCGGCGTTAATATTTATCCACGTGAAATTGAAGATTTCCTTCATAGTCATCCTGGTGTATTAGATGTTGCGGTGCTTGGTGAGCCAGATGAATTATGGGGAGAACGTGTAGTGGCTGTCGTTGTAAAGAAAGATGAAGCGATTACAGAAAATGATTTGGAAATATATTGTAAAGAAAGTGATGAATTAGCAGATTATAAACGCCCACGTCATTATTTATTTGTGGATGAACTTCCTCGTAATGCGAGTGGGAAATTACAAAAATTTGTCCTGAGAGAGTCGTTGAAAGGCGCAAAACAATAGGGAGTAGAGCAGTCGTCTATACAGATAAAGCTATCTTTTCTAATACGAAAAGGTAGCTTTATTTTTTTAAAAACGATTGAAAAAATGGTATAAATCTTCTTTTATTATTATGTAAAAATATTTTTTGGAGTATTGCACTTTGTTTATAAATTTATACAAACCGCTTTAAATAAGGGTTTAATGAATTTTTCAGATGGACTTTATAGATATTGAGATAATAATTTTAGTAAGAGTGGAATGAAGTTATGAAAGGAGAATTATCGCTGAAAGATAAAGAAATTCAGTCGTCAGATGACCTGATGAATGAATTGGTCACTTAGTATATTTTGGTAGCATGAATATAGTAACAAATTAATATGTAAATGAACAGTCTTGTAATGTATTTTTATTGGGACTAGTATTTATTGTTGGCTGCCTGAAAAAAGTAGAAATGAACGCAAGATAATTAATGAATTTTGTTGTTTATTACTTTATGTGTAGAACTAACGATGGTTTGATGCTGCAAATAATCTTTAGTCCGTACCCCCTTAGTTTAAGGGGTATTTTGGGTGGAATGGATCTCACGGCTAAAAAGATTAACAATTAATATTGGAGGTTTTATGAGTACATATTTAAAAAGAATATCTGTGATTTGTTTTATTTTTACTGTTCTTATTGGACAGATTTTTATGCCTATCATAGGGCATGCCCAAGAATTAAATACGACAGGATTTGTTGATAGTTTTGCATTTGAAAAGACAACATTAAATTATGGGGAAAAGACTAGCATTCATGTAAACTTTAGTGAAAAGCCTGGAAAGAAGATGAAGTCTGGGGATACATTAACGCTAGCACTTCCGCCAGAATTAAAAGGTTATAGTGGCACAATTCCATTAAAGGATGATTCGGGGCGTATTTTTGGTACGTGCCAGATTAATGCAAATAATGTAGTTTGTACATTTAATGATACGGTAGAAAAGCTTGAAAATATTAGAGGGAACTTTAATTTCACTGTTCAAGGTACGAATGTTGAAGCCGGAAAGACGAAAGATGTACAAACGAATTTAGGGACAGATTTAGAAAAACAAATGGTAAGTATTACGCATCCAAAAGGAGAGGGTACAGAACCGGGGATCTTTTTCTATAAGTCTGGTGATATTCAGCCAGACGAAAGTAATGAAGTGCGTTGGTTTTTAAATATAAATTTAAAGAAACAATATTTACATGACAACATCGTTTTAAAAGATACGTTACAAGAAGGACAAACGCTAAATAAAGATAGTTTTACTATTACTATCAATAATAAAGAGTATTTATCTCTTAAACAATTTCAAGACCGAGGTTATGGATATATTAAGCTCACTAGTGATAACTCATTTGAAGTTGTAATTTATAGACATATGGCGAACGCTACGTCGTTTACCATTTTCTACACATCAACGATTACTGATAGCGGGAAAAAGTTGAAACATCTACAGAATGACTACAAGCTTGATTATCAAATTTTATATGAGAAGCCTACTTCTGAATCTAATAGTGTAAAGGTTGAAAATATATCATTTGGCGGCGGGGCTGAAGGAGTTTTACCTGCAAAAGGAACGTTGCAGATTGTTAAACATATTGAAGGAGACGAGAATAAGTTTATTCCAGGTGTTTCTTTTAAATTGTTTACAGAGTCAGGTCAGCAAATTGGTGATTCCTATACAACAAATCAAGATGGAATAGTTGAAGCACCAAACCTTACTCCAGGTAATTATTACGTACAAGAAATATCTGCTCCGAACTATGTAGAGTTTGATTCACAAGCGAAAATTCCTTTCACAATTAAGACGGATGCTACAAACGGAATAAAACTTATGGTTCCAAATAAGTTAAAAACTATATCTGTTGCAGGAACGAAAACGTGGGAAGGCGATAAAGTAAACGATCGCCCGAAAACGATTAAAGTAGATTTACTGCAAAATGGTAAAGTCATTGCAACGAAAGAAGTTACGGCAGCAAATGATTGGAAATATGAGTTTGGAAAGTTACCAGCATTTGATAACGATGGAAAAGCTCATACGTATGAAGTGAAAGAACAACCAGTATTAGGATATCAATCAAAAGTTAACGGATATGATATTACAAATATAAAAATCCACGAAGTAACAGAAGTAGAAGAGCAAGGTAAAGAAGAATCGATAGAAGAACTGGAAGCTCCAACTAACCCAGAAACACCACAGGTAACAGAAGAGCCGAAAGAGTTAGAGAAGCCAGAAGTTACGGAGAAACCGGAAATTCATGTAACGCCAGAAGAAGAACAAGTTGAAGAAGGAACAACAGAAGAAATAAAAGAAGAAAAACCGGAAACACCAAAAGTGACAGAAGAGCCGAAAGAGCTAGAGAAGCCAGAAGTTACGGAGAAACCGGAAATTCATGTAACGCCAGAAGAAGAACAAGTTGAAGAAGGAACAACAGAAGAAATAAAAGAAGAAAAACCGGAAGAACCGAAAGTAACAGAAGAGCCGAATGTGCTAGAGAAGCCAGAAGTTACGGAGAAACCGGAAATTCATGTGAAACCAGAAGAAGAGCAAGTTGAAGAAGGAACAACAGAAGAAATAAAAGAAGAAAAACCGGAAGAACCAAAAGTAACAGAAGAGCCGAATGTGCTAGAGAAGCCAGAAGTTACGGAGAAGCCGGAAATTCATGTAAAACCAGAAGAAGAACAAGTTGAAGAAGAAACAACAGAAGAAATAAAAGAAGAAAAACCGGAAGAACCAAAAGTAACAGAAGAGCCGAAAGAGCTAGAGAAGCCAGAGGTTACGGAGAAGCCGGAAATTCATGTAAAACCAGAAGAAGAGCAAGTTGAAGAAGGAACAACAGAAGAAATAAAAGAAGAAAAACCGGAAGAACCAAAAGTAACAGAAGAGCCGAAAGAGCTAGAGAAGCCAGAAGTTACGGAAAAACCGGAAATTCATGTAAAACCAGAAGAAGAACAAGTTGAAGAAGGAACAACAGAAGAAATAAAAGAAGAAAAACCGGAAGAACCAAAAGTAACAGAAGAGCCGAAAGAGCTAGAGAAGCCAGAGGTTACGGAGAAGCCGGAAATTCATGTAAAACCAGAAGAAGAACAAGTTGAAGAAGGAACAACAGAAGAAATAAAAGAAGAAAAGCCGGAAGAACCGAAAGTAACAGAAGAGCCGAAAGAGCTAGAGAAGCCAGAAGTTACGGAAAAACCGGAAATCCATGTAAAACCAGAAGAAGAAAAAGTAGAAGAACCAAACAAGTCAGAAGTAAAAGACCAGCCAAAAGTTTCAAACAAACCAGAGGCTCAAGGTAAAGTAGAAGCAGAAAACAAACAAGATGTACAAAATAAACATGAAGTACCAGCTAGTAAAGAAAGTAATAAGCAATCAAAATCACTTCCTCAAACAGGAGGAGTATCAACTGAAGCTACTTCTACTATTGCAGGTATGTTCGCATTAATTATGGGTGCGCTGTTATTTAGACGTCCAAAAAAATAATGAGTTTGAGAGTGTTAAGTTCTTGTGTTTTTAGAATAAGATGTAAAAAAAAGCGGAGACGATAAGTCTCCGCTTTTTATATTATTTACGTGAAAATCCTTCTTCATCAAGGTATTCCGCAGCTTCTGGATAAGAGTTGAATGTACCGTCTAAGTTTACACCAGCGTATACGTTCCACATATCGTCCTCTGAGATAAGAGTAAGGATATGGCCGTCTTCGTTATGCCATTCTTCTTCTTTCGCAGGTTCTGCAGGAACAACTACTTCTTCTTGTGAAAGTAATTCAATTGATTGCTCGATTACTGAGCGTAATTCATCTGCTGAAAATTCGCGGATGTTAACCATACCTTTATCATCCGTTTTGTAACCTTTAATACCACTTGCATATACAAATCCGTTTCCATTTGGATGTAAGTGATAAACAACGTTCTTTTTATCTAAACGACTTTCTTCAAAGTGAAAGTTCACGCGTTTTAATGATACGTTCTTTCTTTCTAATTCAGGGAAAGATTCAATAATCGATAATTTTTCTTCAAAAGTTAGCATAGTGCCTCCAAATATATAATAAAAGATTTAATTTGTTCATTATAACATAGTTATAATAGTTTCCAAAGATAAGGCGAGGCTTATAATTGAATGCGTTTACGTCACGATACTGTAAAAAGTGGACTAACGAATATATTCTTTTAGGTGTACAATGGGAAATGGACTTTACCCCGCATTAACGGGCAGTAAAACTCCCACCTCAAAATATGGCTGGAGCAAAGAAGTTAGGTGGGAGATTAACTGCCTGTAAAAGCCCGATTGGTTCAACTAATAATCAGTGGGGGATGAACAAAACCCCCACTGATTAAAGTTTCACTTTATACGAAGGTGGTTTTTATATGTTTCAAAAAATAGCAAAGGAATGTTTAGCAGGTTTTACTGTTGCGATTGTTGCGTTGCCACTTGCCATTGCATTTGGTATTGCAGCAACCGGAACGTCTGAGGGAGCACTAGTCGGATTGTATGGTGCGATTTTTGCAGGTTTATTTGCGGCGTTATTTGGTGGTACACCTGGGCAAGTTACAGGGCCAACTGGACCGATTACCGTTATTGCGACAGGAGTGATTGCGACGCACGGATTAGAGGCGAGCTTTATAGCGTTTATGATGGCGGGACTGTTTCAAATTTTATTCGGTGTATGTAAGCTTGGTTCTTACGTTCGATACATTCCATATTCTGTCGTTTCAGGATTTATGAACGGAATTGCATTAATTATTATTTTAGGTGAAATGAAGCATGTGCAAAATAGCTTTCTACTCGTAGTATTAACGATTATTGTCATGATTGTTTCTGGAAAATGGATTAAGGCGATTCCATCTAGTTTAGTCGCATTAGTAGGTGTGACAGCTATGCTTCCTTTATTTTCTTCTGCGCTAGAAGGGCTTACAGTGAAGTTACCGGTTATCGGAAACTTGTCATTAAATAAGGTGATTGAAAAGATTGGAACGATTCCAGAAGCAATGCCGACGCTTCATATTCCATCTTTAAGCGGAATAGGCATCGCAGAACTTATTTTACCAGCGCTTAGTATTGCTTTATTAGGATCGATTGACTCGTTGTTAACATCGGTTGTAATGGATAATGTGACGGGTACACGTCATAAAAGCAATAAAGAACTGGTCGGACAAGGTATCGGTAATATGATGAGTGGATTATTTGGCGGATTAGCAGGGGCCGGGGCGACTGTACGATCTATCGTGAATATAAGAAGCGGTGGTAAAACGGCGCTTTCAGCAAGTATGCATAGTGTTATATTATTTATTTTCATTATGGGACTTGGATCGGTTGTACAATACATTCCGCTCGCTGTATTATCAGGTATTTTAATTTTAACTGGTATTGGCATGTTTGATTGGGAAAGCATGAAGAAAATGCATGTAGCACCAAAAGGTGATGTCATTGTTATGATCGTAACGATGGTTGTCACAGTGAAGTTTGATTTAATGATCGCTGTTGCGTTCGGTATTATTCTTTCGTTCCTTATATACATGGTGAAATGTAAAGAACGTAATGCCTCTATTATAAAAGAAAAGGAAGCAACATATAAAATTAAAGGTCCGCTTTCTTTCCTAACAGTGGATCGTGTTTTTTATGCTTTACAAGACGTAAAGTCTCCGGTTGTTTTACGTATGAAAGATGTGCGCTATATGGATGTATCAGGCGCAATGGCTTTGCTGAACTTTGTGGAGCAGTCGGATAAAGTAGGTGCGAGTGTGACACTAGAACAAGTGCCTGCTCATATTGAAAACACGTTAGTAACGATGGCAAGCAATGAGCAGAAAGATAAATTACAGTTTGTAAAAGCTGAAGCTATATAAGGAAATGCCCTCGTATGAGGGTGTTTTTTATTCAGTTTAATATCTCTATATAGGGATATTTTGCGTTTATTGACATTTATGAATCTTAGCAGTATAGTAACATCTTAGATTAGCAATGTGCTATTATAAGAAGGTATATGAATTTTGAGATTCCTTTATATTCAGAAGGAAGAGCTTTAAGCTGGAGGGAATATTTGATGTACAAACAGTTACCACACGGAGTGAAGATCGGGATTACACGCTCAATTGTTGTTTCTTTTGAGAAGTATATGAAAGAAATTGAATGGAATGAAGAAAAATTTGATATGCAGCAATTTGTTGAACAGTGGAAACAATATTTATACACAAAATCAACTTGGATCAATAAAGTAGATGATGAGTTGAAAGAACATCCAGATTTCCATCAAGCGTTAGCAGTGAAAGTGAATGAAAAAATTAACGACCTTATTAATGAAGAGCCGAGCGAAGAGCAAGTAGAGCAATTAAAGAAAAATAAAGTGAAGCATGTAGATGAAATGTGCAAGTTAGAAGCTGAATATCATATTGAACGTTTATTAGTAACGAAGTAAATTTTACATAAAGAATAAGCCTGTCCAAGGAGGTGTGATGACCATCTTTTTGAACAGGTTTTTTTGTATGGAAAAGAATAAGAGAGGCTGCTAGAGCAGCCTCTCTTATTAGTCTTGTGGTACAAACGCTTTCCAAGAAGATAGATCCATATCTTCTTTTAATATAGATGAAGCAGGGAAGACAAATGACCACGGTTTTGTAGTGTTCGCTTTAATTTCAAGGTTCGGTAACGTGAAAGCACCTTTAACGACAACTGCACCTGAAGCATCTTCAATATGAAGAGGAAGTTGCTCTAGTTGAATCGTGTCTTTGCAACCGTTACGAATAAGAAGTGTTGTATGTAAATCACCGTTTTCTTTTCTTGCAGCTTGCAGACCTAGGAAGTTAATTTCACCATCATTTGGAGGTGTTAAATTGTCTACGAAATTACGTAAAGCTTCTTTGCTTGCTTCAGGTAACTGAGCTTCCCAAGATGGATCTAAATCTAATACATGCTTACTTTCAAGTTCAAATGCTAATTCCCAATCTGTTTGCGATAATTCAGCATCCGTAATTGTTTCTTGCTCGAATGTAAAGATGAATGGCATATTTACATTTGCAGGAATATCGCCAAGTGCAGAAAGGTTAAATGTTTTTCGTGCGCATAGTTTCTTCTCTTTATTTAGAAGAATTAATGTAACCTCTTCGAAAGAAATTGGTTTCGGAACAGTGCTGCGAATAAATACAGCTACGTCATAACCACTATTACGTTTTTCAATCTCAATTCCAGATAAAGAAATTTGATATTCTTGTAAACGCGTGAGTTCTTTATGTAAAAATTGATAAATGTATTTTTGTTCTTGTGCTACTGTACCACAGCTTGGGTGGAAGTAAAGCGTTGGTTTTACAGCTTTATTTTCAGTAGTTGTTTCTTCTTGTCCGAATAATTGATTACTAGAGACAGTCGTATCTTTTCCGCTTTTCTTAGCTTTTTTTAGGAATGATAACATAATCTTTCACCTCTTTATTGTACGTTTTCAGGAACACCTAAATGTCTTGCAACATAGCGGCACATTTCTTTTTCGAAATTACCATATGTGTATAAAAAGATATCTAAACCTTCTTTTTGATACAGACGAGTAGGGTCTTCTTGTTGGTATTGTCTTAGCCCGATGCCTTCTTTTAAGTGGGTCATTGCATCTAAGTGATTTACCCAGTTCTGATCTAGGAAATGAAGGGCAACATATCGTAGCGACTGCTGTAAATCAGTATTGCTATTTAGTTCATTTACGCGCTCTTTATATAGAGATAATGTATCTTTCAAAACGGATTGTAAATCTTCCGGTGAGTGTACATTATTCGCTGATAGTGATGGTATGTTTTTTACCGGTAAAATTTCGTTTATACTTGCTGTTAAACGAGCGAAATCCCATTCTTCCGGAAGCATACCTTCTAAAAGATATTGTTTAGAAATAGCTTCTACAGCATGATCAATCATTGGAATAATAATTTCAATCATATTTGTATCTTCTTGCAACAAGTTATTACGTAATTTATAAATAACGTTACGCTGGTCATTTATTACATCATCTAACTTTAAGTTGTACTCACGCATTGAGAAATGGCTACCTTCACAAATTAATTGTGTACGGTTCACGAAATCATGGACTTTAGAAGTGAGAATAAGTCCTGTTTCATCTGCTTTCAGTGATTTATTTAATTTCTCGACTTCTTCTTGTGCGAAACGTTTTAGCATTTCATCTTCTAAAGAAAGGAAGAACTGAGAGCTACCTGGATCTCCTTGACGACCGGCACGACCTTTTAACTGATTGTCAACACGTCTTGATTCATGGCGTTCTGTTCCAATTACATGTAAGCCACCAATTTCATGGACACCCTCACCTAGTAAAATATCAGTACCTCGTCCGGCCATATTCGTCGCAATTGTAATTTGTCCTTTTTGTCCAGCTGTTGCGATTAAATCCGCCTCTTGTTCTGCGCTTTTTGCATTTAATAATTGATATGTAATATGCGCTTCATCTAAGTAACGAGCAACAGTTTCTGATTGCAGAATAGACATTGTCCCAATTAAAATCGGGCGTCCTTGTTTATTGTGTTTTAGAACATCTTCACGTACAGCTTTATATTTAGCATCGGCTGTTACGTACACGACGTCATTTTTGTCTTCACGAATGATAGGACGGTTTGTCGGAATCGGCATAACTTCCATGTTATATACACGATTAAATTCTTTTTCTTCCGTTTTTGCTGTACCAGTCATACCAGATAATGCTGGATACATACGGAAGAAGTTTTGAATTGTAATGGACGCTTGTGTTTGGTTTTCTTCTGTGATTTCTATACCTTCTTTTGCTTCAAGAGCTTGGTGTAAACCATCGCTTAAAGAGCGACCATCCATAACGCGGCCTGTGAAAATATCTACGAGTAGAATTTTTTCATCATGTACAATATAGTCAACATCACATTGGAAAGCGACATGAGCTCGTAATGCTTGAATCATATAATGATATAAAGTTTGATGCTCTAAATCATATAGGTTATCGATATCAAATAAATCTTCTATTTTTGTAATACCGTCTTCTGTAAAACTAGCAGATTTCGTTTCTGCATCGTACGTGTAATGAAGGGTATCTTGGAATGATTTAATAACTTTTGCACATAAATAGTGTAAATCAGAGCTGCTTGATTTCTTACCAGCGATAATAAGAGGCGTCTTCGCTTCATCAATTAAAACGCTATCAATCTCATCGATAATAGCAAAATGATAAGGACGTTGTACCTGCTCATTTTTTGAAGCGGCCATATTATCTCGTAAATAGTCAAAGCCAAATTCTGTTCCAATACCATATGTAATATCAGCTTCGTAAGCAAGTTTCTTTTCGGCAGGATCGATTTGAGGAATATTTAATCCAACCTTTAAACCTAGAAATTCATGAACTTGGCCAATTAATTCTTTATCTCGTTTTGCTAAATAGTCGTTTACAGTAATAACGTGAACGCCTTTTCCTTCAAGAGCACGTACGTACGTTGGAAGAGAAGAAACTAATGTTTTTCCTTCACCAGTTGGCATCTCGGCAATATTACCTTCTAATAGTACAAGACCACCAATTAACTGCACGTCATAATGACGTAATCCAAGTACACGCTTTGCAGCTTCACGTACAACAGCGAACGCTTCTACTTTTATATCATCCACTGTTTTTCCATCATGTAGCATGTTTTTAAATGTGCTCGTTTTATGACGTAATTCTTCATCAGATAAATCAGATAGTTTTTCTTCTAAATTATTAATTTCTTGAACAAGTTGTTCATATTTTTTTAGTTTTCTCTTTTGAGAATCTCCTAACAGCTTTTTTACCGAATTCAGCATGTTGTAAACACTCCTCTTACTGACAATAGCTACATTATAGCACATGTTTATCCGGAATAAGTAGAAGTAGTAAATTGAAGAAAAAACTGGATAGAATTAAGGTGTTATTGCAAATAGTATATTTGAAAGCCATTAAAGAAAGAGAGTATTCAATGTATAATAAATTTGGTATGATAGCTAAATGAGATAAAGTGGAATTTTTCTAAAAAGAGAAGAATATAGTTATCTCGTTTTATGATGTAATATGTATGAAAATTATATATTGAAAGAAAAGAGCTAGAAGATGAATAATAAGTTTGTGAAAGGCGCTGCGATTTTAACGATTACAACGTTTTTATCGAAAGTGTTGGGAAGTTTTTTTCAAATCCCATTACAAAATATAGCAGGAGATGAAGTGCTGGGGATTTTTCGCCTTGTTTTTCCTGTATATATGATTGCTTTAACTTTATCAGTAGCGGGAGTACCGCTAGCTATATCACAGTTAATTGCTGAACTTCATGAGAAGAATGATAAAGAAGGGATTGCTAAACTATTTACGTCAGCATCTATTATTGGAGTAATATTTGGGGTGCTTGGATTTTCAGTTATTATGATTGGATCCAGCATGTTTGCAAATATGCTTGGCGGACAAGATACGAGACTCCCATTAATTATTACTTCGTTTGCTTTATTAATCGCACCATATATGGCGGTATATCGAGGGTATTTCCAAGGTTTTGGAGATATGATTCCTACCGGGGTGTCACAAGTAATTGAGCAATTCATTCGTGTTTTCTTTATGTTAGCAATTGCATTCTTATTTGTATCTTGGAATAAAGACAGTGATGTTGTAACAGGTGGCGCAATGATTGGTTCTTGCCTTGGGGTAATTACATCACTTATTTATTTAAGATTGAAGTATGTAAAAAGTATATATCGTTATAAAAGCACTACATATTCATTACAAGATTTTAAAAATAATGCAAAAAAGATACTTCAGGTTTCGATTCCAATTGCAATTGGAGCATTATCGATGCCGGTGTTAAATTTAGTTGATTCTGTAACGATTCCACATATGTTGCATGAATCTACTATAACGATTCAAGAACAATTTGGTATATATAGTCGTGGCTTTGCGTTTACACAATTAATTGTCGTGTTTGCAAGTGCGATGGTATTTCCGTTAATCCCGCTGTTAACTGCTGCATTAACAAAGAAAGATATAGCGTTAGCAAAACAAACAATTGAACGAACAAATGAGCTTGCTCATGTTTTAACAACGCCGATAACAATCTGGCTCATGGCGCTTACAGTTCCGTTAAATGTTGGATTGTTTACAGACGCTAAAGGAAGCGGCATGTTAGCTATTCTAATTGGTAGTTCGTATTTTACATCACTTATGGTATTATCAATAGGAATTTTGCAAGGAATTAACCGTTCTAAGCAAGCGGCGTGGATAGTTGTTGGAGCGAGTTTTGTAAAAGTCATATTAAATATAGTACTCGTAAGTAAATTTGGCATAACTGGTGCGGCTTATAGTACACTTATCATATATATCATGATTTGTATCGTAAATTATATATACATTCGAAAAGAATTGGCTTATTCGATTCGAATAGGGAGATTTTTTGCTGTAATTGGCGTATCTAGTATAGTAGGGATAGGATTATATTTCACATCTACTGTAATAAATGTGGTAGATTCTAGACTTATCGCAATGATATATAGTGGTTTAGCATTTTGTGTGGCCTTGTTCATATATGGCATATGCGCATTAAAGTTGAACTGGATATCCAAAAAGCAAATCCCATTTTTACGTAAGTGAATTTTCCCATAAATGAGTATGGTTATTTATATGTTTGTGAAAGAAATCAATTTGAAGTTATCCAACTTTTCTTATTAAAGAGTTGATAGCAATTTGTTGAATGACAAAAAGTTGATTGCGAAATGTTGGAGGAGATTAAGAGTGCGGTTAGTTTTATCAGGATATTATGGTTTTTATAATGTTGGGGACGAAGCAATTTTGCAATCAATTATTAAAGCGCTACATGCAGAGGATCCTACTCTGGAGCTTGTTGTACTTTCGAATGACCCTGACTATACAAGAAAAATGTACGGTGTAGAGGCAGTAAATCGTTGGGATATAAGAGCAATTTATAAGGAAATAAAGAGAAGCGATGGTTTAATTAGCGGAGGGGGAAGTCTCCTTCAAGATAAAACGAGTATTAAAAGTATTTTGTACTATACAGGTATTATGCGGATTGCTCGTTTTTTGAAGAAGCCGTATTATATTTATGCGCAAGGAATTGGTCCAATTACGAAAAGACAAAACCGTTTGTTAGTGAAATGGCAAGTATCAAAAGCGGCATACATATCAGTTCGTGATGAAGATTCATTTCTATATTTAAAAGACATGGGTATTAAGAAAGATATCGAACTAGTTCCAGATCCAGTATTGGCATGTCAACCAGAAGGAATGAAGTCGGAGTGGCTGCAAAAACATTCAATTCACGGGAAAGTAATTGCAGTTAGTGTGAGGTATTGGGACGCGAAAGAAGATTATATGAAGAAGCTAGCAGATACGCTGAAAAAATTTAAGCGTGATGGATATCATATTTTATTCGTACCAATGCATGGGCCATTTGATCAAAATGCATCACGCGATATTATTAACTTAATGGGAGAAGAAGCTCATATGCTTCCATATAAGCTGGATATTCATGAGAAAATTTCAATTTTGTCGGAATGTTCGCTTCTAATAGGGATGAGACTTCATGCGCTCATACTATCTGCGGTTGCCAATATTCCTATGGTCGGTATCTCATATGATCCAAAGATTGATTCGTTTTTACAACAAGTAAATCAGCCGATTATTGGAAACGTAGATGGTGACTGGTCAGCTGAAACTTTGTATAATGTGGCCGCGAAACAACTAGAACAAAAAGAATATGTACAAGTAACATTGGAACAAAGAGTAGAAGAGTTGAGAGAACAAATTTCAACAGCGTCTCGATACATCATAAGTGACTTGAATTCAAAAGAGTCCAAAAAAAGAGGAATGCGATCTTAATTTAAGAGGACATCCTCTTTTTTATTTTTTGAAAAAAAGAAAATGTCGAAAGAAATAAAACGTTTGTAGAAAAATGTCGAATTAAAGGAGTGATTTTAAACTTATGCTCATAAAAAAGGCAGTTTAAGAGATAAGATGTATGTTTAATAATCCTAAAATTAATATATAGTGAATGTTGGTTTTTGGCGTTTTATTTAGTAAATTATAGAAAAATAGGTATGGGAATTTCGGAAAATTTGATGGTAAGAAAAATGTCGAATTATATAAAAATAATCTGTCGATTAATGTCGTAATATCTCTATAGTTAGATGTTGAAATTGGAAACGTTTTTCTGTTATAGTTGTAAATGGTTATAAGAAGATTGTTAAAAATGTAATTCTGACGCGTTTTTCTATTCATTTAAAATATTCTGATTTTATAATTTGAATCTTGTGAAATGAAAGTCGAAAAAACGATCGTTTAGAATTGTGAAAATTCACTTTTTTGTCGAATTTAAGGTTTTAAATTGGATGAAAAGGGTGTATGATTTCTTTATGATTCTGTAATACGGGATATTCTATTATTCTGTATAAGGAATACTTTAACCACATTTATATCTACTAGTTTCAAAAATAAATAGAAGATCTATTTAAAACATTATGGAACTAGTATTACATTCCTAAGGAGGAAATATATAAAATGGCAAAGACTAACTCTTACAAAAAAGTAATCGCTGGTACAATGACAGCAGCAATGGTAGCAGGTGTTGTTTCTCCAGTAGCAGCAGCAGGTAAAACATTCCCTGACGTAGATGGTCACTGGTCTAAAGAATCAGTTTACTACCTAGTAGAAAAAGGCGCTATCGCAGGTAACGACGATGGTACATTCGCTCCTGATCGTGAAATCACTCGTGCAGAAGCAGCTACAATGATGGCTAAAATCTTAAACTTACCAATCGAAAAAGATGCTAAACCATCTTACGCTGATTCTCAAAACCACTGGGCTTCTGCAATCATCGCAGCAGTTGAAAAAGCTGGCGTTGTTAAAGGTACAGGCAACGGCTTTGAGCCAGACGGAAAAATCGACCGTATTTCAATGGCATCTCTTCTTGTAGAAGCTTACAAATTAGATACTAAAGTAAACGGTACTCCAGCAACTAAATTCAAAGATTTAGAAACATTAAACTGGGGTAAAGAAAAAGCTAACATCCTAGTTGAATTAGGAATCTCTGTTGGTACTGGCGACAAATGGGAGCCTAAGAAAACTGTAACTAAAGCAGAAGCTGCTCAATTTATTGCTAAAACTGACAAGCAGTTCGGACAAAAAGCAGAAGCTAAAGTTGAGTCTATTAAAGCAGTAAACGCTAAAGAGATCGAAGTTAAATTCGGTACTGAAATTAAAGATGTAACTGCTGCAAACTTTGAAATCAGTGGTCTTACAGTTACACCAAAATTAAGCGAAGATAAAAAATCTGTTATCTTAACTGTAGATGGAGATGCGAAGTTAAAAAATAAAGAAGCTTACGTTTTAACTGTTAAAGACGTAAAAGCTGTAGATGGTAAAGATGTTCCTAAAAAATTAGAAGTTATCTTCTTTAACGATGAAGTAGCTCCAACTGTATCTACAGTAACTACTCCAGATGGAAAAGTAAAAGTGGTATTCAGTGAGAAATTAGATACAACAAAACCTGTTACAGTAGTAGTTAACGGTCAAGAAATTGCAGGAGATGTTAAAGACAATACTTTCACTTCTAAATCTGCTTTAAAACTTGAAAACGGTAAAGAATTCTCTATCATCGTTAACGGTGCTACTGATTTAGTTGGTAATGCAATGTCTATGTACCAAGGGAAAGCAACATTCAAAGTAGAAAAGGATGTAACTGCACCTGAAGTAAAAGAAGTTAAAGTAACTGACATTACTGCTGATGGAAAAGTAACTTTAGAAGCAACATTCACTGAAGAACTTAAATCACTTAATAAAGTAACAGTTAAAAAAGGAGACAAAGCTCTTCTTGAAACTAGTAATGCATTAAATGCTACAGGTGATAAAACAAAAGCAACATTCACTGTAGAAAAAGGTGTATTTGCTGAAAACGAAAATGCTGCAAACTTATCTGTAGAATTTGTTGGACACACAGACCTTGCAGGTAACGTTGGAACAAAAACAACAAAAGCTGTTCAAGTTTCAAAAGATGTAGTAGCACCTAAGTTTACTAAAGTAGAAACTGATGGATTAGATGCTAAATTAGTATTTGACAAAAAAGTTAACACAGTAGATGCAAAACAATTACGTGTTATCAACCTTGATACAAGTAAAGAAGTAGCAGTTCCAGCAGAAAATGTTACTGCAAATGAAAAAGAAGTAACTGTTAAGTTCGCTGAAAAAGGAAACTACAAAGTATTTGCTAACAAAGCATTTGTAGCAGATGCTTCTGGTAATAAATCAGCTGCTTTTGAAACAACTGTTAAAGTTGCACCAAAAGATGTAGTAGGTAAAGATGCTCCAAAAGCTACTGCAAAATTCGAAGCTAACAAAATCGTAGTTGACTTTGATAAAGCTGTTAAAGGTGGCCAAGGTGCAACTTCAGCATCTAACGTAAATAACTACACATTAGATGGTAAGAAATTACCAGAAGGTACAATCATTGTATTAAGCGAAAATGGAAAACAAGCTACAATTGAATTACCAGCATCAGCTAAATTCGATGCAACAAAAACTGTTGTATTTACAGTAGCTAACGTTGAAAGCACAGAAAATGTTAAAATCAATAATACTGACTTATTAGTTACAGTTGTTGATAATACAGCTCCTGAATTCAAATCAGCTAAAATTACAAAAGTTGATGCTAAAGAAATCACTTTAACATTCTCTGAAGCTGTAAAAGTTGATACAGCTGACTTCACTGTTGACTTAAACGGTGTAGCATTAACAGTAGCAAAAGCTGACGAAAAAGCAGAAGCTGCTAAAGACGTAGTTCTTAAAGTAACAGCTCCAACAGATGTTAACTTAGCAACTGGTACAGTAACAGTAAAAGCTACAGAACTAGAAAATAATGCTAAATATGAGTTCAAAACTGCTGACAAAGCAGGAAATGCACTTGTTGCTTTCAAATCAGTAACAGCAACTCGCTAATTGAAATTTATTTCAATAGAAAGAGTCCACAACATGTGGACTCTTTTTTTATCTAATTTTTTATATAAAACGAGCTCTGAAACGTAGATCATATTTTGCAGATTAGTAGTTAGCTTTATTGAGAAATAAATCAAAAGCGCTTTCAAAAATAGAAGAATACCTCATTGATATGTAAAATATTTGTGAATATACACCTTTTTCTGTTAAAAAATCATTCGAAAAGAAGAAAAAAATGTCGAAATGTAATAATTTTAGTCAAATAAAGTCTGAAAATTGTATTTTTTGTAAAAAATATTTAGGTGCTGAAGTGGAAATATGTGCTATAATTCCAATTGTGTATTCGATATGAAAAATATACGAAGCGCAGTGAGAGTGGTTTTATAGGAAAACAGTTTGTTCATTTCTATATTTGAGTATTATTAATATCATAATAATACAATTAAAAGACTGAATTATCAGAATGTGTCGAATCTTCTTTTGAGAAAGTTCTTGATAACGAATGGTTTTGTATAGTATGATGAACTTGTTTCAGAAAATGGTATTTAAACCTTATATTTACATCTAACGGTTTATATCATTTTATTATGTGAACTACTTTTCATTATAGTTTTTTGTTTATGTTTTTATTGTTTTATGGCTTTTCTAACTAGCTAGTTTTCAAATTTAATATGATATGAAACTAGTAGCATATTCCTGAAGGAGGAAATTTATAAAATGGCAAAGACTAACTCTTACAAAAAAGTAATCGCAGGTACGATGACAGCAGCAATGGTAGCAGGTGTTGTATCTCCAGTAGCAGCAGCAGGAAAATCATTCCCAGACGTTCCAGCTGGTCATTGGGCAGAAGGTTCTATTAACTACTTAGTAGAAAAAGGTGCAATTACAGGTAAGCCAGACGGTACATATGGTCCAACCGAGTCAATCGATCGTGCTTCTGCAGCTGTTATTTTCACTAAAATTTTAAATTTACCAGTTGATGAAAATGCTCAACCTTCTTTCAAAGATGCTAAAAATCTTTGGTCTTCAAAATATATTGCAGCAGTTGAAAAAGCTGGTGTCGTTAAAGGTGATGGAAAAGAAAACTTCTATCCAGATGGAAAGATTGATCGTGCTTCATTTGCTTCTATGTTAGTAAGTGCTTATAACTTAAAAGATAAAGTTAACGGCGAGTTAGTTACGACATTTGAAGATTTATTAGATCATTGGGGTGAAGAAAAAGCAAACATCCTAATTAACCTTGGAATTTCTGTAGGTACTGGTGGTAAATGGGAGCCGAATAAATCTGTATCTCGTGCAGAAGCAGCTCAATTTATCGCATTA
Source organism: Bacillus sp. Brlt_9 (assembly GCF_051948935.1). Classification (NCBI taxonomy): domain Bacteria; kingdom Bacillati; phylum Bacillota; class Bacilli; order Caryophanales; family Bacillaceae; genus Bacillus; species Bacillus sp. Brlt_9. The sequence goes on along the minus strand of NZ_JAYJLO010000006.1, from coordinate 224,842 downwards.
ACAGATAAAAAATATGGCAAAAAAGATAATGCACAAGCATATGTAACTGATGTGAAAGTTTCTGAACCAACGAAATTAACATTAACAGGAACTGGATTAGATAAGCTTGCTGCTGAAGATGTAACTCTTGAAGGAGACAAAGCTGTTGCGATTGAAGCAAGTGCTGACGGTACTTCTGCAGTTGTAACACTTGGTGGTAAAGTAGCTCCAAATAAAGACCTTACTGTAAAAGTGAAAAATCAATCATTCGTAACGAAATTCGTATACGAAGTTAAAAAATTAGCAGTTGAAAAACTTACATTTGATGATGATCGTGCTGGTCAAGCAATTGCCTTTAAATTAAACGATGAAAAAGGTAACGCTGATGTTGAGTACTTAAACTTAGCAAACCATGACGTCAAATTTGTAGCAAATAACTTAGACGGTTCACCAGCAAACATCTTTGAGGGTGGAAACGCTACTTCTTCTACAGGTAAACTTGGTGTTGGCCTTTCACACGGTGACTATAAAGTAGAAGTACAAGTTACAAAACGTGGTGGTTTAACAGTTTCTAACACTGGTATTATTACAGTGAAAAACCTTGATACACCAGCTTCTGCAATTAAAAACACTGTATTTGCGGTAGATGCAGATAAAAACGGTGTAGTATACGGTAATAAACTTACTGGAAAAGACTTTAAGTTAAACAGCCAAAACTTAGTTGTTGGTGAAAAAGCACAAATTCATAACGTAGTTGCTACAATTGCTGGAGAAGATAAAGTTGTTGATCCAAACTCAATCAGCATTAAATCTTCAAACCACGGTATTATCTCTGTAGTAAATAACTACATTACAGCTGAAGCTGCTGGTGAAGCGACACTTACTATTAAAGTAGGCGACGTTACAAAAGATGTTAAATTTAAAGTAACGACTGATTCTCGTACATTGAAATCAGTAAAAGCTAACCCAGATAAATTACAAGTTGTTCAAAATAAAACATTACCTGTTACATTCGTAACAACTGACCAATATGGCGATCCATTTGGTGCTAACGTAGCTGCAATTAAAGAAGTTCTTCCAAAAACTGGTGTAGTTGCAGAAGGTGGATTAGAAGTAGTAACGACTGACTCTGGTTCAATTGGTACAAAAACTATTGGTGTTACAGGTAACGAAGTAGGAGAAGGTACAGTTCACTTCCAAAATGCTAACGGTGAAACTCTAGGTTCATTATATGTGAACGTAACAGAAGGTAACGTTGCATTCAAAAACTTCGAACTTGTATCTAAAGTAGGTCAATACGGCCAATCACCTGATACAAAACTTGACCTAAATGTTTCTAACACAGTTGCATATCAATTATCTAAGTACACTTCAGATCGCGTATACTCTGATCCTGAAAACTTAGAAGGTTATGTAGTTGAATCTAAAAATCCAGCTGTAGCTGAAGCTAAAATTGTTGGAAATAAAGTTGTTGTTAAAGGTTTAAAACCAGGTAAAGTTGATATCCACTTAACGAAAAATGGTGCAACTGCTGGTAAAGCGACAGTTGAAATCGTTCAAGAGAAGATCGCTATTAAATCTGTAAACTTCAAACCAGTTCAAACAGAAAACTTCGTTGAGAAGAAAATTAACATCGGTACTGTATTAGAACTTGAGAAGAGTAACCAAGATGATATCGTAAAAGGTATTAACTTAACGAAAGATACACAACATAAAGTACGCGTTGTGAAATCTGGTGACGACCAAGGTAAACTTTACCTTGATACAAATGGCAATGCTCACTTCGATTTATTTGATCAAGAGCTTGGTCATGTAACAGTATCTCAAACAAGTGATTCTGCACTTCCAAACTTCAGTGCAGACATCTACAATACTTTAACTACTAAGTACACTGACAAAGGTACATTAGTATTCAAAGTATTAGGTGAGAAAGATGTTCTAACAAGCGAAATCGGTTCACAAGCTGTACACGTGAACGTGCTTAACAACCCAAATCTATAATTCGATTATAGATAAAGTGAAAAATCAGTGGGGATTGAATCCTCACTGATTTTTTTATAGAAAGAAACCTCTTGTACATGTACAAGAGGCTTCTTTCTATTTCTTAAACTTAAACATATCCCCACTCAAATTCGAATCACTATACACGAACAATACCATGTTAATGTTGTTGTCTTTTATGTATTGATATACATCTTTTTCGTGATAGTGACGCAGGTCAAGGATGGATGTATGTTTAAAGCTTTGTGCTAAGTGTGGCACGATTGCGTTTGCGAATGAGTCTTTTAGGACTAAGGCGCGTACTTCATTTGGTGCATTGTTATTTTCAAAGACGATTTCTGGATAGTCGTCTGTGTAATAACCTGCGTAGGAAGTTATATCTTTTTGTTTTTCTACGCCGTATATGTCATCTAAGTTTTGATGAACAGTACCTTTCACATCTTTTGCGGTTACGCTTGTGAAGTTGAAACCGTCATTCGGTGTGTAGTAGCATAATTTTTCACCATTGGCATCGATGAGTTGGTATAGTTGGTTGTTGAAGCTTCCGACTAAATGTTTATTTTGCGCACATGTACGAGTGTAGTCTTCTTTTTTTATTTCTTTTCCTTTATAGATAGAAGATTGTTGCCCGATTGTGTTCATTATATATTGGTAGCCTACGAAGGCACCGTCCATATTCCAATGATGATCTGTTTTGAAATACATGTTCTGTATTTCATCGTTCGTATAGTTGTGTTTGAATTGCTCCATCAGTTTTATTGGCTTTACGTCAGCTGGAAGTTTTTTTAGAAAATAATTTAAATTTTCCTGTGCATATGTGTGAATATGAGAAGGTAATTTAAATGATAATGCATTCGTTTTTGACGGTGGTAAAGCAAAATAAAACTCAACGTTTTGTTCTTTTAAAAACTGAGATAAATCGTTTATAGCGGGCATGGATTGGTCAATTTCATTATATTTTTTCGTCCACGCTGGGTTTTTAAGGAGCCATTTATCATCAGTCAAAATAATGTCGTTAATGAGAGATTTGCCCATATTAATTTGAGCAATCGTATAGTTTTTAATAAGCTCATCTCGTCCGATTAGTTGATCATTTGTGTATGTTTCAAAATCTTTAAAGAAGCTACCAGTTAGGAGAGCTTCTTTCGTAAGTGCTGGTTTTTGAGCGAGCGGCCGATTTTCAACTGGTGAAATGTCTCGGTCTGTTTTGAGTAACGATAATATGCCAAATGAAAAGATAATGGTGAGAAAACCGATAAACAGGATGAGGTTTCCCAATTTTTTCATAATAACTTTTCCTTCCTACATAAAGTGAAACTTGAATTAGTGGAGGGTGTTCATCCCCCCCGCTAATTATGAGTCTTAACTAATTGGGCTTTTAAGGGCTGCCCGGCAAATAGCTGGATAAGTTAAAACCTGAAATAAATAAATGGATTATATGTTGAGTTAATCAAGTACATAACCGAAATCATAAATAATGTTAGTAATAATACAGGACGTACAAATTGCATCGTGAACATGTACGTTTTTGGTGCAAGTTCTAGTATGTTTTTCATTCGTTTTAAAATTGGTGTCGCTGCGATAAAGGCAATGAGAAATACGATAATGTATTCATGTACGTATAACATTGTATTGTCATCAATGAGAGATTGCCCATCTATGCCGAACATCGCTTTTAAATATTGGAACGAGTAAGCGAAGTTGTCAGCTCGGAAGAACACCCAGCCGATCATAACGATTATTAGTACGTATGCATGTTGCAGCGGTTTCCATAGTTTGTTTAATATTTTTTCGAATCCAGCTTTTTCAATTGAAATAATAAAGCCGTAATATAAGCCCCAGGCGATAAAGGTCCAGCTCGCCCCGTGCCATAAACCAGTTAATCCCCATACGATGAAGAGGTTACGGTAATTCGCTAGTTTTGAAACGCGGTTTCCGCCGAGCGGGATATATATGTAATCGCGGAACCAAGAGCCAAGTGTAATATGCCATCTTCTCCAAAACTCTGAAATAGATTTAGAGATGTATGGGTAGTTGAAGTTTTTCGGGAAATCAAATCCGAACATTTTTCCAAGTCCGATTGCCATATCAGAGTATCCTGAGAAATCGAAATAAATTTGCAGGGTATAGGCGATAATACCGATCCATGCCGTTCCAACACTTATTTCAGATGGTGGTAAGGCAAATATTTTATCGGCGACAAATCCGACTTGGTTGGCGATTAATATCTTTTTTGCTAGCCCTAGAACGAAAATTTGAATACCTTCTGTGAATCGTTCAAAAGAATGGATACGCGTTTTAATTTGCTCAGCGACGATATTGTAACGAACAATTGGTCCGGCAATAAGCTGAGGGAAAATAGATATATATAGCGCTAAGTTAAGTGGATTTTTTTGAACATCCCCATCTTTACGGTATATATCGATGACATAGGACATCGCTTGGAATGTATAAAATGAAATTCCAATTGGTAGTGGAATAGGTTCCACATGAATAGATAAGTGCAAGACGTTGTTTAAAATGTCTGTGAAAAATGAAATATATTTAAAATAAGACAGTAATAAAATATTTCCGACCACAGCCATAATTAAAAATGTGACTTTCATATTTTTTCGTTTATCATAATGATGCACGAGTAGGCCGAAGCAGTAGTTTAATACGATGGAAAAGAGCATTAAAAGAACGAAACGTGGTTCGCCCCATGCATAGAAAATTAAACTAAATGCAAGTAATACGAAATTACGTAGCTCGGCACGCACTATAAAATAGAAAAATAATACGAGAGGTAAAAAGATAAATAAGAAAATCGAACTACTAAATACCAAAGGACTCTCCTCACTTTTTTGAGATACATTTCGTGCAAAAAAAAACCGACATATCTATTATATATTCTTTTATATAATGATGCCTTTAATATTTTAGCATGTTAATAATTCGATTAAAATAATTATTCTATATAATAGAAGGAAAGCGGTATGGAATCCTTTTGACACTCGCTATCTCGATAAGATAAGATGAATAAGGTGTGATTTGTTTAGAAGGGAAGAGATGGTGTGTTATTTAACTCGTTTGAGTTTATTTTTTTATTTTTACCGATAGCATTTCTTTTATATTTTCTATTAAATAAATTGGGACAAACGACTTTAGCGAAAGCTTGGCTTGTGGCAGCATCTTTATTTTTCTATAGTTATTGGAATATAAAATATTTGCCGCTTATGTTAATATCGCTCATTGTGAACTACTTTATTGGAATGAGGCTTGTGAAGCATAAGAGTAAATTCCTTTTAACGGTAGGTTTAATATTTAATATAGGAATGCTTAGTTATTTCAAGTACTATGATTTCTTTTTACAAAATGTGAATTCGTTATTTGGAACTCATTTTACATTATTATCATTAACGTTACCGCTTGCGATTAGTTTCTATACATTCCAAAAGATTGCGTTTTTAGTAGATACATATCGCGGGGAGACGGAGGCATGTCATTTTCTTGATTACGCTCTGTTTGTAACATTTTTCCCGCAACTTATTGCAGGTCCGATTGTGCACCATGCGCAAATTATGCCGCAGTTTGCTGATCGTAGTAAAAAGCGTTGGCAATCGAATTATATCGTTCTCGGTATTTTTGTATTTGCCATCGGTATTTTCAAAAAAGTAGGGATTGCAGATGTTTTATCTCCCGTTGTACGGGAAGGATTTGATGTACAACAGTCGCTAACATTTGTTGAAGCGTGGCTTTCATCATTAGCATTTACATTCCAGCTATACTTTGATTTCAGTGGATATAGCGATATGGCAATTGGGATTGCGTTAATGTTCAATATTAAATTGCCTCAAAACTTTAATTCTCCTTATAAAGCGGTGAGTATACAAGATTTTTGGCATCGTTGGCATATGACATTAAGTCAGTTTTTAACGAAATATGTGTATATTTCTCTTGGAGGAAATCGAAAAGGAATTACGCGTACATACGTCAATATTATGATTGTTTTCTTAATAAGTGGACTTTGGCATGGTGCTGGTTGGACATTTATTTTTTGGGGATTTCTGCACGGATTAGCTTCTGTCGTACATCGTTTGTGGAATAAAGCAGGAGGTCGCATGCCGGCCTGGGCAGGATGGCTCGTGACGTTTTTCTTCATTAATATAACGTGGGTATTCTTTAGAGCAACATCGATGCATGACGCGGTGAAAGTGCTAAAAGGAATGTTTGGATTTAATGGATTCGAACTAGCAAATAGCGTGTTCCCGGTATTTATTATTGAGAAACTACAATTTTTAAAAGAGTACGGTGTGTCATTTACTGAAGCATACCATGTTTCATTATTAAATACGGAAATAGTAGCGTACATTTTCGGGGCATTATGTATTAGTTTCTTCTTAAAAAATTCAATTCAGTTAAAAGACTCATTCCGTCCGACAGTATGGACAGCGTTATTTACTGCAATATTACTTGTGTATAGTGTGTTGCATTTAACGAGTATTAGTGAGTTTTTATACTTTAATTTCTAGGTGGAGAATATGAAAAACAAACAGTGGCTTATTTTCGTTTTTGTATGTGTTTTTGTTCCACTTGCTGGTGTTGGAATATTTAATGGCTATACAGATTCACTTTGGCTATTCTCGCATAAAAATAAGTGGAATGATGTTCAGTTTGGGTTTAATGAGAGACAACAAAAAACGAATTATATAACATATCGTCCGTTTACTTATGATGGCGTTATACTTGGAAGTAGTAGAACGACGTTTATTAATGAAAATGATTTTACCGGATTAAACGCATTTAATTATGCGGTAAGCAGTACAGATCCGCGTGAATACGATGCGTACATTGAATATGCAAAAGAGAGAAAAGGTAGTGAACTATCTTCTATTGTGATTGGTTTAGATTTCCTTGGAACGAACAAAAATAGAGAAATCGGTTTTGATAAACCAGAAGTGTATATTAATGAGGCGCAAGGCTTACTATATCCAATTAAATCGTATGTGAGTATGGATGGGATTACACATTCCCGAAATACAATTCAAAACTCCATTCATCACAATAAAACTATCGATGTATATAATCGTGATAATGTAAAATCGATGCGTGAGTATACGAAAGAAGAGCGTGACGCACAAATTGCCGCGCAAGTAGAGAAATTTAGTAGAGAGATTTATGGCGGGAATTATGAGTATCAAAATATGAAGGAAATATTGGGTACTGTAAAATCTCATAATCCGAATGCAAAGTTTTATATTTTCACAACACCTGTTTCAGAGCCATTGTTCCGTACAATGATTCAATCAGGACGATGGGAAGAGTATAAAAGATGGCTCCATGATGCTGTCGATGTATTTGGAGAAGTACATCATTTCATGTATTTAAATTCGGTAACAAAGAACTTAGATAATTATATGGATGGACATCATTTCAGACCAGAAGTCGGGAAGATGATTGCACATAAAGTTGTAAAAGAAGAAGATAGTAATGTGCCGAAAGATTTCGGTATTGTTATTACGAAAGATAATGTTGATGAGGTGCTGGAGGAAATTCGGGCGTCTTTTCAATAGAATAAAATAGTTTTGTAAAAAAGACTGAATCATAATGTGATTCGGTCTTTTTTACAGGAAACATAGATATGGATGTAGAAATATTAGTTTGGATAAGGGGAGAGGCATAATTAGGGGGAGAAGAATGAGTAAATTCGGATTGTATGGTAAGTTTATTGTGGAAGAAAGTAACCGGGAAGAATTAACGAATATTTTGTTAGAGGCTGCGGAATCAATGAACTCACTTCATAGTTGTGAGGTGTATATTGTAAGTACTTCTGATGACGAGCCGAATGCTGTATATGTTTTTGAAGTATGGAGTAATGAAGAAGCACATAAAGCATCTTTAATGTTAGAGTCTACACAAAATTTAATTAAGCGAGCAAAACCAATGATTACTGGAGCAGAAAGAATGAATACTTTGAATGCTAGAGGCGGTAAAGGGTTGGAATAAAAAAGAAGCAGCATCTAAATGGATGCTGCTTCTTTTATTCTATTTCTAAATCAACAATTAAGTAAGCGAGTATCACAACGAAGAAAATACTAACGGCTGGTGCTGTTAATACGTGTCCAGACATAAAGGCGATACCGAGCGATAAGACGAGTGTGCTAGCTAGTAGCATATGTTTTACGCTAAATAGTTTCTGGAAGTTTGTGATCAAGCGAATGAATATTTTTATACCGAAATAAAGAAGCGGCAGTAAGTACATAAGGAAACCGACAATTCCGAATGCAAAGAATAGGTCGTGGAAATCCATTTCGACTAATTTCATTTTCGTTGTATAGTTACCAGCGTAGCCCATTCCAAATAGTTTTTGAGATAGTGGTGCTTCTTTATAGTATTGTTTGTATACGTTTAAAAACTTGTCACGATCACTATAAATTAAACTCTTCATTTCAGAGTCTGTTAGTTCGCCTTGCTTATGTTCTTCTTCTTGAACTTCTTTACCTTCTTTTCGGTCTTTTTCTTCTTGTGCTGATTTTTTGTATTCATATATTTGTAAGTGGATGCTCATGTTTTTTGCGATAGGAGTTTGCGGTGTAAGAACGAGTAAACCACCTAATACGACAGCAGCAACAACTGTGTTTACAAGATATGTGAATCCTTTTCCTTCTTTTTTACGATGCATCATATATTGAATGAATGAGAATAGTAGTGCAACGCCGAGCGTAACAATAATTGCACCATATCCTACTTTCGTTCCGACCATAAGGCTTGCATACATCGCGAGTACAGTTGGAATCCAGTAATAGAATTTTGAGAAAGACGTTGTTTTATGAATTGAGTATAGGACAACGATTGGGAACATAATTGCAAAAATAGCACTTAAATCATTCCCCGCAAAGAACCAGCCTCTTGAACCGATCTTTGAGTGCGGGTAGCTTTGGAAGTCTGTACCCGTTACCATCGCTGCAATGAGTGAAACACTCAAAATTAATGTTGCATATAAGAAATAGGTAATCATTTTATGAAATACATATTCGTTATTTTTTAATTCCTTTAGTGCGATAATATATCCAAACAGTAGTACAATTGGATATACACTTTTCAAAATAAATTTCACTTCTTCTCCAAATGAAACTGGAGATTTAACCATTAAATTATTCACAAGGCCGATTGCGAGTACGATGCCAAAGAGACATAAATAAAGAATATACTTTTTCGCGCCTTGTTGTTTATGGTGAAGAAGTAGGTAACCTAATGCAAGAAGCATAAAGGCGAAACGGACTACGATTCCGACTGTTGCGCTCATGTGTAATACATAGATTGAAAAAGATGTTAATAAATCTAAGATTGGTTGAAACACGATGAATAGCAGTAGGAAATGCGGGAAGGAATTAGCCGTCTGTTTTAACTTAGTAACCATATGTTCCTCCATTTCTTCATTCCTTTATTTCAGCACCCCTCTATTAATAGGAAGGGGAATGAATTTCTTTTTATATCAGACTTAAGAATACACCATTTCATTGTAATGGTAAATAGATGAGGAGAGGCGATAAACCGACTTTAATTGCTATATTTTTCAACGGAATTGTATGTTTTATACAAGGCTATATACAAAATACAAGATTATTAGACAGAAAATTAAGAAAAAAGAAGGGTTTTTTACCTTCTTTCTATAATTATATAAGTATAATCTTTATGTAGAAAAGAGGGGTATATATAATGGAAGTAACAAGTAAAACAGAATCTGTCATTGTGAAATATGAAGGACACGTTGCAACGGTTATGGTCAATCGCCCAGAGGTGTTAAATGCATTAGATGAGCCAACGTTAAAAGAGTTATTACAAAAACTGAAAGAAGTAGCGGAGAGTTCTGCGCATATTGTTGTGCTATGCGGAAATGGCCGCGGTTTTTCTGCGGGCGGAGATATTAAATCCATGCTTTCAAGTAACGATGAAAGTAAGTTTGATGGTATTATGAATACTATTTCTGAAGTCGTTGTGACTTTATATACGATGCCAAAGCTTGTGATTAGTGCGATTCATGGACCAACTGCTGGTCTTGGATTAAGTATTGCATTAACAGCTGACTATGTGATGGCAGATATTTCATCCATTATTGCGATGAACTTTATTGGAATCGCTTTAATTCCAGATGGTGGCGGCCATTTCTTCCTGCAAAAGCGCGTTGGTGAAAATATGACGAAGCAAATTATTTGGGAAGGAAAGAAATTATCAGCAACAGAAGCGCTTGATATCGGTTTAATTGATGAAGTAATCGGTGAGGATTTCCAAACGGCTGTGAAGCAAAAAATTAGTGAATGGTCACAAAAACCGATCAAAGCAATGGTTCAAACGAAGCAAATTTTATGTGAAGTAAATCGTTCTAATTTAGAACAAACGCTGCAACTTGAAAAACGTGGCCAATATGCGATGAGACAAACAGCGGATCATAAAGAAGGCATTGCTGCATTTTTAGAAAAGCGTTTGCCAGCATTTAAAGGGGAATAAAGTGAAATTTGAATGAATAATAGTTTTACTACCGTTAATTTAAGGTAAAGGGGAGAAAGTGCTAACACATTTTAGTATAATTGTGTTAGCACTTTTTTTAAGGAGTAATATATGAAGAAACTTATCGGTGTTATCGGTATGATTGTAATAGCATATTATGCTTTGCATAGTACGCCATCTATGGCGGTACGGACTGCTTTGTTTTTTGAAGGACATCCAAGCGTTGCGTTTTCTGACGGGGTGACGAAAGAAACAGATGTGAAAAAAGAAGCAATTCCAGCCGAATACCAAACTTTATATGGCAAGGAAGAAGAAGGATCAGAGCACTATTTCTTTCCGCACGTAAGAGCAAAAGGATCAGGAATTGATATGATTAGTGCATGTGTGACGAAGAAATGGTTTTTCTATACAGCAGAGCTCGGATGTTATTAAACATAGGAGGATAAATGATGTCAGCATATAACAAGTTAGTAAGAGATCGTGTTCCAGAGAAGATTTTAATGTCTGGAAAAACATATACAGCACAAAAGCTAACAGGACACGCATACATACAAGCTTTAGCGAAAATTGGCACAGAAGAAATTCGTGAATTTGCTTCTATGAAAGAGCGTGAACATGCGCTTGATTCTCTTGCGGATGCACTGGAAGTGATCATTTCATTAGCACGTGCAGAAGGTGCAACCATTGAAGATGTAGAACGTCTTCGTAAGAAAAAAGAAATAGAGCGCGGTGGGTTTGAAAGAGGCATTTATTTATTAGATGTTTCAGAAGAATAGTTTTGTAAGGGAAGCATAGCGTTAGTGAGTAACGCTATGCTTTTTTGTTGCAATTAAACTAATAATGAAGAAGATAGCTGTTAATACCCAGCCAATTGTAATAGAAGTAGTAGTGTAAACTGCATAAGAAACTTGTAAACAAAATAATGATGCTAAAAACCAAATGAGTGCAATGTGTACATGTTTTTTTGATATATTCATATTTCATAACTCCTTTTGTATACTAAAGTGAATTTTACTATAATTTAGAAAATTAAGCTATATGAGTAGAGGTTTTCTAGCAAATTTTGTATACTGAATAGTAGAGAAAATGAGGAGGAAACAACAATGGCACATCATGCGAAAGAAACGATGGAACTGATTAAGGAGCTTGTCTCTATTCCGAGTCCGTCTGGGAATACAGAGAAAATCATTCGTTTTATTGAAAACTATGTAAGTGAGTGGAACGTAGAAACAAAGCGTAACAATAAAGGCGCTCTTATTTTAACGGTAAAAGGGAAAAATGATGCACAGCACCGTTTATTAACAGCACACGTTGACACGTTAGGTGCAATGGTGAAAGAAATTAAGCCTGACGGTCGTCTAAGTCTTTCTATGATTGGCGGATTTCGCTGGAACTCTGTAGAAGGGGAATATTGCGAAATTGAAACATCAAGCGGTAAGACGTATACAGGAACGATTTTAATGCATCAAACATCTGTCCATGTATATAAAGACGCAGGTGAAGCGAAACGTGATGAGAAAAATATTGAGGTTCGTATTGATGAGCGTGTCTTTTCAGCTGATGAAGTACGCGAATTAGGAATTGAAGTAGGAGACTTCGTTTCATTCGACCCACGCGTTCAAATTACAAAGAGTGGATACATAAAATCACGTCATTTAGATGACAAAGTAAGTGTTGCGATTTTATTAAAATTAATTAAGAGATTACAAGACGAAAACATAACATTACCATATACAACTCATTTCTTAATTTCTAATAATGAAGAGATTGGATACGGTGGTAATTCTAATATTCCAGAAGAAACGGTTGAATATTTAGCAGTTGATATGGGGGCGTTAGGTGATGGACAAGCATCTGACGAATATACAGTATCTATTTGTGCAAAAGATTCTAGCGGGCCGTATCATTATGCGCTACGTAAACATTTAGTAGAGCTTGCGAAGACGAACAATATTGAATATAAAGTAGATATTTATCCATACTATGGATCGGATGCGTCAGCTGCGATTCACGCTGGATTTGATGTGAAACATGCATTAATTGGAGCGGGTATTGATTCTTCTCATGCATTTGAGCGCACACATGAAAGTTCGATTGCTCATACAGAAGCACTTGTTTATTCATATGTATTATCAGAGATGATTACGGAATAAGAAAAGAAATAGGCTGCTAGGGGTAGCCTATTTTTTGTTTGCAGGGAAATCGACTGTATGTAACAAAAAGTAATTTATCCCGCTTTAATGGGCAGTAAGCCCCCCACCTCGAAATTCAGCGAAAGCAAAGAAGTTAGGTGGGGGATCAACTGCCCATAAAAGTCCGATTGGTTCAACTAATAATCAGTGGGGGATGAAGAAAACCCCCACTGATTAAAGTTTCACTTTATTTTACAATATTAAGAAAGTAGGTTTACTACATAATTCGAGTATTATAAAATGATAGAGGCGCACTAATTTTTTTTGTCTGGGTTTATTCTGATTTATATATTAAGATTACGCGTTATTAAAGATGATTGTTGAGAGGAGTATTATTTTTTATGAAGTATCGTGCAGTCGCGGCAGGTATTTTAGCCGCAAGTTTATTATCGTCTCCAGTAAGTAGTTTCGCAGCAGCGAAGAAGTTTTCGGATGTTCCTACATGGGCGCAAGAATCAGTTGATTATTTAGTAGGTAAAAAAGCGCTTGATGGAAAGCCAGATGGAACGTTTTCTCCGTCTGAAGCAGTAGATAGAGGATCAGCTGCAAAAATCTTAGCAGTCGTTCTTGGTTTACCAATTGATCCAAAAGCAAAGCCATCTTTTAAAGATGCACAAAGCCATTGGGCAGCTCCGTACATCGCTGCAGTGGAAAAAGCAGGTGTAATTACTGGAGATGGTACTGGGAAATTTAGTCCATTCAGCCAAATTAACCGTGCATCTATGGCATCTATGTTAGTACAAGCATATTCATTAGATAAGAAAATTATTGGAGAACTTCCAACAGAGTTTAAAGATTTGGAACCTCATTGGGGTAAGAAACAAGCTAATATTTTAGTAGCTTTAGAGATTTCTAAGGGTACGGGAAATGGCTGGAATCCTGAAGGAACTGTAACTCGTGCAGAAGCAGCTCAGTTCATTGCGATGGCTGATAAAGATAAAACAAATACATCAAAAAGAATGTATATGAACAGAAACTTTATTACATATCATCAACCATCATTATCATCTGGTATTACTGATGTTCAGCACAAGCCACAAATGGTTGTAGTGAAAGAACAAAGAGCAGACGGCTGGTTAAAAATTGTAACAAGTAAAGGTGAGAAGTGGACACCTATACAAGAAAAAACAGAAACGATTCATGAAGAATTTACTGCTTATGCAGAAGCTTCACATAGTTCTAAAGTGCTAGGTACATATAATGCACAAACAGTAACGATTATGGAAGAGAGTGGCAGCTGGATTCGTATCCGCGTAGGCGCTGGATTCCAGTGGGTTGATAAAAATCAATTAAACCCAGTGAAGCAAGGTAACTTCTTAGAAGGTAAAGCGATTATTATTGATCCAGGTCACGGTGGAATTGACTCGGGTAATCCTGGTTATTATGAGAAAGAAAGTGAAACGGTATTAGATGTATCATTACGATTACAGAAAATATTTGAGAAAAAGACACCATTTACTGTGATGTTCACTCGTACAGATAATACACGTCCAGGAACAAGTGGTCCTGATTCATTAAAGAAACGTGTAGAATTTGCACAGAAACATAATGGAGATATTTTTGTAAGTATCCATGGTAACGGTACGGATGATAAAAAAGGACACGGTACAGAAACATTCTATTATGCAGCAGCACCGACAAGATCAACGAATCCATATGTAGCTGAAAGTCGTTTATTAGCACAAAAAATTCAAGACCGTCTTGTGAAAGCACTTGGAACAACAGACCGTGGTGTGAAAAAAGGTGATCTATATGTAATTAGAGAAAATACAATGCCAGCTGTCTTAACAGAATTAGCATTTGTAGATAATAAAAGTGATGCAGATAAAATTGCTACACCAAAGCAGAGACAAGCTGCAGCAGAAGCGATTTACCAAGGTATTTTAGATTACTACGAAGCAATGGGTAATAACGTATCTTCTTTCCGTTAATAAGTCAAGAGAGATTGCCAATAGGCAGTCTCTTTTATTTATTAACGTTTCTCTTTATTTCCGGCATGTGATATCATTTAATTTTATATAAAAAAGTACTGTAGTAATTGTAATTATAACGATATAGAGGATGATAATAGATTGAATAATCATAGTAAAACACCTGCATGTATATATACGTACGCATTTCGCGAGGAGGAGCGTGCTTTATGTTACTTGGAAATGCGCTCGTTCTTTGGAACGGAGTCTCACGTTAATATTTTGAAAAGTGATGTCAAAATTGACCCGAGTAGAAGTGCGTTTATGAAAGAGCGCGTTGAGGTTATGTATGAAGGAGACGACTTAGAAAGCATTTTAAAACAAGTAGAACAAATTGATTTGGCGGGGGCGTCATTTAAAGTTATATTCGTTAAAATCAATGACCTCGTTGGAGAGAATAAAATTGAATATGGAGAAAGACGTCTTATTGAACGAGACCTTGGCATGCATATTGAAGGAGAGGCGGATGTTCGTAATCCAGAGCGTGTATTCGGGATTGTTCCTCTTGGAGGACGCTGGTACTTCGGGCACTATGTAGAAAGTGAGCCAGTTTGGTATCATCACATAAAAAAACCGCATAGTTATTCGACATCTCTAAGCACACGTGTTGCGAGATCAGTTGCAAATATCGCTGTACCAAATCCAGATGGAGTACGAGCAATTGACCCGTGCTGTGGTATTGGAACAGTAGTAGTAGAAGCACTTTCTATGGGAATTAACATCGTTGGTAGAGATATAAATCCACTTGTAGTGCTTGGAACGAGAAAGAACATCGCACATTTCGGGTTTGAAGGAACAGTAACAAAAGGTCCAATCGAGGAAATTACTGAGAACTACGACGTTGCTATTATCGATATGCCGTACGACTTATTTACGCACGCAACACCAGAAGACCAGCTCTCCATTCTTTCAAGCGCGCGCCGCATCGCTAAAAAGGTAGTCGTTGTCACGATGGAAACAATGGACGACATGATCCATGAAGCAGGATTCGAAATTACAGATCGCTGTGTTACAAGAAAAGGATCATTTACTAGACAAATACTTGTTTGTGAATAAGAAGAGAAGGTCACCCGTTTGGGTGACCTTTTTTTGGTTTGTATTGATGTGTGATTGGTTGGTGGTTTAGAAGGGAGGGGTGACGTGGTTTGTCGAATGGTCGATATTTCTTGTCGAATCGCCGATATATGATAAGTTGTGATTGATATATTTGAAAAATCGCTGATATATTCCGAGAATCGTTCAATATCTTTATATTATTATATTAATCTTCTTTTGACTTCTCCTGTTGCTCCGCTAATAAATTGCGTAAGACGTGTCCGCGGTAACTTTCTAGTTTTCGCCCTTCGTGATAGCGCACACCTAATTTTTTTAGTTCGGCTACGTACCAGCCTTTTGTTCCGTAATACATTGGATCACTTCCTTTTTGCTTTTGAACAGTATATGTTGGGGGTGGAAGTAACTTTCCAATGAAAATAATGAGCCTAGTTGTATCAAGGTGTTCCATAAAATAATTTCTGGACAGTGTATAAAAAAATAGACAGTAGTGTATGCTTTTTTACACAATGTATACAAATTTATACCTTATGCGTTGGCATGATATTTGCAATAAAAAGAGTATCAACATATAGGGGAGAGATAGAAATGAAGGTTAGTAAAGTGTACACGACAATTGATGCTCACGTAGCCGGGGAGCCGCTTCGAATTATTACAGGCGGCGTGCCAGAAATAAAAGGAGAAACGCAGCTAGAAAGACGCGCGTACTGTATGGAACATTTGGATCATCTTCGCGAAATTCTTATGTATGAACCGAGAGGACATCACGGTATGTACGGTTGTATCATTACTCCGCCTGCGAGTGCTCACGCTGATTTTGGCGTATTATTTATGCACAATGAAGGCTGGAGTACGATGTGTGGGCACGGCATTATTGCTGTTATTACAGTCGGAATTGAAACTGGTATGTTTGAAGTGACAGGTGAGAAACAAAAATTCATTATTGATAGCCCTGCTGGGGAAGTCATTGCGTACGCAAAATATAACGGGAGCGAAGTAGATTCTGTATCATTTGAAAATGTTCCTTCTTTTGTATATAAGAAAGACGTTCCTATTAAAATAGATGACTACGAATTTCAAGTAGATATTGCATTTGGCGGAGCATTTTACGCGGTAGTAGATAGTAAAGAATTTGGTTTGAAAGTTGATTTCAAAGACTTATCTGCTATTCAAGCGTGGGGCGGTAAAATTAAGCGCTACATCGAGAGCCAAATGGAAGTGAAGCATCCACTTGAAGCAGGATTAAAAGGAATATACGGCGTTATTTTTTCAGATGAACCGAAAGGGGAAGGCGCAACTTTACGAAATGTAACAATCTTCGCTGATGGGCAAGTAGATCGTTCTCCTTGCGGCACAGGAACTTCCGCAAGAATCGCAACTCTTTTTGAAAAAGATGCCCTACAAAAGAGAGAAATTTTCGTCCATGAATGCATTACTGACGGGAAATTCAAGGGAGAAGTATTGTCGGTAACCGCAGTAGACACATATGAAGCTGTCGTTCCGAAAGTAACAGGGAATGCATTTATTACAGGATTTCATCAGTTCGTTGTAGATCCGAGAGATGATTTGAATCGGGGATTTTTGTTAGGATAGAAGGAGGAGGTGGAAAGATATGCTAGTCATAAGCGCGAACGAACAAAGAAACTTAGTAAATATGAACGAAGTTATTGAATACGCGGCGCTTGCTTTAAAAGAATTTTCCGCAGAAAGAACGATCACACCAATACGTACTTCACTACCATTTGCGAACGAGCAAAATACGGCATTAATTATGCCTTCAGTAGCGGAAGGACTTGAGGCACTTGGCTTAAAAGTAGTAACAGTAGTCCCCGAGAACAAAAAGATAGGAAAGAAAACGATAAACGGGATTGTGATGCTATCAGACTTTCAAACGGGAGAACCGCTCGCACTTTTAGAAGGATCCTACTTAACGATGATTCGAACAGGCGCCCTATCAGGAGTAGCGACAAAACATTTAGCGCGTCATAACGCA
Organism: Bacillus sp. Brlt_9; assembly: GCF_051948935.1. Classification (NCBI taxonomy): domain Bacteria; kingdom Bacillati; phylum Bacillota; class Bacilli; order Caryophanales; family Bacillaceae; genus Bacillus; species Bacillus sp. Brlt_9. Next base: position 207,167 of record NZ_JAYJLO010000006.1, on the reverse strand, counting down.
AAAACTTTATGCATCATCGGGACAGGCGAACAGGCGAAGGGAATTGCCGAAGCTGTATTTGCGGTGAGAGATATCGAAAAAGTCATTTTATACAATCGAACAGAAGAAAAGGCGTATGCATTCTCGCAATATATACAAGAGAGATTCAATAAACCTGCTTATGTTCACACAAATGCAAATGAAGCAATAAGCGAAGCAGACATCATCGTTACAACTACGAACGCATCCACACCAGTCTTCTCTGAAAAACTACAACAAGGCGTCCACATAAACGCCGTCGGCTCATTCAGGCCAAGCATGCAAGAACTACCATCTCACGCCATCACAAGCGCAAACAAAGTAGTAGTCGAATCAAAAGAAGCAGCACTAGAAGAAACAGGAGATCTTCAAGTTCCAGTGCGAGAAGGTTTATTTGAAGCGAGCGACATCTACGCTGAACTTGGACAAATCATTAGTGGAGAAAAAGCTGGTAGAGAGAGCGATGAAGAGATTACTATTTTTAAATCAGTTGGTTTGGCGGTAGTGGATATAATTGTTGCGAAGTATTTGTATGAGAGAGCAGTGGAGCAGGGAGTTGGGAATAGGATTGAGTTTTGAGGGACTGCCTTTTGGTGGTCTTTTTTGTTTGGTGTTTGGTGCAGTTGTGGGATTAGTTAATAGTTTTGGAGGTAGCTTTCGCGAAAATTGTCGGTAAGTCGATATGTTGTGTCGAATCGTCGATATATTCGGAGTTGTGATCGATATAATTGGATAATCGTTGATATATTTTTTTTGGGTGTGGTATTCATTGGCAGGATGAGCTTAATGATATGTTGGAACACGTGAATCCTTTGCAGATATCAAATTATTAATTCAATTAGCTTATGAAACAAACTGCACCTCTAACAATTAGAGGTGCAGCTTTTTTACCATTCCCGCCATTCTTCTGTTATATCTTCTTCGGATTCTAAGCCAGCTATTTGTGCTGCTGTATCGATAAATTCATAGAGGTCTTCTCTTTCCATTGTTTCGATAAAATGGTCATGTTCGATATTTAGTTCATTTAATTTAATAACGACCTCTTTAACAAATTGCATTACTTCGACTTCGGTTGGGTTCTCCCCTAATTGCTGCAAATTGTTAATGTAAGTGTCAAGAGCCGTATTTGTTGCACCTATATTTTCTTTAGTGAAAAATTCCCCATCTTCATCATACTCAACCCATGAGGTTGTTGGTTTGTTTTTTTTCAATTCATCAAATGTCATGATAACCTCCTAAATGTGTTTTTTGTCTTTAATTTCATTCTACATTTTTGATTATATATAACAATTATTTTAGAGGGTGTTTTTTTAGGTTGCTAGTTTAGGTGGCATTTTAAGAATATTTAGGGTTAACTATATTGTTTTATTCGGAAAGATAGTATAATCATATTGCTGGAATGATTATACAATTTTTGTCATGGATTATCCAAAAAAAATGTAGGAACGGACAAAAGTTGTCTACCTTCTTATGGTATAGTAATTGTGTAATTAAGTGGAAGAATAAGGATAAACACTATAGTTAAGACGTATAGTTTTAAAAAGCAATATATTATGTTTTTTATAAAGGTTGGTGTGGGATTTGAATGAACGTGAGAAAAAAACAATAAGGCTTTTATCTTTATATGATCGTCTATGTAAGGGGAATGTGTTAATAAAGAAAGATGAAATAGACAATTTTGGAGTTCATCCAAAAACAATGAAAAGAGATTTAGAAGAAATAGAGTTGTATTTAGAAATGAATTCGGGTAATTCACTACAATTAGAACAGGACGATAAAAAACAACAAGTTCACTTGTCGCGAAGTAGTGATTTATGGCTTAGCAAAGAAGAAATCCTATCATTAGGAAAAGTTTTGCTAGAAACAAGAGCTTTTTCGAAGGATGAAATGAATACGTTACTTGATAAAATTATAAATCAGTCGGCGCCGAAAGATCGCGATTTTATTAAAGACGTTATGAGAAATGAACGCTATCATTATGAACCTCTGCAACATCAACGTTCTTTACAACAAATGATATGGGATATTAGTGAAGCAGTTAGAACGAAGAAGGTACTGGAAATGGAGTACAAAAAAGAAACAGCAACAGAAGCGATTAAAAGACAAGTAAAACCAGTAGGAATTCTATTTTCTGAGTATTATTTTTACTTAGCGGCTTTTCCGGTAGAACGTGACTTTGAATTCCCAACGATTTATAGGATGGATCGAATCGCAAACTATGAAATTCAAAAGGAACATTTTAAGGTCAACTATACAGATCGTTTTGAAGAAGGCGAATTTCGAAAGAAAATTCAATTTATGCATTCAGGACCATTAATGGATCTTACATTCCGTTTTTCAGGCGCATCACTACAAGCTGTACTAGATCGTCTTCCAACTGCGCGCGTCGTATCTCAAGATGACGATGGTGCCATTATTGAAGCAAAAGTATTTGGTAAGGGAATCAAAATGTGGTTACTCAGCCAAGGACCTTTTGTTGAAGTGCTGAAGCCAGTGGAGTTTCGGGAGGAGATGAGGGAGAGTTTGGGGGAGATGCTTGGGAAGTATGAATAGAGGTAAAGGACAGTCGAAATTTAAAAATGAGTTACTATTATATATTTTAATGCAGTTATCATTTGGTAAATGCATGGTTATTTAAATGGAGGATCCAATATGAATCTTTTATTGTTAGATTCGAGATTATATAAGATTGAAACCGGTGAAGAGTGGTTTTTAAATGAGGAAATTATTATATATGACGAAAACAATTTTGGTGATGCTATAAAAAAAATTTTAAAAGAGTATGGTATCCCAGGGTGTCGACTATTTGTTCTTGATCATGTTTATAAAAATCTTCAAGGAGTTAGAAACGTATTTCCAATTAGTGGGCTACTACAGAGGGTATCTTGTTTTGAACAAGAATCTGATGGAATCAAGGTAATCCATATACCTTTTGTGAACTCGTCATATTTTATTATTAAGGATGGTAACAAGAAGGAATATGTAATTTATTTTAAAAATCAAGATTTTATTCTGAAAGATAAGTCAAAGTTTATTAGTTCTATTTTAGGTCTGAATGAAGAAATTAGCTGGGAAAATAGTGATGAGCTATTTCATAGATTGAAATTGAAAGTGAAAGAGATGAACTGGAATAGAGCGGATAAAGTATTTATTGACCTTTCAAGCATGGATGAATCAGAATTTGTGTTTAATTTTTCGGGAAAGAGTTGGCATAAAAAATTAGCTTGGAAAGTTGATAAGAATTGGGAGAAGTATAGCAAAGGGCAGAAAGAAGATATTATCGGAGCTTATCGCAGCATGTCTAGAAAAAAAGCCGATGAGTATATTCAATGTAAATATTTTGGAGCTAAATCATGTGATTTAAGAGTTGGAGTTGTTAGTCCGTTTACATATGGTAAATCTGCTTTTATGAATAGTCTATTGTACATGCCGCTATTACAAGAGGATATATTAGTGAAGACAGCAAAAGTTACTGAAATATCGTATGATGATCGCTATATTATTACGAATAAGAGTCATCTTAAATATGCTTTTACTTATGAAGAATATCAGAGTGCTGATCTGTTCAAAGAGAGGTTAAGTTTAATAACGACCGATTTAGAGCTTGAAAAATGTTCGACTATTGAAGTTATGTTACCCCATTATGCAAGGGATAAGCGCATACAGTATATCGATACACCAGGCTTGTTCGGAAAGATAAGAGAGCATGATGATATAACAGAAACGTACATCAAAAAATTAGATATTGTTATTTATCTTTTAAACCCATTACAGATTGGTTTTCAGCCATATATAGAAAAGATTAAAGAATTTCAAAAGAAATACAATAAAAAATGTATCTTAGTAGTTAATAAAATGGATTTAGTGCCTAAAGAAGATGATCGAATTAAATTGGAGCAGGAGATTCGACAGGGAATTTTAAATCAAATTGAGGCAGAAAAGATATTTTTTGTTTCATCTTACTTTGCTAGTCGAGCTAGATATTGCCAAGCAGGTTATTTGACAATGGATGATATTCGGCGTGATCAGTCATTATATGTGAAAAAAGATTTAGAAATTATTAGTGGGCGTGGGCTTGTAGAGGGTGATTTGAAAATTATGGAATATATGAGTGGGATTCAAGAAGTTGAAAAGTTCTTGATCAATGAAACCACGGCGCAATTTATTAATTAGAAAATGAAAGTACTTCCTCTTATAGGAGACGGAACTTTGTGAGGTGAAAAAATTGAAAGTTAATGTTTATACAAAAAAAGACGAGCAGTTTGATCGTTTCATGTACATGATTGAAGACATGAATGAAGATTTAAGATTTCAATTTGATAAGAAAACGTTTGGTGATGACTCTTTAGAGGAGAGTTCACATTACTCGGTCTTTCTCTTAAATACTCATTTTGCTAATAATGTTTGGTTAGTTGAACAAGTACAAATGTTAAAAGACAAAGGTGCTCATGATCAAAGCTTTTTATTTATTTTAATCGATAGGGACCGTGTTAAAGATGCAGACCTAATATTGATTGAAAAAGACTTGGAAAAATCATTACAGAAATTTATTCATAATCCTAATATTATTTCAATGTCCCTAGCGGGATACGAAGCTTATATGAATAAGGATGATCGGTTTATATTTTGGAATGAACAAGTGAAAGAGCACTGTAGCATTAAGCAATTAAATAACAATAATGAATACATGTTAATATTTAATAAATTTCTAGGTATTGATACATTAAAACAACATTTTGTTCTTTGGTCAGAGAATAAAGAGTTATTATTGGAAAATTTATCAATCCCAAAAGTTATTGGTAATAATATTCCAGAAATAATTATAAAAGAGATTGAACAAAAGCTAGGGTGTAGTATGGCTGTTTTTAATAAACAATCCGAATTCGAAGTGATGAGTAATAATTTGGGGTTCATATCGTTTGTTGGAGTGGATACGTTGAACGAAGCTTATGACATTTTAAGTTGCCAAAGCAATGTGAATGTAATTGTTCTTAATCCGGATATTGCATCTTTGAATCAGGATATAGATCAACGTTTGATGCCGTTTTTCGAAAGTATATATGAGAAGAGGAAATTTCCTAAAGGGGTATTAGAAAAGGACGAGGAACTGCTTATATTAGATGTGAGGGGTTATCCGATTCCTAAAAGTAAAGTTGGTAATTGGAATGAAGAGATATTGAGATTAAGTGGTTTGTTGAAAATTTTAAATAAAGTGGAGGAAGTGACAAAATGATTGAAACAACGAAAATTAAATTAGACTTAACAAAAAAATATATGGAAGAAAAGGTTGCTGAAGCAAATATATCAGAGAGCATTCTCCAATCAATGGAATTTGAGCAGAATCTTAAGCGATTGGATGATGGAGTTTTTAAAATTGGGGTAGTAGCACCTTTTAGTGCTGGAAAATCAACATTTATAAATAGTTTACTAGAATTTGATTTATTATCTACAAGTATTCTAGTAGAAACAGCTGCAATAACAACGGTGAGATATGGAGCCGAGCCAAAAGTAGTTATTAATTATCGCGATGGGTCAATTATGGAGTTTCCGGAAAAAGGTCAAATATTTAGCTCGTTTGAATTGAAAGATCAACTGAAACGATATACAGCGGTTAATCGTACTGAAGATGATGAACTTGTTGTGGAGAATGATATTAGTTCGGTTGATGTGTATTGGCCAATTGAATTATGTAAAAATGGTGTGGAAATAATTGATACACCTGGTCTTTTCGCACCATATGAAGCACATAGTAAAATAACTTCTTCAATCTTAGCAAGTGTGAATGCAGTTATATTTATTATAGATCCAACAACAGTCGGTGAAGTTAACTTCATGCGTGTAATTAAAGAGTACGTGGAGAATGCAAAGAGAAGTACGATAGATAATTCAGATCGACATATTTTCTTTGCTGTAAATAAATTAGATCAGTATCCTGAGGCAGAAGTCGAGAAGGCATATAATGAATTACATAAAGTGTTAGAAGGAATTATAGATACACCTAACATATTTAAAGTATCATCTTATTTTGGTCTAGTAACGGCAATGTATGAGAAAGGGTATTTAAATTTAGATGATATTCGTAGAGATGAGACAATTAAATTTAGAGATCCAGAGGGATATGCAGTGTCTGGTAGATCGATTCAAGAGAGTGATATACCGTTTATAAAGGAAGTAAGCCAAATACATGCAGTAAAAGATAGTTTAGGTATATACTTCGAAGAAAAAAATTCTTATTTAATTGAAGATATCTTTAAAAAGTATCATCGTGCTTTAGACGTAGAGCTACGATCTATTAATGAAAGTTTACAAGTGACAAAAACTCAGTTGAAACAAGGTACGGATGAGTTTAATGGGAAAATTGAAGAGTTAAAAGATATTTTTGATTCAAGTATTCGGAAGCTGAAGAAAGACATTAAAAATACTGTGGAAGAGATGGTTGAGGATAGCTCGGATATACAGAAGAAAACGTTGATGAATAAGATGCGAAAACGTTTTGATGAAGATGCACCTATGGTAGCCGAAGATTGGTTAGGTGAAATGCAAAGGGTGTGGAGATCTGATAAAAGAAAATTAACGCGCTATAATTCAGAAGAAGTTGTAAATGATTTCTTTGTTTTAACGGATGCTAAAGTAGAAACTACGAAACAATCATCTAACCAGAAAAACTTTGAATTGATTCAAAAAGAGCTGTTAAAGGTTGTTGAAGAATGTGCTGAAATCTTTAGTGATATGGAACGCTCGTTTAATAAAATTTATGAAGAAAAATTAGAAATAGATGCTACAGAGTCTTCTTTCTTTGATCTTCAAGAAATAATTCGTGAATTAGAAATTGAAATTGAGAAGATGTTTAAAGGTAATTCTGTTGAGGGTATAAGAAAGAGTATAGAAGAGGATATTGAATATAGAAGAATCATGCGTACAAGCACGGAGCGAATACCTGGCATTCGCAATTGGCTAAAAAGTTTGATTGGTAGAGAAGAGCGTCGGGAAGTGTTTGATACAGATGCTTTTATTGAAGATGTAAGTGGTGAGGTAAGAATTGGGATTGAAGAAACACATGGCGAATTGATACAGAGCCTCCGTAAAATGGGAGGGAAAACATACGATGAGATACCTAGTTTGGTGGAAAATGTAATACAGAAACATCTATTAGACACAAGAATTAAATATTATAGTCAATGGAAGCAACAACAATTAAATAAATTAGAAGGACAGAGTAGAGAAAGTAAAACAGGGCTGCAGCAACAAATTGAAAATTTAGATGTGCGTAGAGTGTATTTGATGGAAATTAGTGATGAGGTATCTGCGAAATATCTAGAGATTCAAAATTTAGAGGCTCAAAGATTAGAAGAAGTGGAGCTGGTTTAATGGATTTTCGTAAATATGAGTATAACGTACAGCGATTTTTGGATAATAACTATACTAATCTCAAAAATATTAAAGTAGGTGCTTCAGAAGACGCTATACAAGGATTTATAAAAAATGAAGCCTCAAGTATCAATAGCTATACAAGAGGATTATTGAAAGAAATTAGAAGAGATGTTGGTAACTACTTAGATGAGCACTTTGAACCTGCAAAAGCTGACGATTTAATGGAACGATTTAGAAAGTTAATGCCAGAGGTATCTATAGAACCAATTCGATTAGAGAAACGAGAGGTATCCATAGAACCAATTCAGCTAGAGAAACGAGAGGTATCTGCATTAGAAAAATTTGAGCAACGTCGTGAAAAGGAATTACCGGCTATACTTACTGAAAATATAAAGCCAATATCCATATGTACTGGGGTGGTTAGCGCAGCAATGGTGACAGCGGTGAAGTTCGCAACAGTGGAAGAATTGAGTTTTCTCGCAGGTGCAACTAATCTGGTGCTAACATTTGTAATTGTATCCGGAATGGCATATGCGTTAATAAAAATTATGGATGGAAAAGGAAAGACAAAAGAAGTCTATATTAAAGATAGTGAGTCGCCGATAGATACGCGTTCAACAAAGACAAGTACAAGAGGGGAACTTAAGAGAAGTATGATTGAAGCTGCTTTAGTAGTACGCCATAAAGAGATGGAAGTCAAATTACTAAAAGCCATTAGTGATTCAGAGAGACAGTTTGAAAAATTAGTAAGATGATTAATTGATAGAGGGTGGCTACGGTAATGAGAAGTTTGGAAGATGTGGAAGTTATTCAAATGCAACAAAAAAAGTTTTTTAATAGTGCTTCTTTTAAGTTAAGAGAATGCACTGAAGAGCCTGTCACATTACCTTTCCAGGAAATCAATGAAATTTTTTTAGAGTCAGATAGTGAAGTGTCATTTGAAAAGCAGCTACAAGATGTAGCCATAAGATTTTCTTCGATGCTGACAGCAGCAAAAGGACGGGTAATCACATTAATATCAGGAGATGGATCAGGGAAGCTATCTATTGGCTTCTCTGATTATCAAGAGACAGTATGTAAGAATACATTACTTTCAAGTATTCCAAGTGTGACATTTAATCATAAAGACAGTGTAATACCTACATATAATCATGTAGGTGCTATATCTTGTATGCCGACATTCGATGAAGAAAATGAAAATAGTGTTTCTTGGTTATCACTATTTCTTAGAGCGAATTATATGAAAAGATTTTCAGTTTGTATGGTTTCGCAAAAAATGGATGACTCAGAAATCTTAGTTGCACTTGAAAAGGAATATGCAAAATGGTTTCCAAAACAGAAAATACAAAAGTCTATATCAGAATCAGAAAGCACTCAAGTACAAAAAGGAGAAAACATTTCACGCGGAGGGAATGCGGTTGTAATAAGCAAAAATGAATCGACTAATGAAAGTACTACTCGCGGAACAGATTATTCTACAGATGAATCAATAGAGTATGCGAGCTATCTTGTAGAGCAGTATTGTGAGTTATTAAAATATCACATGGATAGGCAGCATTTAGCAAAATCGATAGGACTATTCCAAAATGTTATATATGTATCTGCGGATGAGGAAAGTGTGCTTCAAAATGCAGTTGGTGCATTGAGTGCTGCAACAATGATTGGAAAACATGGACAACCAGTAACGCTTTATCAGCAAGAAAATTTAAAAAGATATATGGAAAGTGCAACCATTCCATATGAAGTCGATACTTTTTCGTATTTGAAGGGATACTGTTCGCCAATTTCGAACGTTTTACATTCGAAAGAGTTATCAGTATTGTATAGACTTCCGAGCCAATCATATGATGGATATGAAATAAAGGTAGTAAATGATTTTGAAGTTAGTGTTCAATGCAGTGATGAGAAAAATAAGGCGTGGAAATTAGGTAGTTTATTTCAAAGAAATCAGATTACAAATAAGGAAGTTTATATTCCATATGCTAATATACGACAACATTGTTTAATAAGTGGTATTACGGGTAGTGGGAAAACAAATACAATTATGTCACTTCTTCAAAATAGTCCTGTGCCGTTTTTAATTATAGAACCGTCTAAGCAAGAATATAGACATTTGAAGAGCCTTATTCCAAATATAAAAGTGTTTACACCTGGTAATGAGCAACTGTCGCCTATTAGGTTGAATCCATTCTATTTTCCGAATGGAATTTCGGTAATGAGCCATATTGACTCGTTAAAAGCAGTATTTATGTCTGCTTTTTCTATGTATGCTTCAATGCCAAATATTTTAGAACAGTGTTTATACGCTGTTTATCAAAAGATGGGCTGGGACTTAAATACATCTAAAAATATTTATGCTACAGATGGATTATTATTGGAACATTACCCAACGTTAGAGTTACTCTATGAGGAAATAGATGAATACTTATCAAAATCGGGTTATGCTGAAGAGCAAAAATCGAATATTCGCGCAGCGCTTTTAACGAGATTGAAAAGCTTAATGACAGGCAGTAAAGGGAAGCTGCTTAATACCATTGAAACGTTTAATTTTGCAGATTTATTAAAGTATCCAACTGTAATAGAGCTTGAAGAAATAGCGGATGAAGATGATAAAGCACTTATAATTGGATTGTTCTTTATTAGACTATCTGAGCAATTAAAGGTTTCAAGTAAAGAAGTCATTGATGCTGAATTGCAGCATTTTACGGTAATAGAAGAGGCTCATAGATTGTTTAAAAATCATAGTGAGAGTCAGAATCCGGAAATAGCTAATACAAAAGGAAAAGCAGTAGAGTACTTCTGTAACTTATTAAGTGAAATACGTTCCCGTGGTGAAGGGATTATCATAGTCGATCAGGTTCCGACTAAACTAGCACCAGATGCCTTGAAAAATACTGATACTAAGATTATCCATAGGTTAGTGTCTCAAGATGATGCTGAATATGTTGCGCAATCTTTAGTTATATCGAAAGAAAATGATTTATTATTCTTATCGCAATTAAAACGAGGAGAAGTCTTGTTTTTCACCAGTGGTATGTATAATGCAGCTTATGTAAAGGTGGATTCTATCAAAGAGAAAGTGAAGTTTACATCTTTAGAAGAGTTACAAGAAAATGCTAAAGAATATAATGCATTTATTCAAAATGATGTGTTGGTTCATCCAATTGCAGATCATATTTTATCTCAAGACAGTGTTTTAGAAAAACAATTAATAAATCATTTCCGTCGTTTCTATTTCAATATTTTATATGGAGAGACTTTGGAATTTAATCAAGTGTTAGAAAAAAATAAAGCACATGTTTTAAAAATTGTAGAGAAGTTTGGGTATACAATTCCTTCTATGCAACAATCAACATTTGTTTCAGTGCTATTATTGGGTATTTTGAAAAAATACTTGAAAGAAAAAACTTATTTTAAAGGCTATAGAGGCACGTGTGAAGAAGTGAATTACTGTTTTACAAGGTTACTTGAAAATATTGATTACAAGTGGTCAAAAAAAGAGTTAATGCAATTTGATGTTCAGAGAAGTACACGAATTTATCCGCAATTAATAATCGCAGCTGAGAGAAAATTATTTGCAGAACCAGCAAATATGTGGATGCAAACAAAACGAAATGTTGTAGATGGTGATGTTGTCCTGTTATCCGCATATTTAATAGAATCAGGAATCTTTAAGCTTATAGATTTAGAGAAAGAACCTATAGAGAATGCAAGGGCGTTATATGAGGAGTGTAAGAGTTCAATTCAAAATCAATTTTTAAATTGGAGTTGGAATGCTGTTACACAACAATTAGTATACCGTACATTAATTCAATTAACGAATGGTTATGATGAGAACTTGCATAAACAGTTTGCATATTGGATTGAGGAGGAATTAATTTAATGGTAGTAATAGAAGCTGTATCTATAACAGCTGAGAAGGTTGCAAAGGCTGCAGAGGTTGCGGAGGTAGCTTTAAAGGAATTGGCACAAATAGAGCAGACTTTTCCAAATATTGAAGACGCAGTTGAGACTCTTAATAGTCAAGGGATAGATCATGGGTATAGAGAGGCATTGCAAATTGAGCAGCCAGTACAAAATGATGCGCAGTTTAAAACAGTTAATGAAGCGATTGAAAATGCAAGTGATGCAGAGGTTGCGATTTATAAGAATGCTGGACTTGAGTTGAAAGAAATTAATGGACGTGAGGTACTTCAAAGGACCGATATTGATTATGATGCAGTTGACGCGTTTGGACAAACTAATTTAGAGCGTATGGCTGAAGGGAAAGCTCCATTAGTTGATGGGAGACCGATAGAGTTACACCATATTGGACAAGAGATGGAGAGTCCGTTAGCAGAGTTGACAAGTACAGAGCATCGGGGACAGGGTAATGATACAATCCTTCATGATAAATCAAAAGACTCCGAAATTAATCGTACACAGTTTAACGCAGAAAAAGAAGCGCATTGGAAAACTAGAGCAGCGCAAATAAATATTGAACGAGGTTTATAAGCATGGAACAATTTATTTTAGTTATGAAAGAAAAAGGTGCTAAATATATTGGGGGAGTTAGTGCGGCTGAAATTAAACAAGCCGAAGAAGATTTGCAATTCAACTTTCCAGAACAATATAAGAAGTTGTTAAGCGAATTAGGTATCATATCTCTTAATGGTCATGAAGTTTTTGGGTTAGGTACTAGCGGATATTTGAATGTTGTTGAGTCTACTCTGGAAGAGCGACAATTTGAAAAAGCATTAACGACAGATTATATTGTTATAGAAAATATGGGATCCGAAGGAATTCTTATTTTGTTACATAAAGATGGAATGGTTTATGAATGTGCGAATGGTTCGGTGAAACTTATTTTTAATTCTTTAGTAGATTACCTTAGCAAAGAAGTTATATAAAATATTTAGTGTAAAACTATACAGCGTGGCTCCATTCATTATCATGAATGGAGCTTTTTTATATTTCGATAAAGGTTGGAATTTAAAATCTAGGTAATACTTATAGAATTGAAAAGGTTTTTCTATATAGAAAGGGTGTAGTTTTATGTTGTCACAAGAAGAAAGGTTGTTATTAGTTGCATGGAAAACAGAATTGGTTAGCCAAATAGCGTTAACAACACATTCGCTAATGGTGGACGAACTATATACTAAAGAACATGCAGTAGAAGAATTGATTAAAATTGTAAATGGGATAGTATCAGATACTCCGAAAATTTATTGAAGTCAATTTTGAAGTAGATGAAATCATCCCCTAAATGAATCGTTTAGAGGGTGATTTTTTGTGATGGGATTTATCTAACTAAAACAGAAAAGGACAAAATCTGTCCACCTTAATTCAGTATAATTCGATATATAAAATAAGCGAAGATATATTATTTTAAAGCTGAGTTTTGACAAATTGCTTAATTCAAATTCGATATGTATGGAGGAAATAAGATGAAAAAAGTTATGGGGAGTATTTTATTAAGTGCTATTTTACTAGCAGCAGGTTGTAGTAAAGATGATGTGGACGAAGCTGTAAATAAAGCAGATAAAAAAGTAAAAGAAGAAGTTGCAGTAGCTACTACAAAAGATCATGAACATGTACAGCAAATAAAAACTGCTAAATTACCAGGTTATGAGAAGGTGACGATAGAAGAAGCTTTTCATAAATTTTTTAAGAATCCGAAATGGAAATACTTTGTTTCGGAGGATCATGAAGAAATCGTCGAGTTTACAGGGAATTGCGTATATCAAGAACAAGAAGTAAAAGCTAAAATTCAATTTGTTTTAAATAAAGGGGATCAAACATTCAAATTAAAAGCAATGGCTTTAAATGATATAGCGCAAAACGAGCTTATAACAGCCGCTATGTTGCAGTCTATCTATGATGGAGATAATCAAGAAGAGAAAAATCAAAATAATAAAAATGAGGTAAAAGAAGATAAAAAACCAGAGGGATTGGTAAAAGCGGATTCATATTTTGAAGAAGATAAAAATGTAAAAGAAAAGCCAGAAGGAGCAGTAAAGGCGGATTCGTACTTTGAAGAAGATAAAGGTGTAGAAGAAAAACCGGAGGGATCGGTAAAGGCGGATTCGTATTTTGAAGAGGATAAGGGAGTAGAAGAAAAACCAGAGGGATCGGTAAAGGCGGATTCGTATTTTGAAGAGGATAATGGTGTAGAGGAGAAACCGGAAGGAGCAGTAAAGGCCGATTCATATTTTGAAGAAAAATGAGAGTGTAAAGAATTTGTTAATATGACACACATACTACCACATTACAAACTATAATTTATTTATAACAATACATTAAAATGATTATTGAAGAGAAGTGTTCACAAATTTATAAGCGGCGGTGTGGGGAATGGATTATAATTTTGAGATTTTAGCGCTTTTAGATGATTCGATGGAGTTTGAGAAGTTACATAGTAAGTTTAATCGTTTTAATCCTTTTAAAATATTGAAGGTGGATAAGTTTGAGATTAGGCATTCTAATATGATTGCTTGGTTACTTGATCCTACGGAGAATCATCATTTAAGTTCTATGTTTGTAAATAAGTTGCTTTCTAAAACGTTTGTAAAAACGGAAAATGAGGAGTTAATTAGGCGATATAATTTTATTAAATTACATAAGCAGTCTCTTCAAGATTTGGAAGTTTTCCGTGAAGTACAGACGGAAAATAATAAACGAATTGATATTTTGGCAGTATCAGAGTCGCAAAAGGTTGCTATTCTGATTGAAAATAAATATAAGTCATCGGAATCAGATGGACAATTACAAAATTATATCAATTTTGTTAGCGAGAAATATAAAGAATATACGATCATTCCAATCTTTTTAAGTTTAGATGGTAGTGCACCAAGTCATAAAGATTATTTCACTTTAGATTATGGGGATGTATTAAATATCCTGAAAGGGCAATTAGAAATTTATAGTGAGTATACGTCTAGTACGATTAAAGATTTTATTTCCTATTATATTGATATATTAGAGGGAGAATTAGTTCGTGATGAGGAAGACATTGAACTAGCGTTAACAGTGTATAAAAATCATAAAGCTGCTGTTGATTTTCTATGTTTAAATGGTAACGGAAAAGTGGTTGGAAAGTTTGTTAGTAAAGAGTTGCAACGAGCTGTGAAGAGATTGGATGGTGAAGTGAAAGAAGATCTTCGCAAAATTTATAAGAAGTATGCTGAAACACTTCGTTTTATACATAAAGCTGGAAATAGTGTAATGAGAGAGGCGTTCTTACAGTTTGTAGAACAAAATCAAATACCAAATGGCTGCTACAAGGAACATATTCGTATTCCATCATTCATTTTTGAAGAATGGAGACAACTTGATGAGTTTGTCGGAGTTCCAAACGGTGAATGGTGGTTACGTAATGCTCTTATTACTTGGTTTGAAAGAGAACCAGATGGGCGTATGAAGCTTACGATTGAAGTAGGTCCGTTAGAACAATATGAGAATCGATTAAAGTTATTATGTAAGTTAGAAGAGAATGGTGTGACGATTAAAGAGAAAGCGAAAGAAAATGGAGCGAAGTTTACGAGAATTTACACGGTATATATGGATGTTAAGGATTGGGCGGATCAAGATGAGATTCTTCAAGTAATGAATAACATGTATAATAGTGCAGAATTTAATCAAGTCGTTTCTGCGATAGATGATACGATAGCTAGCTTTATAAATGGAGAAGAACATACGCCTGAAGAACGTAATCGAGTAGAAGTAGATGTAGATGTTTTAGCTAATGCGTTCCAATCATTTATTCGTCAACATAACCTTCAGGAAGATCTTTATAATATTAGTAGTAAAAAACCGTCATTTATTATGCCACAGTTTCGCTCGCTTGAAGAACAATTTGGTATACCGAAATGGAATTGGTGGTTAAATAACTGCGCGATTATGTGGTTTGAACGTTTGAAAGATAATAGATTAAAACTTACGCTAGAAATCGGGCCGTTGGAACCACAAAAGAGACTAATGCTATTACATAAGCTTGAAAGTAAAGGGAAAAAAATAAGCCTACAAGCTAAAAGACCGGAAGCGATGTTTACTAAAATTTATACACGCACATGTCCGATTAGTAATTGGTCAGGTGAAGATGTAGTACTAAGTGCAATGAACGAGTTATTTAGTGATGAAGGTTGTAAAAATGTCATCCAAATGTTAACGGATATCGCTGAAGAGGGCGTTCATATTTAAAAACAATTGCCAAGTACAGAGGAATGTACTTGGCAATTACTTTAATTTAATGAAGGAGATTTATCACTAATGAAATTAGCAAAAACAGAGATACAACAATTTTTATCAAAACAACTGGAGCTTTGCGAGTTGAAAGAACTAGATGTCGAATTCGCAGTTCGAGGGCTGGATTTTGATCCGAACATGTTTATTCGTGCAGGAGAAATTGGGCTAGAAATAGGGTTTTATAGATGGGTATGGAATAGTTCTGTCATGCCAGATATGACACGGTTTACGCATCATATATTATTATGGGAACATCTAGAGGAATTAAGTGACAGTGAGAAAGCGGTGGAAATAAAAGAGAGTATTCGTATGGTGGCTGATTTTAGAAAGAGGCGGTATCAGCAGTGTCAGTTTTGTAATACAAAAACTTTGCCAGAACATCTTGATAGAGATGGTGTATGTCATGGGTGTGCTACTGTGCATTTTGGGGTGATATATTGATGTTTTGGAAGTATATAGAAACAATTTAAAAGATGATTCTATTCTTTTATACTTGAATGAGGATGGATGAATAGAAACGAGGAATTATATGAGTAAATTAAGTAACTGCTTATACATGATTGAACTCCTGCATGCGAGAGGAAAAATGAGAATTAGTGAATTGGCAGAGTTGTTAGAAGTGAAAGAGCGGATGGTCCGTATTTATCGTGATGATATTGAAATGGCAGGTATAAAAATAGAGACAACAAAAGGCAGGTACGGTGGTTATTCTCTTTCGAATACATCGCTATTTCCTATTAAAAATATGTCTCAACAAGAGCTAGATGCATTAACATTCTCTATTAAAAAACTAGTTTCAAAAGGTAATGACATTTATGCAAAGGACGCACAAGTAGCGTTAGATAAATTGAATGCTGTTCGGAAAGTGGAAACGAATAAAGACCGCCATATATATTTTGTGCAAAGATCGAAGCCGAATTATGCATTTTCGGATGAAAATCAAAAATATGTACAACTGCAAGAAGCGCTATTTACAAGAAGCAAAGTAAAAATCCAGTATGAGAAACTATCTGGCGAAAGATCAGAACGAATTATCGATCCGTACGGCTTTGTGCACTACAACGAATTCTTTTATTGTCTAGCACTGTGTAATGATAAAAAAGAAAAACGTATGTTTAAACTATCTCGAATAAAAGATATTAAAACTTTGTATGATACATATAAAATACCCGGCAATTTCGATATCCGAGAAGAGTTTCCGAAATTCGGCATCATGAAAGAACCATTAGAAGTAGAGTTACTCATCTATCCACCATTCGCCGTATCCGTACCAGAATCCATTTGGGGAGAGAATCAAATGATAGAACATAATGAGGATGGCAGCATTCTCTTCCATGCAACGATGAGCGGGAAAGAGTCGATTAAGAAGTGGATTTTAGGGATGGGTGCCTCGGTTAGGGTGGTTGAACCAAAGGGATTAAGAGAAGAGGTTGTTGAGGAGAGTAGGAAGTTGTTGGAGTTGTATAACTCTATTGATTTGTAAAATTTCATGGCTGTTAGTCGCTAAGTTTTAATATTTATTGTTTAGGTCGCTAACTGAGTATCAGATTATTATTATGAATTAGTTTAAACGATAAATTATAGACTAGTAGAACTGTGTTAAATATAAATATGAAGGATATACATATAGGAAAGTAATTTGTAAAAAAATTATGTAATTAATAGAAAAATAGCACATATATAGAAAGATTATGTAATATGAAAATATGTTCCTATTTTTTTCCTTATGCCAAAATGGAAATTTAAAAATGTAAGAAGGAGAAATGTGCTGAAATGAAAAAATTAAACTCTCATCTTGAACGTAGAACAGAATTAATTGCTGATCTTGAAAAAATTTTAATCGGACCTATAGAAGAGCATGAAGTATTAAGTAGTAAGAAAACACCTATGGCACTCTATTTAACAGGTAAGTTAGTTCCTTTTGGATCAACAGTTGAAGTTGTAAATGAAGAAGAATATGATGTTCAAACAAATGAGTTGTTAGATACAGAGAATGTGGATGAGTTGATTGCCAACCGAAATCCGTTTCGAGCTTCATCTATGGGATGTAGTTTTCGAATGAGTCAATTAGTTCCTATCAATATTAAGATTTCATGGGGAATGTATGGTGAAAATCATGTGCGAAAACCTATTATGGTTACGCTTGATAATATTATTCCAGAAAATAAAGAGTGGCAATTAGAGGAACCAGGAGTTCTCCGATGTAAGGTAAAAGAAAGAGATGGAATATATCATGTTAGTTTTTATTTGTTAAATGGGTATAAACGTGATTCTTATCCACTTCAAAATGAGATCATGTTTCAAACAAAGCTTGCCCTAGAAGTTAAAGAGGAATCGATAGCGAAGTTTAGTTCACGAGCAGACCAATGGAATTTGGAAGATGAATTATTGTACCGTCATGTAAATGAATATGCTATCGGTCATGGTATTGGTGTCGGCTATAGTTTCAGTGAAGGGAAATGTTTATTAGAAACTACATGGCTACCAACTACAGAAGTGCCAATTGTCGAGCATAAGGAAATAAAGGAGTTAACAACTTCTATGGTTGAACTGGCTGAGATGTCGGCAGAAGAATTGCAAACTAATTTATATAAATTAGTTTATTCGTATAGGGTGTGGGTAAAAGAGCAATCAGATAAATTCGAAGTAATTCCTAGTCATTTACATAGTGTAGTGAATAATAATTTATCTAAAGTTAGCCGAATCATTGAAAGAATTGAGAATGGTATTTTATCGGTAGTATCAAATGATAAAAAATTAAAGGCATTTAGATTTATGAATAGAGTAATAGCGATTCAACAAGCTCAATCTAAAGTGGCACTAAAATATCGATCCAACAGTGAAAGAGTTGAGCCGGTTTATAATGGTAAGTGGAGACTTTTTCAGTTGGCGTTTATTTTAATGAATATTGATGGGATTAGTAATCCCGAACATAAAGATCGTGATTTGGTTGACTTGCTATGGTTTCCAACAGGTGGAGGGAAAACTGAAGCGTATTTAGGAGTAGCAGCTTTCTTAATGGGGCTGAGACGGTTAAATGGTGTAGCGCATCAACGTGAAACATATGCAGGAGTAACTGTTTTGATGAGATATACACTAAGATTACTAACTACCCAACAATTTCAACGTGCTACTGCAATGGTTTGCGCAGCGGAGTTTTTACGTCAAAAGGATCCTGTATTATGGGGGTTAGAGCCTTTTTCAATTGGGTTATGGATTGGCCAAGCTTCAACACCAAATAAAATTGAAGAAGCAAAGGAAAAGTTACAACAAATTATTGATGGGAATGAAGTGACTGAGGCAAATCCAGTGCAGTTAGAAAATTGTCCTTGGTGTGGTTCGAGTTTATCTGCACACGATTATCACTTTGAAGATCATAGACAGAGAATTACTTGTAGTCACTCAGAATGTTATTACGCTAGTAATGGAGGCATTCCAGCCTATACTGTAGATGAAGTTATATACAATCATGTGCCTACAATCTTAATTGGTACAGTAGATAAAATTGCGCAAATTGCTTGGAATAAACGTTTTTGTGAGTTGTTTGGTTGGAAAACACACTATAGCCCTATTGAAGGGTTTGTAAATGATATAGATTATAAGGGTTATCATTTAATTAATAAGCAACGGATTTATACAGAAGAAATAGACGGTTTAATACCACCTGAATTAATAATTCAAGATGAACTGCATTTAATTAGTGGACCATTAGGCTCCTTAACAGGACTGTATGAATTAGCAATTGATTATTTATGCCAATACAATGGAAAAGGCCCTAAAATTATTGCTTCAACAGCAACGATTCGTGGAGCACAAGAACAAGTTAAACGGTTGTATGGTAGAGAAGTGTCTCAATTTCCTTTATCGGTAACGGATGCGCGTGATAATTATTTTTCTTACCAAATTCCGATAGAAGAAAAACCTGGTCGTTTTTATTTAGGTGTTTGTGCACCAGGTGTTAGTGGTGCAATTCATACGGTACACGTTTATGCTGCATTGCTCTCTATCGTTCGTAATCTAGAGGAAAAGGATGACTCTATTGATCCATATTGGACTATTCTTGGTTACTTTAATACAGTAAAAGAATTATCTGGTACATCAACGAAGTTAAAAGACGAAATCCCGATTCGTTTAAAATTACTAAGTGATCGAAGTAAAACGGTCAATCCATTAATTACGGAAGAATTAACTTCGAGAAAAAAAGCGGCGGAAATCCCACAAGTGCTAGGTGCGATTGAACGTAAATATGATGAGAATGGATTAGATGTAGTATTAGCAACTAATATGATTTCTGTTGGAGTAGATGTGAATCGATTGGGGCTAATGGTCATGCACAGTCAGCCAAAAACGGCCTCTGAATATATTCAGGCTACGAGTCGTGTTGGTCGTAGCTATCCAGGTTTGGTTGTTACTTTATTTAATTCGATGAGATCAAGAGATTTATCACATTTTGAACGTTTCAATGCATTTCATCAGGCGATGTATCGTTATGTTGAACCGACAAGTGTAACTTCCTTTGCAAGTGGTAGCCTTGAAAGAGGATTAACTGGTCTTGTAGTCGGAATGATTCGACAAACCGATTATACATTGCGTAAAGAAAATGGTGCGGTGGAGTTTAGGCAAAACAGCATAACTGATGAAATTCTAGAATTTATTATAAAACGAGCGGTATCTACAAGTGAAGTAGAACTAAATGATATAAAAAAAGAGATAGAGAAAATCTATTCGTGGTGGGAAAATAGGGCGATTTCTGAAGAGAAATTAAGTTACCGACAAAACGTTAAACAAGGAAGGACAAGGCATATTTTAAAAAATTTCAAAGAAAGAACAAATTATCAATATGCAAAACCTACATTAAATTCATTACGAAATGTTGAAGGTGAAATTAAAATTGTGGAGATGAGAAATTATGAGTAAGCAGGAAATAGGTAAATTGCGCCCTTCTCAGTTATTACACTATCATGGACCGGGTGCTATTGTTGATTTACTAGAGGATAGTGTAGTTATCTCTGCAGCGGATGAGTGGTCAATCCCAAGAGAAAATCGTTATCAAGAGCCAAGAATAGAGAGAATGTTAAATATTGATTATATTAAGTTGATTAGTGAGGAAGAAGATCGTATAAAAGTTGGAGCGAGATCGTTTCCGCGATGGAGAATATGTCCGTCTTGTGGGATGATGGATTCGTTTGCAAGTAAAGAGTGTTTTTATTGTAAGAAAAATGAAGACAAAAGTGTTAAATTGTATCCGTCCCGTTTTATTCTCGTTTGTGAAAAAGGACATTTAAGTGATTTTCCTTGGATTGATTGGGTGCATAATGGTAAAAAATGTTCTAGTGATAAATCAGTCTTGAAATATAAATCGAAAGGTTCTGCTGGTTCATTATCGGATATTGTTGTTTCATGTGTAAAATGTGGTGAACAGAATAGTCTTGCTCAAATTATGAAAACGGAGGAAATTGAAAAATATGTTCCTCAATGTACTGGTGAGCGCCCTTGGTTAAATGATAAAGAAGAATGCTCGGAAAGTATGAAAACAAGTTTGCGTGGAGCTTCCAATATTTATACACCAATTATTACAAGCGTTCTTTCAATTCCTTTAACAGCTTCGTCTGGTGATGAAATCATGTTTATAGTTGATAGCAAAAGGGATGTAATTGCAAACTTACTAGAAATGCAGAACTATGATGACAATGCAAAAAAGACGTTGATTTGTTCAGTTTTAGGTAGACCAGAAAGTGACTATGAAAGGATCATGAATTATTATCTAAATGAGGAGACAGTAAATTACGATTCAATACGTAAACAAGAATGGTTAACATTAATTTCTGGTGATATTAATGACCAAGAAGAAACAGGTTTTGTTAGTAAACAAGTTGCAATACATGAGGAAATGTCTACATATTTTAATTCGATTGTTCGTGTAGACCGATTACGTGAAGTAAGAGTGCTAAATGGATTTACACGTTTGAACTATCCAGATCCATTTTTTGAAGAAGCTCTAGATGCACTTCCTATTATGAAAGAAAGACAAAATTGGTTACCTGGTGTTTTAGTACATGGTGAAGGCGTATTTTTTGAATTTAATCCTAAAGCGATTTACAAATGGCAAGCAGATCAAAATGTACAGCAGCAACTTAACAAAATCATTAATAAATATAATGTCATGCGAGAAGAGCTTGGTTATAGTAGTCGAGATTTAGCACCAAAGGATATTCTGATTCACACATTTTCACACATGTTAATCAAGGAGTTTGCAGCACATTCGGGATATTCCTCAACATCTTTAAGAGAAAGATTATATTGTGGTCCTGATATGATGGGCGTATTAATTTACACAGCGTCTTCTGATTCAGAAGGCAGTTTAGGTGGTTTAATTGAACTATCTAAGCCAGAAAAATTGTATCCAATTTTTATACGAGCATTAGAACGTTTTGAGTATTGTTCATCAGATCCTCATTGCTCTGATGGTGATTTTGAATTACAAACATCTATTAATGGTGCTGCATGTCATGCATGTTCTTATGTTTCTGAAACATCATGTGAATGGAATAATCATCTATTAGATCGTCGTACGACAGTTCCACTGTTAGGATTTGAAAATATGACACTTTTCAAATAATAATCCCATTTTTAGGAAGGGTTTCATTGCCATTTTTCATTGTGAATATATTTAAGTTATATTACTATATTTTATATAAGGGAATTTTAAATACACGAAAAATAGGGATTTTGAAAAAGAAAATTTAATTTTATGTATTGTAATTTTAGTTGAAGAGGATGTATGCTAGATGGATTTTCATCTTTTAAAAAATGAGATAGAAAATATGAGTTCTTGGTGGCATAAGTTGATTTTTGTATGTAATGTTGAATCTATAGTGGACGAAATAGTTAGTTTAAATTCAGATATTGAAGTATTGAATGTAAATCTAATATTAAGTGAATCACTAGTGACTATTTCAAAAAATAAATATCCACTTTATGTTGAAGAAGCTATGCAAAATAAGATTAATAATCCATCTAAAATATATTTACTTCAATATATTGATATTTTATTTGATCCGGTTTTACAAATTAATTCAATTCGTTTGTTAGAAAACATAAGCAAACGAAATAAACTCATTGTAATATGGCCGGGAATATATAGAAATGGGCAGTTGATTTATGCTGAGAATGGACATCCAGAATATTATTCAAATGGTAATTTTGAAGGGAAACCAATTACGAATTAAACAAAGGAAGTGTTGCAAGGATGTTAAAATATGGAGATTTAATAAAGTTTGAAGCAGTTGAATCGGTTGTTCAACTAAAAGAAGCAAATGATACAGATTATGCAATTTCACTATTAAATACATATGTTATTTCAGATAACATGGCAGAAAAACTAACGAATGAGATTATTGAAAATATTCAATTCGATCGTTGGGTTGATAATAAAGGAATGCTTATTGTTGGTAACTATGGAACGGGTAAATCTCATTTAATGAGTGTTATTTCTACAATTGCAGAATTACCAGGAGCAAGTGAGCACTTACGACATAAAGAAGTAGCTGAGAAGGCAAAGGAAATTGAAGGAAGGTTTCAAGTTGTTCGTGCCGAATTTGGTGCAGTTACAATGCCGTTACGCGATATCATTTGTCGTGAATTAGAAAGTGGATTGGAAAAAATGGGGATTGATTATACTTTCCCAGCAGCGGATCAAGTTACTAATAACAAAGAAATGTTTTATGAAATGATGGAATTGTTCCATGAGCAATATCCAGATAAAGGATTACTTTTAGTAATTGATGAGTTACTTGACTATTTACGTGGTCGTAAAGAACAAGATTTGACTTTAGATTTAGGTTTTTTACGTGAAGTAGGAGAAGTATGTGGTAAATCTCGCTTCCGTTTTATTTCTGGTGTACAGGAAATGCTATTTGATAATCCTAAATTTAGTTTTGTTGCTGATTCACTTCGTCGTGTAAAAGAGCGTTTTAAAGAAGCTCGGATCGTTCGTGAGGATATTGCATTTGTTGTATCTGAGCGTTTGTTAAAGAAAAATGATGAACAAAAGGCATTAGTTCGTGAACATTTAAGTAAATTTACGAAATTGTACAATGGATTAGCGGAAGATATGGAAACGTTCGTAAACATGTATCCAATTCATCCGTCCTATCTTGAAACATTTGAAAAAGTAAATATTGCTGAAAAACGTGTTGTACTTCAAACAATTAGTAAAGAAATTAAAAAATTATTAATGCTTGAAGTTCCTGAAGAAGCTACAGGATTAATCTCTTTTGATCGTTATTGGCAATACATTGAGGAAGACTCGTCCCTTCGAACAAATGATAACGTAAAGTTGGTTATGAATAAAGTTGAAATGTTAAAAGGATGTATTCAGACAGGTGTGAAGCGTCAATACAAAAATATAGCCAATCAGCTAGTTAACGCATTAGCTGTATATCGTTTAACGACAGACGACTTAAAAACACCAATTGGTCTTACATCTGAAGCATTACGTGACAAATTATTTATAAGTAATCCTATGCTGTTAGAGTTAGATGAAGACGTATCTGAATTTTTAACAACGATGATTGAAGCGGCTATGAAAGATTTAATGACTGCAGCGAGTTTCCAATTTGTATCTTTAAATAAAGATAATGGTCAATATTATATTGATATTGCGAAAGTAACAGCAGTTGATGAATTAATTCAACAGCGTGGTGAAGGTTTGACAGACAATCAGTTAGATAGTTATTACTTCCAAGTATTGAAACAAGCGACAGAAGTAACAGATACTTCTTATGTGAGCGGATATAAAATTTGGTTGCATGAAATTCCATGGATTGATCGTCGTGTCAAACGTGAAGGATATATATTCTTTGGAGCGCCGAATGAGCGCTCTACAGCACAACCTGAACGTGACTTTTATATTTATATGCTCCAACCGTTTGAAGAACCGAAATTTAAAGATGAACAGAAAGAAGATGAAGTATTTTTCCGTTTGATTAAGAAAAATGATGATTTTGTTAATTTGTTACGTCTATATAGTGGTTCATGTGAAATGTACAAAGATACAACAACAAATCGCCATCTATATAAGCCGAAAATGGATGATTATTTGAAGAAGTTAGTAAAGTGGTTAAAAGAAAACTTTGTTGAAGCTTTTGAAATTGTTTATAGAGGAAAGCACGCTGATGTTTTAGAGCATGGATTCTTCCTTCCAAGTAATCCAGATACCCTAATTCAAATTCTTGATTCGGTTTCACAAGATTTACTTTCCCAATGGTTCGAGGTGAAATATAGTGAGTACCCGACTTTTCGTAAATTAGATAAATCGTTTGTTACGAAATCAAATATGCAAACATACGTAAAAGATGCGTTAGATTACTTAAATGGAAAGAAAACAAATCAAGGGGAAGCAATTTTAAATGGTTTAGTCCTTCTTGATAATAATGGGAATGTCACTGCAAGAAACTCTGGTTATGCGAAATGGGTATTAGAATTACTAAATCAAAAAGAACCTGGACAAGTGTTAAATCAAAATGAATTAATAGAAGTCATTAATACAGTACAAGGGACACCGGATCAAAGATTAACAAAGCAATTCGCAATGGAACCAGAATTATTAGCGGTAGTATTAGCATCGTTAATTCAAAGTGGTGAAATTGTAGTTACTGTAAATGGTACGACATATGAAGCAATG
Organism: Bacillus sp. Brlt_9; assembly: GCF_051948935.1. NCBI lineage: Bacteria > Bacillati > Bacillota > Bacilli > Caryophanales > Bacillaceae > Bacillus > Bacillus sp. Brlt_9. The sequence continues at coordinate 181,870 of NZ_JAYJLO010000006.1, read as the reverse complement.
AATTTTGCTGAATTTGTTCGTTTGCCTGTAAATGATTTAACATATTTTAGTCATATTAAAAAGCCGAGTGGTTTACCAGTCCCAGCAGTACAAGCTTTAATTGCTATGTTTGGTGGAGAACAAATTGATTTTACTGATTTAGATGCTGTAGATTTTTCTATTAAAAGAATTATTTCTAGAGCTAAAGAGGAAACAAACAATACAGTTGAGATGGTTGCTAATATACGCAATCGATTTGTAATTTGGGATGGACAGTTATTTTCATTAGAAGAGAAAGAAGAAAAAATTAAAAAGTTAAGTAGTTTAAATGAATTTTTACAAGGGCTACAAGTTTACAATACTCGTGCTAAAATGGTGAACTTGAAATATGATATAAATCGTATTGAAGAAGAAAAAGAAAGCTTAGCAATTGTTCATCAGCTTGAGAAGTTACAACAGAAGATTAATGAATATACAAAAGTAGCAGATTATTTGACGAAAGCAAGATATATCGTGTCTCCTAGTCAAGAATGGATAGATGATGTTGATGTGTCGCTTGATAATTTAAGCATTGCTTTAAAAAATGATGAAGATTGTTCTAGAGAAGTGGCAGAGCTTGAGAGATTGAAAAAAGAATATATTGAACATTATATGGTACTTCATCAAACAGCAAGATTAAATGCAACAGAGAATAAGAAAAAATCAGAGTTATTAAAGGATCCGCGTTATGATGCTTTAAATACATTGGCCTCTAAGATATCATTCTTACCTCATCAAGCTTTTGATGATTGGCAAATGAGCTTAAAAGCGTTGAAAGATTGTTATAATCTAACAGTGGAAAAACTGCAGCATATGCCGGAGTGTCCAAATTGCAGATTCAATCCAAGAGAAGAACAAAATAAAGCAAAGCCTTCTTTGGCGCAGCTAGAAGATCAATTAGGGGAACTTCTAAACTCATGGACAGAAACACTATTAACGAATTTTAATGATTCAATTGTAAAAGAAAGTATTAATTTACTTGAATCTGAACAAAAACGTTTAATGGATGAATTAATTCAAAATAAAGCATTTAAACTTCCAATTTCATTAAATTTAATTAATGCTATTAGTGTTGTTCTTAAAGGAATTCATAAAGAGCAAATTGAAATGGGGCAACTTCTGAAAGTATTTGGAGATGGAAATCCTATTACAGTAGATGAAGCACGTAAAAACTTTGATATGCTACTAAAAGGATTAATTGGTACAAATGAAATAAATCGAGTTCGTTTAACGGTAAAGAAATAAGTAGGAGGAAACAAATTTGGATAAAGATACGAAACAATTATCACTATTAGATGAAAATACTCAAGCAGACAACGTTCCTGTTGTCTGCTTAGGTATGACATTTGAAAACGATGAAATCCGTCGGAGATATTTTCAAAATGAATTACGTAAAATACTTCCGGACCTTAAGGGGATAGAAGGATTTCCTGTTGGAGAAGATGAGGATATTATTGCTTTGTCTGATCCGCCATATTATACGGTATGTCCTAATCCTTGGATAAATGATTTTATTGAAGAGTGGGAAAGAGAAAAAGTAGAGAAACATGGTAGAGATATAAATGAAGAGTACCACCGTGAACCTTTTGCAGCCGATGTAAGTGAAGGGAAATCAGATCCTGTGTATATGGCTCATGCATATCATACAAAAGTACCGCATAAAGCAATAATGAAGTATATACTTCATTATACTGAACCAGGAGATGTAATTTTTGATGGTTTTAGTGGTACAGGGATGGCTGGAGTTGCAGCTTCATTATGTGATGATAGAAAAATAATAAATGAGTTAGGTATGCAAGTAGATGATAATAAAAACATCCTTAATATGGAAGGTGATGTAGTAGCCAAACTTGGAAAAAGAAAGGCGATATTAAATGATTTATCTACAGTCGCTACTCATATAAGCTACAATTACAACACTAACAAAGAATTTGCAAACTTTGAGAAATATTTTCTTCAGATGCTAAATGAAATAGAAGAAAAACATAAATGGATGTTAACAACTTCACATAGTGAAGGAGCAGAAGGAATAATAAATTTTGTTGCATGGAGTGAAGTTTTTATATGTCCCAATTGTAGTGATGAATTTTCTTATTGGGATGTGGCTGTTGATTTAAAAGAAAATAAGGTTAAAGAAGAATTCAAGTGTGAAGGCTGTGGGGGATTATTAAAGAAAAAAGATGTACAAAGAGCTACACAAACTGAATTTAATAATAAATTAAACTTAGTACATTCGCAAGTGAAATTAAAACCAGTTTTAATTAACTATAGTGTAGGCTCTAAAAGATATGAGAAAGTACCAGATAAAGAAGATTTACTAGTGCTTGAGAAAATAAAGAGTTATAAAGAGGAAACTTTTTATCCTGTTAATCGTATGATTACAGGAGATGAGATAGGCAGATTAAAAGTCTTAAATCTGGAATATGTTTTTCAGATAATGTCAATTAGGAATGATATTATTCTTGGGGATATATACAAAGAAGTCATGTCATCTCCATATAAAAATATTGGACTGTTTGTGTTAAGTGCATCAATTCCTAATTTAACGTGGATGTATAGATGGAGAATTAATAAAAAAGGTGGGTCTACTTCGGGTACTTATTATATTTGTTCGACTCCACAAGAAAACAATCCATTTAACCAGATAAAACGAAAATTTCAAGATATAAAAAAAATATCAAGCATTAGTAATTCAAGCGTTATAAGTACGCAGTCTTCGTTGGAAATGAAAATCAATGATAATAGTGTTGATTATATTTTTACAGATCCACCGTTTGGTGCCAATTTAATGTACTCTGAACTCAATTTTATTTGGGAGTCTTGGCTTCGATTGTTTAGTAATCAGAAAACTGAAGCAATTGTCAACAATACACAAGGAAAAAATGAAAATTATTATAAAGATTTAATGTACAGCTGTTTTAAAGAAAATTATCGGATTTTAAAGCCAGGAAGGTGGATGACTGTAGAATTTAGTAATTCTAAAGCATCTATTTGGAATGCGATCCAAGAAGCGATTCAAAAGGCTGGTTTTATTATAGCAAATGTATCTGCTTTAGATAAAAAGCAAGGTAGTTTTAAGGCTGTAACAACTGCAACCGCGGTTAAACAAGATTTAGTTATTTCTGCATACAAACCTAAACAAGAAAATATTGAGAAGATAAAAAAAGAAATAAACACAACAGAATCTTCTTGGACTTTTGTTAATCAACATTTAGAACAATTACCTGTATTTATTGGGGTAAAAGGGGAAGCACAGATTATATCTGAAAGAACACCGCGTATATTATTCGATCGCATGGTAGCATATCACGTTCAAAATGGATTGCCAGTTCCGATTTCATCAGCTGAGTTTCAATCTGGTGTAGCACAACGTTTCCCAATGCGTGACGGCATGGCATTTTTAGAAAGTCAAGTGGCAGAATACGATAAAAAACGTACGCTAGTTAAAGAGTTTGCACAAATGAGCTTATTTGTATCGGATGAAAACAGTGCAATTGAGTGGATTCGTCAGCAGTTATTAAAGAAACCGCAAACTCGACAAGATTTACATCCAAATTATATGAAGGAAATTCAACATATTGCTAAACATGAATTACTTCCAGAATTAGATGATTTATTGCAACAAAACTTCTTATCCTATGAAGGCGATGGAGAAATACCAGATCAGGTTGCTTCTTACCTGAGACGAAATTATAAAGATTTCCGTGGTTTAGATACAAATGATTCTGCACTTATTGAAAAAGCGATGAATCGTTGGTATGTTCCAGATCCAAACAAGCAAGCAGATCTAGAGAAGCTTCGTGAGAAATCGTTGCTTCGTGAGTTTAGTGGTTATGTAGAAGAATTAGAAAGTAGTAAGAAAAAGTTAAAGCAGTTCCGTACGGAAGCCATCCGTGCTGGATTTAAGAAAGCATATAGTGAGAAGGAATTTGATCAGATTGTGAAAGTCGGAGATCGACTTCCTGAAAAAATAATTCAAGAAGATGATAAGCTGCTAATGTACTATGATAATGCTTGTATTCGTTTAGGACTATAGTAGGTGATGATGATGGGGAATTGGCGTGATGGAATATTGAAAAAATTTCAATATCCAAATAGCAAAATGATATTAGTCCATGATCAAGATTTTCTTTTAAATGATGAATTACTTTTAAGTCATTTAAAAGAGGAAGGTTATGAGGTTATTCGTTTTGAAGATAGTATTTCTTTTCGTTATTTGTACGAGCAACAATATCGTGAGTCATTAAAGTCTGATAAATTATTGGTATACACAAATGATGATATTACGTTTCCGTACGAGTATATAAAGGGTAACTTTAGTACAAAGATTGATATCAGTACAATCTTTCCAAAGTTTTCTGCGCCAATACTTCGAAGTATGAACCGTGAAGATTTAGATGCCTTGTTCACTGTGCATGCACAGTATCAAGGCTCTTCTTCTAATAAAGATACTTTGGAGTATATCGTAAAACATTTGTATAAAATATCCTATGAAATTATTGATAGTGAAGTGGAATTGTACAAGCTCCTTCTCTCTCTTCATTATAGAAAGAAAGAAATACCTCAGGTTGTACAGGAGTTTCTTATAGAAAAATTCAATCAGTTTGAAGTGTTTCAGAAGTTACCGATAGAAAAATTGATTTCTTCAGCGGGATTTTTTTATGGGTTTTTAGAGGAACAATGGTCTTGTTTTGTATCTGAATATACAAAGTGTGAGAGTGAGAAAATCTCGGAACCTGCGCCGTTATATAAAATACATCCATTTACAAATGATGATGTATGGAGACTAATGGCTAACTTATTTATGGAAGGGACCGTTTCAAAAGTAAAGAAAGATTCACTTTTACAAACCCCTAATTGGATGAAGATAGGAATTGAAGAAGAATCTAAATTAGAGACGCTTCACGAAAAGCTAAACCACATTAGTAAAAGGGTTAACGAGAAACTTGTAAGGATTAAGTTGTATAAAGACTGGATTGAGTTAATTGATTTGGTTGCTGAATATAAGTACACTGCATTGGAAAGTAATGATACAGTATGTGTGGAAGAGGCAAACACATTAATGATGAAAGTAAATCAGAACTTCCAAGATTGGATGTTAAAACAGTATCATACTTTAATAAGTTTGCCTCCAATTCCAAAACCGAAGATGGTTCATCATGTTCCACATGTATTGCATGCACAAAGAAGAGACAATGAAAAGATAGCTCTGTTAGTACTGGATGGCATGAGTTTTATTCAATGGAAACAGGTGAAAAAACATTTGAAAGAAAATGGTTTTTCTTTTGAGGAAAATGGTGTATTTGCATGGGTACCGACACTTACTTCTGTATCTCGACAAGCTATTTTTTCAGGTAGAATTCCATTTGCATTTAGCAAAACAATAAAAACAACTGCAGCGGAAGAGAGATATTGGAAAGCTTTCTGGGAAAAACAAGGTATGTTAAAGCAATATGTAGCATATCAAAAAGGATTAGGTAAAGAAGATTACAATAGGGAGAATATTCTTGCATTAAAAAGAAATTCTGTAAAAATATATGGAGCAGTAATTGATGTAATTGATAAGTTCACACATCACGCAGTTTTAGGCGAAAAAAGTTTAGTTTCTAATTTAGAAATATGGTTACAGACTAATTATCTCGTAAACTTATTAGTTGATTTAATAAAAGAGAAGTATACTATTTATCTCACTGCTGACCATGGTAATACGATAGCTAAAGGGGTGGGACGGATTTCAGAAGGTGTTTTAGTAGATCAAAAAGGCGAAAGAGTACGAATATATAGTGACCCAATACTTTATAAAGATTCGGCATCTAAAATTGATGCAATGAGTTGGAATAATACTGGTCTTCCTGAAAATTACAATGTTCTTTTATCTCAATATGGTCAAGCGTTTGTTCAAAGAAATGAAGAAGTTGTGACACATGGTGGAATCAGTATAGAAGAAGTAGTTGTACCTTTTATAAAAGTACAACAAAATTAAGGAGAGGATATTCTATGACCAAACCTGTTGGATTTGATCAAAAGGTATTATTGCATCATTTAGATTTTATAGCGAATCATGCCAAAAAATATTCTCGCAAAGATATGTATGAAGTGCTAGATGGCTATTTACGAAACGATATTACAGGAGCGAAGTCTAGAAAAAACGCTGTTACAATGTTAATGAAAATATGGTATTTAGTTGATAAGGATTTAATCGAGATTCGTGATAGAGTTTTGGAAGTATTACCCGTGTTAACAAAAGAAGAGCGTGTGTTTGTACACTGGGGAATGACATTAGCAGCTTATCCATTTTTTAAAGATGCTGTACATGAGCTAGGAAAGTTGTTTCAATTACAAGATACAGTTCCTAGTACAGTGATTGGAAAAAGAATGAAAGAAGAGTATGGTGATAGGCGGAGAGTAGAAGTAGCTACTAGCGCTGTAATAATGAGTATAAAGGCGTGGGGAATTATAATTCCAACTAAAAACCGCTCGTATCAGTTACCAGAAAAGATATTCATTAGTAATCCGGTTCTACATGTGTTTATTGTAAAAATAATGTTATATGTTTTAGAGAATACAGCATTACAACTTGATATAATACAAAGCCATCCTATGTTATTTCCATTTGGTCATGAATTCAATTTGTTTGAATTACGTCAATGTGAAGAGGTAACGTTACACCATCAAGGAGTAGATATGTTAATAGTAGAGTGTAAGAGAAGTTAAACCTTATTCATTGGTGAATAAGGTTTTCTTATGAATAGAGGGGGATTGTTCATGATGAAAGTAGGTGAAATTGTCTCAAGTTCACAGTTTCCTGAAAGTGTAGAAATAAAAAAATGTGAAGCTTTTGGAGAATACGTCATTATTGAGGCAATTGGTCAAGAAACAAATAAGTATTATGAAATTATGTTAGAGCGAGAAAAGATTCATGATTTTAAACATTTAAAACAAGAAAAGGAAGTTGCAAACTTAAAAGTGTTAGATGTTCAAAGATACATACAATATGTATTGTTAAAAAATGAAGTGAAATTTTCTAAAACAAGAGCATTAGGGAACAAGAATTTATTGCCGTTACCGCACCAAATTGAGGCTGTATATGGGAAAATGCTTCAAGTGCCACACGTTCGTTTTTTATTGGCTGATGATCCAGGTTCTGGAAAAACGATCATGTCTGGAATGCTCATTAAGGAATTAAAAGCAAGGTTAAGTGTTGAGCGAATTTTAGTTTTAGTTCCTCCACTTGTGTTGAAGCAATGGCAAGAAGAGTTGGAACAGAAATTTGATGAGCATTTTCATATTATTAATCGGGCGGTACTAAAAGAGTATGGTGGTAAGAATCCATTTATATCAAATAGATTGTGTTTAACTTCTATGTATTGGGCTATGAGGGATGATGTAAAGGCATTGATTCAAGAAGCACAGTTTGATTTGGTAATTGTAGATGAAGCACATAAGATGGCGGCGTATACACATGGGACGGTTAAAAAGAAAACATTTCGAACAAAATTATATCAGTTAGGGGAATCACTTTTAAGAAAAACAAATCACTGTTTATTGCTAACTGCAACGCCGCATAAAGGTGATTCTGAAAACTTTAGACACTTAATGAAGTTAATCGATGAAGATATTTTCTCCAGTAGTAAGACAACTGAAAGTTTAAAAGAAAAAACGAATCCGTTTATTATTCGTCGTTTAAAAGAAAACTTAAAGAATTTTGATGGAACGCCATTATTTCCAAAAAGAACTACGAAAACAACTCAATTTAATTTAACAGATGAAGAATTAGCGTTGTATGATGCGGTAACTGAATACGTACGAGAGTATTTTAATCGCGCAATGAATAATGGCAGTAATAGTACAGCGTTTGCGATGATGTTATTGCAGCGTCGATTAAGTTCTTCTATTGATGCGATTTATTTATCTTTAAAAAGAAGATATAATCGATTAATTAAGCTATATAAACAAACAGAAGCTGAACGCAATAAGTATATAAAGAAAATGAAAAACCTAGAAACAGAGAATTATTTAGAAGAAGGTAGCGATATTCAAGAGAAAATAGAACTTCAGCTTGAGAAATCAATTGATGTTATTGATACAAAAGAACTGAAAAAAGAATTGATTGTATTGAAAAAGCTTATTCAGCAAGCTGAAAATATTAAGTTGTATGTTGTGGAGAAAAAATATCAAGAGTTAGAAGAGACATTATTTGGAGCGAGTGGGCTTTTAAATCATAATGAAAAGATTTTAATTTTTACGGAATCTGTAGATACTTTGAATTATTTAGAAGAAAAGCTTTTGAAACGGGTACCGAAAATAGCAAAAATTATTGGAAGCTTGTCTATGGAGCAACGTCGGAAACAAGTTGAAATGTTCCGTAATGAATGTCAAATTATGATAGCTACAGATGCTGGTGGGGAGTCTATTAACCTTCAGTTTTGTAATCAGATGATAAATTATGATATTCCATGGAACCCGAATAAGCTAGAGCAGCGTATGGGGCGTATTCATCGTATTGGACAAAAAAATGAAGTGTTTGTTTTTAATTTAGTAGCGCAAAATACTCGTGAAGGTAGTGTAATGACTAAGTTACTAGATAAAATGGAGCTGATGAAATCAGATTTAGGGTCTGATCTCGTATATGATTTTATGGGTGATATTTTGGAAGATCATTATGATAGTTTAGCAGATTTAATGCAACAAGCTATTATAAAACGTGAACATCTTGATGAAGTCATTGCTGGTATGGAAAAAACTTTATCTGAAGAACATCAGAAGCTGTTAGCCTTAATGAATGAAGAGCGAATGACTGAAGATAACGTTGATCTTACAAATTTAAAACGTGAGAAAAATGACTTAACTGTTCAAATGATACCAAAACGTACATTTACAGATTTAGCAACATATGTTTTAGAAAAAAAACGTGTTCGTATTTTTAAATCGCAAGATGGAAAAGTCATGCGTATTGAGCGTTTACCAAAATTTATACGAGATTACATTCCAGAGTTACAAGATTATCAAGGAGACAGCTATCGCTTTACAAATTCAATAGATTTTGAAGAGGCTGACTTACCGATGATAACTGAAAGTCATCCGTTATTTAATGCAACCTTGGAATTGATGAAAAAAGAAGTGGAAGGCCGGACATGGCATTGTTATACTGTGACAGCTCATGTTCCCGAAAACCTATATGTGGAAATATATCATGTAAGTATTGTGGATGGTACAGGGGAAGAATTAGAAAATCATTATATTCATCTTGCAAGACGAGAAAATGGGGAATTTATTACGTTGGATCAAGGTTGGATCTTTGCTAATGATTTTATCAATAATGAATTTTATATAGAAATAGATTCTACTAGTCAGTGTATGAGTGAAGTAATGAAGCAATCTATCATAGTCCGAGATAACATTTTAACAAAGAGAGAAAAACAGTTAAATAAACTAGTAACATTTCTGGAGAAGACATTTAATCAACAATATCGTGAAACGCTAGAAAGACTAGAGGTATATCAGCAGGAAAACCTTGATAATCGGAATAGTGCTCTAATAAATCAAATGAATGCGCAACTCATTGATTTGGATATAAAAAAAGAAGAACGCTTAAATATAATTTATCGCCAAAAAAATATTTCTATGAAGCCTCCAAAGAAAATCATATCAATGAAATTAATACCAAATGGCGTATGTGATAGAGTAGTAGCAAAAGATTATTATGAAGCTGTAATGAGTTATGAAAGAGAAAATGGCCGTTTAAATATAAAAATGTTTAATAATCTAGGTTTGGTAGATTATTATAGTGAAAGGTTTAATGGAGAAGAGCGCTATATTATTCTTACAGAAAACGAACAGTATGCTCCTAGCGATTTTTATGTTGAGGATCTGAATGACATATTAGAAAAGGTATATGTTTATGTAGTGAAAGATGGGGCTGTTGTGGAAGCGATGACAATGAATACGGTTGTTTCTAGGAAGAGATTTAGTGAAATTTAAAATGTGTACTTTTGTTCACTGAAGGAATTTATAGTTAGTTGATTTATACCTGTAGTTGAATTGGATTTTAAACAAGTGAGATTTTGAATAAAGCTAATGCCTGTAGAAGATAAAGTATGCTTCAATAGGGAATTAGCTTTTTGTTTTGGAAATGTTTTGAGTTAGTTATAATTCGATAGAATGAAAAGAATTACTATCTTAGTTTAATGTCTAGAACCTTTTATATCTAGAAAATTATTTAATTTATCCACGCTGATTATTCCGCTTAGGTTGTAATCCTTCAATACATTCCGCTTCGAGTTACCTATAGTGTTCACGTTGGGGGACTGTTTGTCAATTGTCTGTGATTAAGAATATATTTCAAAACTTTTTCTTACGGATGGATAGTGTACTGTTGTGCCATTGTAATATTGAACGAACCGTTAAAGTATATTCTTTAAAATCCTATACTATTTAGAGATTTTTTTGTGCATCTGTTAAAGATATTGGCAATATGTTTTGTATACTGAAAGTTGATATAAAGGTATTTAATGCTCTTGAAATTTGCCTAAGCAGGTTTCCTTTGTGTTTTTGTGGTTGCTATAACCGCTATATATGATTATGAAAAAAATATTGTTTGCTGCATCACAAATAATTAATAAAATATTAACTGGGTTTGTAATTACTTTTATATGGAGTGAAGGTGGTGAATAAGGATTTTTTTAGTTCTATCTACACTGAAATCGAGAACATGTAGAAATCCGCATTTTTATCAAATATATCAAGGGAATACATTATATTTGCCTGTTCTAATAGGGAGAATAAGGATAGTATCATTAGTTAGATAGTTATTTATTAAGTGGAATGGACGATGAAGAAATGGGAGGGGTTTAGAAAAAATTGGTTATTTCTAAAATATTGAAATATGATGGATTTTATGTTGTTTGAAAGTGGGATTATGAAAGTGAAAAGGCATAGGGATATTATTTTTTAAAAATAAAAAAGTAAAATTTGTAGAAAGAATTAATATTTAATTATTGCATATGTATTAAGTTTAAACAAGCTTAATACATATGCAATAATATTAAAGAGGTATTAAGTGAATATCAGGGCATTTTTATAATATATAGTACAGGGTACATCTATATATTAAGTGTCTCGAATAGTTCCAATTGCTGTGAGTTTAATCTATTGTTATTTATTTTTTCCATGTTGTTCAAGCTCCATTCAGCAATAGGGCGTGCAATTACTCTCGCGAGTTCAACAGGTACAGCATTCCCAATTTGTTTATATATCTTGTCTAACTTTCCATTCTCACTAATGGATGAATTGTTACCATCAGAAAATACAAACCAGTCGGGGAATGTTTGTATGCGTGCAATTTCCTTCACAGACAGTCTTCTGTGTGACCCTTCATCGCCTGGTAATTCCCATTTATCCGTTCCAATCTTTTGCATAGGTTCACCGCTAGGGTGCAAAGGAGCCTGTCTTCCAGAAGCTTGTATAGTAAAACTTTGTTCGTTCCACTGTTTTTTTCGATTTCGAGACAGATATATGGATGAAAAGCTTCCTTCATAGTACGATCCGGGATTGGATTCTAAATCACCGATAGCGTCTTTTAACGTTACATAGGATTTTTTATCTTTTCCAATACCATGTGTTGGCTCAGGGAAGTTATATTCGAAATCAAGTCCTTTTCTTACGCCCACAATGAATACTCGTTCTCTAAGTTGCGGGACACCATAATCTCGTGAATTGACGAGCTGAAACTTAACATTATAGCCAGCGGATTCGAAGTCTTGAATAATTTGTTTAATGACTTCACCTTTCCCTAGGGTTAACATGCCTTTAACATTCTCAGCAATAAAGAAGGCTGGTTTTGTTTGGAGCAGACATCGAATGAAATGGATATATAGAAAGTTTCTTTCATCGTCAATTAGTCTTGGACCGGCTTCACTGAACCCTGGGCATGGAAAACCACCCAATACGATATCGCATTTTGGGAAAGTTTTAATTTTGCGAATATCTTTTTGGTTCTGAATGACTGTTTGTGGAAAATTTAATCTATATGTTTGATTTGCTTCTTTAAACATATCAACAGAATAAATTGTATGAAATACACTTTGGTTTCTGTCTCTATCAAAAGATTCACGAGAAGATAATATGTTATTGGTTTGGGTATTACCTATCGTTGCATCTAAGCCAGATAATTCAGCACCGAGATCTAGACCACCGCAGCCTGAAAATAAACTTACAAGATTAAGTTTATTAGCGTCGAAATTTATATTTGCTTCCGTATCTTCTTCTGGTAATCCTTGCGTATTTTCTTGCTCTTTTTGGATTTTCTCTATTAGTAAATTTTTTACTTGTTCAATATCATAATCTTTTAACGGACGGTATTTTGCCCTACCTCGTTCTTCGATTTTCATACAAGCACCTCCGATAATTACTTGTTTATTTTAACACTTTAAGCCGGAAAAGGCCAGTATGCAGATTATTATGTAATATTTCCGTAGGGCAGGGTGTAATATAATATCAATGTTGTGAAATTTAGGAATGGATTTTATAAAATTGATAAAGAATATTTAATGATTGTTTGTATTTCAAAGGTGTATTCTATGGTAAAAATATTATGATCATATTTTTGCCATAGAATGCCTTGGATATGTAAGTGTACTTTTAAGTCTTACTTATTTAGCGTTTTAATAATTTTTACCTACTTAATGTTTAATTGGTATTCGGAAGTTAATTTAACAGAAGACCAACCGTAATGGTGTCCTTTACTGAATTTTATACGTAAGTTAATTGTTTCTTGTCCATCATTCCATAACAAGGTGTTTTGAATGGTAGAAGGCGAATTGATTTTAACGTGTACCTCACTATCAATTTCTGAATGCTCTTTGCAAAAACTAACACCTGCTTTATAAATTGTAATAGCCATCATTGCTTTTCCTAATAAATTTCCAGCGCCTATTCGAAGTTGTTCTTGGGTGGCTTTTTCTAATTGTCTTCCTAGTTCATAAGAGAGCTTTTCTTGACTCTCTCTATGATTTAAACCTCCAATTGTAAATGTGGATTTCACTTCATTTACAATAGATTCCATACTTCCTGCATTAAAATATGTAGGTCCTAAAATTGTCCCAATACCAGGGTTTTTTGTAGTAATCTTGCTATTTTTTTGAGATAGGGCTTTTAGAGAAATATTTTCAACAATGATAGCATTGTTAATTTTTAGGATTAGTTGAAGATCACCGGTATCAAGCCTATCACCGATATAGGCATCTGGAATTAATTCGATGCTTTCTATAGTATAGTCGTTATATTTTTGGCGTAATTTCTTTGTTATAGCCGGTACAATTGTAGAAGTTGAATCAAATAATTTTTTTAGTGTTTCTGGTTTTAAATCAGAATAGTATGTACTAATTAATTCAAGACATGTATTTGGATCTACTTGGACGATATCAGGGAACTCCTTCAAAAAATAATAGTATGAAAAGGCTTCGTGACATTTTCCTATCGCATTACTGCTATTTTGTGTCTTGATATACTCATGTTTAGTTATTAGTCGTTTCATTTTGTTAATAGTTTCATTGTTGCTATTTTTTATATCTTCTTCTTCTGGAAACTCATGATAACTAGTCGCAAGTTTTATAGATGATGTTGGGCTACTTTCGAATTTGAAACGTAAAGTTAGTGCTACTTCACCAAATTTAATACCGACTGAATCCTTGCCTATTTTATATAACTCAATATCGTCAAAAGTAGGCTGTGGTGGACAGAAATTTTCAACTTGAATGTCATCCTCATTTTTGCCATATCGGGTAATAATATTGACCTCATCAACCATAAAAAAGAAGTTAAATGCATGGGAAAAACCTATATTCGCTTGGGTGTGAAACTTTTGAAGTATAGAGAAACATGTTTCACGTAAGTTAAAGAGAAAGCGTCTTCTGTATTCATTAATGTCATTTGTGAATTTTGGGAAATAGTCTTCAACCAGTTTTTTTAGTTCCTTTTTATCCGTGATATAGTGTGTACCCTCATTGTGTTCAACTATTTCTTTTAAGAATCCTAAGTAGTATTTTTCAAGTTTTTTATTAAAAATATTCTGCATGTCTTCGGATAAAAAGTATTTTGTTAAGAAGCTTTTTGCTCCAGGATTTTTGGGTTGAATTTTCCCGCCTTTTTTTATGTAGAATAAATTTATATATATGGTGGATCCATCTTTTAAATATAGCGTAAGATCATTAGTACGATCCGGATGTGGATCATCGAACTTTGAAGTGACTGAATCAATATTTGGATATAAACCTTGGATAAAAGTAACTGTTTCCTTTGCTGTCTGAGAATAATTATTGATAGATAAGGAGTTTAATGAGTCTAATAAAGCTTGTTGTACTGATTTTACGTGGTTGTCTCCTATAGTTTTTGGGATTGGCTTCTTTTTCATTGTACACATCCTTTTGGTTATGTGAGTGCTCTAGAATTACTTTTAAGTAGATAGGAACAAATAATGTAACTCATATTTCTTCAATTGAAAGTTATAATATATAATGTTATTAATATACATATTTTACAAATAAAATTGCTATGAGTCTAGAATTTGAAGGATATAGGATTGTTTTTTCTATTGTTTAGTTTAGTAAATGAAGAAGAATTCTTTAGCTAGGGTTTATTATAGGGGGAGAGATAGTATATGAATACCTGGATATTCCAAGGTAATCCGAAACGTTTTAATGTAGACGATTATGTATTAGGAAATGAAATGATTTGGTGGTCTATTAGGCAAGAGAGTTTAGTTAAGCATGTTCAAATAAACGATGAGGTATTTATTTGGCGTTCAGATGGGGGAAGTAAGGGAACTGGGGGTATTATAGCACGAGCGGTAGTAATTACGCTGCCGGAAATTTATAAAAATGATGGAGAACCCGCTGCTCATTTGTATGAAGAACTGGGTGATAAATTAAAACAAGCTGTTAAGCTTAAAGTACTAGAAGTGGATGTGAAAAAAGGTATAAATAGAATGGAGTTAATAAACCATACTAAGTTAAACGATTTAAAGATATTGCGATTAAAACAAAATACTAATTATCTTGTAGAAGAAAAACATAAGAGTTATTTAAAGCAAATGTGGTATAACAGATACCCTGTTAATAATGATGATATATCAACAAGGTTTCCTCTTATTGAATCGTTAGAGCAAGTTAAAGAGAATATGAAGCAATTCGAAAAAGATCTCACTGAGATGGAAGAACTAGAGAAAGAATTAAAGTCATTTCAACAGTGGTACTATTTACATAACGAAGGGCTTTTAGCACCGAGTAAATTTATTGGCTATCAAGAGATGAAAGGGCATATTTATGTTGATAAGTATGCTATAGCTGGACTTGATGGAAGAGTCACCGAAAAAGAGTTAAGAAAGCTAGGTTTTGTTACAACGAATAATGAATTATTGAAAAAGTTTGTACAACAAAAGTTAAATGGTAGGACAAGAAAAGACTTTTCGGTAAATATTTTGGAATCAGAACGTGAACAGATTGAAGTAAGCTTTGCGCAAATAGCTATAGAAAATGAGAGGGACAGAGGAGGGGACTATACCTTACCACCACTAGATTCAAATGGTAGAGTTAGGGAGTATAACTATTATTCAGATGAACTGAAAGGACAAGTTATATATGAACATCTAATTAATAATGAAAAACATCGTTGGATGGATATTAATATACTTGAACGTAAAGGAAATACTAATGGACGTGATTCAGCAAATATACTTTATTATTTGGGTTTAAGAGCCAACTATAGGGGGCTTTTTTCAGGGAAGTCATTAGGTGAAGTGATAGAAATATTTAAGAGTGGCGGAGAAGAATACTCGGATATTGTGCGTTTATTACAAGGAAGGGAGCAATCAATTCAATTGTATGAGAATGTAATATCTGATATTGAATCTCAAGAGATAGAAGAAGGGGGAAGGGTTGAAGGAACTAAGAGGTCATATTATGTGAATAAATACGAACGTAATATTAAAAATAGAACAAAAGCCATTGAGATACATGGTTTGGATTGTTATGCTTGTGGATTCAATTTTGAAGAAGTATATGGGGAACGTGGAAAAGATTTTATAGAAATTCATCATGTTAAACCGTTGAGTACTCTTGAAGAAGCAGTTGTAATTGATCCAGAAACAGATTTAGTTCCCTTGTGTGCAAACTGTCATCGAATGGTACATAGAAGGAAAGATAAGGTATTGACTATTGAAGAACTTAAAGCTCTATTAAACAAATAGTGTTTGATAGTATTGTAGTGATACTTATATTAATAAAATGATGTTTAAAGGGATATGTGAGGTGGTTAGTAGTCAACTATTTTTTCTTTGATAAGGAAATATAAAAATGGAAAGCCTAAAATTAATATGGTTGGGGTTAGGTCTAAAAGGGGGCTTCCTTGAATCTAGAGATAGAATATAATTAAGATTGGCAGTTACATACATTAATGAGTTTTTTTAGGGGGATCCCTAGCGATTTGGAGGACATAATTATGATTAAAAATGGCATTAGTTCAGAACTATTAAATATTAAATCTTTTTTATCAGATGACTCGTATAAGTTTTTGATACCTGATTTTCAAAGGGATTTTGTATGGGGAAAAGAAGAAGTGCAACAACTATTAGAAGATCTCTCAGAAGATACTGATGGTTTTATGTTAAGTGAAGATGACTTAGAAGGATATTTATTGGGGAATATAGTTTTAATAAAACCAAGAGACACTGACCGTTATCTTGTAGTTGATGGACAGCAACGTCTTACAACAACTACATTGATTTGTAAATCATTAGAAGAGATTGTTGAAGCTAAAATAGCTACTTCACAAAATATAAAAGAAATTAAAAAATGGCAGATGAAATTAAATGATATTGTTCAATCTTATGCAATTTTAGATAATGACGATGAAATCAAGGATTGTAAATTAATCCATGATCCGGCACTAAATTTTGGTAAGGTCTATAAAAATATACTTTATAACAAAGAATATGAAGTGAAGCTAGAATCAGATTCGAAAATTGAGGAAGTGTATACAACAGCTAAAGATTATTTAGAAGAGTTAGATGATGAGCAGTTAAAAAACTTTATTTCTTATTTTAAAAGTCGAATCTATTTTATTGTAACGGTATCAACTAGTTATAATAAAGCATTTCAACTATTCGAGGTTCTTAATGATAGAGGAAGAAGTTTAGAGCCACTAGATTTAGTGAAAAACTTATTCCTTAAAATTATATCTAAAGGTACAAATAAACAAGGTGACGTAGAGGAGTTTAATAATGACTGGAATGAATTTATTTCTAACCTCCAATTAAGTCCTAAAAAGAAAATATCTTCCTCAACCTTTTTAAAGCATTATATTATTGGGAAGTATGCAGAAAATATAAAAAAAGATCGTGTATACGATTATTTTGAAAAGAAGAATCTTAATGGTAATGAAATATTTGATTTAGTAAAGGATTTGAAGTATGTTTCTAAAATATATTCTGAAATAGAAGAAGGAAAGTACGAAGCTTTTTTAAATGATTATAATATGTTTATTATATTTAAACTTTTTAATATCAAGCAATTACATTCATTGTTAATTCCTTTTTATCAAGCAGATCAAAAAACGAAGGAGCAAGTATTAGACCTTGGTGTAAGGCTTGGAGCTTCTGTTTTATTTACATTTACACAAATGAATTTTATTGAAAGTATTCTTCCAGCGATTTTACAAAAGTATTATTCAGGACTTGAACAAGGAAAGGAGATCGACATTGCTTATCAAGACCTTGGTGTCGAAGCGAAAAAAATCATTTTAAGTAAGTCGACAGATATTAAACAAATATTACCATTGAAACAACTTGAAAATGCAAATGGAGCTTTATCTAACAAGGCGTCTGTAATTTTAAAGTTTATTGAATTATATTTTCATAATAATAGTAAGGTCGTTATGACTCCAAAAAAACAAAGAATTACAGTTGAGCATATTTTATCAAGAGAGGTAAATTTTGATAAGGATATTTCTGATGCAGGTTTTCTTTCAGTAGAGGATTTTAAAAACCATAAAAACCTTATCGGAAATTTAACGCTATTGTTTAATAATGAAAACGCGAGTGTGGGAAATAAAAAATTTGAGGATAAGATTAAATTATATTCAGATCAAGATTTTATAGTCACTCAAAGCATTGCTAAGGATTTGCTTTCAACAACAAAGGGTGGGAGAAATACAAAGTTTGTTACTCTAGTAAATGAAAAGGAAACGAAGTATGCTCCGAATAAAAAAGGACATTTTGATAAAGATGCGATTAAAGATCGCTCCTCTAAAATTGCTGATTTAATTTATGATTTAGTAAATCAAAATATTAAGGTGCATGAGTTGCAATCGAGTCTTTAATAATAGGGAAGCATATGATCTACACTGTTAAGTATTGAAGGTGTAGCTTTTACAAGAGCATGTTTTCCGTATAAAGGAAAATATGCTAAACAATGAAGACATTCAACTAAAAGAAAAAAACAATACAAAAGATAATTTTAAAAGTGTTTTCGAAAAGTCATTCATAAACTTTGTTATTGACCACATGGACAGCCATGAAAAATTCTTTATGAAGAATTCGAGAACCTTATTATGGAAAGTGAATGGATAGTATTATTTGAAGATAGAGGAACCTCTTATTGTACTTGTAGTATGGGGGAGGTTCTTTTTCTTTGGGGCATATACAGAATATCAGTTTTTTCATGCGATATAAATAATACGGTTTTTTTGCTATATTTTAAAATGCCATAAAGAAATTTTTTATTAATTCAAAAGGAGTTTGATGAATTATGTCTCTAAAAAATGAACCTGCTGTTCGTTATGCACTTTGGATAGCCTATAATCGACGTTGTCAAATTACAAAAAATTTAATTGAAAATATTACTGATATGGAAGTTGATCACATTATTTCAGTGGATACTTTTAAAGATAAAAGGAAGATAGGAATATATGATTTGTCAGAGGGGTTTGATGTGAATGGGTTAGAAAATTTGAGACCGGTGTTACGAGCGTGGAATAGAGAAAAAAGTAATCAAGAACTTCCCACTGAACAAGTAACTTTAAATTTAATGAAAGCAAGAAAAATTAAAAAGTTGGTTGAGAGAGAAATATCAAAATTTCATGAAGAGAAAAAATATGCTTTGGGTATTGAGGCGATTAGAGAAGCAATTCAACATAAAGAAATAACATCAGAAGAGTATATGGATCAAATAAATGGTTATCAAGTAGATTTTGGGAGTGAAGTAATAAAATTCGAAAGCGAATTCAATAAAAGTATTGAGGTCAATTCACATAGTGTTAGTATAACCGGGCATTTACCTAGATTGGAAGAGAGAGAAGGTAGCTGTTTATTTACGTTTAATAGTTTTTATTTGCGTCAAGTGAATATAAGTCTTTCACACCAAGAGATATTAAAGAGCTTGTATAGAGGATATAAAACTCCTTTATGTTATTCAATGAGGTCTTATATATTGGAAGGGAATTCAAATCAGAAATTGGAAACATACCGTATTACTATGGGTGGATGTGTATTCAATTTAGAATTAGAAGAGCTCAATAATTTAATAAGGGCTATTGATATCTTTATGGAAAACTACATTGAAGCAATGAAAGATATAGAAAATGAAATTGAATCGAATAAATTTTATCCAGTGCTAAATGAGTTGAATAATTATAAATTGATTTGCATTTCATTGAGTTTTTTTAAAAAAATCATGTTATTCATTCAGAAACATGATTATGCAAAAGGTGATAGTAATTGGCACATCTTTGATACACAAGGAAGTATGATCAAGGTATATGATAAAAACGAGGGAGAATATCGTTGTTTTATTTATCCGATAGCAGATAATAATGATGGTTATAGCTGGTACAATTCTAATGATAAGGTCTGGTTGGTTTGGGATTATATGAGCATTTCTGGAGAGGCGCTTTGGAGTGTACAAAAAACTTATAAATGGCTAGTAGAAAAATTGATACCAACAGTTGAAAGGTATTTTGCACCTTCGCGAAGCACTATTTTTAGGAAAAGAAAAAATAATACTGAAATGAGTCAAATAATATTTACAAGTAATGATAAATATTACGATATTAACAAAGAGGTTTCTGCATATCAGCTGTTAAATATTATTGAGAGCATTCAACTAAGGTACTCTTTTGAAAAAAAGATTTATATTGAATGGTTGGATTATTTAAAGGTATACGATGCAATTCTATATCTTGTGAAAATATGTCCCCAATTAGACTATCATTATATTTGTTCAAAATTAAGAATAGAAAAGGTAGAGAATAAAGAGGAATTAGGAGAAGGAATAGAACAGTTAAAAAGAAAAGCAATTGAAGAAGCAATAAATGGTGGGAAGATGGATATGCTCTTTAGAGTTTTGGTTGTTTTAGTGAGAGACACATTAAGTGAAATTACGGAAGAAGATATAGCCAAGGTTATAAGGTTTATTCAAAATCATGTTACTAGCTATAATACATTAAAGCTAGTAGAGTCACAATGGACTTAGTATAGTCAAGTGTATATCTAAAAATCAGTGATATTTTAAATAGTTAATAGTTTTGGGCGATGAAGGTTAATACAATTTATAGACTAATGTTAGTAGGAGATATAAAGATTAGATATTCCGATTGCTACAGGGTGTGATATAAGGAAAGATATTGAATATCAAAAGTTTAGCTAGAAGAATTAATTGCTTAAAATGGGAAAAGAAAAGTAAGTTGAATTTATCTAATGTATTATTTTTTATAAATGTTATTATCAAAATAATAGAATATAATAGTGGTAATTAGATTTAAAATAAATTTTATGGGGGGCTTATTTTGAAATTAGAAAGAAGAAATCAAACTGATGTAGAAAGATGGGATGTTGGAGAAGTTTTAGATTCTATTAGCGAAGGTAAAATGAAAAATGCACTAATAAAATTACCTACGTTTCAAAGGAATTTAGTATGGTCGAAATATCAAAAGGATTTATTTATCGATTCTTTAAAAAAGGGGTATCCAATTGGCTCATTGTTATTATTTGAAAAAACATCTGTCCAATCTGATGAACCGAAAAAGTATTTATTAGTTGATGGATTACAAAGAACACACGCGTTAAACGAATATTCTAGTAAACCAACTATTTTCTTTCTTAAAGAAGATATAAGTGAAGACTTAATTGATACAATTATGCTAAAAATTGAAGAATATACTAATAATAAAATAGATAAAGAAGAATTGAGAAATTACTTACATAAATGGGTGAGTAAGAAGGAAGGTTTAGAAGAATCCAATCATTTTAGTGGTGGTGATCTTGCTTCAGACATTGATGATGAATGGCATCTTGATCTAGACAAAAAGCAGGTTAGAAAATTTAAAAATGAAATTATACCTTTTATTGAAGAAATAAAAAAAGAAGCTGATATAAATAATTTAAAGTTGCCAATTTTAATATTTAGAGGGGATGTGAATAATTTACCAGAAATTTTCAAAAGAATAAATAAACAAGGTACCCAACTAAATAAATATCAGATCTTTGCAGCTATTTGGGAAGATGAAAAATATGGCGAAATAGAGATCAAGAATAAAAAAATAAGAGATAAAATAAAGGCTAGATATGATGCTTTAACTGAAAAAGAATTTTTAGTTGAAGGTTATAGTGGTAATGAAAAGGATTTTCATTCAAGTAAATTTAATTATTTTGAGTACGTGTTTGGTTTAGGGAAATTACTTGCTTCGGAAGAAGAGTATAAGTCTTTGTTTTCGAGTTCAAGTAAATCAGATGTCTCAGAATCTATCGGATTTAATTTAATTGCAGCGTGTTTAGGAGGGAATGTTAAGGAGATAGATAAAATTCCTTTATTACTAAAGAAGGTAGATCTGGTACAATTTGAAGTTGCTTTATTAGACTCGATTAGAGAAGTAAGATGTATACTAAGACCTTTTATTGAGATAAAGACGAATAAAAAACATGATAAACATGAAGTGTATCATACTGAAATGCATATTGTTGCAATTATTTCTAAAGTGTTTAGAAGCAAGTATGAAGATAATCTTATTATAAATAAAGAATGGGACTCAATAAAAGGAAACCTACTAAGTAATATAATGCTTCATTATCTTTATGATATTATAGATGATGCTTGGAGGGGATCTGGAGACACTAGGGTAAATAATATTCTGAAGGGAAATACATATGATCAGGAGTTGACACAACAAGACTGGGATCTAAAATTACAGGAATGGTTCCAATCACAACTTAAAGAGTCGACAAGTCAAAGAAAAAGTATTACAAAAGCTCAAATGTTGTTCCTGAATTATATTCACACACACACACATACAATTTATAGGCACATGAGTCCAATTCAGGATCACATTGAACATATCGTACCAGTAAATAAAATACAGAACGCTATTTCATCAAAGAAGATGCAAGATGCTCCTATCAATGCGATTTCTAACTTTGGTTTATTGGAAAGTAAAGTAAATATTAAAAAGCAAGATCTAACTATATTTGAGTATATTAATAAGATTACAGATGATTTAAAAGGAATAACTGATTTTACAAATACTAAGGATAAAAATTTCATACGATATTGCAAGGTACATCCAGAATTAAGTTCAATTAAATCTCAACAGGAATTATCTAACTTTATCTCTAAGAAAAAACAAGAAGTCCAAGAAGAGTTTTTAATTAAAGAATCTGATTTATCCTTTGTCTCTTCTTTAACAAACAAGGAATACAATATATTTCTTGAGAAAAGGTTTAAAAAGCTTAAAGAAAAATTTTATAGCTTTAATAATATTAAAAAATAAATTAATAGATATTGATAAAATGTTAGTTTCAGAACTATTGAAACTAACATTTTTATAATCATAAAGTTGTCAATTCGTAAACAGGAAGATAATTTCTTTGCAAATTAAGCTTCTGGAGCAAAAGTTTAGTATTTTAATAATATCAAGATGGATAGAAAAGTGAGTAGCTTGAAAAAAGAATTTATTTAGGTGAAAAGATTATCAACCGGAATAAGTTTTGGAGAGATAGTGGAAGTAATAGAGAAGTGAGCCTCGTTAATTACTTAAACAATTATTATACGTTAGGTTCATCAGTGTGGATTGTAATCACAGTGTTAGAAATCAAGTTCTTTAGAATGGAAAAAACTACCGTCTTTGAGATTAAAGAAATGCTTATTTAAAAACTTAAAGGAGGAAACCGACATGCCAACATACAACAAAATAACCCGAAACAAAATCCCACAAATAATAAAATCCAACGGAAAAACACCAACAACAAGAATCCTACCCGAAGACGAATACATAAAAGAAATCTGCAAGAAAACACAAGAAGAACTAACCGAATATCTAGAAGCAGACACAAAAGAACATAAACTCGAAGAACTATCCGACCTACTAGAACTAATTAATGCCCTAGCCGAACACAAAAGCACAACACTAGAAGAAATCAACAACATCCGAAAAAAGAAAGCAGAAGAAAGAGGCACCTTCTCAGATCGAGTCTTTTTAATCGAAGTAACCGATAACTAGCCCCTTATAAGCCCCTTACAAGCCCCTACCAAGTAATAAATCACTAAGAAAAAACATAACAAAACAAAAACACCAACAAACACCGTAGTAGGAGTCGAAAAAAATTTTGAAATAACACGCCAAAAACCCGGCCGTCCTCCCATATATATTATGAAGAGGTTTTCACTTTTGAACGGAGACGGGAGGAATTGGGATGGCGGTGTATCGTACTGTGCAGGTGAATTTTTGGCAGGATGATTTTGTTTTGGATTTGACGCCGGAGGAGCGGTATTTTTATGTGTATTTGTTGACTTGTTCGAAGACGACGCAGTGTGGGATTTTTCCTTTTCCGAAGCGGTTAGCTGAGATGGAGACGGGTTATAACAGGGAGACTGTTGATAAGCTTGTGCAGCGGTTTGTTGATTATGGGAAGATTCTTTATGATGCGGATACTCGGGAGTTATTCGTTTTAAATTGGCTTCGTTATAATCCTGTGACGAATACGAATGTGGAGAAGTGTGTGCTTCGTGAGCTTAAGGGTGTGAAGAATAAGGAGTTTGTACATATGTTTCTTCAGAAGTGTGTAGAGGAGGAGCTGAATGTTCCGATGCTTTTAGCGCATTTCGGTATGCCGAGTGATTTGGCTGTGGATGATGTTGAGCCAGTTTGTGAGGAGACGGAGGCGGAAGAAGAGGTTATAGAGGAAGAAACGGGGAGTCGTGTGTTTTCCTTTTATGAGCAGCATTTTGGTAGTTTGTCTCCGCATACGGTAGAGGAACTGAGTGCGTGGATGGAGGATTTGTCAGAGGAGCTTGTGCTGAAGGCTCTTCAAATTGCGTTTGAGAATAATAAGAGGACGGTTGCTTATGTGAAGGGGATTTTGCGTGGTTGGCACGGGAAAGGATTTACGAAAGTTTCTGAGGCTGAGGCGGATACGGCGAGCTTTAGGAAGAAGGATTCGTCTGTTAGTACGGGGGAGACGGAGGAGTTTTTTGCGAGGTGTGAGGAGTGGGAGAAGAATGCGCCGTCTGAGGAAGAGTTGCAGCGCTTTTTAGCGGAGCGCGGGTGGCGTCCATGAGTATTCAAAATGTGGAGGCGGAAAAGACGGTGTTAGGTTCTCTATTACTTGATGGAGAGCTTATTAAGGAATGCCGTTTGACGGAGCAGTATTTTTCTCTGTCAGTGCACAAGTCTATATTTCAGCTAATGCGGAAAATGGAAGAAGAGGGGCAACCGATTGATCTTGTGACGTTCATTTCTAGGGTAGATCCGAAGTTTTTAGAGGGGATCGGGGGAATGGAGTATTTTATAGGGTTAATGGATGGTGTGCCTACAACTGCCAACTTCTTTTATTATGAGGGGCTTGTTCGAGGTGCCTGGAAAATGTATCAGGCGGGTGTTCTCGGGCACAAGATGGGAGAGCGTCTTATTGCGGAGAAGAATGAAAAAATTATTGGTGAGACGATTACGGCACTTTGTGAGTTAGAGGAAAAGGACTGTGTATGTGAGTTTGATTTGAAGGATGCGTTAGTTGATTTATATGAAGAGCTGCATCAAGATGCGAAAGAGATTACGGGGATTGAGACTGGTTATACATCGCTAAATAAAATGACGTGCGGATTGCAGGAAGGTGATTTTGTCGTTCTTGGTGCGCGTCCTTCTATGGGGAAGACTGCGTTTGCGTTAAATGTTGGACTGCATGCGGCGAAGTCCGGAGCGGCGGTTGGATTGTTTTCGTTAGAGATGAGTAGTAAGCAATTGCTGAAGAGAATGGCGTCTTGCGTAGGGGAAGTGTCAGGAGGGAGGCTGAAAAATCCGAAACATCGTTTTGCGATAGAGGACTGGGAAAAGGTAAGTAAGGCGTTTGCGGAAATCGGGGAATTACCATTTGAGATTTACGATAACGCAGGCATTTCGGTGCAAGATATTTGGATGCAAACTCGTAAGTTAAAGAGGAAGCATGGTGATAAGAAGGTTTTAGTCATTGTAGATTACTTGCAGCTTATTACGGGCGATCCGAAGCATAAGGGCAATCGATTTCAGGAGATTAGTGAAATTTCGCGTAAGCTTAAGGTATTAGCACGTGAATTAAATGTTTGTGTAGTGGCGTTGTCGCAATTATCTCGTTCGGTAGAAGCACGGCAAGATAAGCGTCCTCTTTTATCTGATTTAAGAGAGACGGGACAAATTGAGCAAGATGCGGATGTCATTATGCTTATGTATCGTGAGGATTATTATGATAAGGAAACGGTGCAGAAAGAGATGACGGAGATTCATGTGGCGAAGCATCGGAATGGGCCTGTGGGGAGTTTTAAGCTGCGATTTTTGAAGGAGTTTGGGCGGTTTGTGGAGGGGAAGGTAGCTTATATTCGTTTGGATGATGCGGATGTGGAATAGATAAGATAAGCGGTTAATGGAGTAATGCTCAGCATTGCTCTTTTTTTATACGTCACGACATAATGTGACAAATTCTGGATGTTTTCTTTGCTAAGATGGGCTTGGTAATCTTACATTATGATTAATAGGAGGCTATTAAAATGTTAAAGAAGCTAGGGATATTGGTTTTAGGTAGTGCTGTAGCTTTAAGTTTAGTTGCATGTGGTGATTCTACTAAGGAAGCTTCTAATGAGAAAAAAGAAGAGCCGAAGCAAGAAGCGAAGAAAGAGAATAAAGAAAATAAAGAAAGTAAGAAGAAAATTACAGCAGCTGATGTAGAAGCAATTAAGGTAGGTGATTCTTTAACTGGAGCAGGTGGGGAGAAATACGAAGATGTGGTCGCGAAGTTTGGAGAACCGGATAATAAAGCGGAGTCCCAAGCTGGGGATATTAAAATGATTATTGCTAGTTGGACAAAAAATGTTAATGGCGATCTTGGAGCGAATTTTAATGTTACCTTTACTGAAAAAGATGGACAAAAACTTGCTACGAGTAAAGCACAAATGGGAATGAAATAAAGAAAGGATAGGAGATTTAAAATGAAACGTACAACAGAATTTGTATTAGGACTTATTGGTGGTATTTTCGGTATTTTATGTGCATTTATTGCTTTATTTATTGGTGGAGTTGCTTCAGCTATGGAGGCAGAAGGAGCGAGTAACGTAATTGGTTTAGGTTGGGCAGCGGTCGCATTATCAATTTTAGGTATCGTTGGATCAGTTATGGTAAAAAGCAAAGCAAAAGTTGGCGGGGCTATGATGACAATCGCTGCAATTGGAGGATTTATTTGTATTTCTTTCATTTATATTTTACCTGCAGTTCTGCTATTAATCGGTGGGTTAATGGGAATCTTTCGTAAAGAGAAAGTG
The DNA here is from genome assembly GCF_051948935.1 of Bacillus sp. Brlt_9. Classification (NCBI taxonomy): domain Bacteria; kingdom Bacillati; phylum Bacillota; class Bacilli; order Caryophanales; family Bacillaceae; genus Bacillus; species Bacillus sp. Brlt_9. The sequence continues at coordinate 155,027 of NZ_JAYJLO010000006.1, read as the reverse complement.
GTAGTGTCTGCATAGATTCATGTAATAAAATAGCCGACTAGAGTCGGCTATTTTATTAGGTTAAATACGCAAATTTTTTGATTTGTTCTTGTAAATGTTTATTAACTGGTGGAACTCTTTGAAGTTCGGTTTGAAGTAGTGCTAATTCTTCTGTTAAAACTTTTACTAATTCAAAGTTTGTTTTATCTATTGCTAGTTCATATAAACGGTTATATACAACGAATTTCGCAAGTGGATCTGCATTTGTATCTTCTCGTAATTCTTGAAGGATTCTGCCGAAAGTATCTCGTAATTTGGCGCCCTGAACTTCATGGAATTTATGGAATAGTATGTTGGTGAATTCAACTAATTCTATATACTTGTTTTCATTTTCATTCATTATTTGGAACACCACCTTGTATGTTATTTTTCATGGAATACGTTCAATGTTATATTTCCATTATATCTCTTTTCGAATTGATCTATAACATTTTTACAGCTTGTACAAGGATACAGCTCAGTAAATAAATTTACAATTCCTTCAGCTGGCTTAAAAGTATCTGCAAGAAAACGTATTTGTTCCAAAAGTTTCGCTTCTGTATCCACACATCTATTATATGGAAGTAAGGAGTCTTTAGAGCTAAGTTCCAAGGTGGTAAATATTTTGTCTTTACGTAAAATAGCGCATGATGATGCAAATAAATTATCTTCTTTTGCATAGTGTAAATAAGGATCTGTAGGGTAGTCAATTTGACTGTGGGAGTATAATGTTTGGATAAAGTCATTGAAAATAAATTGGGCTACTGCAACATTGCCTTTATTATAGATTTTTCTCTCTGTTTTTCTTAAGTTATGGATAGAAGATAATGTTGTTTGAATATTATAGCGGAAATCTATGGAGTGCTTTTTTAACTCGACACCTTTTGGATCTAAAAGATAAAAAATTTTATTCACCAATATGATACCCACTTTCCTTCTATCCTTAGTACGTACTTCAATATATTTACCTATATAATTATAATCGAGTTTAAAGAAAGTGGGTATTATATTTCTTGTAATTTAGAATTAAATAAAAATAATCAAATCTGAATAATGTTTAGAAATAGCCAAAAAGACTTGAGTATCACTGTGTAAATAAAATAAAGCATAAGTGTTCCATTTCATTAACTTATGCTTTATTATTTGATTCTTTAAATATGTTTCTTATTTCCCCATAAAGAAAGATCGTCTCTCTGCAGTAATCCATTGCTGCAAATCATCTTGGCTGCGTCGGACAAGTCGATTCACTAAAACATCATGCCATACATAATCCTCTAATAGGTATATATGAACGGGGTCATCTGTATAAAAAGCAATATTACGCTCTTCAATTGATGGCCCATAAATCATCTCTTTAGAATCTATCGATAAAATAAACCAATGTTCTGTAGACAAGGTTTCTGTATAGGGTGTGATACGATGGGCTTCTAGATTTTTAATTGGATTTTCAACATGTAGGGTAATACCTTGTACTGAAACTTTATCAGCTACCTCACATAGTTCCTCTTTTAACGCTTCATACATCTCATCCCACATTGAAATGACAATACGGTGTTCTGCTTTTTTTATTAATGCCTGACAATAGCTAATGATTGTTTTGTTGTCTTTTAAAGTAATCACTCGATTATCCGTTTTTTCCTCGGAAGTTTCGAGTTTTTTTAATGAATCACTGATTCCTTCATAAGTAGACTGCCATTCTGATTGAGCCTTCTGTAAAAAGATTTCAACGGGTAGAGGTGAATAGCGGGTGGTGTCATTTATTTCTTCCTTCATGACAATTCCTTTTTCTACAAGGTTACTTAAAATCTCATAAATTCGTGCTCTTGGGACACCTGAATCTTTACTCACTTGATAGGCTGTGACAGGCCCCTGTTTAACAAGAGATACATAAGATTTAGCTTCATATTCATTAAAACCGATTTTTTTAAGCTGTTGTACTATGTAGTCCACTTTTTGTCCTCCGATGTTTGCTTTTATATTTCAACGTTACAATAACTCTTTACATTTAGCAAATTGATAGTTACTATTACGATAGTGACTAAAGGGGGAGGTTAATAGTTTGGACTTTTATTTAGACCCATCCGTATTAATTATTTTGATTGCTTTTGGATTTTTAGCTGCATTTATTGATTCAGTTGTAGGTGGTGGTGGATTGATCGCCTTACCCGCTTTATTATTTACAGGATTGAATCCAGCAAGTGCAGTAGCTACGAATAAACTAGCGTCGACAATGGGGTGTGCAACTAGTAATATTGTGTTTTATCGTTCTGGTAATCTTGATTTGAAATCGGCGTTTAAATTAGTTCCACTCACTTTCATAGGTTCCGTAATAGGGGCATGGACCGTTCATTTAATGAATCCAGAAGTACTGAAGCCATTGATGCTGATTATGCTTGGTGTGGTCGCTATTTATACGATATTCAAAAAGGATTGGGGTAGTATTTCCACTCATAAGAAATTGTCTGGTCGACACGTCATTATTTTTACTTTTTTTGTTTTTACTATTGGTTTTTATGATGGATTTCTAGGTCCTGGCACAGGTTCATTTTTAATGTTTTCTCTTTTATTTATTGGGTATGATTTTTTAAAAGCAGCAGGTACTGCGAAGTTTCTTAATTTAGGAAGTAACGTTGGTGCATTGTTAATGTTTATGTATGTAGGACAAGTAAACTATGCGTATGGTTTTATAATGGGGATTGCTCAAATTGCTGGAGGGATTGTTGGCTCCAAATTTGCTATAAAAAAAGGAAGCGGGTATGTTCGTGCTCTTTTCATTACGGTAACTTGTTTACTGTTAGCGAAAAATCTGTATGACTATGTGCAGTAAGTAATTTTGGATATCTTTTCTTCAAAGAACGTAGAAAAGGTTAAATATGAAGACTACATAGTATAAGAAGAAACCAGGGGAATTTCCTTAAAAAAGTCTCATTTAAAAGAAAATCTAAGTGAAGAGAATGAATATAATATAAACTCATATTTTTCTGGGGTATGTTTATCAATCTTTATGAAATACCTATTCTACATTCTTCTTATAAACAACCCGCAACAATATAAGCATCGCCCCTAAGTATTCTTTTCCTGTGAGTGCTTTAACAGTGAAAACGAAAGCAAACTTGCGGAAAATACAGGTTCTGATGAAAAGATAAGGCCTGTATGTGTGCGAGTTGAAAGAGATGGATATGCTCATTCGATTATTGAAAGTTCGGATTTGAAGAGGATTGGGGAGTAATAGTATGTACAAAAAAACGCCTATTTCATATAGGCGTTTTTTTGATGGGGAAGTTATTCCTCTCCAAACTGAAACATATCCCGGTTAATAAGTTGGTGGAGATACCTATCCATTTCAGCCGCAGAAACGCTTCTTTCATTTTTAAACCACCATGCGCTTAATGAGGTGATTGCCCCTGAATAAAATTCAATGATTAAATCATTTGGCATCGTATGGTTTTTGCAAAGTTGATGTAACGCTTCTATTTCTTGTTTTCTCGTTTCGTGACTTAAATACTGTGTCCGGCTAATAAATTGTTCATCAGACATTTGTGTCTCTAATATTTTACCGATTTCTTCATGATGTAGAAATTGTTCCATTACTTGAAATGGTTTACTTAATCGATCTGAAACCGGTATTCCCGCAATCATCTTGCTGTATCGTTTAAATCCAAATGTTAATAAAGCGTCTTTATCTTCAAAGTGTTTATAAAAGGTTGTTCGGTGTACCATTGCGCGGTCACATATTTGGTTAATCGTGATCGTACTATATTTCTGTTTTGATTGCGTCATTAATTCAAATAAGGAATCCCATAGTAATTTATGTGTACGTCTAATACGTAAATCAAGTTGGTTTTCACTATCGTTCATCTACAATTCTCCTTTTTTGTAGATTAAATATACAGTGGCTGAAAATTGATTCTCCCTTTTTAATCTACATATGTATATTATATTACATGTGTTCCGGTGTATTTAAAGTTTTTTTAGTAAGAAACAGGAGGAGAATCTGCAAATGAATATGACAACTAACAGCCCTACAAGTGGCAAAGTTGATACTTCTAATATGAAACATACCCCCATTTTAATTGCGTTACTTTTAGGGGCAATGGTTGCATTATTAAATGAAACGTTGCTTGGTAATGCGTTAACAGTATTAATGAAAGAGTTTGGTGTAACAGCTTCAACGATTCAATGGCTTTCTACAGCTTACATGTTAGTAGTTGGGGTTTTAGTTCCGATTACAGCGTTACTCCAGCAATGGCTCACAACGAGACAAATGTTTTTGATCGCAATGGTAACGTTTTTAGTCGGTACATTAATTGCGGGATTCGCACCGACATTTTCCGTTTTATTAGTTGGCCGTATCGTCCAAGCTGTAGCGACGGGATTAATTACACCGTTATTAATGAATACGATTTTAATCATTTGTCCGCCTGAAAAACGGGGTGCTACAATGGGATTAATCGCACTTGTGATGATGGCAGCTCCAGCAATTGGCCCTACATTATCTGGAGTAATTGTTGACTCACTAAATTGGCGCTGGTTATTCTATATTGTTATTCCAATCGTGATCATTTCAATTATGATTGGTATGAAGTACATTCAAAATGTTTCAGAGTTAACAAGACCAAAAGTAGATTATCTATCTATCGTTTTATCGACATTAGGATTTGGCGGGCTTGTGTATAGCTTTAGTGCATCGGGTGATTTAGGATGGTCTGATGCGAAAGTGTATGGCACTTTACTTGTTGGGCTTATCTCATTATGTATTTTTGCCGTTCGACAATTAAAAATTGAGAATCCAATTTTAGAATTACGCGCATTTAAAGTTCCGATGTTTACATTATCAGTTGGATTAATAGTCATTGTGATGATGTCGTTATTTTCAACGATGACTTTATTACCGATGTTCCTGCAAACAGTATTACTCGTTACAGCCTTTAAATCAGGAATCATCATGCTTCCGGGAAGTGTTATTAGCGCCATCATGGGACCAATTGCAGGTAAACTATTTGATAAATTTAGTCCGAAAGTTATTATCGTTCCCGGCATTGTGTTAGTAGGGATTGCAATGTTCTTATTTAAAGGCATTACTCCTGACACATCAATGGTACAAATTATCGTTATGCATAGCGTATTAATGGTTGGACTCATGTTTGTCATGACAGCACAAACATATGGCTTAAATCAATTAACACCAGATTTATATCCGCACGGAACAGCACTGTTTAGTACGTTGCAACAAGTAGCTGGTGCAATTGGTACAGCTATCTTTATTTCGAAAATGTCTTCAGGAACAGCTAGCTATATGGAAAGCTCCGCAAATCCAATGGACCCAGTAGAGAAGTTAAACGGTTTAACGTCAGGATTCCAAGGTGCGTTTACACTAGGGTTAGTCTTTATCATTGTTGCATTTATCGTATCGCTGTTTTTAAAAGAAGAGAAAGAGGGAGTAACGGCAGCGAGGGTTTTACAGAACGAGAATTAAGGTTCAAATAAAAAGACATCTTTAAGAGATAAAGATGTCTTTTTACATTTCTTTCGTAACATCATACCGTAGCAACTGCCCCTGATCATAAAACCGCTCAAAAATAATCCCCATTACATAGAAGAACACTAAGCCAAAACAAATATGAATGAGTGTAAAAGTAGCTCCAAATGAAGAGAATTCATACACGAGAATCGGCAATTTCGCAGTTGTCCAAACGCCTAAGAAAAATACGATGTATCGAATGCTTGCGCCTTTCTTTAGGAGTAGTGCTGCAATTGGGAAGGCGACGTAAAGAGGGCCAGCTGCAATGCCTCCTAATAAGAGAGAGAATAAGATTCCGTATATGCCGGAATTTTTGCCCATATATTTCATGAGCGTTTCTTTCTTCACCCATTGATCAAGTAATCCTACAAATAGTAGAACAGGGGGAAGGAGAAACAACATATCTAAAATGCTATTCCCTGTTAATTGTAATGCGCTCCATCCTAAAGGTTGATTTATAAAGGTTAAAGCAAAGAGTCCCAGTAGTAAAATGAAAAAGAAGCGATATCTTTTTAGTTCCTTCATACCATCACCACCCAAATGATATAGGAGAATAGAAGGGACATGAGTAATGCAGATGCATTACGTGCGTAAGCAAAGCTTCGCCCGAATATCTTTTGTTCCATCGGTAATGTTGTAAGCCCTACTGACATGAGTGTAGACATAAGTGCCGCAACTTGAGGAAGGCCTGCGCCGTGTTGTACTAACGTATTACCAAGTGGGAATACGACGAAGCTGGGTATAAGTGCAACGGAGCCGAGTATCGCTGAATAAACAATGCCGAGAAATCCAGATTGCTCCCCAATAATAGAAGAGATGAAAGACGGCGTTAATATAGAAAGCGATAAGCCAATGAAAAGCATAATGGAAAGCATCGCAGGTAGAAGATTGCGAAACATTTTCCACGACTTCATTAGAGCATCTTTCGTTTTATTGCGGTCTTTCATAAAAGAAATCCCCGTAAGAATAATGGCTAAAGTGTAAAGGATCACGCCGTTAATCATGATTGGATTCCTTTAAGTCTTTATATTTGTCTATGAAAAAGGATAAGTTCTTCATTTTTTCTTCAATGTCCATTTGAAATTCTGCCAATTGTTCCTTTCCAGCAGGCGTAATTTTGTACATCTTTCTCGGTTTGTCTTGATAATCTGTACTTACGTAAGATTCGATTGCACCTTCGTTTTCTAACTTTTTTAGCGTACGATATAAAATGGCGCTATCGATTGGATTGACGGGAAGTTCTTCCTCGCACTTTTGCAATAATTGCCCGCCATAGTTATCTCCCTCAGCTAGAAATAATAAAAGAAATGCACCTGTATGTCTTCCTGTATGTTTCATGGATTTTCCTCCTAGAATGAATTAAGATTTATACTGTTAATGACAGTATACTGTTTTTAACAGTATATGGTGCATGATGTGTTATGTCAATTTTAAAATGTGCGAATGCGAAGGGGCTGTACATCAAAGAACATAAAAAAAGACACTCTCAAGAGTGCCTCTTATTAGCAGCCGAATCCGCCGCCCCAACAACTAGCTCCTACGATGATTAATAAAATAAATAGTACAACTAGTAAAGCGAATCCGCCGCCGAAACCGCAGCCTCCACCACAAGTACCGCCATAGCCCATATTAACTCCTCCTTCCATAAAGACCATTAATTAATGGATTTAATTCACTTTATGTTTTTACAGATAATCTTGAGCAGGTCCTTTTAAAAAATAAAAGGTGCTTAGATTTTAAAAGAGTTGACGACCTTATTTTTGTCACCGGTATTATGCGGATGACATATTGTATTTTATTCTGTGTATTGGGGGAAGGAGGATCTTTATGGCCAATTCTGAAATGATTTTACGATTACTTACGGATTTAAAGATTGAACAGCAAGCCTTAAAAGAGCAGTTGGAAAAAATACAAACAGCTGTGAATACTCTTGAAGAAAAATCAGCGATTGTGGAAGAAAAACCAATGACTATTGAAGAAAAACCAGCTGTTGCTGCTGCAAAGCAAAGAGCTCATTCTGGACGCCCAACATCTTTTCGTGCTTGGAGAGCATCTTCGCAAAAGAATTCATAAAAATATAAGAAAAGAAGACATCAATTAAGATGTCTTCTTTTGCTTGTACAATCCAAATGAAGTTAAGAAGATATATCCATATTGCTTTAAAAATAAGAAGAAAATAACGATTGTCGACTCCTTTTTTAGTATAGCATGTAATAATGAAATTTTACATGTAATATTGCATATATATAGATTATAAAATTTTAATGTTATATATTTTAGTTGTCTGTTATTTGTTTTAATTCATTTACTTATATTATTTTTTGAGCGCCCCAGTAATGGGGCCTTTTTTTATAATTGTTTTAAAGCGGAAACCCCTGAAGCAGTATAAGGGGTTTCATAATTAGGCAAATGATTTCTGGTGCATCTAAATGAATTACTACTTACTTTTAAACCGTCCCCCACAAATGATAAACCATACCGAAAACAAAAAATGCGAGTCCTACAAATAAAACGATTAAAGCAAGCATTCCATTTTTATTATGTTCCATACAGTCAGCTCCTTTTTAGTTATATAGAAAAAAGCCTTTAGTCGTAATTATGGCTAAAGGCTTGGATCTTCATACTGTGTATTTTATAAAAAAGTTGTACTTCTGTATGAATTTGGAATATGATTATTTAAAGAGTAGGTGATGAGTACATGCAGGAAACAAAACAATTCCCGCTTATATCTGGAAATCTCTCATTAGATTTAGTGAATACAGAGCTAGTTAGGCGTGGACAACGTTATGATTTATTAATAACGGATGAAGATGTATTAGAATGGCTACATGTAATAAAGGTTAATCTGCCGTTTTGGAATGAAAAAACACTTATTGGAATTCAAGAGCGAATGGATCAAGTTACATCTAGCATATTAGAGGCGAGAGAAGTATTGAGAAAACAGTTTGAGGCAATTGCTGATCAGCACGAAATTTCTAATGATTTTATTACGTATTTAGAAAAACAAATTGAGAAGGCACCATTTACATATAAAGTAATTGAACAGCGGCTAGTGCCTATCCCGGTGGGGGAAATTGAGGATGTACTTGCATCGTTAATTGCATTTGATGCTTTAACTTTAATAGTAGAAAATAAGCTTATTTCTCTTAAAAGGTGTTCAAACCCCGACTGTGTTTTATTATTTATAGATAAAAGCGGAAAACGAAAATGGTGTTCTATGAAAATATGTGGGAACCGGAAAAAGGTAGCAAAATTCCAGGATCGAAAATGTGAAGAGGTTTAGGGAATCAACTTATATGAGTTGATTCTTTTTTTGTAAATTAAAACTAACCATTTAAAATGATATTTACAGGTTAGTTTATTCGAGTTATAATGAATGGTAAATAAAGGAGGAAAATGATGAGTAATATAACAGCAGCTAAGCAGAAAGAGACTCCACCAATAAGCGTACGATATTTCGCAAAAATGAAAGGAAAAGGAAGAAGTCCATTACAAGTAAATATAAAGGACTCTTTGACAGGACTATTAGGGGGATTTTTAACAATTCTCACCTTAACATATTTAACGAGTATAACGTCTACAGAATTACTAATGGCTCCATTTGGAGCGAGTTGTGTATTAGCGTTTGGAGTTTGGAATGCACCGCTATCTCAGCCGCGTAATATTATTGGAGGACATTTGATTTCAACTTTCATTGGACTATCAATATATCATTTGTTTGGGAATGAATATTGGACAATTGCTTTAGCAGTGGGGATGGCAATAGCTGTTATGATGTTAACGAGAACAACACATCCTCCGGCAGGGGCCGATCCAATTATCGTTATTTTAGGGGCATACAGTTGGAGTTATTTGGTAACACCAGTTTTAGTTGGTTCTCTTGTTATTGTAGTTATTGCTTTATTTATTAATAATATGAGTAGTAAAAGGAGCTATCCAACTTTTTGGATATAGTTTGTAAAGGGGAAAACAATTTGAGTAAGTATCCCGTTTTTACTATGTTTTCATTTCATATACTTTTTAGTTTACAAAGAAAAGACACCCATATAAGAGTGTCTTTTCCAATAGTTTGTTTAGCAGAAGCAAGCAGCTCCAACGATGATTAATAAAATGAATAACACAACCAATAATGCAAATCCTCCAGCAAAACCGCAGCCTCCGCCGCAACTACCACCAAATCCCATAATAGTTCCTCCTTTAATAAGAGGGGAAAACAAAGGGTCACTCATGTTTTTTAACGGATTCCATTTACTTTATGTTTGGCGCATGAATGTGAGCAGGTCCTTTTGAAAATAAAAAAGGACACCTTGAGGTGCCTTCTGTCCCATGTATGTAATTAATATTCGTTAGCATAAAACTCTTTTATTAGCTTTATTTCATTTGTATCTGGGTTGAATTTAAATATTTTAATTTGATTAGATCCGTCTGTATAGGCAAATGTATTATCGCCAACTTGGGTCATATTGCTCGTGTTTAAGATAGGATCGCTACCATGATCAGTGATTTCCACAGTTTTCTCACGATCCCAAAATGCAATGACAATGACCAAGATAATAAGGCATACACGTATGTTACGTAGTTCTCTTGCTAGAGGATGCTCCATATGATAGTCTCCTTTTTCATTTGATAGATTTTGTGTACAAAAGAGATACTTCCTATGAGAATATAAATAAAAAAGACACTGTAAAAAGTGTCTTTTTTATCTAATTTATGCGCATTGCTTAATAAGACGCTAGTTCCTCAGTATGAATATGAGTAACTATGTAGGGTAGTTCTATTATAACATTTTAACCATTAATGGGTCTATATGGAATTTTATCAATGTTTATGTTTGATTATTCAGAGTGATACATGTGGTGAAATATGTAAGTTACCTACAGTAATTGTAAAATATAATGATGTATATAACTAGTCTTGTAATGAATGTAAGCAACAGCTCATTAACAGTTAGTATTTTTCTTTGTAAAAAAATATTCAAAATTTTATCATTGCAACCGCTTACTCTTTGTGTATAATAAAGGTAAGTTAATAAGTAAAAGGATTGTTACTGTTCGGCAGGCAAAACCTAAATTGATCTAGAGGCTACGGGTGTAGTGTGGCTTTTGGAATCAGTTTAGGTTTTTTTATTACCCTTTTGTAATATTAGTAGGAAAAGAAGGCGGAACAATATGAAAATCCATAAAATCTTAAATAACAATGTTGTTTGTACGATGAAGGATAATGAGACAGAAGTTGTACTGATGGGCAGAGGTTTGGGGTTTCAGAAAAAAGTAGGCGATGCGATTGATGAATCTAAGATAGAAAAGACCTTTGTGCTAGAAACAAAAGAATTATCAGAGAAACTTGCTAGGTTGCTAACTGAAATTCCTGTAGAAAATTTAGAGATTACCGAGAGAATTATTCAGTTTGCTAAGACAGTTTTGCCGGGGGCTTTAAGTGATTATATTTATCTCACATTAACGGATCACTTAAGTTTTGCCTTAACTCGGCATAAAGAAGGAATGGATCTCAAAAATACTTTGCTTTGGGAGATTAAGAGGTTCTATCAGAAAGAATTTGAAATTGGTCTACAAGCTTTGAACATAATTGAAGAAGAGACTGGGCTTAGACTTTCTGAAGATGAAGCAGGATCAATTGCACTACATTTCGTTAATGCGCAGCAAGGAGAGCCGGCGATGCAGCAAACGGTGGCGATGACGAAAATCGTCCAAGATATTTTAAATGTTGTAAAGTACCACTATAAAATGAACTTAGATGAAAATTCATTTAATTATAGTCGGTTCGTAACGCATTTACGATACTTTGCCCAGCGTTTAATGCAGAAGGAATTGCATTCGGCAGAGGATGATTTTTTATACGAGCAAGTGAAAAGTAAGTATGAAGAGTCATATTGTTGTACAGAAAAAATTGAAGCATACTTGCAAAAAGTACATAATAGTCATCTTTCAAAAGATGAAAAAGTGTACTTGACGTTGCACATTCATCGTGTAACGAAACGCAATGAATTATGTAATTGAATAAACGGGATTGTTACTGTTTGGCAGGCAAAACCTAAATTGACTTGTAATGGAGTGATTCGTATGTATCGCGCCGTTATGGTTAGTTTAGGTTTTTTCTTTTATAAAAATGGGATGATTGTAGGGAGGGGAAATTACTATGAAGTATGAACAATTGGCAAAAGACATACTGAAACATGTTGGGGGAAGAGAAAACATAAATAGCGTTGTACATTGTATCACTCGTTTACGATTTCAGTTAAAAGATGAGGGGAAAGCGAATACAGAAGTACTGAAAAATATGGAAGATGTTGTGACTGTTATGAAAAGCGGCGGGCAATATCAAGTTGTAATTGGTAACCATGTATCCGACGTATATAAAGCGGTTATTGTTGCTGGTGGCTTTCAAGAAACAGAGGAAGAAGATGCGAGTGAGAAGAAAAAGAGTAGTCTTATAGATATTCTTTCTAGCATTTTCACTCCAATTTTAGGAGTACTAGCTGCAACAGGGATGATTAAAGGATTTAATGCACTATTTGTAGCGTTAGGCTTGTTAAGTACACAATCAGGAACGTATCAAATATTAAATGCAGTTGGCGAATCTTTATTTTATTTCTTCCCGATTTTCTTAGGATATACAGCAAGTAAGAAATTCGGAGGTTCGCCGTTCATTGGTATGGCAATTGGGGGCGCTTTAGTTTATCCAGCTTTAGCCGGTTTAAAAGCAAGTGAGCCATTATATACATTATTTGCAGGAACGATGTTTGAATCACCCATTCATATTACTTTTTTAGGAATACCAGTCATTTTAATGAACTATGCATCATCTGTTATTCCAATTATACTCGCTTCTTATTTTGGAGCGACGGTAGAAAAGTCTTTAAAGAAGGTTATTCCGGATGTTGTGAAAACATTTGTATTACCATTCTTAACGTTACTAATCGTTGTACCAGTTACATTTCTCGTTATTGGCCCAATTGCGACATGGGCAGGGCAGTTTTTAGGGCAGGCGACGCTTTGGGTTTATCATGCAAGCCCATTAGTAGCGGGTGCTTTACTCGGTGCTTTCTGGCAAGTACTTGTTATATTTGGTCTTCATTGGGGCGTCGTTCCGATTGGCTATAACAATTTAGCAGTAAACGGTGTGGATCCGATACTAGCGCTTATATTTGCCGCTTCATTTGCTCAAATTGGTGCTGTGCTTGGTGTTTGGATGAAAACGAAAGACAAGAAATTAAAAACGCTTAGTATTCCAGCTTTTATTTCAGGTATTTTCGGCGTTACAGAGCCGGCAATTTATGGGATTACACTTCCTCTTAAAAAGCCGTTTATTATGAGCTGTATCGCTGGGGGAATTGGCGGCGCAATACTTGGCGTATTTGGTACACAAGTTTATATGACAGGTGGACTTGGTATATTTACGCTTCCGACATTTATTAGTCCGAAAGATGGGATTACAGCTGGATTTTGGGGAGCAATTATTTCGATAGTTGTTTCTTTAATAGTAGGTTTTGTTCTAACTTACTTATTTGGTTTTACGAAAAAACAAACATCTACAGAAACAACTGAAACAATTGATAAAATCGCTGCATCAAACGATGATGAAGTAATCTTTAGCCCTTTCCATGGCGCTGTTATGCCGCTTCAAAATATTGACGATGCTGCATTTGCATCAGGTGCGTTAGGTGAAGGAGTTGCGATTGAGCCTTCAGAAGGAAAGTTGTTTTCACCAGTTTCAGGTACGATTGCTGCGCTGTTCCCGACGAATCATGCAGTAGGAATTACGGCGGATTCAGGTGCTGAAATTTTAATCCATATTGGGATGGATACTGTGAAATTAAATGGCGAATTTTTCTCTTCTCACATTGAACAAGGAGCGAGAGTAGAAAAAGGTCAGTTACTTATTGAGTTTAATATAGCTGGAATTCAAAAGGCGGGTTATATTGTGACAACACCAGTTGTTGTTACAAATTATGATAAATATAGTATTAAAAAAACAGAAGTAGAAAAGATTCAAGCAGGAGATTCCTTACTAAAGTTAGGAGTTAAATAGTAGTTACATTTCATACAGGTTCAAACGAAGAAAGGTATTCTTTAAAACTTACAATATCTTTCCTCGTTCATTCTTATATAAAGGAGTTTTTCTATATGTCTAAAGTTAATTTTCCAAAAGGGTTTTTATGGGGTGGAGCAACTGCAGCCAATCAAGTTGAAGGAGCATATGTAGAAGACGGAAAAGGATTAACGACGGTTGATTTATTACCAACTGGTGAAAACCGTTGGGATATTATGAAAGGAAATATTCATTCCTTTACACCGGTAGAAGGAGAATTTTACCCGTCACACGAAGCGATTGATTTTTACCATCGTTATAAAGAAGATATCGCTCTTTTTGCAGAAATGGGATTTAAAGCGTTACGCGTATCGATTGCGTGGACGCGTATTTTCCCAAGTGGTGAAGATGAAAAACCAAATGAAGCAGGATTACAGTTTTATGATAACGTATTTGACGAACTGTTGAAGCACGGTATTGAACCAGTCGTTACGATGGCTCACTTTGATGTGCCTGTTCATTTAGTAGAGAAGTATGGAAGCTGGAGAAGTAGAAAACTTGTAAACTTCTTCGAGACGTACGCAAATACGATTTTTAATAGATATAAAGACAAAGTGAAATATTGGATGACGTTTAATGAAATTAATATGCTTTTACATTTACCTTTCATGGGAGCAGGCCTAGCATTTAAAGAAGGGGATAATAAAAAACAAATTCAATATCAAGCAGCGCATCACCAACTTGTTGCAAGTGCGTTAGCTGTAAAAGCGTGTCATGAAATCATTCCAGATGCAAAAATCGGTTGTATGCTTGCGGCTGGTGCGACGTATCCATACACATGTAATCCAGATGACATCCAGCGCGCGATGGAACAAGACCGTGAATCATTCTTCTTCATTGATGTACAAGCAAGAGGAGCATATCCTGGATACGCAAAGCGTTTCTTTACAGATAACGACGTAACAATTGAAATGGAAAAAGAAGACAAAGCAATTTTAAAAGAGCATACAGTTGATTATATTGGCTTTAGCTACTATTCAAGCCGAGCAACAAGCACAGATCCAGAAGTATTAAAAAGCATAACGAGCGGGAATGTATTCGGTTCTGTTGAAAATCCATACCTTGAAAAATCAGAGTGGGGATGGACGATTGATCCGAAAGGCTTCCGTATTACAGCGAACCAACTGTACGATCGTTATCAAAAACCTTTATTTGTTGTTGAAAATGGTCTTGGTGCAATCGATCAATTAAATGGTGAAGACGAAGTGAATGATGAATACCGTATTGATTACTTACAAAAACATATGATTGAAATGTCCGAAGCAATCCAAGATGGAGTAGACATTATCGGATATACAAGCTGGGGCCCAATTGACCTTGTAAGTGCTTCTACTGGAGAAATGAAAAAACGTTACGGATATATATACGTTGATAAAGATAATGAAGGAAAAGGTTCATTAAAAAGATCGAAGAAGAAAAGCTTTGATTGGTATAAGGAAGTAATTGCGACGAATGGTGAGAGCTTGGAATCTTAATTATGAAAAGGAGACATCTTAATGGATGTCTTCTTTTTTCGCTGTGAATAAAGTATGGAAATTGATTTCCCTTTACACAAACATAACGGTATAATATAGTTAAGTTAAGTGAACTTAACTATTAAAAGCGAAATAAAAGCATGGAGGAAGAGTGCTATGACTAGAACGTATAAAGAAATAATTAATGAAATGAACAGAGCCTATAATGAATTTTACATTTTACTATTCCAGGAGTTGAAAGATGAGTACGGTCTTACAGGACAGCAAGAGAGTATGTTATTTCATATTCATTTAAATGAAAACACGACAGCAAATCACATTGCGACTACTTTTAATATATCGAAAAGTGCTGTGAGCCAAGTTTTATCGAAATTGGAAAAGCAGAAGATGATTTCAAAACAAGTAAATCCTAATAATAAAAGGGAGTATTTCCTTACACTTGGTCCAAACGGTAGTAAGTATATGGAGCAGTTGTCTAAGTTAGATGATGTATTAATTGAGAAATACTTTTCTAAAATCGATATAAATGCTTTAGAACAAATGACGGATACGTTAACGAGA
Organism: Bacillus sp. Brlt_9; assembly: GCF_051948935.1. Taxonomy (NCBI): domain Bacteria; kingdom Bacillati; phylum Bacillota; class Bacilli; order Caryophanales; family Bacillaceae; genus Bacillus; species Bacillus sp. Brlt_9. Next base: position 139,343 of record NZ_JAYJLO010000006.1, on the reverse strand, counting down.
ATAAATAAGGTGATATTGGAAGAAAAGCAGAAGGATCTTGATTGTAATGAGTAAGAACTTAGATGAAGCAATGAGTAGAAAGGAGGAGAAGCGTGTGATGAGTTACATACCAAATATGATGACGATAGCGAATTTTATTTGTGGGATATTGGCCATTTATTCTGTTTTCTTTCAAGATATGTATGGTGCAGTCATGTTCATTATTACAGGTATGGTATTTGATCTATTTGATGGCATGGTCGCTCGGAAACTCGGTTCTGTTTCGGAAATTGGCGGAGAGTTAGACTCATTTGCAGATTTAGTTACCTTTGGCGTGGCACCGTCTATTCTTGCTTATAGTGTCGCGTTAAAAGATTTGCAATCTATCGGGATGATATGTGCGCTCGCTTACAGTATTTGCGGAATGCTGCGGCTTGCGAGATTTAATACACAACAAAGCAAACTCCCGACCTTTATCGGAATGCCGATTCCATTTGCAGCAATGTGTCTCCTCATTTTATGCCTCCTAAATAATCCAGTTTCCGTGGCATTTGGTACATGCGTACTCGCTTATTTAATGGTAAGCAAAATTAAATTCCCCCATTTTAAAAAAGATATATCGGAAAGCTTGAAGTCCGAAAGATGGGATTAATAGGAAAGATAAGGAGCATAACATGATTCGTATGGCATTAAGATCATTCAACATACAAATATATTGTTTGCTAGGCGTGATGTTATTAGGATGGTTGTTGACACCTTTTCGAGCCCAGTTTGTAGGGATAAGCATCGGCCTGTTAGTTAGTATGTACTGCGCCTGGATTTTAGGAAGGCGTATCGAAAAGTTCGGAAATAGCATTGTAAAAAAAGAAAAAGCACCGATGCTTGGCATGATGAATCGGTTTGCAGCCGCAATACTCGGCGCGATTATAATGTATGAAATTGAACATCGTGAGTACATGTGGACATTTGCTGCTGGAATTATGGGTGGGTATTTCTTGGTTATTATTAATTTGGGGTATTACAGTATGAGGGATGAGAAGGAATAGATTAGTACATTTTAAATTAGAAATTAACCCCCGCCTCAAGCTCTTGAGGCGGGGGTTATTAACACTTACAATAAAATCACTACAATTCCCCAAAAATATAAAAAATGAAAGCAAGTGCTCTATTTTGAGTATGTTCTATAAAACTAGCTCTTCTTATTTTTTATTTTTTTAAACATAAATTTGTAAATTAACCATGTAATAATTATTACTACAGGTGTAATTAATGCACCGTTAAACATTTTTTTTGATATGTATAACATATTTAAAATTAATAAAGAAATTATTGTAATAATCATATTATATTTTGAAAAGGTTTCTACAAATTTAGAATGTGCAAATAACTTTTTGTATATAAAGTAAAAGATTACAAAAAGGATTGTTGTTACTAAACTAAAAACACTAATTTGAAGATAAAATATAACTATTAAATTTGTTACTGCTATTATCATTAACCAAAAAATTATAAAAAAATTAGATAAAACTTCTACACTTACTAATAGAGCTCCTAGCGTTGCAATAAAAGCAGCAATTTTATTTGAGGAATCATCTTTGTTATGAGAAGAATTTTGTCTATTCATGAATAAAAATCAGCTCCAATTTAATTTCAACGATTGTTAAGTAATTGATTTATTTTTTGCTCAAACAGGATATCATTGAGATTCGTTAATGATAATGTTCCATCATTTTGTTCATCTTGAGAAAACAACCATTGTTTTCCTTTGGTTTCAATAATAAAGAAGCCATTATCAGAAGTGATTTCTTTATTATCTTTTGTTTCAAGTTTTATTACGCTATATATATTTTTTGTTGTTTTTAGGTCTTGTATGAATTCTTCTGCAGATTTTATATCAAAATCATGAGCAGTTAAAATTTTAATACTTTCTTGAGAGGGTAGTGTTATTAGTTTTTCAATGTTGTTTATTAAGTCAGTAGATATTGATCCATACTTTTTATTTTGCAAATGATCTTCTTTAATTGTAAGTTGTAAAAGAGTCTTTGATTCTACATATAAGTGCTCATTGTTTATTTTTTGTAATTGATGGGTAATACCATTTAAACTTTGATATCCAATAATTGTTTTATCACTAATTACCCACTCCAAATCCTCTACCTTAAGCAAATTGAGCGAAACATCTTTCATATCTAAAGAAGTTAGAAGGGTACCAACTTTTACGAATGTAACTTGTGATCCTTCAAGCTCACATAAACGGCGAATGTGGTTTGCGAAAATGTATTGTTCCATTAATGGCGTTGTGCCGAGCGCGTTAATGAGGATGGCTAAGTTGTCACCTTTTCTCCAGTGATACATGCTTTTTAGTTTATTCATTAGTTCGATTGCTAATATTTCAGAAGAGGAAAGTGCTTTTTTACGGTAACCTTTTTCACCGTGGATGCCGACGCCATAAAATACTTCATCGTCGTTTTTAAAAGAAAGGGAAGTAGCTATTTAGCAATCCCCTAATTAACATAATCCCTTAATAGTTTCTTTAGCAATTTTATTAGAAGCATCTAAAGCTAAAATTTTATTACAAATTGTAATTGCTTGTTTATCAGAAATTAATTTGTCTGGTACGGAATGCAAAAAGAGTAATTGTAATAAACTATCCACATTTTCTTCGTTTGTTAATTCCACTGATCTTGTAGCATGATACAAAGCAGAATGATACGCTCCTTCTATATGACATAAAGGATTTACTAGTAAATCAAATGCAAGGTCATGTAAATCACTTGATTCTTTTTTCGTTAATAAATAATTGATAAAACTATAGTTGCTAATACTACTATTTTTATAAGTAACATATAGCATTTCTTCTGAGAAGTCCTCAAAATTGTTGTTTTTAAATAATTTTTCAGCCTCTTCGAAAGCGGCCGAAGTGATTAGATCTTCTAGCTTTTTTAACATTATGTATTCACCTACGCATCACGAATTCTTAGTTCACTAAGTACCTTTTCATTCATGTTAATTGTTTGCCTCTTGTTAGACTTTCACATGATTATATATACTGCATAGATGAAAATACTACAAGGGTTGCATGTGAAGATTTAAGAAAAATTTTATATTTACCCCACTTTTTATTTTAAAAGTTTTTTCTATCCTATAAAGTGAAACTTTAATCAGTGGGGGGTCTTACTGCCCGTTAATGCGGGATAAACAACAAAGTCATAGATGAAAATGTAAAGTTAGGGGATTCCACATGCATACAGAAGTTTTAATGAGTTATTTGTATACTTATTTTTTTACAATTATGTTTTGTATTGTATTTCAAATTGGATGTTATTTTAAAGCGAAAAGAACTATATCTATTCGGCATTTTCTATGGGTATATGTTTTTCTGTTCTACCTTTCGTTAGTGTATAAGGTGACGCAGATCGCGACTGTATGGGATATAAGTAGATATGAAACGTGGATTCGTGTAAATCAAATCAATTTGACTCTATTTGATACGGCAGGTAGTACGACGTATCTTTTAAACATTGTACTGTTTATGCCGTTCGGTTTTTTATTGCCGGCTATTTGGCCGCATTTTAGAAAAATGAAAAACACCGTATGCGCGGGATTCTTTTTTTCATTGGCAATTGAGTTAAATCAATTATTAAATAATAGAATTACGGATATTGATGATTTATTTACGAATACCTTCGGGGCAATTATTGGGTATGTAATATATAAAGTATTATATACAGCATTATTTAAAATGATGTTGAAAAGAGAGGGGAAAAAGCTTGATACGAAATCTCCTTTAGTCATAAAATACGAGGCTGTTTTTTGTATAGTATGTTCATTTGTAGGTGCGATGTTAATTTATCATCCAGCTTTATTTGGAAGACCTTTAATCATTCAGTGAGGTGATTATGCCCTTGTACGATTTCGTTTATAAAATGATTCTCGTTTTCCACGCTTAAACACGGTAAAATGTGAATAACTCATCGCTTTTTCTAACTTAATAGATGCAGTTTATGTATTACATGATAGGTAGGTGTAAATGTGTTACATGTTCAATTATCTCAATACGTACTAAAAGAGTCTAAGCCAGCTCTTCATACAGATGAAAAGCGAGTGTATATGTTAAAAGATGAAGGGTTATCACCGTATCCTATCTATTTAAATCGTCCTATTATGATAGGAGTGGGAACGAATTGGAATCAGCATACAGGATTTGAAGAAATTATTAAAGAATTGATAGGTGCACATAACAAATTTCCTATGTATATGTTATTTGAAACTTATTTATGTAGGGACTTTATTCAAGGGTTTTTAGAAGAGAATAAACTTCATTTTGAGCTAGTTTTTACTAATAAGAAAAGGGATACGAACTTTTTTAAAGTGTGCATTACTGGTAGTGATGATATAACTACACTTATGAAGTATTTCTTTCAATCAGCACAAGATTCTCTCTATACGTTATTAAGCTATTCAGCAGACTGTAAGATTATCAGTAATAGCGCTGGTGAGATTGAAATAAAGGCTGACAGTTTCTATCCAAGCTTTTCATTTATGTATGATGCGCAAGAATTATTTATTATTGGTGGAGAAGAAAAATGGTCTCATATCCATTATATAAAAGGATTTTTCCATCTTGAGCAGATTACAGATGAGCTGATTATTGATGTAAGAAAATGAATGAAATGAAAGCAATCCAGTACGGGAACCGCTTTGATGCTACCTGTTATCTTCGCTAAGACCGACGCAATCGGTGTTTTTAAAAGTAAGGAAAGTAGCTATTTCGATAGTTTTTGTGTTGTATGAAAAAAATAAGGGATTGCCATATGGCAATCCCTTATTTAACATAATTCCTTAATAGTTTCTTTAGCAATTTCATTAGAAGCATCTAATTCTAAAATTTTATTGCAAATTTCAATTGCCTTTGTATCAGAAATTAATTTATCTGGTACGGAATGAAGAAATAGTAATTGTAATAAACTATCCACATTTTCTTCTTTTGTTAACTCCACGGATTTTTTAGCATGATATAAAGCAGAATAATATGCTCCTTCTATATGACATAAAGGATTTACTAGTAAATCAAATGAAAGATCATGTAAATCACTTGATTCTTTTTTCATTAATAAATAATTTATAAAACTATATTTGGTAATACTACTATTTTCATAAGTAACATATAGTATTTCTTCTGAAAATTGCTCGAAGTTATTGTTTTTAAATAATTTTTCAGCTTCTTCGAAAGCGGCCGAAGTGATAAGATTTTCTAGATTTTTTAACATTATTTATTCACCCACGCATCACTGATTTTTATTTCACCACGTCCCCTGATAAAAGGAACTGTGTAGGGTAATTTCATTATAATATTTTAACTATTATTGGGTCTATGTGGAATTTTTTCTATATTTATATTTCGTATTTAGAATGATAGATGTAGTGTGCCGGGGAGGTAGCGTTGTAAAGAAAGAAAAAGAACCGATGCTTGGCATGATGAATCGATTTGCAGTCGCAATACTCGGCGCGATTATTATGTATGAAATTGAATACCATGATTTCATGTGGACATTTGCTGCTGAAATTATGGGTGGGTATGACAGTATGAGGGATGTGGACGAATAGGTGAGTATAAAATTTTAAAATCTAACTTAAAGTAGCTCCAACCTTTCATGAACAGATTGGGGCTACTTTTTTTGTTAAAAACCAAAAAATCTAGAAAATAATAGATTTTCTTTAATCTTCTTTATACAAATGTTTAAATTGATAGTTTCTTTCATCTGAACCATCAATTAATTTATGATTGTGCCAATGGACGGTTTTCTTATTAATGCTATAATCCATAGCATACGTATACATATATATAGCATTGGGTTCGTCTTTATAAGTAACCTCTACATAATAATTCGTTGTCCAATGATATTGTATTTTCATTGATTTGATATCTTCCTTTTTATCACCTTGCTCAATTAAATATGTTTCTACTCTATTCAATAATTGCTTCTCATTAATTGGAGGACCAAAAATTACAAAATATACAAATGCAAAAATTGAACATGATAACAGAATCGCTATGGATAACATTATTTTTTTTCTCCTCTTCATAAAAAAATCCTTTCATAAGTTATTAAAATAGTATATATTTATTTTGTAATATTATAACAAAAAAGGGAGGTTATGTACATTATGGGTAAGTTTATCAAATTGATAGTTTCATTATCTATTGTATTGTCATTAATGTCTATTAGTACTTTTGCACATGCAGAAGAACAAAGTGGTAATTTGGAATTTTTAACAGTAGATAGGTACAAAGAGCTACAAAAAGAAGGTATTTTGGGTGAGGACGTTACATATGAGTTAGCTCAAAAATTATTCGAAGCACCTCAAGAATCGGAAGAATTAGGTATATTAGATAATTTAGAAGAATTAGGTATACTTGATAACTTAGAAGAAGTTCCAGTAGAAGATACAAATGTGATGGCAGCTGCGGCAAGTTATAGACCAGGTGATATCTTTATTTCTAGCAAACCTGGAGGTGGAATGGTTTCATGGGTACATGGGCATGCGGGTATTATTGGATCTGATGGTCAAATCATTCATATGATTCAAAGTGGAGTGAAAAAAGAAAGTGTCGGGAATTTCTTAAAGCATAATAAAGGAACTAATGCATTCCGTGTTCCAAATAGTACAGTTGCAAGAAATGCTGGGAGCTGGGCTTCTAATTATTATAATAATTGGAAAGGGAAAGCGAAATATCAAATCAATACTGCTAAATACACACAAAATGAGATGTATTGCTCAAAGCTTGTATGGCAAGCATACTGGTTTGGAACAGGTTCTGCGCCAGTTCTAAAAAATCCTACCTTTGCAATACTGCATCCTTATGGACTAACAACTCAATTTAATTTATCTTATCAGCCTAAGGCTATATAAAACTTTATAGTAATATAAATTGAATTTTAGATTAAAGTGTGTATTAAATACACGAAAGAGAAATTAGAAGATGAAAAATGGATTTTATCTTGAATTTCTTATTATTTGAAAATATTAATATATGAAAAATTAAGTTTAGAGATGCTGCACCTCAATAATTATACGTACAGAATAGGATGGCCCATTGAAGCCATCCTATTTTTATTTGTATTACCAACTAGCAGTTTCCGTATTTTCTTTCAACCACTTCACCCAATCCAAATCCTCTACCTTAAGCAAACTAAGCGAAACGCCCTTCACATCTAAAGAAGTTAACAGTGTACCGACTTTTACAAATGTAATATGTAAGCCTTCCAGTTCACATAAACGGCGAATGTCATTTGCAAAAATGTATTGTTCCATTAATGGAGTTGCACCTAATCCATTAATGAGAATAGCGAAGTTGTCACCTTTTCTCCAGCGGTAAATGCTTTTTAGTTTGTTCATTAGTTCGATCGCTAATATTTCAGAAGAGGATAGTGCCTCTTTACGGTACCCATTTTCGCCGTGGATACCAACGCCGTAATATACTTCATCGTCGTTTAATGAAAATGAAGCCTTTCCTTTCACTGGATCGTTTGCAGGTGAAAGAGCGACTCCTAATGTGTGTAAGTTTTCAGTGATAGAACGGCCGAGTGCTGTTAGTTCTTCTAAAGAATGACCTGCAAGAGCCGCCGCACCAAGTATTTTTTGAACGAAAACAGTGCCAGCAACGCCGCGCCTTCTTTTATTAAAAGAAGCATCATCTTCAATTGAAACGTCGTCATTTACGATGATGTGGTCAATTTGTCTTCCTTCTTCTTGGACAATTTGCGTCGCCGCTAAAAAGTTCGCTACATCATCTTTAAAGTTTTTAATGATGAATAGAATACTTTTATCTTTTGGCATGTGGCGAGTAGCCGCAATAATTTGTTCCACTGTAGGCGGAGTGAAGATGCTTCCGTTTACTGCCGCCGTAAGCATTCCTTTTCCTACATAGCCGATATCAGCAGGTTCATGTCCGCTACCACCGCCGCTTATAATGACAACGCCTTGCTTCAGTTTTTCGATATCTTTTACATAAATGATGTTATTTGTTTCGTCGTAATTTACTTTGTCGTTATGTTCAAAATAAAAGCCATGCATCATATCTTGAACGATATGTTGTACATCATTCATAATCTTTTTCATTGCTTTTGCCACCCTTTAATTACTTTGCAGATTGCTCCAGTAATAGTAGTAATTGATTGTTTATCATATTTTTCATGAGAGAAGACATAATGGACGGATCTACTTCGCATTTGCTTTCAATCCAATCTTTTATCGTTCCAACGAAGCCGTGACTATAAAAAGAGGCAATCGTATTTTTTGTCTCATCAGAAAGGCTGAATCCACAGCTCACAGATAATTCATCAATAATCTTCATATATAAGTTTTTCGTATGTTCAAATAAATAGTGATTAAACGAGTTTTGTTCAATGACTTTAAAAGCATTTCGGTAAAATTTTTGATTTTCATAAAAGTAATCAAATAATAAATCAAAAATATTTTCCCACGTTTCATAGTCGAGAAAGTCGATAATATTTTCTTTCGTTTCTTCTCTATAAATCCAGCTTAATAGTTCAAATTTATCTTTAAAATGATAATAAAAAGTTTGCCTACGCATTTGACAGTGTAACATAATATCGCTCACTGATATTTTATGAAACGACTCTGTTTCCATTAAATACTTCAATGAATTCGCGATTATCTTTTTAGAAATTATAGAAGAGGTCATCTGAATCATCCCTAGAATGTTAGTAATATGAAAATCCTACCCATAAATGAGAGCGGTGTCTTTAGACAGATTGTCCATTTTGTCCGTTTACTATAAAACGCTTTCATTTTACCATGAGTAGTAAGAAGAAGATTTCAAATATATCACAATATATTAAAGGAATTGAGGGAGAACTACAATGAAAAAGATTATAAACAAACCAGAAACATTAGTAATGGAAATGTGCAACGGAATGGTTATGGCTCATCCAGAGCTTGAGCTTTTGAAAAAATATAAAGTGATTAAGAAGAAAGAAATGAACGAAAATAAAGTAACGTTAATTAGCGGCGGCGGTAGTGGTCATGAGCCAGCGCATGCAGGATTAGTCGGAAAAGGAATGTTAGATGCGGCAGTGTGCGGAGATGTGTTCGCTTCTCCTTCACAAATTCAGGTATATCAAGCAATTAAAGAGACAGCTAGTAAAAAAGGTACGTTATTAATTATTAAAAATTACAGCGGCGATATTATGAATTTCAAAAACGGTGCGCATTTAGCGACAGAAGATGGAATTGAAGTCGACTACGTAAAAGTAGACGATGATATTGCGGTAGAAGATAGTCTATATACAGTAGGACGCCGCGGCGTTGCGGGCGTTATTTTAGTTCATAAAATTGCCGGCGCAGCAGCGGAAGCAGGTATGGATTTAGGAGCGGTGAAAGCTGTCGCGGAAAAAGCAGCGGCTAACGTGCGCACAATCGGTTTAGCATTAACGTCTTGTACAGTTCCAGCGAGCGGATCACCTACTTTCACACTTGCGGAAGATGAAATGGAATACGGCGTAGGTATTCACGGCGAACCAGGAATTAAACGTGAAAAAATGTTGTCAGCAGATGAACTAGCAAACCGTATGACAAATGATCTTGTAAAAGATTTAGGAGTAAAAGATGGCGCAGAAATTGCGCTTCTAGTTAACGGTTTTGGCGGAACACCACTGCAAGAACTTTACTTATTTAACAACGCAGTGACGCGAGAATTAGCTGCTAGAAACATTACAATTAATAGAGTATTCGTTGGTAATTATATGACAAGTATCGATATGGCTGGTATGTCTTTAACAGTAATGAAATTAGATGATGAGCTAAAAACATTACTATCTAAAGAATGTAATACACCAGCGTTTAAAGTAGATGGACCGGTTGAAAGTGTCGAGTACGTGAATGTGCTTGAAGAGACAGAAGAGAAGGAAGTTTCCTTTGAAATAGAAACAGCGGAAGAGCACGCTGTTATAAAAGATAATGTTATTACATTAAACAACATGATTTATCTCGTTGATAAAATGAGCGACGTTATTATTAAAAATGAAGTACCGTTCTGTGAATTAGATACACATGCTGGTGATGGAGACTTCGGAATGAGTGTGGCAAAAGGATTTAAGCAACTAAAACGTGAGTGGCATTCGATTGTAGAACAAGAGAACGTAACGATCGGATCATTCCTTGACGGTTGTTCCATGATTATTATGGAACATTGCGGCGGCGCATCTGGTCCAATTTGGGGCGGGGCGTTCCGCGCAGCCAGTAAAGCAGCAGGCGAGAAGCGTGAGTTAACAGTGAAAGAATTTGCTGAAATGTTGCAAGCAGCACTGCAAGGCATACAATCTATCGGTGAAAGATCGTTCGGTAGAGGAGCGGTAGTCGGTGACAAAACACTTGTTGACGCACTTGCTCCATGTGTAGACTCTTGGTTAGACAGCGCTTCAAACGAAGAAGATATGAAAACTGCCTTTGAAAAAGGTGCAGAAGCAGCAGTTAAAGGCGCAGAGTATACGAAAGAAATCGTAGCTCGCATGGGCCGCGCCGGTACAGTTGGTGAAAGAAGCTTAGGATACCCTGATGCAGGTGCACATGCACTTGGGGTTATCTTTACGGAGATTGCGGGTAGTTTGAAATAGGAATGAGAAAATCCCCTCTGCCTTATGGTGGAGGGGATCTTTATTTATAACCATCATGCTTCCAGTGAAAAATTTATTTGTTAGCCAATCTAGAAGCCGCCTCTTCAACTTCTTTATACGCATTTTGTAATACTTCATTTGGATCTAGTACTGCTGTTCCTTGTGCACGAACGATTTGATAATCTTCAATACCAAGGAAATTAAACATGGCTTTTAAATATTTATGAGAGTATTCCACGTCTGTATACCAATCATCATTTGTATAGATTCCTCCACTTGCTTGTATAACAAGCATTCTTCTTCCATCTTTAAGTAGTCCCACTGATCCCGTTTCAGTATATTTAAATGTTTCGCGTGCAATCATAATATTGTCCATATAGTCTTTTAGCTTTGATGGAATATTAAAATTATGCAAAGGTAATACGATAACATACGTATTTGCACTTTTAAATTGTTGTAAAATTTCAGACATACGCTCTGTTACTTTTTGCTCTTCATCAGTTAACTGTTGGCCATTTCCTTGCTTTTCCCATGCGCTTAAAACAGTTTTATCTATCATTGGTACTACATCATCGTATAAATTAATTTGTTCAATCGTTTCATTATTAGGAATTAATTCTGTATAAGATTCTAAAAAATGGTTAAAAACCTTAATGCTGACTGATGATGTATCATCCACTTTCGGATGTGCGTTTATGATAAGTGTTTTGTTCATTTGTATTTCCCCTTTTTAAAAGTTTTTACGCTTTAATTGTCGACCAAGTTAATCGTCGATTAACTTGGTCTTTAATATAAACTCTGACATTATTTTTGTCAAATGAAATACATACTATTCTAAACGAGCCTTTTTTTATCCCGCTTTAATGGGCAGTAAGACCTCCACCTCAAAATTCAGCGAAAGCAAAGAAGTTAGGTAGGGGATCAACTGCCCATAAAAGTCCGATTGGTTCAACTAATAATCAGTGGGGGATGAAGAAAACCCCCACTGATTAAAGTTTCACTTTATTTGACTAAAATTCTAAATGGTCCTAAGATACAATTTGATAACCCTTAAAATAAAAAGCAGGTGATTTGTATATGCAGTATAGTGTTGGGGTTGAATATGCCTTGCATTGCCTAGTTTATTTAATTAACACTCCTTCCAAGGAAAGTGTTGGAATTAAAGATTTGGCAGAGTTCCAAGGGCTTTCTGAAACATTTCTCTCAAAAGTTTTCGGTAAATTATCTAAAGCTGGCATTGTAAGTTCTGTCCCAGGTGTAAAGGGCGGGTATAGGTTAGCTAAGTCTCCAGAAGATATTTCTTTTTGGGATGTAATAGAAGCTGTCGAAGGTCCAAAACCTATTTTTCAATGTAAAAATATTGTACAGAATGGTCTACTATATCGAGATGAGGCCGAGGCTTGCAATTCTTGTGAACCTAGCAATTCTTCTTGTACAATTAACTTAGTAATGCTTGAAGCGGAAGAACACATGCGTGAGTTTCTTCGTAAAAAGACTCTTGCATGGTTAGATAAAGAACTTGATATTGTTTTACCTGAAAAGATAAGGGTAGATACTCGTGAATACTTCAAACAAAAAAACTCTAACTAAATCGCCATGACGAATTAGTTAGAGTTTTTTTGTTTTTTGACATTAATTCCATCATGTGAATACTTCATCACAAATTCCTTCTTTAAATATCAAATTTAATTAACTCATAAAGTTTCAAATTGATTAACATTGAAATTCTAAACAATACAATTTTATTTTCGTAAAACGTAAATGAATTTATGTGTTCATATATTTTAAACATAGTGAAAATTGCCTTTGAAAAAGGAGCAGAGTATACGAAGGAAATCGTAGCTCGCATGGGCCGCGCTGGTACAGTTTGTGAAAGAAGCTTAGGCTATCCAAATGCAGGTGCACATGCGCTTGGAGTTATCTTTACGGAGATTGCGGGTAGTTTGAAAGTCCCTCTGCCTCATGGTGGAGTTTTTTTATAGTTGATATGTAGAAGTCTTCTTTTGGGGCTCTCTCTGTAAAATATGAGTTTGTTAATATTTTTGATAAAATCTTATTTCAAAAATACAACTAATATTTCTCAACATTAATATATTGAAAATAGTTAGAATATTTAAGATAATCATTTGTGAAGAAATAAATTATAAAAAAAGGGGGAATTTATTTTGTTACGTCGCTTATCTATTTGTACTTTATTAACAGCTTTTATGTTTACTTTATTTACATTTAACGGCTCTGCTTTCGCGGCTACGAATACTACTGAAAATGAAACAGTAGTAGCAGCTTGTGCAAAGGGAGGTACGGTAGGTACATATGGTGCAAAGATGCGCAGTGGTTACACTGTGGGATCACCTGTCTTACATACATTTACTAGTGGTCAGAAAATTACTGGCACATGGGTAACAGGTGAGTATGTTCAAGGGCATTATAGTAATTCTAAACAGTGGTTAAAAGTTACTTATAAAGGGATGACAGGTTATGTATCCCACACAACATTATATAACGTTTGCTCATAAAACTATGTAATATAATAATAACTCTGGATTTATTGAACTAATCTCTTTTAGGGATTAGTTTTTTTGTCTCCTAGTTTTTAATGGAGCATTTTTTGAAAAAAAAACCAACGATTCATTAAATCGATGGTTTTATGTTTATATATTATTCATTTGTATCTATATCAAATTTTTTCATTGCTTTTTGCTTATTTGAGACTTAGTTTTTTTGTGATTGCAGCTTATCGATTTTCCAGTGTGCTCCTAGAGGATCTAAAGAGCTTTCAATATAAAACATATATTCATCTGCGGTACTTGGTACTTCAAAAGCTATTTTTAATTCTACCGTTTCATTTGGTTTAACTTGTATATTAGAAGGGTTTTGGTCAAGCACCTTTCCTTCATAAGTTTTTCCGTCTTTTTCATCTTTTAAGTTATATTTTAATTCTGATAGTCCAATCGTTTGACCTCGTACATTTTTTACAGAGACATTAACAACGACGGAATCGTTGCTATCATTTAAATATGCACTATGAACAGCGCTCAAGTAATAGCCTCCCTTAACACTCTCACCAACTAATAAAATACCTTGTTCCAAGCGGCTCATATCTTCTTTTTCTTCAAAATTTATTAATTCTTCATTTTCATTTTTTGCGGTTGGTTCTTCTATTGGACTATTTTCAACGGCACTATCTTTTTTATCTTGTGTGCAAGCAGCCGTAACACTGACTAATACTAGAATGAAAGTAAGTAATATGAATGATTTTCTCATAAAATTGATCTGTCTCCTTAAGTTTCTCAATTTTGTGCAACTATACATATAAGATTAACATAATGTCTCATTATTGGCTCAAAATAGGGAATCTTTTAGGCGCCTTATTCTTTTTTCTTTTCATATACATTCGATTGGTTCTCACGATATTTGTTAATCTTTTAAATCATTGTCTTAGTAATACCAAGGGTTATTATAGATATATTAATCATATAATTTGTCCCTATCAAAATGAACGTTTCTTGCATCTAATATATTGTAAATATATTTTATTTTGAAAGGATGTGATTATATGGCTCATAAATCTACTGGAGTGTTTCGAGTTCCAGTTTCTGAAAATGGGATTATTCCAACTGCTCTCAACATTATGTTAAACAATGATTCACGCTGCCATACTAGTAATGTAACGGTAACTGTTAAGAGAAGTCCAAACACTTCTTTTCCAACTCAAAATGAATTAGTTGAAATTTCTCGTACTTTTGTTTCTTTAGAACCAAACAGAACAACTAAGATTGTGTTGTTTACGCCAGAATTCCACATAGAAGATTTTCTTGATGTCATCATTAGTGGAAATAAAGACGATGTTAAGGATGTTCTTGTATATTCTTTCTTAGCAGATTCAGCAGGTCACAATCTGCCATCTACTGTTTTCAGAAATGCAGAATACACTTTTGCTTGCTGACAATGTGATGATGTATTCTTTATTATCATATCAAGGTAGTATCCTGCAGCTTGAATCAACTTAATTTTATTGTGTTGTTATTGTATAAGAAAAGAAGACATCGATTAAGATGTCTTCTTTTACTTGTACACTTGGTGTTAAGAAGGTATTATATTGCTTAAAAACCATGAAAAAATATAACAATCATCGAGTGAGCCTGTTATAGCATCAATAAATGGGTTTTAATATTTAATATTATATATATAGATTTATTTATGTTTAATTTATATGGAAATGGAGAATATATTATATGATTTTAGGGATTTCATATTTTGATATTTTTTGTATTGTAGTGATTGTCTCGTTTTTCTTGATTTTTTGGAGATTGAATGTATGGTATAACAAAAAACATAATGTTCCTAAGGTTTTTCAATGGTTTCCTAGAAAGTGGGGTAAAAGAAAAGTTTCAGAGCATTTATCACAATTGAATGAAAAGTTAGCGGCTGAAGGTAAAGGTATTTGGGTTACAATCTATGCTATAGATTTATACATTGTAACTATTCCTTGTACAGTCAAAAAATACAAATCTTAATAAATACATATGAAGAAAAGGTACCTATATATAGGTACCTTTTCTAATAGTTTTTTAGCAGAAACAACTGCATCCGATAATGATTAATAGAATAAATAATACAACTAATATTGAGGTTCTTTTATTTTTCATATTACTAAAACTTCTGTAAGTTGATATTTATGTTTGTATATTCTCTATCATCTCTACAATAGAAGCAAAGCAACTTAGTTATAAATGATGTTTTCGACATGATACAATATACCCCTTTATATATTCGGAAGTAAAACAAGATAATATCCCTATGAACCTCTATAAAAATATGATTTCTTATATATCATTTAATGCTTATAGGAAAAATGAGTATTAAATGATTGATTTTTATTATTCTGATGATTATAATAAATAAAAATCAAACAATTCTTATGTTGAGAAGTGGAGGGACGGGCCCTATGAAACTTCGGCAACCTCGTGTGAGACGAAAGGTGCCAAATCCTGCAGGTGAAAAAACACCTGAAAGATAAGAGCGGTTCAATTAGTCAAGAAGGCTACTCTTATTTGAATAAGAGTAGTCTTTTTTATGGCTAAGAGATGAAGGGGGAGTATGTAGTGGAGTATGGTTTTTGGTTACCGATTTTTGGGGGATGGCTTCGAAATGTAGAGGATGAATCTATGCCGCCTACGTTTGAGTATGCAAAACAAACAGCACAAGCGGCAGAACAATTAGGTTTTTCAACAACTCTTATTGCGGAATTAAATTTAAATGATATAAAAGGTGTTTCAGCACCAAGTTTAGAAGCGTGGACAACTGCGGCAGCACTTGCAGCAGTAACGGATAAATTAGAGATTATGACAGCTGTAAGACCTGGCTTCCACAATCCAGCGGTTACAGCGAAAATGGCAGCGAATATCGATCAATTAAGTAATGGTCGTTTTACATTGAATGTAGTTTCAGCGTGGTGGGAAGAAGAAGCGAGACAGTACGGCGGAGTATTTACCGCACATGATGAAAGATATGATCGCACAGAGGAATTTGTAACAGTTTTGAAAGAGCTTTGGAAAGAAGAAGTGTTTTCGTATAAAGGGAATTTTTATGAGCTTCATCATACACATTTAAGTCCAAAACCTGTACAGAAACAAGGAATTAAGATCTATGCAGGTGGTGAGAGTGAGCGAGGAAAAGAAGTAATTGTAAACCATGCGGATGCATATGTCATGCATGGAGGAACAGTGGAAGAAGTATCAGTGAAAATAGAAGATATGAAGAATCGTAGAAAGAAAGTTACAGAGAAGCCATTGCAGTCATTCGGGCTCGCGGCTTACGTCATTTGTCGTGATACAGAAGAAGAGGCATTAGAAGAATGGAGACGCATAACGGATGTGAAAGATGATGCTTTAGGTTATGCGGGTTACCAAGATTTTATTAGTAAATCGCATTTGGAACAGCAAGTGAAGCTGAATGATTATTCCGTATCTAATCGTGGATTACGTCCTAATTTAATTGGAACACCAGAACAAATTGCAGAAAGGATACTCGCCTTTGAAAAAGTGGGTGTTACGTTATTACTTTTACAATTTTCGCCACAGCTTGAAGAGATGAAACGATTTTCTGAAAAAGTGATGCCATTAGTTGAAGCAAAAAGAAAGGAATTGATTACAAATGAGTAAAATTTACATATTACATGAGAATAAGGAATGGACGGATCATTTAGTGAAAAGGTTGGAAGAACTGGAGTTACCGTATGAGGAATGGTTTTTAAATGAAGGAACAATTACGTTAGAACAAGAACCTCCCCAAGGTGTTTTTTATAGCCGCATGAGTGCTTCTTCACATACGAGAGGTCATAGATATGCACCTGAGTTGACGGAAGGAGTTCTTGCTTGGTTAGAAGGATACGGGCGAACAGTATTTAATGGGTCTCGTGCATTACGTCTTGAAGTAAGTAAATTGAATCAATATGCAGCATTAAGAAATTTTGGTATACAAGTGCCAAAAACAATTGGTGCTGTTGGCCGTGATCATATAGTAAAAGCTGCTAGGGAGTTAGGGGAAGTGCCGTTCATTACAAAGCATAACCGTGCAGGTAAAGGCCTCGGTGTTCAACTATTTCATTCCATCGATGCTTTAGAACAATATATGGATAGTCCGGCGTTTGAAGAACCTATTGATGGAATTACTTTAATCCAGCAATATATTGAAGCGCCAGAACCATATATTACACGTTGTGAATTTGTAGGCGGTCAGTTTGTATATGCAGTTAAAGTAGATACATCAGAAGGATTCGAGCTTTGTCCAGCGGATGCATGCTCGATTCAAGATGCTTTCTGCCCAGTAGGAGAAGAGAGTAAGAAAGAAGCGTCAACAAAATTTGAAATTATACCGGACTTCCACGAGCCGATCATTGAACAGTACAAAGAATTTTTGAAAGAAAATGAAATTACTGTTGCTGGTATTGAATTTATTCGCAGTTTGGATGGAATAATTTATACGTATGATATTAATACAAACACAAACTATAATTCTGATGCAGAGTCTGTAGCTAATCAATTTGGTATGCTTGAGCTTGCTAAATTTCTTGGAAGAGAATTAGAGAAACAAGTAGAGTCAGTTAAATAGTGTTGATTAAAAAATAAGGTTCTGGTGCAAATATAGAAAAAAAGAAGAGATAGCAGATTTTATAGGTGAAAGATCATTCGGTAGAGGAGCAGTAGTTGGTGATAAAACGCTTGTTGATGCACTTGCTCCATGTGTAGACTCTTGGTTAACTAGCGCTTCAAACGAAGAAGATATGAAAACTGCCTTTGAAAAAGGAGCAGAAGCAGCTGTTAAAGGCGCAGAGTACACGAAAGAAATCGTAGCTCGCATGGGCCGCGCCGGTACAGTTGGTGAAAGAAGCTTAGGCTATCCAGATGCAGGTGCGCATGCACTTGGAGTTATCTTTACGGAGATTGCGGGTAGTTTGAAGTAGAAATGAGAAAATCCCTTCTATCTTAAGGTAGAAGGGATTTTCGGTTCTGGTGCAAAAAATATAACACTTGTGCAATGAATCTGTAAATCTTGGATATACTATTACTCTACAAAAGGGTGTGTGATCAGTATGTTCAAAATCAAAAACAATTCATTCATTAATTATTTGGGTTAACAGTGTAAAGAAAGATTCCGGTAGGATTTCTCATTGTTTTTTTGAATGTATCCTTTATTTGCACCAGAACCAAAAAAGACATGGAAAACAATTGTTTTCCATGTCTTTTAAATTATCTTAATGCCTTATCTAAAATTTTAAATTCTTGCTTTTCCTGCAATAATTTTAATACCAACTGTTTTATCTCTAACAAAGTATCTTTTAATTCATTAGGCATCAAACTATAAATATCTTCTAGCTCAGTTCCTAAATAAATAACATGAAGTACTTCCTCAGAAACTTTTTTTGATCTTAATAAATCTATTGTATAGGGAGTAAATATTATTTTCTCCGCTTCTTCAATCGTTATCAACTGTTCTTCTAATGCATTTAGAACACCCAATATATTTATTAATATCATTTTCTCAAACTGTTGAATATCTTTCGATTCTACACGTAAATCATACATGTATTATTTTACACTCCATCCACTTTTAACTTTTACATCAAACACTTTACCTGATTTACTTTGGAAATAGTGAATTGAAATCTTTTTACCATTTTTGTCATAACCATCTTTATATACTTTTTTCCAAGTTCCTGATTCAATTTGTCTCAATTCACTTAATAATTTTGTATTGTTTACATTTACATTTTTTGTTCCATTTTGCACAGCTTTAAATCCTGATGGATATTTAGGAGCATACTTAATAGCTTTATAGACTATTCTAGAAACCCTAATTCCAGCTACAACAATCCAAACCACAACAGGCGCTGCATAATATACTCTCAAATGAGGTTCTTCTACAGAATCATCCACATAATCCGGCATATTATCTCCAGCAAACTCATCAATCGTTACATCTTCAAAACCAACGTCATACAAAAACTCGTCCTCTGTTAACAATCGTTCAGAGTTCAGATCATCACTTTCAGTGTTCGCAAAAGCTGAATACCCAGGACTAACTGCTGTTAATAGCATAGAGAACGATAATACTACAGCCAACTTCTTGAAAAATTTGTTCAAAGAAAAACACCCTTTCACCTTTATTATGTACTCATTCACTATCACATAGATGAAAATCCAAATAAATAGAAAAAGTGTTTTTTTAAGCTAATTTTAAAATTTATCAACCTAATTGTAAACTTTGTTAATAAATGTAAGGTGTTGCATTTATTGTACATTTTATTCGGTTCTGGTGCAAAAAATATAACACTTGTGCAATGAATCTGTAAATCTTGGACATACTGATACTATTACTCTACAAAAGGGTGTGTGATCAGTCTGTTCAAAATCAAAAACAATTCATTCATCAATTATTTGGATTAACAGCATAAAGAACGATTCCGGTAGAATCCTCATTGTTTTTTGGAATGTATCCTTTATTTGCACCAGAACCTTTAATCCGAATAGTGGTTTTCGTTTGAATGGGTTGTCCTATGAATTTAAGTTGTTACTGCATTTTTAAAATTTACAAAAGAACTGATAAACCTCTATAAAAAGTATTTAAAGTAGTAACAAATATGTACAATAATTCCAACTATAGAAAATACAATGCTTCCTAGATTAAACGCAGAAAGTTTTGCACGATGAACTTGGGCTGTTTGTATGTTGTATTTCTCTTTTATTTATATATTCCCAAGTAAAACAACATAATATCACTATGAATTCCTATAACAATATGAGTTTTTGCATATTTCAAAACTTAATATATCCTTCAAAAAGTTTTAATAGTATAATATGTTTTGTCATATTATTTTAGATTTTTCGACAAAAAAACATAAATAGAGAACGAATTGGGAGAAGGAATTATGTACACAAAACTATTAAAATCAATTACATCATTAACACTTATTGGTGGTGCTTTATTGTCTACAAATGGCAGTGATGTGAGAGCTGCTGAGGCGGGTATTTTTTCTGATGTGCCTACATCGCATTGGTCGTATCCGGCAATTAAAGATTTGGCGGGTAAAAATATTATTTCAGGCTATGGAAATGGGAAATTTGGTTTCGGTGATGTTGCGACGAGAGAGCAAGTTGCAGCTTTAATTTATCGTGCGCTGGTACCAAATAAGCAAGGTGGTACGTTTAGTAATGATGGTGCTCGTTACGTATTACAAGATGGATCAACTTTAAACAATCCGTATCGAGATATTCGCTCAGGTGCAACATTGTTTCCTGAAGAGGTTTTAACGTTAACGAAATTAGGGATTTTTAAAGGTGATGCAAACGGAGGTTTTAGGCCGAAAGATTTTGTTAGCCGTGCAGAAATGGCGCAAATTATTAAAAATGCTTTTCAAGTTTCGGCTAAGCAAAAGCATACATTTAATGATGTTCCGAATGGTTTTTGGGCAGAAGGGGCGATTAGTGCAGTGCAGTCAAACGGGATTGCATCTGGTACAGGCGACGGGAAATTTGAACCTGCTAAAACGGTAACGCGTGAACAGTATGCACAGTTTTTATATAATGCTTTGCAATATAAAAAGCCTGCGGTTGCGGTGCAAGATACAGGGGATGCGGCATTATTAGCAGCATTCAAAGATGAGGTGCAAAAGCGTATTAATGCGTATGAGACGAATATTACACTTTCGTATAAAACGAAAAATAGTAATACAAAAGAAGTGATGAATACACTTTTTAATGCCTATAAAGAAGTGGCAAGTAAAAATGAGTATACGAATTATAATAGATCGAATGTTTCATATGGACTTTCTGGATCACCTGGAAATTATACGTTTACGTTAAAGATTACATACCGTGAAACGAAAGAACAAACGGAATATGTAATGAAGCAAGCGAAGGCAATCGTTTCTTCGATTACGCAAGTTGGAATGGATGATCACGAAAAAGTGAAGGCGATTCATGATTATGTCGTAAAACACGTTTCTTATGATACGTCTTATAAAGCTTACACCGCATATGAAGCACTCGTAAATCGTTCTGCGGTTTGCCAAGGTTACGCACTATTAACCTATCAATTATTAAAAGAAGCTGGAGTTGAGAATCATTTTGTAGTAGGAACTGGAGACGGTCAGCCTCATGCTTGGAATTTAGTGAAAATCGAAAACAAATGGTATCACCTTGATACAACATTCGACGATCCTGTGCCAGATGAACAAGGCCGCACAACGTATTCTTATTTCAACTTATCTGATGAGCAAATTGCAAGAAATCATGAATGGAATAGAAGTGACTATCCGCAAGCTACAACAAATTATTATGATACATTGACAAGTAAAATCGCAGGGGGTAATGCTAAAACAGCTGCATACCAACAGATTTTAAAAGATACAAAGTTAAATTATTTAGGAAATGAATACATTGCAAATAACTATAATGAATTCAAAAATAAAATGCAGCAGCGTTATAACGAAAAGTTGCCAAAGATTGAAATTCTTTATAAACAATCAATGGATGGTGCATTGCAAGATGTGAAAAAAGTAATTGGAGAAATCGGTTATCCGCAAGGGGCAAACCGTGTTTCTTATAAAGCGGAGCCGTATAATGCGAAAGAAGGATATTCTTTAGTGACGATTACGTTTATGTAAAAAAATAACCTAGATCCTATGGGATCTAGGTTATTTTTTTAACTTAATTTGACATATACAGTCCAACTGTATAAAATAAAACTATACAGTTTAACTATATAGTTTAGCTATATAGTTATCGTTACATTGGAGGTCTTTATGAATAGAGATAAAAATTTACCATTAACGGAAACAACGTATTACGTTCTTTTAGCGTTATTAGAGCCAGCTCATGGATATTTAATTATGCAAAAGGTGGAGGAACTGAGTAATCATCAAGTGAAAATCGCAGCGGGTACATTGTATGGTGCGGTTGAAAATTTATTAAAACAAGGGTTAATTGAATCGGTAAAAAGTGAAGATAAACGAAGAAAAGTGTATGTCATTACGGAACGCGGGAAAGAAGTATTGCACTTAGACTTTATGAGAATGCAGCACATTATTGCGGTTACAAAGAGTTTATTACACGTATAGTTAGGGGGAAACGATGATGTGGAGATTGAAATTCTTTTTAGACTTTGAGAAAGAGGAAAAATGGTTAGAAGAGATGGCTTGGAAAGGTTATCAACTAGAAAGCACTACATTTGGTTATACATTTAGATATACAGAGCCGGAAGATGCGACGATTAGAATAGACCATAGAGTATTTAGTAGAAAAAGTGAATTTATGAATTACTGCACACTATTTGAAGATAGCGGCTGGGAGCATATAGCAGGTAATCGGTGGTCAGGTACGTACTATTTTAAAAAGGTAAATGAGGAAAGCGAAGATGACATTTTTTCAGATCAAATGTCACGAGCGGGGAAGTATAAGCGTCTATCTAAAACATTTTTAGAATTAGCTATGTGCTCTATTCCGATATTAATCCTATTTATGTTTAATGACACGATTCATTTAGGAGCACTTGCAAATCCGAAAGAACTATATTTTACGCCAGGACTATGGGATAAGCAAGGTGTATCATTTCTATGGTCATTCTTATTTGAAACACCATTAGCATTGATGAGAGGCTTTGCATGGTTGTTTATCCCTACTGCAATTGTTATGTATTTAGTTTGTTCGTATAAAGCAAATCGATTGTATGAAGAGAGAAGATGATAGGATGAATCCCCTTAAAGCTGATGCTTTGAGGGGCTTTTTTGGATTTCGACATCCGGGTTTAATTGTAAGATATTTACTTTGTGAGCGTTTGAATGTGATATAATTTTGATAATAATATTCCTTAGGAGGATGATGATCATTCAGACAATTTTAGGTATTATTGGAGCAATTGTTTTACTTGCATTTGTTATCCACCCCGGTGTCCCAGACAAACGTGTCCCTCTAAAAAATAAACTCGCAGTAATCCTGCCATTGGTTGTTATAGCCGGTTTCATTTCTTTGTATATATAATGAAAACAAGTACTGATCAAGTAACATTAAGATGGGGAGAGAAGTATATATATTTACTTTTCTACCTATGCGTAGTCCCATTAGGAGATTGCTTATCATGAGATTTAATAAATACACAGTCATGCTTATGTTTCTAGCTTTTGGCTCAAATGCCGCATTATCTATGTGGCTCAAGCAAGGACTTTTAGGTGTTATCGCGGCTATTGTTCTTTTGTTAATCGCTGCATGGACTACAAAAAGACCTCATACAGACAACCAGCACAAGTAAATTATTGTATTTCTCAATAAACAAAAACAACTTAACATGGTAAAATAATAATTGGATGGGAGTCCAATACATATTATTAAAATTAAGATGGTTCAAGTCGGAGGAAGGCACCTTAGGGTGTCTTTTCTTTTTTAGGAAATTGCACTTTAAAACGTTTTTTAGATACAAAATAACCGATTTCTTATACGTTAAGAAATCGGTTGTTTTTGGGGAGCTTTTTCTTGTAATGATCTTAAATGATTAATTTAAGGTTATCCACTTAAATCATAAATAAAAGATAGAGTAAAAACTATATAAGAAATAAATGTCACGAAAACAAGAAAACATATAAACTGAGAATTAGATACATATTGTTCTATTCTTTTTTTCATGTTAATTCGTATTCTTTTTCAAATGTGAAGTATCAATTGGAATTTGAGCTTTCCAAGATCCAATTACTTTTCCAATTCTAGTTATATTTACGTCTAAAGTAAGAGGCTGTTTAAAAACGTCTTTTTTTTCAGTAGTTATAACAAATGTAGAAACACCTTCGGGTCTATCATTATCACGAATGCCTATTTTATCTAATTTTTTACCTGCTGCTATAAGTTCAAAAGGAAGACGATCATCTGCATCATGGATAAATGATAGCCTCCCATCATTTTTAATCTCAGGGTTTTCCTCTTGCTGCCCATTCACTTTACCATCACTTTCGAGATCTAATCCTGATGTATTAAATTCAAATGGTACTAAACTTCCATCAGCTTTTTCCATTCTATAATGAACTGATATACGTGAATCTGCGATAAATAATTCTTTGAGATGTACGGTAATACCTTGATCTGTAATTTTTTCATCAATAGGAATATATTTACCATTCTTCATCATATCTTGTGTGATACCATTTTCATCTTTTATTCCTTCATTTACAACTTTATCATTTGTAATTGCATCAGAAAAATATGAAGCAACATTTGTAGCCGCTACTTGTACTTGTGGAATCATTGCTGTTGTGAAAAGTGCTGCTGCAGCTACTGCTGTATACATAAAACGTTTTGATTTTTTACTCATGTTTGTAAACATCCCCTTCTTTTGTGGTTTTTTCTGTTTTATATTAGAAACATTGTCTAACTTGGAACGACTTTCAAATGTTTTCCATGCTTGTTCTATATCAATTTTGATTTCTTGTGGTGAGATTGCACATTCTTCATCTAGCATTACGTTTTCCCATTGATTTAATTTGCTGATTTCTACTAATAAATCTTGGCATGTTTCACATGTATCTAGGTGCTTTGTGAATTCTTTTCTTATATCATGAGAAAGTTCGCCATCAATATATGTTTGAATAAATCCGATATCATAACATTTCATTTGTTATGCCTCCTCCATTTGTTTATAAATCTTACGAAATTTCATTTTGGCTCGGACCAATAATGTTCCAATAGAAGATATTTCAATTTGAAGTATTTCTGCAATTTCTTTATATTGAAAACCAGAGAATTTCATTAGTAAAAGGGTTCGTTCGCGATCATTCATTTTATTTAGTATCGTTTGGACCTTTGTAATTTCTTCTTTTCTTATCCAATCATCGTCTAATGATGAAACATTTTGTACTTCATGGTATTGTATTTCTTTATCAATCTTCGCTTGCTGCCTTTTTTCAGAGCGAAAATGGTTATAAGCAACATAAGTAGAAGATTTAATCAACCATCCAGGTATGTTTTCAATTCCTTTCCAATCGCTACGATATAATTGTAAAAATACTTCTTGTGCTAACTCTTCAGCGATAGATTGATCTTTAACAATCCATATAATCTGTTTCACAGCATAAGCATAGTACTGCTTAAATAAATATTCAAAGGTCATATTAGAAGCATGACTTTCTTCGTTTTCTATGGTTAACATATTAGTTTAAACCTCACTTTCAATTTGATACCTGTATTATAGAGAAACCAGAAAAACGGATTTTGTGACAGTTTTTCTAGTTATTTTTTTATCTTTTTTATGATGTACTAAAAAGTATTGATCTGATTAAAAGATACATGCAAAAAAGGGAAATAAAAACATAAAAACTATAACTCTTGCAGTAGTTGTCTATTAGCGTACAAGAAAACAGTTAGTTTGTTGCCAAATTGTATCTAAACGTACAATTTTCTTTTTGCTAAATGAGAGTTTTGCTTGAAAGAAGATAAATTTTCAATGGATTACTACCATGAGTATATAGATAAAGTTCATCCATATATTTGTAGAAAGGAGGGATTCAAATGAAGAGAGAGGGTAATAAGATTGGTCATTTTACATCTGAAAAAGGAAAAAAAGATTTTCAAATTGCCTACGATGAATCAATGGCACTTCTTCCAGCACCTAACGATACGAAAGATATAAAAACTACATATGGCATAATTCGTACGTATTACTTTACTAAAGAGGAAAATAAACATAAGGAACCAATGCTTTTACTCCATGGACGTGGTGCATCTACTCCAATGTGGGTACCGAATTTAGAAGGGGTAAGGGAGAAAAGGCCTGCTTACACAATCGATTTACTCGGTGAACCTGGGATGAGTGTGCAAACGAAGGTGATTGAAAACCAAAAACAACAAGCAGAATGGTTAAATGAAGTAATTGAAGGATTAGGTTTAGAAAAAGTGCATATCGTCGGTGTCTCCATTGGAGGTTGGACAGCAATGAACTTGGCTAGATATAACCCTGAGCATATTGCTACGGCTAGTTTACTGGACCCAGTCTTTGTATTTGCGCAAATATCCATAAAGATGATTCTAGCATCTATTCCAGCTTCCGTTCCTATTGTGCCTAAGTTTATAAGAGAAAAGATGTTAAGTTATGTTTCTGGGGGAGCAGAAATAAATGACGATGAACCTATTGCTAAATTAATCGAGTCGGGTATGCGTAATTATAAATTGAAAACGCCAGCACCTGATTTATTTAGTAAAGAAGATTTAAAAAATATCAATGTTCCAGTGCTTGCCTTAATGGCTGAAAAAAGTACAATGCATAATTCAGTAAAAGCAGTTGAAACTGGGAAAAAATACGTTAAAGATATAGATATAGTGAACTGGAAAAATGCATCTCACGCAATTAATGGTGAGTTCTCTAACGAAGTGAATGCGAGGATCCTTGATTTTATAGAAAAACATTCTACTGATAACTAAGTGGAAAATATGTTGTAATAACAACTTTATCTATTTTCATGAATATGTACAATTACATAAAATTTCAGAGGAAAAGAGAGTATACTTTCTTATTGTGTAATAAAGATAAAGCCCGCCTACGGAAATAGGCGAGCTTTTTTAACATATAAGGAAAAGATAACTTTGCAAGTACCTTTCTTCGAATTAAAATATTTTACTAGGTTAATCTTTGTGATGATTATCTCTTTTCATTTAAAGGAACTAGAGTAGTGCATCACTTTATTTTTAAGCATCCTTCTCAACAAATATGAATATTTTCATTATCCTTTTCACTACAAAGGGTAGTAATTTAGAAGCTAAAAATGCAAGCACGAAAGCAATTCCCCATGTTTTCAGCCATGATTTGAGAAATAAAGCTGTATACCCAACGTTCATTGAAACCATGACGAAAGAGATAATACTAGATATACCTAAAATCATAAAGAGATTAAAAATCATTGGTTCAAATTTTTTATTGATTTTCAAAATTAACACCTATTTTCTATATATGCTTTGCTGTCTTTAATTTTACCAACATCTAATCTTACAGTTTGAAATCTAGGTTGTCCAGCTTGTTGTACTTTTCTGCAATAGCAACAATAGGTATATAACTATAGAGTAAATAAACGTCTTCATAATATATCATTAATATTTCTGCTTTGGATGATAAGGAGCAGAATTCAATAGGCTGTATGAAGAGAGAAAGGATCCCCTTAAAGGAGATCCTTTTTACATTTTAAAAAAATCTTTCATCATTTTCGCATCTTTAATATTCACTGTCACAGCTTCAACCTTATCTTTCTTCTCATCTTTAACAATCGTAATTTGTTCCTTATTATCAACCCACACAAGAAACTCTTCTTTTGCGTCATCTTTATATGTAACGGTAATAGTAGAATGCGCAGATTCTCGCTTTTTTTGATCAAGTGTAATTGTTTTAGGAGTGCCTTTTTGAACTGCTGAAATGATAGAATTTATCATTTCTTCGTTGTCTGTTTGAGATTTTGAAATGTTGTTATTTATTGTGCTAAGTATTTCAATGTCTGTAATATTTGCGGAGTTTAATTGAAAGGTATTTTGTGTATGTTCTTGCTTAGCTTGTGGAGCTTTGTCTGTAGCTGAGGTGCTTGCACAGCCTATTAAAGTGAAAGATAGAGCGGTTAGAGCGCATATAGATATGATTTTTTTCATGATATCCCTCCTCACTTTTAATTATAACAATTTTCTGTTAATTTAGGTGGTTATTGTAAGAGGAAATGTTTTAAAGTGGTAAATTATGTTGTTTATTCTCTATTAAAATCAAAATTCACATAACTTTTTTCATATTTTATGTTTAACATTTCGAAAATGGGTGTACTACATATAATATAACAAATAATTCATTTTAGAGGAGGAAGGTAAAGATGGAAACGAAGTATAGTAAACCTTTTGTATATGAATTTATTACGGAGAAAGAGGTCATGAATGCGGTGAATGATCTAGTGAAGAAAGGGATAGACCAAAAAGATATTTACGTATTAACACATGAGAAAGAAAGGACAGATAGAATCGCAGATAATGCAGACGTGAATACAATTGGAATAAAAGAGGAGGGACTTGGGACAAGTATTATTAACGTCTTTCAAAAAACGGGAGATCAGTTAAGAAATAAAATGCAGGAGTTAGGGCTTAATGAGGAAGAAGCGAACTTCTACGAAGAAAAGCTAGATGAAGGGAAGATCTTGTTATTCGTTAAAGATTTAGAAAGAGTTGGTGAATGGTTACAAGAAAGAAGATGCATGTATTCTATTTAAATTTGTATCCTTTATATCTATAAATCTATTACGAAAAGGAGATTGGAAATATGAGTGAGAGCGGGCTAAAAGAACAAATTACGGGTAAAGTTGAAAAGAAAAAGGGGCAAGTAAAAGAAGGAATTGGTGAAGTTACAGAAGATAGAGAGTTGAAAAATGAAGGGAAGTGGGAGAAGACGAAGGGAACGATAAAAGAAAAAGTCGGAAAAGTGAAACAAAAGATAAGTGATGAGTTGGATCATAAAGAATAATACATGTTTATCAAGCTTTGGTTACATACCAAAGCTTGATAAACCCAATATAAAAATATATAGGAGGTCTAATTGTGGGACTTATTATTACGTGTATTGTAGGTGGACTTATTGGTGCATTAGCTGGAATGATTACGGGAAAAGACTTTCCTTTAGGTATAGTTGGTAATGTGATTGCCGGATTAATCGGATCTTGGGTAGGTAGTGCATTATTTGGTCATTGGGGTCCTGAATGGGGAGGCATCTTTATTCTTCCAGCTTTATTAGGTGCAATCGTCTTTATTTTAATCGTTACATTCTTTTCTAGAATGCTACGGAAGGCGTAAGTATGATAATGAATAGTAATCTTAAGTTTATTATATATAGCTATAAAGTGAATGAACTGATAAATATACATAAAAAAGCATCCAATTAAGCTAATTTGGATGCTTTTTTTATGTAATCTGCATAGGAATGAGTGGAGGATGAAGAACCCCCACTCATTCAAATTACAATTTCTATTATGTATTAAACCATCGTTACTTTTTTACAATTATTTATTCTTACGACCTGCCTTGGTTCTATATGATATAAGTCCTCGCTATTACCTATATCCACTACAATTGTATTCGTTAGTATGTTAATAATGGAACCAATTAATTTTGTAGCATGGTCGTGTCGATAAGAAAATTGAACGAAATCTCCTTTTTTAAAGCTGTGCTCTTCCATAGATAGATCCCCCTAAAAATAATGTTTATACATAATACATACACAAATTTATAAAGTTTAAACATTTGATAATATTTTTTAAGTGTTAAGCTGAGAAAGGTGTAGAAAATTTATCCCGCTTTAACGGGCAGTAAGACCCCCACCTCAAAATTCAGCGGAAGCAAAGAAGTTAGGTGGGGGATCAACTGTCCGTAAAAGTCCGATTGGTGAAGGCTAATAATCAGTGGGGGATGAACAAAACCCCTACTGATTAAAGTTTCACTTTATTTATAATAAAAATAAAAAAATATGTTTAAAATTAATTTTTATGGGTAATTAACATAGTAGTAGTTTGAGATAAGGGGGCGGAAATGATGAATTTGGCAGTAAATATTTTGCAAAATGATTTAGGTTATACGGTGCAACTTAATGGTGAAATTGATGCGTATACGGCATCAGATTTAAAAAATAAGGTAATGCCTATTGCAAGCGAGAAAGAGGTTTATATTGTAGTAGATTTTACTGAGGTAGAGTATATGGATAGTACAGGTTTAGGCGTATTTATAGCTTTATTAAAAGCGATTAAGAAAAATGATGGAAAACTAGAGTTTATTGGTGTATCTAAAAGGTTAAAAAGATTATTTGATATTACAGGGTTAACAGAAATATTAAATTTGAATTCCGATTTTGAAAAAGTAGAAAGAAGGTGACTAGGGATGATGGAGAGATTTGAAAAGATAGAAATGAAAATTCCTGCAAAGGCAGAATATGTGGCTATTATTCGTTTAACAATGGCTGGTGTTGCGAATCGAATGGGCTTTGCTTATGACGATATAGAAGATATGAAAATTGCGATTAGTGAAGCATGTACAAATATTGTACAACATGCATACAAAGAAGACGTTGGAGAAATTGCAATTGTCTTTGGGCTATATGAAAATCGATTAGAAATTATGGTTGCTGATAATGGGGTTAGCTTTGATTTTAATAACTTAAAAAGGAAAGTTGGTCCGTATGATATTAGTAAACCAGTAGAACATTTGCCGGAAAATGGTTTAGGTTTATATTTAATCAATACGTTAATGGATGATATACAAATCATGCATGATGAGGGCATGACAGTTTTAATGACAAAATATATACAAAGAGAGCAGGTGGAGAATGATGGAAATCCAATCTCAACCTACGAATCTTACTAAAGAAGACGTTATTAAACTAATTGCAGACTTCCAACAAACCCAATGTGATGAAGCGCAAGAAAGATTAGTTAATCACTACAAAAATCTCGTATCTTCCATTGCATATCGTTATTCAAAAGGTGGACCGATGCATGAGGATATTATACAAGTAGGGATGTTAGGGCTCTTAGGCGCAATAAGAAGATATGATTATTCGATAGGGAATGCTTTTGAGCCGTTCGCAATACCTACGATAGTAGGGGAAATAAAGAAGTATTTACGTGATAAAACTTGGGGTATCCATGTTCCAAGGCGAATTAAAGATTTAGGCGGGAAGATTAAACTTGCGATAGAGGAGCTAACAGATCATTTGCAACGTTCACCGAAAATTATCGAGATTGCGGATCATTTAGGACTGTCCGAAGAGGAAGTACTAGAAATTATGGATGCGAAAAATAATTATCGCGTATCTTCCTTAGATGATGTAGTTGAAAATGCATCTGATGGCAGTTCGGTAGCGAGAATTGAATCTGTAGGTGAAGTAGAACAAGGATATGAAGAGACAGAAAGGCGTCTCGTTTTAAAGGATATTTTTAACGTATTAAATGATACGGAAAAGAGTGTTATTCATTATATATTTGGAGAAAATTTAAATCAAAAAGATACAGGGGAACGGTTAGGTATTTCACAAATGCACGTTTCTCGTATTAAAAGACAAGCAATAAGTAAATTGAAACAAGCCGCATTTTTAGATACATAAAAAATTTAAATAATGATGTTTAAAACATGAGAAAAGGGGTACTTATTAAGTATAGGAGGAGATACAAAAATGTCACACGATGTGAAAGAACTAATCGAAGGATTGAATGAAGATTTAGCAGGAGAATACTCGGCAATTATTATGTATAACCATAATGCAGCTACGGTTTCTGGTATATATAGACAAGTGTTAAAACCTTTCTTTGAATCTGAAATTAGTGATGAACAAGGACATGCCCTATATTTAGCGGAGAAAATTAAGACGCTAGGTGGTACACCTACTACAATCCCTTTACGAGTGAAACAAGTAGAAGATGTTAGAGAAATGTTAGAATACGCTAGACAATCAGAATATGAAACAATTAAGCGTTATGAAACGAGAAAAGAACAGGCAGCGAAATTAAATATGACAGAGTTAGTTGTAAAGTTAGAAGATATGATTGCAGATGAAACAAATCATATGGAAGAATTGGATCGTCTTTTAAATGACAAAGCAATGGTGCTAAATTAAAAGTGGAAAATTATAGAGTGAAAGAACAAACTCTCATTTCTGGGGGTTTGTTCTTTTGCTATATAAAAAATATGTTTGAGTACGAAATTTTCATTTTGAATCTGAGTATGCAATACTAGAAAAATAGAAAATGATAATAGATTTACATTTTAAATAAGAAAAGGGGAAATAACTTGTGTCCATTTTAATTGTCGATGATAATCCGGTTAACATCTTTGTAATTGAAAAAATTTTAAAACAGGCCGGATATCAGGACCTTGTATCGCTGAATTCTGCACAAGAGCTTTTCGAATATATCCATTTTGGAAAAGATTCTTCCAGGCATAATGAAATAGATTTAATACTATTAGATATTATGATGCCTGAAATTGATGGACTTGAAGTTTGTAGGCGATTACAAAAAGAAGAGAAGTTTAAAGATATTCCTATTATTTTTGTAACAGCTTTAGAAGATGCGAATAAATTAGCTGAAGCGCTTGATATGGGGGCAATGGATTATATTACGAAACCGATAAATAAAGTTGAATTGTTAGCGCGTATGCGTGTAGCATTACGCTTGAAATCCGAATTAAATTGGCATAAAGAACAAGAAGAAAATCTTCGTAATGAATTAGATTTAGCTACACAAGTACAAAGAAACTTATTAAGTAGCCCATTAAGAGAAGAGCATATAAAAATTGAAGCAAGTTACTTACCTTCATTCAAACTAGCTGGAGATATGTATTATTGGTATAAAATCGATGAAAACCGCTACGGTATTATATTATTAGATGTGATGGGACATGGTATATCTGCTTCATTAGTTTGTATGTTTATTTCGTCTGTATTGCGTGAAACGATTAAATGTTTAATTGATCCAGAACTTGTCATTAAAGACTTAAATAAATATATGACTCTTTTACATAATGAAAATGACAATATTCCATATTATTTTACAGCGATATACTTAGTAGTTGATACAGAAAAGAGAACAATTGAATATGTAAATGCAGGACATCCTGCTGGATACGTTTTAGTTGATGAAAAGAATGTAGTTGCACTAGATCGAGGAAGTTGTGCAGTAGGATTTTTTGATGAAATAAAAGTTGAAAAGACAGTTATACCTTTTGAGAAAAACGCTCAAATCGTATTGTTTACAGATGGTGTTCTTGAAGCAATTGCAAATGACGAATTTGAGTCTGAAGAGAAATTACGTGCTTTTACAGAAAGAAAATGGGGAGATTTAGAAGAAGAGATAGAAGGGTTTTATAAGGAAGAACAGAAGAAAGCACAATCAGATGATATGTGCCTCATTATGATACAAACGAATGCGAAATAAAAAGCGTATGAAATCCAAACAGAGGATTTCATACGCTTTTATTGTATTTTTTGATAGATTTGTTCGTTCGGATTAAATTGAATATAATGCGGCATTATATTTGAAAAACGTAGAGTTTCTTTATTTCCTAAACATAGGAATCCGTTGTGACCTAAACTTTCATAAAATAGTTGCTGTACTTGGTTTTGAAGTTTACTCGTAAAGTAAATTAAAACGTTACGGCACAGTATAATATGAAATTCATTAAAAGATTGATCAGTTACTAAATTATGTTGCGCAAAAATAATGTTTTGTAAAAGGGACGGATTAAAATAAGCAAAACGATTATCTGTTGAATAATAGTTAGAAAATGCTTGTGTACCGCCAGCTTGTAAATAGTTTTTCGTATAAGTTTGCATTTTATTTAACGGGAGGATACCCTGTTTTGCTTTCTCTAACACATTTGTATTCATATCTGTTGCGTAAATAACAGCTTTTTCACTTAATCCTTCTTCATGAAGTAAGATGGACATGGATAATACTTCTTCACCAGTTGCGCATCCAGCATGCCAAATTCTAATTTCAGGATGCTTTTTTAATTCAGGAATGACATGCTCTCTTAGCGCTTTAAAAAAGCTAGGGTTACGGAACATTTCAGTTACATTAATGGAGAAATCATTTAATACCTGTTCTAAAAAACCTTCCTCATGAATTACCTTTTCAATTAATTTTGAAATGGTAGGGGTATTAGAGAGCTGCATTCGATTACAAATTCTTCTATAAATAGATGTGCGAGCATATTGACGAAAATCAAATCCTGATAGTTTAAATACCGCTTCCAATAGTAATTCAATTTCTAAGTTTGTGCGCTTATCCGTATCTACAGATGGATCAAAATTATAATACTTATTTTCCACTGAAACTAAACCTCACTTATTTTATTAACCATACACTCATTACGGAATAGAGTTGATGTAAATTTAATGGTTTACTTATATAATCTGAAGCGCCAGCAGATAAACATTTTTCTTTATCATTTGGCATTGCTTTAGCAGTTAATGCGATAATAGGTATTTCATGTAACCCTAAGTTCATTCGGATATGTTCCATCGTTTCATAACCGTCCATATTTGGCATCATAATATCCATTAAGATAAGGTCGATATTTGTATTGTTTTTTAGTATTTCTAAACACTCTATGCCGTTTTGTGCAGTAATGATGTTGGCATGTTGTTTTTTTAATGCATTTTGTAATGCAAATATATTTCGATGATCATCATCGACAATTAAAATGGTTTTCTCTTGGAAGACGTTATTTGTTTCTGGAAGAACGATAGTTTCCTCAACAACTTCAGCAGGGATAACTTCATCTACCGTTGCTGCGACTTCTAAGTTGGATACTTGCATATCAGTTAATCCATTTGGAAGGTTAGGGATATATACGGTGAAAGTACTGCCTTCTCCTACATTGCTCTCTAACGTAATCCAACCACCTAACAATCTAGCAAACTCTTTACAAATAGATAATCCTAAGCCTGTACCACCATATTTCCGAATCGTTGCGCCGTCTGCCTGTTGGAAGGCTTCGAAAATAAGCTGATGCTGTTCTTTAGCGATACCAATACCAGTATCTTTTACCGAAATTGTCATCCAATCATTACTTATAGACTGCATATCATGACTCAAATTAGTTGCTTCTATTGAATCGAAATGTAAAGAGACAGATCCTTTTTCCGTGAATTTAAATGCATTGGATAATAAGTTTTTAATAATTTGTTCAATCCGCTTTGCATCTGTATAAAACAGATCAGGAATCGTATCACTGTCTTCAATCGTAAATTTAACATTTTTTTGTGCAGCTATATGTAAAAAGTTTTGATGCATACTTGCTGCCATGTCACTTATATTTGTTGCTTCAAAAATCACATCTAGTTTCCCGGCTTCTACTTTCGATAAATCTAGTATGTCATTAATTAAAGTAAGTAAATCTTTCCCTGATGAATGAATAACGGTTGCTAATTCAATTTCATCATCGGATAAATGATTATCATGATTTTCTTTTAACATTTCAGATAATAGTAAAATACTATTTAACGGTGTGCGTAATTCATGTGACATATTTGCTAGAAATTCTGATTTGTATTTTGAGCTACGTAATAACTCACTTGCTTTTTCTTCTAATTCTGATTTAGCGATTTGTAAGTCAGTTGTCTTCTGCTCCGCATCTTCCGTTCTAGACTCTAATTGTTCATTCGTTGTTCGTAATTCTTCGGCTTGCATTTGTAGTTCTTCCGCTTGCGTTTGCAATTCTTCTGATTGAACTTGCAGCTCTTCTGTCATTGCTTGTGATTCATGTAAAAGGGTTTGAATTCGCATACGTCCCATAATACTATGGATTGTTAAACCAAGGTTATCAACGGTTTGTTGAATTAAATCTTGATGTAAGTCTGAAATCTCAGTTACACTTACTAACTCCATGACCGCGATTACTTCATCCTCAAATAAGATAGGGATGACTAATAGGTTTTGAGGGCGTATTTCTAACAATCCAGTAGTAACGTAACGAAACTCTCCAGGTATGTCCCTGAGAATAAAGCTTTTCTTTTCTAAAGCAGACTGTCCAATGAAACCTTCACCCATTTTAATGGATTGTTTTCCAACATCAGAACTTTGATCTGCGAAAGAAGCTTTCTTTACATAGTAGACAGTTTCTTCAATTTCTTCACGTACATAAAATGCACCGCAAGAAGTTTGCGTTTTTTGTATAATGCCACTCAAAATTTTGTTACCTAGCATCTCAATAGAAGATACACCTTGATACATTAAAATTAACTCTGCAAGCTCGGTTTGTAGCCACTCTCTTTTCGATATTTCGTCTAGTAGATGGTTCGTTGTATGCGCAAGATCTTTTATTTCATCATGGGTGTTTACATGAATTCTTTCCGTAATTTTTTCTTTCGAAGAAATGGATTTAATAGCTTGAATTACATTTTTAATCGTTTTTGTAATGGAATTCGAAATATAAAGTGAAATGATAATAGAAATACAAGAAAGTAAGAACAATAAGCTGTATAACCAAATCTCTAATTTATTATTTTCAGTATCTAATTGTGCAGCTCTTTTTTTCGTTAGTTGTTCCTCTACACTACGGAAGTTCGTTAGCTGCGATTGTAATGACTGAATTTGAGTCGTGTCGATTGCTTGTACGTTATTACTATTGCTATTTGTAACTAGTGGATGAATCTCTTTATTAATCCAATTAATAATGTTTTCATTAATCTGTTTTAATTTTTCTTGCTGAGAGGGGTTATCCTCTAATAGAGCAAGAAGATCTTGATAATGTTTTTCGTAATCCTTTTCCGCAGCGTTAAGGGATTGAACGTAACTTGCATCATTAGAAGTGATAAATCCTTTCGCTTTATTTTCAATTGTTAGTAAATCTTTCTCCACTTGATTCGTTAAATTAAGAACTTTAAAATCGTGATCAATAATAAAATTACGAGATTTTTGTAAATTGGAAATCTCATTGTTTAACATAATGAAAGAAATAAGTAAGAACAAAATGATAACTAAATAACCAGCCATAATTTTGTAACGAATACTAAATTTTGCTTTCGAGTCCATTAAAAATTCCTACCTTCAAGATTATTAAAAGTTTTCGATTGTAAAGAATGAAAACGTAATATATATTATATCAGTTTTCGTAAGGCCAAACTAGAAATCCCCCTATTGTATTAGGGGGTTCGTTTTTCATAGAGGAAATCATTTTGAAATATAAAACTATATATGAAAAGTAACAATCGAGGGAATAGGGGGATCATAAAACTTTTAAGCAGGAAAGAGTGTTCTTAAAGCTTTTTTTGCATCTATTCCTTCAAAGATAAATAATACAAGTTCTCTTTTTTTGATAGTAAGGAAAAAGGATACTAATGTGCTTAAGTTTTTAATAGAAGTAAGTGTTCCGTGTTTACTTATAAATACATTCGTTTGAAATGTTGTCATTAAAGCATAAAAATGATGAATCTGCGTTATTGTAGGTGTTTCATTATAAAAAATAGTAGTAGAGTGAATTGCATTCATCGAAATATTCCTTTCCATATAGTAAGCATAACAATATAAACATACCCGTTTTAAAAAATGTTAAACATATAAAATTTAAAAAATATAATTATAGTTTTTTACGTTTAGAAAGAGTTGGAAAGGGTATACATGTACTATAACGAGATTGAACGAAGATGAATTGTAAGGTTTTATACTTTTACTTTAAATAAAAAGGAGACTGTTACATATGGATAAAATGATAACGGACATTACATTTGATTTCATTTACTTGTTAAGTAGTTCTCTTGTAATTCTTTTATTATTGGCGTTTTTCGTAAATGGTTATGTGAATAAAAAAATTAGTGTATATAAAAACGAAGAGTAATAAAGATAGATGATATAAAACTTTAGGAGGTTGCTAGTTATGAATGTGGATAGAAAAATAGTAGGTGTTTTTAGAACAATTGATGATGCAGCACTCGTCATTAATGAATTAAAAGATAAAGGATATGCAGCTGATAACATTTCAGCTATTGCGAAGGATCAAAAGGAAATTGAACATCTGGAAGAAAAATCGGGTGAAAAAGTGAATCATGAAACTGCACATAAAGCGGATATCTTTTCAGCGACAGGACTCGTAGCAGGAGGAGTAGCAGGCGGACTCGGTGGTTTATTAACAGGTCTTGGTGTACTTGCCGTATCTGGAATGGGTCCAATCGTAGCAGCGGGACCTATCGCAGCAGCTATTGGGGGAGCCGGTATTGGCGGAGGAGCTGGAAGTTTAATAGGAGCATTTATCGGATTAGGCATTCCTGAGGAACATGCTAAGAAATATGAAGAATACATTCACGATGGAAATATATTAATTTTAGTAGATGCAACATTAGATGATAAGTTAGAAATTTATAAAATATTTGATAAGCACAATGCGTATAACTCTGATTTCTATAAATAATATGTACTTCGTATATTAAATATAGTGAATATCGTTTTTTGATCTTACAACTTTGGCGCGGCCGAGGAGTCGTATGACTATAAGAGAGGAAGGGCTTATAGTAAAAGATCAAGTTCTATTCTATTATTTAAAAGGAAAGTGGTGTCTATTTGTGATTGTAAAAATATTAAAGGATAGTAGTAATAGCTTCCTTTGCACAGTCCAAAATAAAAATGGAGAGAAGTATGTGAAGAAATGGTTTCGCAAACAGAAAAACAATGAAGAATTAGGAAGACCAACTTTTAAAGAAGTAGAACGCGACTGGAAAGAAAATAGGGAATCGTTTATGTATCCTAATGTTAAAGCGCTTTATTAAAATGAAACATAATGCGCGGTTTATTCTTACAAAACTGTCACATTCCTGTAAGGTAATTCAATAGATTCGTTACTTATTCCATGTCATAATAAAGACATAAGAAAGCTAATTAAAACTACAACTTATTAGGAGCGTGTCAGTCATGATTGTAACAACAACGTCTGGAATTCAAGGTAAAGAAATTATTGAGTATATCGATATTGTAAATGGTGAAGCTATTATGGGTGCAAATATTGTCCGCGATTTATTCGCTTCTGTTCGTGATGTTGTCGGTGGTCGTGCTGGTTCTTACGAAAGCAAGTTAAAAGAAGCTCGTGATATCGCAATGGATGAAATGAAAGAACTTGCAAAACAAAAAGGTGCGAACGCTATCGTTGGCGTCGACGTAGATTATGAAGTTGTTCGTGATGGAATGTTAATGGTTGCTGTAAGTGGTACAGCTGTACGTATATAAGTAAATGAAAAACAGGCTCACCCCTTGAAGTTTATGCTTTGAGGGGATTTTTTTGTTTCATGACTAAAATTAACATGAAGAAGAGCTGATGGAGTGTTATAAGTGGGAAAAAATAAGATAATGGCGGCGAGCTATAAGTTGAAAAAACTATACTGTACATATTTGTAAAATGAGCAAAACATTATTGTAAAAAATGCTAGGATTGCGCCTAGCATTTCGTGAGGGGTATTGTATGGGAATTTGGAAATAAACTGACACACTTGCTTATCTCAAATGTAGTATATATTGTTTTCAAAGAGAAAAGTAAAAAATACAGCAATCTTTATATATGTTTAACGAAGGTGTTAACATTGTGACAAATAATAAAATTGTTATTTGAGGTAAGGAGAGAAATAATGGTATGAATAGGTTTAGAGAGTGTATAGTTTATAGAAATAAATGATTGAGCATGTAAAGCGTTATATTACATAAAATTTATAATGAATGGAGGCGAGTACATTATGTTTTGGTTAGGATGTTTTTTAGGCTATATCGTAGGTTCAGTTATTACATGTGCGCTACTTTACTATGGGTATAGATCCAATGAAAACAAAAAAGCGAATATACAAAAGAGGGAGGAGAGGAAAATCAATCAAAAAGGTGTATAGGATGTGGAAGGTAAGGTGATAGTGTTGATGCAAAAATAAAGGACAGTATATATTTTATATCACTACTATGTACTGTCCTGCTTATTCTTTTTGGATTAGGAAAAATTGTTTCCTGTCTTACTATAAATTTCATAGGCGAAATAACCAAATAAATAACCTATTCCAGCTCCTAAACTAACTGAAAGCAGGGAGAAGTCTGGGAAAAACATGCCGAAAATCAAACCAATTATACAGCCAACAAGCATTCCTATAGGTATTAAACTATCTAATAAATTTTGAGCTTCTTTTGATTTTTTCTTACCTAATGTTCCTTCGTTATATTTACGTTCCATTCGTTTTATTACATATAATACAATTCCTCCAATTATTACAACAGGCGCAATTGCCGTAAGTAACCACATGTTAGAGTCTCCTTTCACCGTTTAACCTAATTATACCAGATACTTACAATTAGGTATTCCTAAACGTACTACCTAGTCTATTTAAAAGGCCAATCAAAAAGACTCTTTCAATTGTAGTTAATAACTCGTCAAAAACACTTTTCCTTTCGTTCTCTCAGCAGACTGCACAATATCAACCGCCGTTTTCACATCCGCTAAATCATACGTAGAATGTACTTTCATAAAACGTAATTGCTTATTTTCAACTAAGCGAATTAAGTGACGAAACGTTTCTTGCCATTTATATGGTGATACTTCTTTATTCCAATGTCGTAAATGAAATATGTTCGCGTGCACTTTTGCTTTCGTGACAATCTCTGCCCAGTTAACTTGTACACCTGATAGAAGACCGATCGTTAAAAAGTGCCCGTTTGGACGTAGGGAGAAAGCTAATTCATTTCCATCCGGTCCCCCGATAGAATCAATTGCAGCATCCGCACCGAGCCCGTTTGTTAACTCCATAACAGTTTCATAAAGCGAGGTAGTGGAAGTATCAATTACATATGCAGCACCAAGGCGCAGTAATTCTTCTGTATGTTTATTATTTCTTGTAACAGCAATTAATCGGAAATTCAAAATTTGTGATAACTGCGCAAAAAGATGTCCAATAGCGGATCCGCAAGCATTCACTAATAAAACGTCATTACTCTGTAAGTTCAACGTTTCTGTACAAGTAACCCACGCCGTAAGAGGATTAATATACATTTGTGCCGCTGTAAAATTATCAATGGAATCCGGAATAGGGACTACAAAATCAGCTGATGTCTTCACATACTCCTGCCAAGTACCTTCTCCGCGTAACGGTAAAACACGTTTACCGATAAGCTCCCTCGTAACGCCCGCGCCTACATCTTCTACAATACCAACACCTTCATAACCAGGTATGTTAGGTAAAGGGATTCTATGAGCGTACGCTCCGGTTATGGGAATTAAGTCAGATGGATTAATTGGCCTAACTAACATACGAACGAAAACTTCATTCTCTTTTAATGGTTCTATATTTTTATATTCAACTTGTAATACATCTTTTGGGTTACCAAACTTGTGAAATTGAATGTGTTTTCCGTGCAAAGTAATGTTCCCCCTTAGTGTAGTTGGATTTATTATAACACCTGTAGTTCAATTGCTTGTTTCATTTACATGTAGGAGGGGA
The DNA here is from genome assembly GCF_051948935.1 of Bacillus sp. Brlt_9. Classification (NCBI taxonomy): domain Bacteria; kingdom Bacillati; phylum Bacillota; class Bacilli; order Caryophanales; family Bacillaceae; genus Bacillus; species Bacillus sp. Brlt_9. Next base: position 98,226 of record NZ_JAYJLO010000006.1, on the reverse strand, counting down.
TATGTGCAAAATAAAAAGGAAGCAACCGTAGTTGCTTCCTACATCAATTAAGCCGAAGCTTTCTTCATTCTCTCAAGTAAACTAGATAACACATGCGTACGATACGATTCTAGTTTTTTACCTTCATAAGTACGAATACCTAATTTTTTAAGTTCTTTTACATACCAACCTTTGCTTCCGAAATACATATAATCGCTCCCCTTCAACTTTGTTTTTATTTGTTCTGATTGCATATGGAGGTACAGGTAATATAATGAAGGAAATGAATTTCGCGCGAAAATGGTTAACTTTGTTGCAAAAGACATATATACTAAAGGTAGTATATAACGAGGTGGACAAGACGTGATTATAGAGAAGCACGAAATTCAAATTGACCAAATTACGAGCGGTAAAGTGAATATCTTTACTTTCTATAGAAATAGAAAGCAAGTTGATGATCATTTTTTACGATTGCAAGAACCATCGCTTACAGCAAACTACTTCTTCCATTTTCATTTTGATGCAGAGAGCTTGCATCTACTGCAGAAAGAGTTTCCAAGCGTATATCCGTACGACGGTAGTGAAACGATTCACGACTGGACGGAAAAGATGAAAGCAGAATTGCAACATCAGATCCAAACAGGAAAATGGAATAAGCGCGTACGTATCGGTAATCGTATTCTAGATGTGGTGTTTACGTGGTGTGACGAAGATATAGTAGAGTGAAAAAGAAGCGGATGACGCTTCTTTTTTTAGCGCTGGAATAAAACGAGCTTACCTGCAGAAGATGTGCAGCGATGCGTTTTTTCATACAATCCTTTTTCTTGTAAAATAGATTCACCTTTTGCTTTCGCTTCTTTTTCAGTTGCCGCCTCGAATGATTCGTCCAATGCTTTTGAACCATCTTTTTCAAAGACTGTTAGAACGTATACTCCCATGAAAATTCCCTCCAATAATAAAAATCAGAATCTTATAACTATTTTGGCATAAATCACTAGAATATGCAAAGAAATATATGACATTGCGTGGTAAAATAAAGTGAAACTTTAATCGTCGGGGAGTCTTTTCATCCTCGACGATTATTAGCTTTCACCAATCGGGTATTTATGGGCAGTTAACTTTCAGATTAGCTTCTTTGTCTACTGCCCGTTAATACGGGGTAAAGTGGAAGTTTTATGAGCACTAGATTTACTATTCGTAGTAAAGTACGGAAAAGGAAAGGATCGTTATTTGTGAAACAAGTGAAGTTTATACATGCGGCTGATTTGCATTTGGATAGTCCGTTTAAAGGGATGGAGATGAATGTACCGCAGTCTGTTTGGGAGAGAATGAAGCAGAGTACGTTTGAATCGTTCGAACGTATTGTTGATAAAGCGATTCAAGAGCGCGTTGATTTCGTATTGCTAGCTGGGGATTTGTATGATGCGGAGACGAGAAGTTTGAGAGCGCAAGTGTTTGTGCGCGAGCAAATGGAGAGACTGTCGCAGTACGATATCCCTGTTTTTATTATTCACGGTAACCACGATCATTTAGGCGGAAGCTGGGCAGCAATTGAGTTTCCGGAAAATGTTCATGTGTTTACAGAGCCTTATGTAGAAGAGAAATCGTTTTATAAAAATGGTGAGCTAGTAGCTTCTATTTACGGGTTTAGTTATTTGCAGCAAGCGGTAACGGATAATATGACAGCGCAGTATACGAAAATGAGTGATGCGCCTTTTCATATTGGCATGCTTCACGGAAGTGTGGAAGGAGATGCAGAGCATAATCGCTATGCACCGTTTCAAATTCGTGAACTAAAAGAAAAGCAGTTTGATTATTGGGCTCTTGGCCATATACATAAACGTGAAATTTTATCAGAAGAGCCATACATGATTTATCCAGGGAATATACAAGGACGTCATCGTAAGGAAACAGGGGAAAAGGGTGCATACCTGATTGAACTTACGAAACAAGTGTCTCAATGTTCATTTTTCCATACGGCAGATGTTGTGTGGGATGAGATGGAAGTGAGTATTGATGGACTTGAAACTGTCGATGAACTTATGACTGTGATATCAAGTGCGATGAATGAGTTCCGAAGAGAAGAAGAAGGGACGCTTTTAACTGTCATATTTACAGGACAGGGATCACTATCTCCATATTTACGTGATGAAAAGCGCGTAGAAGAGATTTTTCATATTTTAGCAGCTGGAGAAGAGCGAAAAGATTTTGTATATGCGATGAAGTGGAAAAATGAGACGGTTTCGTTTGCGGAAATCGAGCGTTTGAAAGAAGAAAATCATTTCGTCGGTAGTGTGCTAAAAGAGTTAGAAGCTTTCACTAATATGGACGGCGTGTTGCGCACGATTTGGACATCTCCTGTAGCGCGTAATAGTATTGAATCTTTTACTGAAGAAGAGAAGAAAGAGATTCAAAAGGAAGCGGAAAATATTATTTTAGAGCAATTATTCCAGCAAGAGAGGGATAAGAAATGAGAATCGAAAAACTCCATATTTATGGGTACGGAAAATTAGAAAATGTGGAAATGGATCTGTCAATGCTGACTGTTTTATACGGTGAAAATGAAGCGGGGAAATCGACAATTCGCTCATTTATGAAAAGTATTTTATTTGGTTTTCCGACGAGAGGACAGCGACGTTATGAGCCGAAAGAAGGCGGCAAGTATGGCGGTGCGATGACTGTGGAAACAGAGAAGTACGGTCGTTTGAAAATTGAACGGTTACCAAAGACGGCAGCAGGCGAGGTGACCGTTTATTTTGAAGACGGGAAAACGGGCGGCGAAGAAATTTTACACGACATATTAAGCGGGATGAATGAAAGTTTATTTGAATCTGTCTTTTCATTTGATATGCACGGTCTTCAAAACATTCATCAGCTAGGGGAAGCAGATATCGGCAATTATTTATTTTCAGCAAGCGCAGTCGGAAGTGATGCATTATTATTGCTAGATAAAAAGTTAGAAAAAGAAATGGATCAGCGCTTTAAGCCGAGCGGGCGTAAACCTGAAATTAACGTGTCACTGCAAGAAATGAAGAAGCTTGAAGAGAAGATGAAAGAGTGGCAAGGGTAACTAACTGTTACAATTTATTTAACCAATTATAACCAAAGTTAATTAAATATATCAGTAAGCCCTGCTAGTCAAGTGATTGGCTAGTAGTGAGGGTTAACTGCGGGCAATCCCTAAAGCTGATTGAACTACAACGTGGCTAGAAATGGCGAGCGTGAATGTCGCGAAAGCAGAAAAAATCAATCAGATGGTGCAAGGTTAAATCCTAAACACTAGAACAATGGGTCTTCCGCCTCGAATCATCTAAGTCAAAAGTGATAAGATGAACGTTCAACGACTATCTCGTATAACTGACGAGAGTACATCACAAGCCTATGGTGGTGGAAAAATCCTCTATCTCTAAAGAGATAAACATATAGTCTGCGCTCATGTGAAAACATGAGAAGTTCATAAGAGAACTGGCTAAGGAATTGCGCCCTTAGTTGAACGAGATACATTTAATTAAATCTATCAAACCTCATTGAATATATAGAATGTATGTGCTATGGCGGTTTCAATGAGGTAAGAATAATAATGAAATTTTCACGAGTTAGTCAAGTATCAGAATTAACAGGTTTGCATCCGAGTGCTCTCAGGAGAATGCTGGTGGAACACGCTACTATTCAGAAGAACAAATCTTTCATTAAAGGAGTTACATTCTAATGATATTGGCGAAGAAAGTTAGACTGATTCCAACGCCTGAACAAGAACAAGTGCTTAGAAACCATGCCGGTGCTGCAAGATTCGCTTATAACTATTGTAAAAGAATGAGTGATAGATACTATAAGCTATTTGGAAAATCTGTTTCACAGTTAGCTTTACAGAAACGATTTACAAAGATCAAGAAGCGAAAGAGATATGAGTGGTTAAATGACATCAACGCACAAGTTCCCAAACAGGCTTCAAAAGATTTTGATAAGGCGAGAAAACATTCGTTCAAAAAGTACAAAAATGGGTATCACACTTCTTATAAATCAAAAAAAGATTTAATCCAAGGATTTTATGCCAATTATGAAAGACTGATTATAGGAAAGAAAGTCGTTCATATTCAGTCTATTGGAGAAGTGAAAACAAGCCAACAACTACCAAGAAACAAAAAACCATTCAATCCAAGAGTTACCTTTGATGGTCGTCACTGGTGGATTAGTGTAGGATTCCAAGAATCCTTTGAATCACAAGAACTAACGAAATGAGTCGATTGGTGTGGATGTTGGTTTAAAAGAGCTGTTTGTAGCTTCTAATGGTACGAAAGAACGAAATATAAACAAAGATGCCAAGGTTAAAAAACTTTTGAAAAGGAAAAAGTCAGCGCAAAGAGATATGTCTAGGAGATTTAAAAAAGGTGTAAAAACTCAATCTGCCGGATATGAAAAAGCGAAAGCTGAGCACCTGCGGTTATCTAGGAAAATTAAGAATATCCGAAATAACCATATCCATCAAGCAACAGCTAAATTGGTGAAAACCAAACCAATGAGGATTGTTGTGGAAGACTTATCTATCTCAAACCTGTTAAAAAACAAAAAACTATCGAAAGCATTTTTATTTCAAAAATTAAACTTCTTCTTTCAATGTTTATCATACAAGTGCGAGAAGTATGGCATTGCGTATGTAAAAGCTGATAAATGGTTCGCCTCAAGCAAGATTTGCTCATGTTGCGGCGTGAAATACGACCATTCCGTTCAACCAGAAGGACAGTGGAGTTTAAAAATACGTGAGTGGCGTTGTGTTCCATGCAATAGCCATCACGATAGGGATTTGAATGCTTCGATAAATTTATCAAGATGGGTAAAATAAATGCTTGATAATAGGAGGTAACGATACTGCCTCGTGTGGAGTGTTATACCCCTCGTCCCTTCGGGGCTGCGAGAACACTTTGAAGCACTAACTTGTGTAAATTTGATTGAATTGTATAGATTTAGTTAAGTTTATCGTATCGGAAAATTGGCACGTATGAAAAACAGGTCGAACAGTTAAAAGAAAGTGAAGAGAAGCTTGCTTCTGTTCGCGCAGAAAAAGAGAGTGCAGAAAAACGAAAGCAAGATTATGAAATATTAGCAGCGCTAGAGCCTCTCGTTATTGAAAAGCGTGCGCACGAGAAAGTGTTAGAAAACGAGAGCGGGCAGTTTCCGGTAAACGGAATGGCGCGTTATGAAGCGATTAAGGCGAAAATGGAGCCGCTTCAGTTGCAAGTGGATTCACTCCATAAAAAAATTGAGAATGTGCAATCGGAAATGGAATCGATTCAAGTAGATGAAGAGTTTTTACAAAAAGAAAGTTATGTAGAAGAACTTCGTATGCAGCATATGTCTTACGAAAATGCACGACAAGAAATGCGTGATCTGACAGGGATTATTACGAATATAAAAGAAGAACTGACAGAACTAGAGCAACAAATCGGTGCTACTTTTGAAAAAGAAACAGTTCTTTCGTTTGATATGAGTTTGGCAACGAAAGAGTTAATTACGCAAGCAGTGCAAAAGGCGCGTGAATTAGAAACGCAAAAAGCACAGCTTGATGATCGTTTTAAAGTAGCGCAGGAGCAGTTAGAAGAACAAGAAGAAAATATAAGGCAGATTAAGCAACAAATGTTAGCGGATGAAGAGCGAAATGCGTTAGCTGAGAAAGAGAAGTCGTTCCAAGATGCGGCGTTTATCGGTATGGGCGCAGAGAGAATGAAGCGCAAGTATGAGGAAAAAGCGGGCGCGGCTATGCAAAAGAAAAAACAGTGGCAAAGAATTTGTCTTCTGTTACTTCTTATTAACACAGTCGTTTTATTTACAAGCTTATTTATAGACAACCGCCCGCTGTTATTTATTAGTGTCATTATTTTTGTAGCGATTGTTCTTGCCCTTGTTTTATATAAAGATCCGTCAAGTGGGCTACAAGAAGAGCTTCTTACTCTTCAGCAAAGTGCTGGCGGGAGACAAAGTGAAGAAGCGATGTCTGTGCGCTATGAGCTAGAAAAAGATGAAGAGATTCGGAAGCTATTTGAGCGTGAGTCATATAAATTGCAGCAAATGGAGCGAGCGTATGATAAAGTCGTTTCATCGTATGAGGAATGGGAGCGAGAAACGTTCCGCATGAGCGAACAAGTAAATGTGTATAAAATGCGCTATATGTTCCCTGAATTTTATACGTATGCGCACATATTGCCGGCGTTTGAGCGCACGGAAAAAATGCAGCAATTATATCGTGAGTTAGAGAAACAAGGCGCTCGCAAATCTTCATTATATGAAATGATTTCGCAATTTGAACATAAACTAGAAACTGTTATCGGTAGTGCGGAGTATAGTAAGCTGCACGAGGCGCAAAGCCGTATGCAAAATGAGAAAGAAAAGCGCCAAACTTGTAAGCAGCTAAAAGAGAAGCTTGCTGAATGGCAAGAAGAATATGCGTTCATGCAAGAGCAAGTAAAACAACTGTTAGTAGAACGAGATAGTTTATGGCATATCGCACATGCTACAGATGAAGAGATGTTTTTAGAAGCAGGTAAACTGGCGGAAAAACGTGAAGATGCTGAGAAGCAAGTCGGGCGTTTATTACCGCAAATTGATCTATTAGAACAGCGTTTAACGAGTTTATCATTAGCTGAACATTATGAAGCTGACGGCTATGATGAGAAATTAAAGCAAGAAATGACAACTGCGCAAAACTGTCTTACAAAGGAAAAAGAACTGACAGAGCGTATTGCGAAACATCGTATGGAAATTGCGAATTTAGAAGAAGGTAGTACGTACGGCGATTTACTGCATGAGTGGGAAATGAAAAAAGCGCAAGTGCGTGAACAAGTGAAGAAGTGGGCTGCGTATGCGGCGGCAAAAACAGTGTTAACGAAAACGAAGCAATATTATCACGAAGTACATCTTCCTCGTATTTTACAAAAATCAGAAGAGTATTTCGTTTATTTAACAGGCGGACGATATAGTAAAATCTTTTCCCCGTCAGAGGCAGAGCCGTTTATCGTTGAGCGTAACGACGGTATGCGTTTTTACAGTCATGAACTAAGCCAAGCGACAGCGGAACAGTTATATTTATCGCTGAGATTTGCGTTAGCGAAAACATTTGAGCATGATTATCCATTTATTATTGATGATAGTTTCGTGCATTTTGATGCGGTAAGGACGAATCGCACAATTGAACTCATAAAGGAAATTGCGCAAGATAGACAAGTCATCTTCTTTACATGTCATGCGCATTTACTAACGTATTTTACAGAAAAACAGATTATAAAATTAGTGCGTAAGCGTAAAGAAAATGAGTTGTAGTGTGCTATACTAAAAGTAACTGATATGGTGGAGGAATTCGAATGAAAAAGAAAATTGCAGAATATGAAGTTGGTGAACAAGTCGATGTTTTCTTGTTAATTAAAACAGCGACAAAAGGTCTAGCAAGCAATGGAAAGCCGTTTTTAACAGTAATCTTACAAGATCCAAGTGGAGATATTGAAGCGAAGCTATGGGACGTATCACCAGAAGTTGAGAAACAATATGTAGCGGAAACAATCGTCAAAGTAGCTGGTGACATTCTAAACTACAAAGGACGTATTCAATTACGTGTGAAACAAATTCGAGTTGCGAATGAAAATGAAGTAACGGATATCTCAGACTTCGTAGAAAAAGCACCAGTGAAAAAAGAAGATATGGTAGAGAAAATTACGCAATACATATTCGAAATGAGAAACCCAAACATTCAACGTCTAACGAGACATTTATTAAATAAGCATCAAAACGAATTTTTAGACTATCCAGCAGCGACAAAGAATCATCACGAGTTCGTATCTGGACTAGCTTATCACGTCGTATCGATGCTTGATTTAGCGAAAGCTATTTCAAATCTATACCCATCATTAGATAAAGACTTACTATATGCGGGCGTTATTTTACATGACCTTGGTAAAGTAATCGAACTATCTGGCCCAATTTCTACAACGTATACGTTAGAAGGAAATTTATTAGGCCACATTTCTATTATGGTGAACGAAATTGGTAAAGCAGCAGACGAGCTGAAAATTGATGCAGAAGAAGTATTAATTCTTCAACACATCGTTCTGTCTCACCACGGAAAAGCAGAATGGGGTAGCCCAAAACCTCCATTAGTAAAAGAAGCAGAAATTCTGCACTACATCGATAACTTAGATGCAAAAATGAACATGATGGACCGTGCATTAGGACGCACGAAACCAGGCGAATACACAGAGCGTGTCTTTGCACTTGATAATCGTTCGTTCTATAAACCGACATTCCATAATTAATAATGTGAATCAAATGGCCTCATTAAGTGTTAAAAGCTTAGTGGGGCTATTGTATAATGATAATAAAGTTATTGAATTTTGATTATTAAAAGCTAAGAGCCTTACTACATTCTACGTAGTAAGGCTCTTTAAAGTTGTTTCAAATTACATCCATCTGTTCGTTCAAATGTAACTATTCGCAATTATTTGATATTATATAGGTGAATAGAAAGATAAATTAAAATTTAGTTTCGTAGTTGTAAAAGGAGGTTATTTATATTATTCTCTTATAATTTTCCCAAAAGGAGAGTTTATGAAAAAGATTATTGTTTTTGTATTAACGATATTTATATTATTCTCAGGATTCGCAACACAAAGTTATGCGTTGTCAGATTCGCAATCTGCGGCAATACAAGCGTTGCTAGATGATGCCTGTCGTATATCAGGTGTGCCGGGAATGTCAATCTCGATACTTGCTGATGATGAAGTGTTCTACTTTTCTTCAGGGTATGCAGACCGTGAAAAGGGGTTGTCTGCAAGTGAAAATACACTCTATGAGTTAGCCTCGGTCAGTAAAGCCTTTACCGGTATTGGTATTATGCTATTGGAAGAGCAAGGGCTGCTCTCAATGACTGACCCTGTCCAAAAATATTTACCTTGGTTTACATTAAAGTATCAAGGGAAACCTGTTGATATGCAAAGTCTTACACTAAATAACTTTCTTCACCATACCAGTGGTCTAACAAATATTAGGCATCTTCAAAATATTCCACAAGGCAATACACCGGATATGTTGCAAAAGACTGTGGAAATGCTCGTGGATGCTGAATTGGCGTTCCCTCCCGGTGAACAGTATAACTATGGAACCGTTAATTATGACGTATTGGGTTTGGTTATTGAGATTGTGTCGCGACAAAGCTATGAAGACTTTATGAAGGAGCAGGTATTTCAGCCGTTAGGTCTTCACCAGACGTATGTTTATAAAGAAGATGCTCAAGCCACTGGACAGTTGGCACAGGGCTACCGTTCTTCCTTTTTTATGACAACTCCATTTAAAGCCCCGGATTATGCTGGGAATAAACCCGCAGGCTACATCATTTCTAATACAAAAGATATGGCGCGTTGGATGGGCATACAGATGGGTATCGTGCAGGACATACCCGAAATATTTCACACGGTTATCGAAAAATCACATAGGGGTGATATGTCTGTTTCGGCTGTCAACGGTATGTATTATGCGGCAGGCTGGTCCGTAAACGCCGAACAAACGATTATAGAACACACTGGGGGCAATCCAAATTTCAGAACCGAAGTAGTCATACTGCTAAATGAACGAACAGCCGTCTCCTTGCTGAGCAACGGCACAAATACAAATATAAATATGGTACTAAAAGTTAAAGATATATTAGAAGGCAATCTAACTCAGTCATATGAAATAAGTGGCACACAGCTTTTGGATATCATTTTGTCGTCTATCACAATTATTCTTTGCCTATTGGCCGTTTTGCTATTTCTCTTAGGATTACGCAGAAGGAAAACGAATAATCAGCAGCCAATGACAAAAAAGAGAATAACCGTAACAGTTATTTTCCTGACCGCTACGATTGCCCTGGGTATACTGTGCTGTGCTTTCGATTGGTCAACAATACTTATTTGGCAAACATATAGTGTTCTTACAGCTTTGATTTCGTCAACATTATTAACAGCAAGCATTACATGGTTTGTATACACTCACCGATAAAATACCTAGCTCCCAAGATAAGCATAATGTTAAGTAATTAAATTTCGATTTATCCCGCTTTAATGAGCAGTAAGACCACATCTCCAAATTCAGCGAAAGCAAAGAAGTTAGGTGGGAGTCGGGCTGTCCGTAAACGTCCGATTGGTGAGGGCTAATAATCAGTGGGGGATGAAGAAAACCCCCACTGATTAAAGTTTCACTTTATTAAAAATGAAATAAAATAGTTAAGAAGTACGCATGGGTGTAACGAAGAACAAATAAAACATATCTTGCCACTAGAATGGGAGCGTATCAACTTTTTAGTTGAGTAACGCCAGCATTTCAGAAAAAATACAATAAGCTGTCCATATGGGCAGCTTATTTATATAATTCTCGTTATTGGAAGTTTATTAATATTAGCTTATTTGTCTTATAAGTTAAATTTAGAACAATTAGATTCTCAAATATTTCAGTTCTTTTTGTATGTTATTCAAAGTAAATCCCTCTCGTTCTCGAAAGGGGTTATTTGATTCGTTCGAAGATAATCTCAAAATATTGCGCGTATCCTGCGATTGATGGTGCAAAGATTTGAACAAATTTCCAACCGTCTTCAGCATGTTCGGCAATAATACGCTTATAATCTTCTTTAGGTTCCCCTTTCCAGTTATTAACTTCGACTTTCACGAATTTGTAATCGTACATATCCTTTCCCCCTTTTCCTAATTGTACCATTTCGAAGAATCGATTTGTTATGATTTTTAGATGTATATGGTATTCGCATTCAGTTAATATAACGTAACATTATCGGTAGCAAGGACAAGGAGGAACCCTGTTCTCACAAGTGAACCTCCTTTTTACGTTCTATGGATCTATACATTCCTATCCTGAAGGGGATTTTAAGATTTCTGTTTGTTACTGGATTAGCTGAAAAACTGTATAAAACCTTGCATACTCTTAGCGTGTTTTTTTAATGCTGGCGATATCCTACATCCATCAACTTATGAATTTTATAATGTCTCCAAACCAAAAATTTCTTGTGTTTTTAGTCCGAAATTTTATGCAATAAAAAAATATCTCGAATTTGAGATAAATCTCTTGCTTTTTAATCACTTGAGTTGTAAAGTGATAGTAACGAAAGCGATTGAGTCATATGGAAAACATACACTCAGTTGCTTTCGATTAAAAAAAGTAACGTATTCAGTAAAAACTAAGATGAATTTACAAAAACATAATGAGAATAAATTAAAAAGCTAAGAAGCATATTATTTTTTAGGTATCACTTGACTAGTAAAATGAAACGGAGGAATTATCAATGTATGAAATTAAAGGGCACCATCACATTTCAATGGTTACAAAAAACGGAAGTGAGAATAACCATTTTTATAAAAACGTGCTTGGTTTACGCCGTGTGAAAATGACAGTAAACCAAGATGATCCGTCTATGTATCACTTATTTTACGGAGATAAAACAGGAAGTCCGGGTACAGAATTATCATTTTTTGAAATGCCTTTAGTAGGGAAAACGTACCGCGGTACGAATGCGATCACTCGAATTGGATTACTCGTTCCTTCAGAGGAAAGCTTGCATTACTGGAAAGAACGATTTGAGAAATTTGGTGTGAAACATAGTGAAATGACAACATATGCAAATCGTTCTGCTTTGCAATTTGAGGATGCTGAAGGTCTTCGCTTAGTACTACTCGTTTCAAACGGAGAAAAAGTGGAGCACTGGGAAACTTGGGAGAAATCAGAAGTTCCTGCAGAGCATCAAATTCAAGGAATGGGTTCTGTGGAAATGACAGTTCGTAGACTTGATAAAATGGCGAGTACACTTACAGAGATGTTTGGTTATACAGAGGTTAGCCGCAGCGAAGAGGAAGCGATTTTTCAATCCATTAAAGGCGAGGCTTTTGGAGAAATCGTTGTGAAATATTTAGATGGTCCTACTGAAAAACCGGGCCGCGGTAGCATTCACCATTTAGCAATTCGTGTGAAAAATGATGCAGAGCTTGCTTATTGGGAAGAACAGGTAATAAAAAGAGGCTTCCAGTCTTCAGGAATCATCGACCGTTTCTATTTTAAAAGCTTATATTTCCGCGAATCAAACGGAATCCTATTTGAAATTGCGACAGATGGACCAGGATTTACAGTTGATGGAGATGTGGAACATTTAGGAGAAAAACTTGATTTACCACCGTTCCTAGAAGATCAGCGTGCAGAGATTGAAGCGAATTTAGCACCTATTGAAGAGAAGTAATAGAAGAGAAGAGAAAAGATAAAATAAAATAAAATTTAAAACCATTGGAGGAATATAAAATGAATCAATTAAAAGGAATTCACCACGTTACAGCAATTACAAGTAGTGCAGAAAAGAACTATGAGTTTTTCACTCACGTTTTAGGAATGCGTTTAGTTAAAAAAACAGTAAACCAAGATGACATTCAAACTTACCATTTATTCTTTGCAGATGATAAAGGTAGTGCAGGAACAGATATGACATTCTTTGACTTCCCAGGTATTCCAAAAGGAGTACACGGTACAAATGAAATTTCAAAAACTTCATTCCGTGTTCCAACTGATGCAGCATTAGCGTATTGGGTAAAACGCTTTGACCGTCTGGAAGTGGAACATACAGGAATTAAAGAGCAATTTGGTAAGAAAACTCTTTCTTTCGTTGACTTTGATGACCAACACTATCAATTAATCTCTGATGAATTAGATAACGGGATAGAATCAGGTACACCGTGGCAAAACGGTCCAGTTCCATTAGAATATGCAATTACTGGTTTAGGACCTGTATTTATCCGCATTGCGAACTTTAGCTTCTTCAAAGAAGTGTTAGAGAAAGTTCTATTATTTAAAGAGATTGCGCAAGAAGGAGAATTCTATTTATTTGAAGTGAACGAAGGTGGAAACGGTGCATCTGTCATCGTAGAACATAATACGGTTCTTCCAGAAGCAAGACAAGGTTTTGGTACAGTGCATCATGCTGCATTCCGCGTAGAAGATCGCGCTGTATTAGAAGAATGGATCGAGAGAATCAGTAGCGTAGGGCTTCCTTCATCTGGTTATGTAGACCGTCACTTCTTCGAGTCATTATACGCAAGAGTTGCACCACAAATTTTATTTGAATTCGCAACAGACGGCCCAGGATTTATGGGAGATGAGCCATACGAAACACTTGGCGAAAAATTATCATTACCTCCGTTCTTAGAGCCAAAACGTGAAGAAATTGAAAAATTAGTTCGTCCAATTGATACAGTGAGAAGCACGAAGGAATTTATTAAAGAGTAACAATAGAGATAGTAAGTAGGAGAGCAAGTAGTTTTAGCGAATCGCTAGAATTGCTTGCTTTTTTTATTTTCGCTTTATAAGTATTCTGCTAAAATGTATGTAAAACTGATGGAGGAATAGAATGACGAAAATTAGTGGGTATACTTGTAGATGCTGCGATACATATCATGAAGAAATTCCAACGAGCTATGGATCATCAGCTCCTGTTTATTATTATGATGCCGAACCTGAAGAGCGAGAAGATAGATTTGAAATGAACGATGATTTATGCGTGATGGATGGCGAACATTTCTTCATTCGAGGGAGTATTGAAATTCCTATCATTGGTACAGATGAGCATTTCATATGGGGTGTATGGGTTTCATTAAGTGAAGCGAATTTTGATAAGGTGAATGAATTCTGGGATAAACAACAATTATTAGAGCCGATGTTTGGTTGGCTTTCGACGGATTTACCATATGAGCTGGAAACAGTCAGTTTAAAAACGATGGTTCATCCGAGAGCGGATGGCATTCGTCCTTATATTGAACTGGAGCCGACAGACCATCCTCTAGCAGTGGAGTTTAGAGAAGGAATAACGATGGAACGGGTACAAGAAATAGCGGAACAACTGTGTGTAAATAACGAGGATGATGAGGAAGAGTGCTGATATTTGTTCAGCGCTTTTTTTATTATATGGAATAAAATAATTGACTTACTTTTCGTTCGTAACTATAATGGTTACAAAACAACTATTACTAATGGCAGTGAGTAATATTTTTTTAATATAATTGTAACTGTTGTAGTTACAATTAAAATTAATCATAAAACAACCAAAAAATGTAAAAACTTTAAATAGCAACAAGAGAAAGGAGACGGGAATGTTGAAACGGTTTAAGTTTTATTTAGTTAGCGGTATTGTGCTCGTTTTGCTTATCGTATGTAACTTTGTTGATAAGCCGATTGCGAAGGTTGGAGAAGTGAAAGATACTGTTATGATGAAGCTGCATACGAAAGAGAGTATGGCACAGATTGATGGGCAGACGATTTATTTTAAGCAAATTGGCGAGGGGAAACCACCTTTACTTATGCTTCACGGGTTTGGTGGTTCATCTGATGGATTTAGTGATATTTATCCGGAACTTGTAAAGGACCACACAATTATAGCAGTTGATATTTTAGGGTTTGGACGTTCTTCGAAGCCGGTTGATTTTCAGTATTCGTTTCCTGCGCAGGTGAATTTATATTATAAACTAATGAAGAAACTCGGATACAATCAATTCGCAGTACTTGGTCATTCGATGGGCGGAGAGATGTCTCTAAATTTAGCGTATTTATATCCGGATGCAGTCACGCATCTCGTGTTAGCAGATTCTACAGGAATAGAGTCTTTCCAGCAAAAAGAAAGTTATGAAGTGCCGCCATTATCGACAGACTTACAAACTGTAACAGAGATTGCAGATTACAATAAAAATGCGGTAAAAAATAGTCGCGACGATAAAGAGCATTATGATCAGCTTACGAAAATGAGAGAGCGCCGCATCACGATGGAAGCCGATAAAATTAAGGTTCCGACTTTAATTATATGGGGACGACACGATAAGAGCGTTCCTTGGAAAAATGGTGAACTGTATCATGAGCTATTTGCGAATAGTACGTTCCATATCATTGAAAAAGGGTACCACGCACCGTTTCGCCAGGAACCAGTCGAATTTATGGAATATGTACAAGCGTTCTTCGCGAAGAATCCGCAATAAAGTGAAACTTTAATCAGTGGGGGTTCACTGATTATTAGTTGAACCAATCGGACTTTTATGGGCAGTTGATCCCACGCCTAACTTCTTTGCTTCGCTGAATTTTGAGGTGGGGGTCTTACTGCCCATTAAAGCGGGATAAATTTTAAGCATAAATCCACTTCTTTCCTCATACAGTGAAACTAATAAGGCTTGTCTAAGGAAAGGAATGAAGTACAGTGGAAACTTTACCATGGTGGGTGTATCTTGTAATCGTTGGGATCGTATTAAGTGGCTACATGGTTTTATATACTTCGAAAAAAGAGCAAGAGATGGATAATGAGTTTATTGAAAAAGAAGGCGAAGTGTATATGAAGCGTTTAGAAGAAGAGCGCGAGAAACGTAATCAGAGTAGTGATAAGGATTCGGTGTTGCTTTAATAGAAATTTTGAATAGCTACCAACTAGTAAGAGTTTACATCTAGGTGGTAGCCTTTTTTCTTTTTGGGGAGCATGTATACGAAATTCATCATGAACTTTTATTGATGGTATTTATATATATTTCTACTCATAAGAATGGAACTAGCGTGTTATTTACTGGGGGGGATTAACAATGCATAGGGATGAAACATCATTACATCCTGATACAGGTGTTACATCTGTAATGTTTGTTGAGCGTTCATTAAATGAAATTCGTTTCTGGTCTAGAATCATGAAAGAGCATTCTTTTTTTCTTCGCCTTGGATTTAGATGCGAGGATACGCAACTAATTGAAGAGGCGAATCAATTTTATCGATTGTTTGAACATATTGAACAAATAGCGCATTCCTATACAAATGAAACAGATCCTGAGCAAATAAAAAGATTTAATGCAGAAGTACAACAAGCCGCAACTAATATTTGGGGGTTTAAACGAAAAATTTTAGGATTGATTCTCACATGTAAATTGCCAGGACAAAATAACTTTCCGCTGTTAGTTGACCATACGAGTAGGGAAGCTGATTATTTTAGAAAACGTTTAATACAATTAAATGAAGGTAAATTAGATGCTCTTCCTGATGCTATTATTAAAGAAAATGTTTTCTTTCTAAGGATTATGGCAGACCATGCTAAATTTATTGGTCATCTTCTTGATCCATCGGAACGAAAGCTTGTAGATACAGCAAGGAATTTCAGCAATGATTTTGATGAACTGATGTATCAAGCAATTGACTTAGAATCTATGAAACCACAATCCCAAACAGTCCCTCTTTTAGATCAATTTTTAGATCAAAATCGTGTGTCGGTTGCATCTCTTCGGGATTTTAAGAAAACAGCACGTGATTTAATTGAGCAATGTAAAATAAAGAGTATCATTCATCCGTTATTAGCAGACCATGTTTTCCGTGAAGCTGATAGATTTCTTGAGATCATTGATATGTATGATGTTCACCTTACAAATATTCAATCACAACCTAGATATTAGAAAAGATCAGGAAAGATAATATTTTATTTTCAGCTGAGAAGTTAACAATTTATTGTTAGCTTCTTTTCTTTGTGATTAAAATTCCTTTTCTTTTAGTAAATGTCTCTTTAAAGATTACATAAATCTCTTTGACCAAATATGTAATTCTCTGTAAAATGATATATGGAAAGATTATGAATATACAGGAAATCTATGGATAGTAGATGCTAAGAAATTATTCGGGGGGAATTTCTTAGTTAAGTATGTTAACTTGTTTGCACTACATTTTACAAATAAAGGGGTATTAGTAATCATGAAAGCAAAGAAATTAGTAAGTTTAGCGTTACCAGTTATGTTATTGAGCGGTTGTATTACAATTGAAACTGATGGTAAGAAAGCTGAACCAAAGAAAGAAGAAACGCAAAAGGTAGAGAAAGAGAGTAAGTCTGCTGACAAAGAGAGTAAGTCAACTGATAGCAAGAAAGAGGATAGCTTATCTGTAGCGAAAGGTGAAGGTACAAATAGTAGTTCATCAAGTAGTCAACAAGGTAATAATTCAACTGCTTCTAATTCTTCAACTGGTAAGGTAACGGGTTCAGATGTTGAAAGGTACAAGGCAGATATCATAAACAGTGCTACTCAAATTGAAGATACAATGAAATTAATTGAAGGAATAGCAGATTCAGACGTAAAATCATACAAACAAAAGAAAAGTGAAGTACAACTGAGTTTAGGTGGAGCAAAGGCAACAACGAAGAAACTGAAGAATTTACAAGCGCCTCCTGAATTACAGGGAGAACAAGCGAAGATAAAGCAATCAATGGAACTGTATGCGGATTGTTTCCAACTTCTCTTTGATGCATTAGACCAAGAAGATGAGAGTAAAATGCATCAATCATTAAGTAAAGCACAAGAAGGTTCAAAACTGTTTGAAGAAGCAGCGAAGAGTATCGGTAGTAAAACCAACTAAGAACAAATGACTTAAAGGGGTATGAGGTATGAAAGTAAAAAAACTAATAGCTGCTGCAGTTCCAGTTGCCATATTATTAAGTGGTTGTGTTACAGTAAAAGATTCGGCAAATAAAGAGGAAAAGACAGAAGAAACAAGTAAATCTAAGGCTGCTGAAACGAAAGAAAAATCAACTAATTCGAAAGAAGAAAGTAAAGATGTTCAAAAGGTTCGAGTTTTAGATGAAGATTATGCACAGTATTTATTAGACATTGAACAGGATATGTTAAGACGATTTGATTACTATGATGCTTCTGTAAGGGATTTGAGAAATGGAAATAAATCAAAAGCTGAGGTATTAGATAGTATTAAAGACATCTATAAAGTATTTGATAAGATAGAGAAGATTTACGCACCGCCAAAACATAAAGAAGACCAAAAAGAGATTGAAAGAGCGACAGGTAAACTAAGAGAAACATTCAGTGAAATAGAGAAGTTATTCAACGAGAAAGGCTTCAGCTTAGAGACTGATAAGGAAATCTTAAATAAAGCAAATACAAAACTAGAGGAAGCAAAACGTATTTGGAAACCTACATTCGATAAGTTAAGATCCGAAATAAAAGGTGATACAGCCACAGAAAAATCAACTAGTACAACAAGTAGTCCTACACCGACAAACCCAACTACTGGTAGTCAGGCTCAAACAGATAAAAGCCAAGCTAAAACGGGAGTATTTGTAGGTACAGTTGGTACAAGTGAAGAGTTGGGAATTAATTATGGAAACATGGAGAAGAACATCAAAGATGGTACTGAGATTATTGGGAATTGGGGTATTGATTACGGTAGTGGCGTAAAAACTACGTTAGTACTAAAAGGTGATAAAACATTTGAGTCCTATGCGAATGGTTCTTATCCGAATAAAGATAACTACCTAACAGGAACATATGCGGTAGATGTTCCGTCATTCCAGCTATCCTTAAAAGTAACCAAAGCAGTTAAAGACGGTCAAGAAGTAAAGTTAACAAATGATAGTATGATGTATAAATTACAAAACTATGATGGAAACCATTACAAATTTATCATATGGACGATAATGTTCGTATTCGTTATGCAAAACAATAAATACTTGGCAAAAAACTCTGTAAGAAATTTTACAGGGTTTTTTGTTCGTTCTAATTGTATTTCTTCATTAATTTCCCTGGCGCTATCCATAATAGTGGTGTATCCGTTCTTTGTATTATTGTTCGGGAAATTATTATAGAAGAAAAGTATATGGAATTGACACAATACATAGCGCAATTACAACCTGTAACGCACAAGTTGCACAGGCTATGCAACGACAACTCGCTTTACTCTTCACCAGTTATTTGCCCATACTAGACGTAGAGAGGTGATAAACACAGTATGATTTTTAGTGAACGATTAAAACAAGAACGAGAAAAACGAAATTGGTCGCAACATGATTTGGCTGAAAAAATTCATGTAAGTAGGCAGTCTGTTTCGAAGTGGGAGACGGGAAAGAACTATCCGAGCATTGAAATTATTATTCATTTAAGCGATCTGTTCGGTATTACGATTGATGAGTTGTTAAGGAGCGATGAAGAGTTGACGCAGAAAGTAATCGAAGATAGTAAGCAATTGGCATATCCAAAATGGAAGGTGTTTTTCGATAGTCTATTCATGATGGGAGTATTTTTATTTATTACAAAAATTGTTGTGTGGCTACTAAATAAGTTTGCTGGAGCAAATATTACAATTATAGCAGATGCACCATATGTAATGAATTTTTTACCGCTCATATTAATGGTTATATGTGGAACAGCTTCTGATAAGTTGAAAAAAATATATAGAGAGTGAAAGAAATCCCCTACACTAGCTGTTCTTTTCACTTAAATTGTGTACTATAAAGGATAGGATGACATAAAGAAGGGGACATTTAGAATGGAATTTCATGAACAGAAGATTTTGCCGGCAGTGAGGCAAATTAAAGATTTGGAGAAGTTGTTACATAGTTCGTATGAGTATATCGTTATTTTGGATATTCATGTCGGTCAATTGAGGAGTGTTATATCACTTGCGAAGCAATATTGTAAAAAGGTGTTTTTACATGTGGATTTAATTCATGGTTTGCAGAGTGATGGGCATGCGACGGAGTATTTATGCCAAGAGTTTAGACCGTACGGGTTACTTTCAACAAAGGCGAGCGTCATTATGAAGGCGAAGCAAAAGGGCGTTGTGGCAATTCAGCGTATCTTTTTAATCGACTCTAGTGCAATGGAGAAGAGTTGCAATCTGTTAGAAAAGACGAAGCCGGATTATATTGAGGTGCTTCCAGGGGCAATGACGGACATTATCGCTGAAGTGAAAGAGCGCACTGGTGTACCGATTTTGGCGGGTGGTTTTATTCGTACAGTTGATGATGTGGAGAAAGCGTTACATGCTGGTGCGACAGCAATTACGACATCAAAACGCGAACTATGGAAACATTACCAAAAAAAGTGACGAAAATGTGAAAAAATTCTGTTGACACCGCTTTCATGAGAGGTTAACATTATAGACAAGTTAATAAACGTGACGGAGAAAAGTAGAGATCCACATTTCATTGTTTCTATATAAACTTATATAGAAGCGTGCAAAGCTGTGGGTCTTTTTCTTTTGACAAAAACGAATGGCCATTCATTTTACCTCTATCACATTTGGAAGCGTTTAAATTGATTGTGGAGGGATACTATGTCAGCATTTTTAGGAGAGTTAGTAGGGACTGCGTTGTTAATCTTACTTGGTGGCGGCGTTTGTGCTGGTGTAAGTTTAAAGAAATCGTTTGCGAAAGATTCTGGTTGGATTGTTATTACAATGGGCTGGGGCTTAGCGGTAGCGGTTGCAGCGTATGCGGTTGGATCAATTAGTGGGGCACATTTGAATCCGGCTTTAACGATAGGACTAGCGTTTAAGGGAGCGTTCCCATGGAGTGACGTACCAGGTTATATCGCAGCACAAATGATTGGGGCAATTATCGGGGCAGTTCTTGTATATTTACATTACTTACCACACTGGAAAGAAACAGAAGATCCAGGAACAAAGTTAGGTGTATTTGCAACAGGTCCAGCAATTCCGAACACATTTACAAACCTTTTAAGTGAAATGATTGGAACATTCGTTTTAGTATTTGGTATATTAGCAATTGGAGCAAATAAATTTGCAGATGGTTTAAATCCATTTATCGTAGGTTTCTTAATCGTAAGTATTGGTTTATCATTAGGTGGAACAACAGGATACGCGATTAACCCGGCTCGTGATTTAGGTCCGCGTATCGCACACTTCTTCCTTCCGATTGCAGGAAAAGGCGGTTCAAACTGGAAGTATGCATGGATTCCAGTAGTTGGTCCAATTTTAGGTGGATCACTTGCAGGATTATTCCATCAAGTTGTATTTGAAGGAAAACAAAATGCAGCACTTATTTATGTGATTATTGCAACTGTGATTGTACTAGCAATCTCTTATATGACAAGTAAAAAAAGTGAAAGCAATACAAATAGTAGAAAAGTAGCATAGGGGGAAACCGATATGAAAAAATATATTCTTTCTTTAGACCAAGGAACAACTAGCTCACGCGCAATTCTTTTCAATAAAAAAGGTGAAATTGTTCATTCAGCTCAAAAAGAGTTTACACAACATTTTCCAAAGCCAGGTTGGGTAGAGCATAATGCACAAGAAATTTGGGGATCTATTTTAGCAGTTATCGCAACTTGCTTAAGCGAAGCAGATGTAAAACCAGAACAAATCGCTGGTATCGGTATTACGAACCAACGTGAAACAGCAGTTGTTTGGGATAAAACGACTGGAAAACCAATTTACAACGCAATCGTATGGCAATCTCGTCAAACAGTTGAAATTTGTGATGAGTTAAAAGAAAAAGGATATAGCGAAACGGTTCGCGAAAAAACAGGTCTTTTAATCGACGCATACTTCTCTGGTACGAAAGTAAAATGGATTTTAGATAACGTTGAAGGTGCAAGAGAAAAAGCAGAAAATGGCGATCTATTATTCGGAACAATTGATACGTGGCTTGTATGGAAATTATCTGGCGGTAAAGCGCACGTAACAGATTACTCAAATGCATCACGCACATTAATGTTTAACATTCACGACTTACAGTGGGATGATGAGCTTCTAGATATGTTAACAGTGCCAAAGAGCATGCTTCCAGAAGTACGTCCATCATCTGAAATTTATGGAGAAACAATTGACTATCACTTCTTCGGTCAAAATGTACCGATTGCAGGTGTAGCTGGTGACCAACAAGCGGCATTATTTGGACAAGCTTGCTTCGGTGAAGGTATGGCGAAAAATACTTACGGAACTGGTTGCTTCATGTTAATGAACACAGGTGAAAAAGCGGTAGCTTCTGAGCATGGCCTATTAACAACAATTGCATGGGGAATAGATGGTAAAGTAAACTATGCATTAGAAGGAAGTATTTTCGTAGCAGGTTCTGCAATTCAGTGGTTACGTGACGGAATGCGCATGTTTAAAGATGCAAGTGAGAGTGAAGTGTACGCATCACGCGTTGCATCAACTGAAGGTGTATACGTTGTACCAGCATTCGTAGGTTTAGGCACACCGTATTGGGATAGTGAAGTACGCGGCGCTATGTTTGGTGTAACGCGCGGTACGACGAAAGAGCATTTCATCCGTGCAACGCTAGAATCTTTAGCGTACCAAACGAAAGACGTATTATGCGCAATGGAAGCAGATTCAGGTATTGAACTAAAAACATTACGCGTTGATGGCGGAGCAGTTAAAAATAACTTCTTAATGAAGTTCCAAAGTGATATTTTAGATGTTCCTGTAGAGCGTCCAGTGATCAATGAAACGACTGCTTTAGGGGCAGCATATTTAGCTGGTCTTGCGGTTGGCTATTGGAAAAACCAAGATGAAATTAAAGAACAGTGGCATATGGACAAACGCTTTGAACCAACGATGGAAGCGGAAACAAGCGAAGAGCTATATGCTGGATGGAAAAAAGCAATTGAAGCAACAAAAGCTTTCAAATAATCATAAACAGTGTTATAATGGTGACAAGTTAATAATTCGGTAGGAGATTTGGAGAGACCACAACGCGCTATAGAGGCGAAATCTATAGCGGAGTTTGTGGTCTCTTTTTTCGTTATCAAAGGGAGGAATTACCATGAAATTTTCAAGTAAACAACGTAAAGACGTATTAAACGGAGTAAATAAACAAGAGTTAGATGTGATCGTAATTGGTGGAGGTATTACTGGTTCTGGTATTGCATTAGATGGAGCAACACGCGGGTTATCAACAATTGTGTTTGAAATGCAGGACTTTGCAGCAGGTACATCAAGTCGTTCAACGAAACTTGTACACGGTGGTCTACGTTATTTAAAACAACTTGAAGTGAAAATGGTAGCAGAGGTGGGTAAAGAGCGTGCGATCGTATATGAGAACGGTCCCCATGTAACAACACCAGAGTGGATGTTACTTCCGTTCCATACAGGCGGTACGTTCGGATCATTTAGTACATCAATTGGTCTTCGTGTATACGACTTCTTAGCAGGCGTAAAACGAAGCGAGCGCAGAAAAATGTTTAACCGTGAAGAAACATTAAACAAAGAGCCTCTTGTAAAAAAAGAAGGATTAAAAGGCGGCGGTTACTACGTAGAATATCGTACAGACGATGCGCGTCTTACAATTGAAGTAATGAAAGAAGCAATTGAACACGGTGCAAAAGCTGTTAACTACGCAAAAGTAGACGGTTTCTTATATAAAGATGGAAAAGTATGTGGTGTACGTGTAATCGATTTACTAGACGGTGAAGTATATGAAGTGTACGGTAAGAAAATTGTAAATGCAGCTGGTCCTTGGGTAGATACACTTCGTGAAAAAGATAACTCGAAAAAAGGAAAAGTACTTCAGTTATCTAAAGGTGTTCACTTAGTAATTGACCAAAAACGTTTCCCATTAGGCCAAGCGATTTACTTCGATACACCAGATAAACGTATGGTGTTCGCGATTCCTCGCGGCGGAAAAACTTATGTAGGTACAACAGATACGTTCTACGATAAAGACGCAGCTGTACCACAAATGACAACAGAAGATCGCACATACATCATTAATGCGATTAACTATATGTTCCCAAGCGTGAAAATTACAGAAAAAGATGTAGAATCAAGCTGGGCTGGTGTTCGTCCGTTAATTTACGAAGAAGGTAAGAGTGCATCTGAAATTTCTCGTAAAGACGAAATTTGGACTTCTGAATCTGGTTTAATTACAATCGCAGGTGGTAAATTAACAGGATACCGCAAAATGGCTGAAATGGTAGTAGACTATGTAACGAACTTACTACAAAAAGAAGGTCATAGTGCATATGCGAAGAGCGACACGAAACATATGCCAATCTCTGGTGGACATGTAAGTGGTTCACAAGGATTCCCAGCATTCGTTGCGAAAAAAGCAGGCGAAGGTACGAAATACGGTTTAACGACAGCACAAGCAGAAGAATTCGCGAAATTCTACGGTTCTAACGTAGACGTACTATTCGATTTAGCGAAAAAACATAAAGACGAAGCGAAAGAATACAACATGCCGCTTGACGTTCTAATCCCGCTTGTATACGCAATGGATTACGAAATGACAGCAAAACCAGTTGACTTCTTCGTACGCCGCAGAGGCGCTGTATTCTTCAACATCCACTGGGTATACGAGTGGAAAGAAGCAGTAATCAACTACATGGCTGCGAAACTAGGCTGGAGCAAAGAAGAGCAAATGAAATACACAGCAGAACTAGAAAAAGCATTAACAGACGCTGTTATTCCTGTAGATCAACAAGAGCAGGCAGCTGCGTTAGCATAAAACAGAAAACCACCTGAAGGAGAGCCTTTAGGTGGTTTTTTTGTACGTTATGTATAGAATTTTAAATGCTACACTTGTATTTTATAACCTAAAAACCTAATATTTAGGTTATCGAGATAAATGTAATAAAAAAATAAGATACCAATATGAGGTGTAACATGAAAAATATAATTACGTATGATCCCGAAAGCCAGATGGCATATCTGTATGTAATTCCATTTACTTCAGAAATTGAGATTGAATCGACTGAAGAATTGGAAGAAAATCCAAAACTGAATGTAGATATAGATCAATTTGATCGCATAGTGGGGATTGAGTTTTTTGGAGAAAATGCAAGTAAATTAAAAGGATTAACAAATAGGAGTAAAATATATAAAAAGAAAACTTCAAACGATAAGGAATGCATATACTCATTTCGGGTTTCTCAAGACAATCCTTTGCAAAAAGTAGTATTTCATCATGTTGTATTTTATTTTGCAGATAATCAGTATGAAGAATTTATTGGTTTTGATATTATGAATCCATCTTTGTATGGTTATGACATATTAGACTCTTTAAGTGAGTATTAGGCAGAAGGGGGACCCCAGGTTAAATGGGTTCTTTTTTTATTTAGCGGTTCTTGAAGGAGGATTTCAAAATTAAAGAGCGCCGTGGGAGAAAGACGCTCTTTAGGTGAATGTATTGTAACGACTATTCGGTTTATTATATGTAAGTTGCTGCGGCAGTGTTTTATAAAAAGCGTTATTGCCGTCCTTATTTTTTATAAATTTATAAAACTTTTCCATACAGTGCATCGTCTAATATATGGGAAGGAGGAAATTATGTGGATGAATTAACGATAGAAGTGTTTGAAATAGAAGATAAGGAGGACCTTATCGACGAAATAATGAACAAGTATGGACAAGAAGTCTTACAGCTTGTGTATTCATATGTGAATAATAAAGAGGTTGCGGAGGATTTAACGCAGGATATATTTGTGAAATGCTATAAATCTCTTCATACATATAAAGGGAATTCGAATGTGAAAACGTGGCTGTGGAGAATCGCGATTAATCATTGTAAGGACTATTTAAAAAGTTGGTATAACAAAAAAGTTATCGTTACAGAGGATGACTTTACGTATATGGAGAGTCAAAAAGAAAGTGTGGAACAAACTGTCATTCAAAATGCAGAGGATCGTGAACTGGCTTCTGCAGTCATGAGTTTACCGATAAAATACCGAGAAGTCATTTATCTATTTTATTATGAAGAGCTATCAATTAAAGAGATTGCTACGGTAATAGAAGTGAAGGAAAATACGATAAAAACGAGACTGAAAAAAGCGAAGGAGCTTTTGAAGAAAGGATTGGAGGAATAATCAAATGGAAGATCGATTAAAAGGCCTGCGAAAATCAATGGAGAATACAACGTTTAAACATTTGAGTTTTTCTGATCAGCACCGGAAGCGGGTACGTGAAAAAATCAATCAATCGTCCGAAAAGGAAGAGGATATCCTTTTAGCAGTGTTGCAACTTCTTATGAATGAAAAAACAGGTTATGAATTGATTCAGTTACTGCGTGGGAGAGGGATTCAAAAATTTGAAGGTGATGAAGGGTCTCTATACACTTTATTACATCGTCTAGAACAGAATCGCTTTATCCAATCTAGCTGGGACCACGCGGGAGCTAAATATTATCAATTAAATGATAAAGGAAACAAGATGCTACGAAAGGCAGATAAGAATGCTACGAAGGCACGAATTATATTAAAAGGATTAGTACAGGAGTGAAAAAAATTGAACAAAAAAGGGGAGCAGTTTTTAAAAGAAGTTACGAACCATATTAAATCAAAAGAAGCGAAGGACTTGGTAGCAACGGAACTAGACTTTCACTTAAAACAGGCGAAGAATATGTGGATAGAAAAAGGGTTAAGTGAGGAAATTGCTGAAGATAAGGCTGTTGAACAAATGGGAAGTCCGATCAAACTTGGGCAAGAGCTTAACAAACTACATAAGCCAAAGGTTGATTGGTTCTTAATTGGTTTATTAGTGGCTGCGATGGGATTAGGATTTTTGCCAATAGTAGCTCTTGGGCATACGAATGATTTACTAATGAATAAAGTGGTATTTGTTATTCTTGGTGTTGTAACGGCTTTGGGGATGATGCTGATTGACTATCGGAAATTAGAGAGAATGGGGTGGGTGTTTTATACGATCGGAGTACTCATCCTGTTAATGATAAGGAGTTTTTCAAACGCTTCAATGAATGGAGAACCGTTAATAAATATTGGTCCAATTGCAATGGAATGTTTAATGGCTGTACCATTTTTTCTGTTAGCATGGGCTTCTTTTTTCAATAACAGTAGGCTAAAGGTTAGGCACCTTCTGATGTTATATTTATTTTCTTTGTATTTATTTTTAACTGTATCAACTCTTTCACCAATTTTTATCTATATCACGATGGTATTCATGATGCTTTGGTGGAGTAAGCTAGGAAAGAAAACGGCATGGATTATTACAGTTGTACCAATTTGCTTATGTATTATCAGTGTATCCTTTTCCTGGTCCTCGGGATATCACTTGGATAGAATTTTAGGGTATTTAAATCCAGAAAAAGATGCAGGTGGAGCAGGATTTATATATATACGTTTAAAAGAGGTAATTTCGTCAACAGGCTGGTTAGGCGCATCTGAAAATATAAAGCCAATCCCTGCTGCCCATACTGATTTTGTATTTGCGAGTTTGACTTACTATTATGGATATGTGCTAGCGTTGATTCTTGTCTTAATTCTTTCTCTTTTTGTAGTAAGGATAATGGTTATATCTTATAAGGTAAATGACCGGTATGGTAAATTGCTTCTCATTGGGGGAATGACCCTTTTCGTAGTTCAATTCCTTTATAACGTTGGTATGGTTTTAGGTTTATTACCGATTACTGCTATATCACTACCTTTTATTAGTTATGGATTAACACCAACTTTATTTCATGCACTTTTAATGGGAATCGTACTAAGTGTATACAGGCGTAAAGATATTCCAATGAGAAAGTCAGCTTAAAAAACAAACCACCCGTTCCCTATATTCTTTAGGACTTAGGTGGTTTTATTTTTTGCATGAGTACACCTAGCAAGTTTTTCCGTTTTCAACTTCTCCGCATGAATCAGGAATTTGCTTATCTTTTATTAATTGTAATAGAAGTTCAAAAAACTGCTCACGCTGCTCTAATGTGAGATTTTGCAAAATATCGTTTGCGACCTTGTCTTGGAATGCGAGCGCCTGCTCCATATTAGATTGCGCGCGTTCAGTAAGTTGAATTAATGTAGCTCGGCGATCAGTTGGATCTGGTATACGAATTAGGAGCTTGTCTTGTTCGAGTGCATCGACAAAATCGGTAACTGTACGTGCTTTGACGCCTAATTTAGCAGCTAATGCATTCATTCGAATGGGGCCATTTTCAGAAACGGTAGATAGAACGCGTAGCCTTGGCCCTGTTAGATGATAAGGTGTGTCAAGAGCTGACAATTGAGATTGAAATTCTCTTTGAACATAGTTGGTCGATTGCATTAATATATGGATGATATCTATTGCAGCTGGATAATTTGATTTCATGAATGGGATGACCTCCTCATTATTTTGTAGTTCATTTTTGCACGTTTCATAAATATATTGTATATTATTAGTGAGTATCCTCTCTATATTATAAATAGTTAGTGAGTAACCTCATTATATCATATGCTCATAATGTGTAATATCGGGATAATTACTATTATAACTGATGCAGGGGTCTATAGAAAACGATAATAGAGCGAGGTGTATTTATGTAAGTCGTTTCATGATTCAATAGCAATACTTTAAAAACACATATAAAGGAGGATTGTACATGACTATTGTAGCACTAGTACTTCAATGTTTATTAATTTTTGCATTTTTCTTTTCGAGTGTGAGTAAAATTGCGGGAGCAAAGATGCAAGTAGAGGCTTTCACTCATTTAGGTTTACCTCAATGGTTCAGAATTGCGACAGGTTGGATCGCTTTAGCAGGAGTGGTAGGACTGATTTTTGGTTTTTGGAATGAGGTAATACTCGTTTTAGCGGCACTATGGATTGCTTGTATTATGTTAGGAGCTGTATTGTTCCATATTCGTGTTAAAGATTCAGTTGGTAAAATGATGCCGGCAGCAGTACTTATGATTGTAGCGTTAATTCTTGCGTTCGTTCATTCTTCAGCAGTAACAGAACTTCTGTAGAGTAAATTGTAGATTAGTAGGTTCGATTGAAGAGAAGTAGAAACTGAGCACGTACGGTAAAAAGGATATCCTCATTATAATAAATTAGTGAGGATATTCATTATGTTGATACTCATTTAAATCTGAATAGATTACCGGAAAAAGAGAAGGAGGTCTACACGATGGTAGATAAATCATCACAAAACGCGGATAAATTGCTAGGAGTTTTAGTCGTTACGCTAATATTCTCGGTTATGAACGGTACGATGTTTAATGTAGCTCTTCCTGAGATAGGGAAAGAATTCAACCTTGTTCCGTCAGAGGTTAGTTGGATTATGACTAGTTATATGGTTGTTTACGCTGTTGGTTCCATCGTGATGGGAAAACTGGCGGATAAATATCGGCTAAAAGATTTGTTAACGTATGGACTACTTATTTTCGCTTTAGGTTCCTTGCTTGGTTTACTTGCTACTGAGTATTGGGTTATTATTTTTGGGCGTGTCATTCAAGCAGCGGGAGCTTCTGTTCTTCCAGCGACGGCGATGATCATTCCAGTCAGGTACTTTGCACCAGAGAAAAGGGGGCGTGCACTTGGAACTTCAGCAGTTGGTTTAGCGCTTGGTAATGCTTTAGGCCCCGTTGCAGCAGGATTAATCACGAGTTTTGGAAGCTGGAGGCTCATGTTTGTTCTTTCTTTACTACCGCTTCTGACGCTACCTTTCTTTAGAAAGTATTTAGACAATGCAAAAGGGAAGGCGGGTCGTATTGATGTTCTTGGCGGAGGGCTATTAGCTATATCAGTCGCGTTCTTCTTGCTTGCCATTACGCAGATGCAAGTGCTGTTATTCCTTGGGGGATTTGTTATGTTAGCATTCTTCATTCTGCGGATTAAAAAAGCTAAAGAACCTTTTCTTAAACCGACTCTGTTTAAAAATAAGCATTTTTCGATTGGGTTACTCCTTGCTTTTATGACGACAGCGATGAGTTTTAGTATGACATTTATGACGCCGCAATTTCTATCGGCAGTAAATGGATTGACTCCTTCGAATATTGGTTTTGTTTTAGTTCCAGCTGCGATTGCCTCGGCAATTATGGGAAGAAAAGGAGGAAGGTTAGCTGATACTCGGGGCAACTTTGCACTCGTTTTTATTGCCTCGATATTCATATTTCTTGCTTTCTCATTATTATCTACTTTCATCGGGGTCTCAGCGTTTATCATTGCCTTGATTTTAATTTTCGGAAATGTAGGACAGACCTTTATGCAGATTTCAATGTCTAATACAATTTCGCAAACATTGTCAAAGGGAGAGACAGGTGTTGGAATGGGTTTACTGTCGATGATTAATTTCATATCTGGCGCGATGGCTATGAGTGTAGTAGGGAAATTGCTTGATAATGGTTCTACTTCGCTACAACTCAATCCTTTTGTTGCAAATGAAGCTGCAAATATGTATAGTAATATCTTCGGCGTGATGTCATTGTTGATCCTACTTGTAGTTGTGCTGTATCGTTTTCAATTTGGTATGGGTGCTTCTACGTTAAATATGACTAGCAAAGGTAATAAAAGTTTATAAAAGAATACGAGGAGGTTTATGTATGAATGCTCAAACTGCATCTGTTTCTTCGCAGTCAAAGGATTTTGACAATGTGAAAAGACTCCCAATTTTAATATCGATGATCATTGGGGCGTTTTTTACCATTTTGAATGAAACATTATTGAACGTTGCTTTTCCGCAATTGATGATTGAGTTGAATGTAACACCATCAACTCTTCAATGGCTTTCAACAGGGTACATGCTTGTAGTTGCTGTACTAATTCCAGCTTCTGCTTTATTAGTACAATGGTTTACAACAAGACAAGTATTCATAGGTGCGATGGTAGTCTTTACTTTCGGTACATTTGTAAGTGCAATTGCACCTGGATTTTCTATACTATTGGTGGGTCGCTTGTTACAAGCGGCAGGTACGGGATTAATGATGCCCGTATTAATGAATACGATTCTCCTTCTATATCCTCCTGAAAAGAGAGGAGCGGCAATGGGGAGTATTGGGCTTGTGATCATGTTCGCTCCTGCTATTGGACCGACACTTTCAGGTATCATTTTGGAAACATGGAACTGGAGATGGCTATTTTATATCGTTCTTCCATTCGCAATTTTTTCTATCGTTTTCGCGTTTATTTATTTAAAAAATGTCTCAGAGCCTACTAAACCAAAGGTAGATGTATTATCTATTCTTTTATCTACAATTGGATTTGGCGGGATTGTTTATGGATTTAGTAGCTCAGGTGAAGGTTGGGATAGTTTCCAAGTATATGGCATAATCCTAATTGGTCTTGTAGCAATTCTATTCTTCGTATTACGTCAATTGAAATTGAAAGAGCCATTACTAGATCTTAGTGCATTTAAATATCCGATGTTTACGCTAACGACAATTTTATTGACGATTATGATGATGACGATGTTCTCAACAATGACGTTACTACTATTTCTATTCCAAGGTGCTTTAGGCTTAACTGTCTATGCAACTGGTCTTATCATGCTTCCAGGTAGCTTATTGAATGGTCTGCTTTCTCCAATTTCAGGGAAGCTCTTTGACAAATTTGGTCCAAGAGCGCTTATTATTCCTGGTACGATATTATTAGCAGGTGTGATGTGGTTCTTTACACAAGTAACGGCAGATACGTCTAAAATAACTTTCATCCTATTACATGTCACTATGATGGTATCTATTTCAATGATTATGATGCCAGCGCAAACGAACGGTTTGAACCAACTTCCGAAGCGATTTTATCCTCACGGAACAGCAATTTTAAATACTCTATCACAAGTAGCGGGTGCGGTAGGAGTTGCTTTCTTTATTAGCGTTATGACTTCCGGACAAAAGAAATATTTGGATGCATCTTCAAATCCAACTGACCCAGCTCAATTGACGGAAGCGATGGTTTCGGGCGTGCATAATGCTTTTACGATTGGATTTGGTTTGGCGTTACTTGCAGTCGTTGTAGCTTTGTTTATAAAACGCTCGCAGACTTCAGAAAGTTAAGGGACGAAGTAAAGAGGGTATGCCGAGGGCTACCCTCTTTATTATTTTGTTCCTACATAGTAATTTGATTTGGGTTCCGTCTTATTAAAATAGTATTTTTCGGATAGCACACCTTTTTAAATTTATAATGGAACAGCTCTAACTTAGCGATAAAGTTTCATTTTATGTTTAAATAAGTGAACTCGCTTTAATAGATGTACATAATTCAGAACGAGAGATTGATTCAGCTAGCTGCTGTAAATAATCATATTCTTCCGCGTCTTTTTCAGAAGTGTTAGGATCCAAGAAAGGTGAAGAAAGGAGCACATCAATCGTAAGTAAACTTGAATCATGAGAGACGATGTTATAACCTGCAAATACAGGTCGTTTTAAGTCTTTTACTTTTTGAATCATCTGATGGAATTTCGTAACACTTATATTGATTTGTGCTAATGGAAAGCATTTTTGGGTAGGATTCTCGATGGTCTTTCTAATTTTATAATCGTATACATAGTAGTACTTTTCTTGCTGCTCAAGTGTTTGCAACTCTTTCGTGAATAAGTGGTATTTGTCTGTAAGTCCAGTTGTAAGTGCATCGTGTTCTGCGCCAACTAATAATGTGAAAGGTCTTGGTGATGAGATTTCGAGAGGGCGGACGTTTAGGTCAGTAAAAGTAGGATTAGATTGTAAAATGTTATGTAATTTGTCGGTAGGAAACAGGCCGTCATAAATAGCGATAAAGTAATGGTTCATCTTTTCACTCCTTAGCTTTTTCTAAAATGATATATTCTACTTTTAAGGTGTAAATCCTGCATAAAAAAGAAACACCTTGATTAGTATCAAGGTGTAATAAGCTCAAAACTTTCCGAATTAGCCCCAAGTATAAAAGGACTAATCTCGCCAACGCTATAAAGTTGCAACTCATGCATCGCGCGCGTACAAGCAGTATAGAACAATCTACGAACGCTCTCATCTTTGTATACATCTTTAGACGCATTGTAAATAATAACAGCGTCAAATTCGATACCTTTCGCTAAGTAAGCAGGGATTACGACAATGCCTTGCTCATACTCGGCTGAGTTACTTTTCACGAGTTTAATATTCTCGATATGACGAAGTGCCTCGTAGGCAGCGGCGCTTTCAGCTGCAGATTTACATATAATTGCGATCGTATTGTGCTGCTCTTTTTGTAGTGCAGCAATTTTGGCAGTAATACGTTCGTGCAGTTCGCTGTCATTCGATACTTTTGTCACTGTAGGTTTCTCACCATCACGTTCAAAGGCGTGAATGTTCTTTCCTTCCGGTACGAGAGCACGTGTAAATTCAATAATCGGTTTTGTTGAGCGATAGCTACGAGTTAAGTTGATGCCGTTTGTTTCGTCTGGTCCGTATAAGCTAGTAAGTGTATTGAAGTTCACTGCTTCACTCGCATGGGCAAATATCGCTTGGTTAAAGTCTCCAAGTACAGTCATTCTTGCAGCAGGGAAGAGACGTTTTAAAAATTCGAACTGAAACGGCGAATAATCTTGCGCTTCGTCTACGAGTACGTGTTTAATCGATCTATTCGTTTGGAAGCCTTCAATTAACTCTTTTAAAAGTAAAAATGGAGTCGCATCCTCATAATATAGCTTTCCTTCATCGAGCATGTTTACTGTTAATGAGCAAATGTCATCCCACTCTTTCGGTTTTTCCCCAGCAACCCATGATGCATCTGTGAAAAGTTGTTTATATATGCCTGTGAAGTTGATGAAACGCAATGTTTGAACGCCTTTACGAAGCGGCTTCAATTTTTTACGGACAATCATACGCCCAAGTACTCTTGTTTCTTTCTCAAAATCTTGAAAGGAGTTGTCGTCAAACTCGCCTTTTTTCTGTAAATATTTATAAGCCTTTTGGTATTCATCTTTACTAAGTAATTCAATTTCCTCTTCTACCCAAGGTTTTTTCAGTTCTGTTTTTTCGATTGCATCTATTTGTTTATTAAGCCAATCTGTTAACTTTTCAATTCGATTATGAAAGCGGAGGGAGGAATCGGTATTGTAAAACTGCTCTGTAATTTCTTTCGCAGAGACAATCAGTTTTCCTCTAAATTTCATTCCTCTAAATAGCATGCCTGATGATTCAAGAGATTGTCTGTACGTTCTAATCATCTCGAAAAATTGAGTAGATGCTTTAAAGCGAATGCTCGCATTTCTCGTTTTATAGATAGGGTTATTCGTTTCAGTTAACATATATTCTAATTGTTCATAAGGGTCTTCCACGTCAAATGATTTACTTAATCTATGGTTTAAATATTCTTGGAATGTAACTTGCTGCATATTTTCTTCACCGAGTTCAGGTAGTACGTTAGAAACGTAGCTGTTGAACATAGAGTTAGGGGAGAAGAGAATAATTTGATCCGCTTTTAGCCATTCGCGATATTTATATAGTAAGTAGGCGATTCGTTGCAGGGCAGCTGACGTTTTACCACTACCAGCAGCTCCTTGTACGATAAGGAGTCGGCCTTCATCGTGACGAATAATTTCATTTTGCTCGCGCTGAATCGTAGCAACGATACTTTGCATATGTTTGTTCGTACCTTTTCCGAGCGCTTGTTGCAAGATTTCATCGCCAATTGTAAGGCTCGTATCGAACATAGAATCAATCTCGCCATTTTGAATAATGTATTGTAATTTTTTCTCCACGTTACCGTGAATTACGCCGCCTGGTGTACTGTATTCAGCTGGCCCTGGTGGATAATCGTAGTACACACTCGAAATGGGTGCGCGCCAGTCATATATAAGAAAGTTTTCTCCGCTAGCATCAGTAAGTGTAGCAACGCCAATATAAATTTGTTCCGCAGCAGATTCTCCTTCTTCTTTGAAATCAATTCTTCCGAAGTAAGGTGCTTTATGCATACGTCTTAATGCGGCAAGTCGATTAAAGGTGTGCTTATGGGTAATTTGTGTGACAGCTAATGACTGAGCTTGTTGTCTTAAGTTGATAACTGTTTCAAGATAATCATCAAAAGTATCCGTGTTCACTTTCACATCATCCCAAAAGTGTTTACGAATATTGATTACTTCTACCCGGCGTCTGCCAGTTTCGTTTTCCAGTTTATCAATTTGCTGCGTAATCGTTTCGATTACGGTATCCAATCGTTTTTGCTCTAAATCAAGTTTTTTGTTCATACGGTAAGCACTCCTTTAAAAGTGAAAAATAGAGGTTGACTGAAGATATGTTTTGGTGTACAATTAAGATACGGATAAATACGTTCTTTGTATTTTTTTTGAAACGTGTTTCTGTACTAATTTAACATAGTTTTTTCATTTAATCAATGATAATAAGATAAACCTTGGTTCCGCATGGCGTGGATCGAGGTTTTTTTGTGTTTTAAGAGGGGGTGCAGTTATTGTCAGTTTCTGTCGGTTAGTCGATATATTATGAAAATCGCTGATATAATTGGAGTTGCGGTCGATATATTTTAAAAATCGCTGTTATAATTGGAGTTGCGGTCGATATATTTTAAAAATCGCTGTTATAATTGGAGTTGCGGTCGATATATTTTAAAAATCGCCGATATAATTAGAGTTGCGATCGATATAATTGAAAAACCGCTGATATAATTTAGAACCCCGGTTAATTTATTCGGAGGACCAATCATATAATTTCATTTACCGAATCTAGACGTAATGTACCGCAAAAAGAGGGCATACAAAAAAGCTCGGGCTAAGCCCAAGCTTTTTATTCACTTCATTATTTCTTTTCGTCTTTCTTTTCATCAGCTTTTTGCTCTTTGAAAAGATCTTTTAAATCTTTATCGTCAACTTTTACGTCAGCTTTTTTGATTTCTTTCATCATAAGATCGTTCATGAATTCGCCGTCTTGTGATTTCTTCGCAACGATTTCTTTTTTGATGTCATCTTTAGATTGTTCGAAAGATTTTTCTGGTTCTTTAATGTCTGTTACTTTAATGATGTGGTAACCGAATTGTGATTTCACAGGCTCGCTTACTTCATCTTTTTTCAGTTTATAAGCAGCATCTTCGAATTCTTTAACCATTTTACCAGCTCCGAAGAATCCTAAGTCGCCACCTTTTTCTTTTGAACCAGTATCTTCAGAGTATTGTTTCGCTAACTCTTCGAAAGATTTACCTTGTCCAAGTTCTTCTTTCACCTTTTTAGCAGTCGCTTCATCTTTTACAAGAATGTGGCTTGCTTTAATTTCAGGCTTGTAGTTATCTTTTAATTCTTTATCAGTGATTGTTTTCTCGATAGCTTTTTCTTGCGCTAATTGAGCACGCACACCAGTTTTTAACGTTTCTTCTTTAATGCCTTGTTGTTTTAATAGTGTATCGAATTGATCACCGTATTGTTTTTTCATTTCATCGAACTTTTTGTCTACTTCTTTGTCTTCAACTTTGTAGTTTTTAATAAGTACTTTTTCCATAACCATGTTGTTTAGTACTTGTTTACCAGCTTGTGTCTTCATTTGCTCGTAGAACTCGTCTTTTGTAATGTCACCAGCTTTAGATGTAACAATTTTGTCTGATGATGATGTTCCACATGCTGATAATGCGATTACACTTGTTGCGGCTAAGGCAAGCATAGCTTTCTTCATTCGATAAACACTCCTACTATTATGTATTTTTAATTTATCCTACCTAATGAATTTTAGTTCATCAGAGCCCGATTAAGTCTCACTGATACTTTTGCTTTTTACGTTGGTAAAGCGCGCTTAACAGGGCTTACCGAGGCTTTAGGATAAAGTTAAGATGCGTGTCATTTATTTCATAGTATAAGCAATATGTACAAAATTTAATATATCATATTTCGACTCGATTTCATATTGATAAAGAAAAATTAACCATATCGTGTCAGATTTTGAACGTGTGCCATATTGGGCATATGCCGCATATACAGAATAGAGGAGGGGATGGGGATGAATTCTCAACTTATTTTATTGCTTGTACTGTTTATTTTATTGGTTATAGTAGGTATAATTTGCTTATAGAGGAAAAAAGTGAGGAAGGGGGTTTCCTTCCTCACTTTCCATGAAATATAATTTCTATATAACTAGAAATTAATAAAATTGTTATACATACATTAATAACCCGAAAGACACCGGGTTGGCGGCTCGCAGCTATTTGTTTTCGTTCACACAGTGTATGTGTCATGAAATTCGTGTAAAATATAACAAGAAGTGCGAATGCGACAAAAACAACTGTTATAAGTGTCATGAGGCGAGACCTCCTTTTGGCTAAAATACATATACTTTATATATTGTATCATACGATATTTTGTTCGTGTTATAAAATTCAGAAATAGAAGACTTTGTGTTAGAAAGAGAGGGAGAAAATGGACGTTGTTAGAAGATTAGAACAAGCTGAATACTACGTAGACCTACTATTTAAAATGATTGATGAAGAAAAGTGTCCATTTTATTCTTTAATCATAAAGAAAAAAGCTCGTAAAAAAGATATTGAACGTATACTACATCTTTGTGAAATACTGAACGAGCAATATGTAGTGGAGAAAGCAGAAGGGCTTCTTCTGTTCGATGCGCTGTTAGATCAATTTGAAAAAGCGCTTCCACATCAGCTCGAAGTACACGAAACTGCGGAAGCGCTAGCAAAACAAGGTTTATTTAAGCCGCTTATGAATGAATTCCTAAGCATGATTGCGAAAAAATAAATAGATTACTTCTTAACTAACTTCTGATCGGATTCCATAAAGTTCTCATCAATATCTTCTAATGATTTCTCAAAAATATCGATAAATTCTTGTCCGTAAATATTACGCAGGATTGCAATCAGTTCGATATTTTCTGGGAATTTCCCGTAAAAATTACGAAGTGCAAGAGCCCCATTAAACACGGAATTATTTTCGGGATTATACTCCTCCATTAAGCGAAGTAGTAATTCTTCCCCTTTGTCTGTAATTTCAATGTACGTATTTCGTTTATCATCTTCTTTTTTCGAGAATACAAGATAGCCGCGTTCTTCCAGCTTTTTCGAGAAGTTAAACGCCGTTGATACGTGCATAACTCCAAACTTAGCAATCTCAGAAATAGAAGCCCCTTTTAAATGATAAGCGATTGATAGAATGTGATGCTCATTAATGTTTAAATCGTAAGGCTTGATCCACTGTTGCCAATCTTTCTCTACACATTTCCATAACGCTTTCGATAATTGAGCAATGCGTTGGCTGAAAATCATCGCTTCTTTTACCGAGTAATCTTTTTCTCCACTTTTCATTTACTCACCCACTTTAACATTCTTTTTCATTACTATCTATTATGCCAGTAAAATAAAAATTAATAAAGTCTTTTTGTGAGAATTGTGAAAATTTTTTGGAAAAATGACATTCTATACAAATCATGCATAACTATGGAAGCGTTTTATGAGTCGCGAAGACATGCGTTGTCCATACATGTTAAGTGATAACATATATTGTAAATGCATAAAAACACGGCATATCTGTGTGATATGCCGTGTTAAGGTCAATTTATATAAAAAATATTTGTTATATGCAAAAAACTAAGCAGGAATTTGTTTACGCTTTTTCCGGAACAGCTTCTTGTAGTTTCTCAATTGATTTTTGAATATCCAAAATCTCTTGTTCAATGTGTCGTTTGTTTTGAGAAATGTCTTGCTTCCAGTTTGAAAGCGTATCTTGCATATCGTCTTTTAATTCTTGAAACACTTCTTTACCTTCTGAAGCAGTTTCAACGATTTGACGTTTTAATAATTTTGTATCAGCTGTAATATCAGCTAAAGTCTTTTTAATATCAGTTCCTTTTTCTTTCAGCTTACCACGCATAGTTTTACCTGAAGAAGGAGTAGAGAAAAGAACAGCTAGTCCAGCAACTGCTCCGCCGCAAATGACACCTGTAATAAAGGATTTAGCTTTTGACATAAAAGGAAACCTCCTTATTTTTTGTTCGTATTCATGATGTGAAAAAATATGCATATCTTTAAGACAAGGGAAAGAAAAGTGTGCAGTGCACAGTCCCTGGCATCTTGAGTGAAGAAACAAGCCGTGCAATATTTAATCACTTTAGGAAAGTGGCTTGTTATGTATTACTTCTTATTATAGTGTCACTATTTCACACTATTTGCAATTGTACTTGCGATGTTTTGTAAATTTTCCATTGTGTATTCATTTTGATGTGATTTCCAAACAGCACCGAAACCATCGTTTTCACCGTAGCGTGGAATTAAATGAAGGTGGAAGTGGAACACAGTTTGTCCAGCTTTTTCACCGTTATTGTTAAGTAGGTTAAAGCCAACTGGATTAAACTCTGCTTTAATCGCATTTGCGATTTTTGGAACGACAGAAAAAATGTGTGATGCGATTTCTGGCGTTAACGCAAAAATGTCTTGTTTGTGAACTTTTGGAATAACAAGAGTATGTCCTTTTGTTACTTGACTAATATCTAAAAATGCAAGCACATGTTCATCTTCGTAAACTTTTGAGCAAGGGATTTGCCCGTCAATAATTTTACAAAAAATACAATTGTCCGCTGTATGATTCATTGATCTCATCCTTTCGAATATCCTTAGCCGTATTTTACCATAATTACATAAGAGAACAAACACGAAAAACAGGAAGCTGACTCAGCTTCCTGTTTTCTGAAGAGGGATTGAAAAAGCATTATCGTAATTTACGTTTCGCAGACACCTCATTTATTTAAGAAATGCACGGTAAATCGGCTAAAGTTTCTGCCGTAGACACCCCATTTTCAAGTGAAATGAATTGCAATCTTTATAAAGGGAAATTGTTTATTTTTTAAAACAGTATATGCTCTTTCGGAGACACCCCGTTTCTAAAATGAAACAAATGATCTGGTTATGTGTAAATTTCTTTGTCCAACATGGACACCCCATTTCATGATGACTTCACTATGTTGTTGTACTCATCAATTGGTGGTTGCTTTTTCAATGTGTTCCTTCTTCACTAATTATGATGTCCGCTTTCGTAAAAATATATGCGAACAAATTTAAATTTTTTTTGAAGGCATCGATACTATGTAGTACAGCGCTATTTTTGGTAAGATGAATATAGAATGAATACTAATGAAGAAAGTGGTGTCGTATGAGCGAGTTATTGCGTGTAGAAAATGTTACAGGAGGATATACGAAACGACCTGTACTAAAAGATGTTTCGTTCTCTGTTAATAAAGGCGAACTTGTCGGCTTAATCGGTTTAAATGGAGCGGGTAAAAGTACGACGATTAAACATATTATCGGTTTAATGGAACCGAAAAAAGGAACTGTCACAATTAATGGGAAAACAATTCGTGACGACATGACAGCGTACCGTTCTAGTTTTTCGTTCATCCCAGAAACACCAGTATTATATGATGAGCTAACGCTAGAAGAACATTTGAAGTTAACAGCGATGGCGTACGGTGTAGATGAAAAACAATATGAAGAACGCGTAGGACAACTATTACAAGAATTTCGTATGAAAAATCGTTTAAAATGGTTTCCGTCTCATTTCTCAAAAGGGATGAAACAAAAGGTAATGATTATGAGTGCGTTTTTAGTGGAGCCATCTCTTTACATTGTGGACGAACCTTTCGTTGGGCTTGATCCGTTAGCAATTCAATCACTCCTTCAAATGATGGATCAAATGAAAAAGAGCGGTGCAGGTATTTTAATGAGTACACATATTTTAGCGACAGCAGAGCGTTATTGTGATTCATTCATTATTCTGCATCAAGGTGAGGTAAGAGCGAAGGGAACATTATCTGAACTGCAATCACAGTTTAATATGCCAGGTGCAACGCTAGACGATATTTATATTGCATTAACGAAGGAAGAAGATTATGAATAGCACAGCATTATGGAAAGAACGATTTCGTCACTTTCTAAAAGAAGTTCGTACATATAGTAAATACGTATTTAATGATCATTTAAAATTTATTTTCGTATTCATCATCGGCGCAGGAGCGTATTATTACCAGCAATGGTTACAAACGTTAACACCTTCGTTCCAAACTGCACTCGTGATGGCAGTATTAATTGGACTCGTTTTAACGGCTGGATCGATTCAAACGTTATTGAAAGAAGCAGACCTCGTGTACTTACTGCCAGTTGAAGAAAAGTTAAAACCTTACTTCACAAAGGCATTTCTCTTTACGTTTATGATTCAGTTATACATAATCGCAATTGTAGCGGCAGCGCTTGCTCCGTTATATTTCCAGCAAATGAAGCAAACTGGAGCGGCTTACATATGGATTGTACTCGCGTTTGTCATTGTAAAAGCGTGGAACTTATTCGTCGCGTGGGAAAAGTCATTTTTAACAGACCAAAATATACAAAGAGCAGATTGGTTCATTCGTTTTATTTTAAACGGCTTATTTGTATACTTCCTTGTAGAGCGTACTTCCGTTATGTTTATTGGCGGAATCGTCCTTCTCATGGTGTTATACCTTGTGATGCTGCATCAAATGGTGAAAGGAAAGCCGCTAAACTGGGAGTATTTAATTTCTGAAGAAGGTAAGAAGATGATGCTGCTGTACCGCATCGCGAATATGTTCGTTGATGTACCAGCATTAAAAGAAAGAGTAGCACGGAGAAAATGGCTTGATTTCATTCTTTCAATGATTGGTGAAAAGCGTACATATTTATACTTATATACGAGAACGTTTTTACGATCTGGTAACTATTTTGGCTTATATGTGCGCCT
The DNA here is from genome assembly GCF_051948935.1 of Bacillus sp. Brlt_9. Lineage (NCBI taxonomy): Bacteria > Bacillati > Bacillota > Bacilli > Caryophanales > Bacillaceae > Bacillus > Bacillus sp. Brlt_9. The sequence continues at coordinate 57,081 of NZ_JAYJLO010000006.1, read as the reverse complement.
GCTCGCTCTTGGCGGAGTTATTCTTTACTTCATTCCGTTTTTATATGGACGATTTATCGTAAGCCTTATTTTCCTATACTTAATCGGTTATCAGCTATTAACTTTATGGAAGCATCACCGCATGAAGATTTGGCTTGATTTGTATCCGGTCGGGGGAGAAGAGAAGAAGAAAGATTTTCTTACTTTATTAAATGCAATTCTTCTTACTGGCAGCGTTGTATTTACAGGTATATTTGCTCTTGCGACGAAAGATTTCATGATGACGGGAATTTTATTAGTCGTAAGCATACTATTTAGTATCGGTTTCGTTTATCAATACGGGGCGAAACGTATTGAGCGTTTAAATTGAAGGGAATGAACCTATGATTACATATGAAGAAAAGGTTATAAAAGAACTGGAGCAGTGGAAAGCTACATTCATGAAAGATTCTTCTATGATGACACGGTTCTCTAAGAAAGTGCAGACGAAAGTACAACAGCTTATTCCGGCGAAAGTGCAAAAAGTATTAACGGAAACGATTCGGATGATGGTGCAAACGATTAGTGCCGGATCAAACTTCATAAAGCCAAAATTAAAAGAGACGAACTGGTCATTGCAAAGAAGAGACGACGAAGTACGTAAAAAAATGGATGAGTACAAAAAAATAGCAGCGGCAGAAGGAGCAGGGACGGGAGCTGGCGGTATTCTCCTTGGCCTTGCTGACTTTCCGCTTTTACTCGGCATTAAAATTAAATTTTTATTCGATGCAGCAACACTGTACGGATTTGACACGAGCGACAAAGAAGAGCGCCTTTTTATCCTTCACGTTTTCCAACTTGCCTTTTCAAGTGACGACCACCGAAAAGAAATATGGAAAGCAATTGAAACGTGGGATACAGAAGAAGAAAATCATATGGACTGGGAAAAGTTCCAAACAGAGTACCGAGACTATATCGATTTAGCAAAAATGCTTCAGCTCGTACCAATAATCGGTGCCCCGGTCGGCGCATATGCAAACTATCAATTACTGCAACGACTTGGAGAAGTAACGATGAATTGTTATCGTATGCGATTATTGAATAAGGATTAACAAGAAAGCATCCTAAATTGTGATTTAGGATGCTTTTTATTTTTTCTTTCTTATAAGGAACACTCCTGAATGAAAGAAGCAAACTTAAATAGTTATGTTGAAATGAAACCGTTAGATTTATTGTTTTAAATCAAAACCTTCAGATGTGGAAATGGAACCGATGTGATAATCATTAGCGTATTCAACATCTGCCGAGAATGTTTTAATAGGTTCAAATCAATCTAGGTTTTTAAGAATTATTTGAGGGGCTCCTTTTGAAAATAAAAATAGACACCTTATTGTTAGGTGCCCAAAAGTTTGATACATTGCTTCTAAATTTTTAACGTTAGAAGTTGAGCTTATTGAATATTGATCTCATCCTTTATATACATATGAAATAATTGGAATTAATATAAAGGGCCAACAAAAATATACTTTATTTTCATATTAATTTCAGTCATCATAACTAATACTTTTAACCTTATTTTTATAATTTATATCTGCAGTTATTTTACGGTTTGGATTATTTGTTACATGACCTGATACAAAAATCACCCAAAAATCTGAGGGGGCGGATTCCACTCTTGTCACTGTGACACCTAGCTTTTTATCTTCTTTAAAATGTTGGATTGCGATCTTTGTCGCTTTTTTTTTTAATGCTATTTCCTCATTTTTTTATCCATATTGTATTATTTTTTTAGAGAAAAATTCGTTGAAACAGAACCAACATTATAATTATTATTGTAATCTATTGTAGCAGTGAATTCCTTGCTTTCATCATCTTTGATATGACCAGTTATGAAGACTGATTCTAGATCATTAGAAGGGAACCTGTAATCAGTAATAGTTACATCTAAATTTTGTTTCTCTTTAAAGTAATTAATTGTTTTTTCTGTTGCTTTATCTACTATTTGTTTTTTTTTTATTATTTTCCTGCATATTACATCCCCCAATTATTGTACTTACAAAGATAAAAAAGACAAAAAAGGTAAATTTTCGGATTTTAATTCTCATGTTTACCCTCCGTTAATGTTGTTCTATAATTTAGAATATACTAAATATCCCGAGGGGGGGAATATTTTGGATAGCAAAAATACACAAGAAGTGTTAGATTTAAGCTTTTATCGAATGGCTAAAGATGCGTATAAATCAGATAAAGAGTTAAGAAATGAAATTACAGTGAATAATGCGAATGATGATAATTTACAAACATGGAAGGTCCGTGAAACATTCCACGACAAACAAACCGGAATGGATGCAGTAGTCTTTGAACGAGATGCCGATGGGAAAAAGCAAGTTATGGTAGCTTTCCGAGGAACAGAAGGGGATAAAATTATAGAGAAAAACTCTTTAGGCATTTCGATGAAGCCAAGGAAGGTATGAAGGATTTAAAAACAGATACAAGTCATTTTGTTAAGAAAAAATTTCATATGCTAAAATATTTTACGTAAAAAAGACACTCTAGTGAGTGTCTAATGATTATTCTTTTAATTTTAGATTTTTAGAGTATGATCTAGAACTTATATTATACTCTCCACCCCCATATTCTACACCTACTCCAAACGTTTTGCTTTTATCTCCTTTAACATGTCCATCTATAAATACAGTTTGAAAATCATTGGGGGAGAACTCATGTCCTGTAATTACTACATCTAGCTCCTCTCTTTCTTTAAAATATTTAATGGTTACCTCTTCTGCCTTTGCTACTATTTCTTTTTCCTCATTTGTTTTATTATTCATACTGCATCCTCCTAAAAGGATAAGTGTAAGGATAATGAATAATCTTATACCATTTTTTTCAATCAAAATCCCTCCATTAATGTTATTTTATATTTAGAATATATTAAATTATCTGGTAGTGGGGATGTTTTGAAGGAAAATGATAAAGTTTTAGATTCTAGTTATTATCAGCTGTCAAGGTTTGCTTATCGTGGTGATGAGAATTTAGGAAACAGTATTGAGGTCACCGACAACAAAGGTAATTGATGAACTAATTCATAAGGGAAAACTGATTTATTTGGTGATGAAAAAGCATGTTGGGAAGCGATGATACAGGCGGAAAAAATCTTGTTAGAAGATGGTGCAGTAGCTCCTTTCTATCAAACGGGACGCTCATACTTATAACGCTCGTCTATTAAAGGGCTTGTGACGAATGATTTTGAGGGATAATTTAATTTTAAATGGACTGAAGTTAAATAATGAAATGACATTGCGGTATGATGGTAACTAAAAAGAGCCTCTAAGGAGGCTCTTTTTTAACTAGTCCATAAAAAAGAAACTCTAGTGAGTATCTAATGACCTAGTTTTTTCATTCTAGACTTTCAGAATATGTTCTAGAAGTGACTCTATAATCACTATCTCCATATTCGACATGCACTGTAAATGCTTGAGTTTTATCGTCTTTAACATGTCCTTTTATAAAAACAGTTTGAAAATCACTCGGAGCAAATTCATATCCAGTAATTACTACATCTAGATTTTCTTTTTCCTTAAAATATTGAATGGCTGTTTCATTTGCTTTTTCAACTATTTGTTGTTCCTCATTCTTTTGATTTATAGTACATCCTCCTAAAAGGATAAGTGTAAAAATAAAGAATAATCTTATATCACATTTTTTCACGAATAATCACTCCACGAATGTTGCGTTATATTCCTCTTAACTAAATTGTATATCCACAGAATATGGTGTGGATGGGTATAAAGAAACGGGACTCTAAAGTAAAAGGTTATTAGTTTTTAAGTTTTTAATGTTAGAAGTCAGGCTGATTGAATAGTCATCCTAGCCTTTATATACACATGAAATAATTAGAATTAATATGAATGCCCAACAAAAATATATTGTATTTTCATATTATTTTCAGTCATCATAACTAATACTTTCAACCTTATATTTATCTCTATAATTTATATCTGCAGTTATTTTACGATGTGGATTATTGGTTACATGACCCGATACAAAAATTACTCCAAAATCTGCAGGGCCGAATTCGACTTTTGTCACTGTAACATCTAGTTTTTTATCCTCTTTAAAATGTTGGATTGCGATCTTTGTCGCTTTTTCTTTTAATGCTATTTCTTCATTGTTCTTTTGTTTGTTTACATACATAAACCCTCCAATAAAAAATATAATTATTATTAACAAAAATCCCTTTTTTTTCAAAAAATCACCCTCTCCTAATAATAAACTATTTATTATAGGAGTAAAAGAATGAAAGAGAGTGCAGTTTTAGATCGAATTTATTATGATTTGGCAAAGGGAGCATATAGGAATGATTTAGGTAAAAATTATGAGATAAAGGATTATACAGATCAAAAAAAAGTTTTACAAACATGGAAAGTAAGAGAAACATTCCACGACAAACAAACCGGAATGAACGCAGTGGTCTTTGGACGAGATATAAATAGGGAAAAGCAAGTTATGGTAGATTTCCGAGGGACAGAAGGGGATAAAATTATAGAGAAAAACTCTTTAGGCATTCCGATGAAGCCAGGGAAGGTATGAAGGATTTAAAAACAGATATAAATCATTTTGTTAATAAGAAAATTTATACGCTAAAATATTTTACATAAAAAAGACACCATAAAGTGTCTTTGATAGACTTGGTAACCAAGCCCTATATATTATATTAATCTTAAATATTATTAAATTTTTTTAGATTTATTATTAATAATTTAATTTAAAGTTTTCAGAACGAGATATAGAACCTACCCTATAGTCCCCATCACCAAATTCTACATCTACTGAGAATTCTTTACTTTTATCATCTTTAACATAACCATCTATAAATACAGTTTGAAAATCATTTGGAGGAAAGCTATGCCCTGTAATTACTACATCTAAATTATGTTTTTCTTTAAAATATTGAATGGTTGTTTCTTTTGCTTTATTAACAATTTGTTGTTCCTCATTCTTTTGATCTATAGTACATCCTCCTAAAAGGATAAGTGTAAAAATAATGAATAACCTTATACTATATTTTTTCACGAATAATCACTCCGTTAATAGTGCGTTATATTCCTCTGCAATAAATTTTATATTCACTGAACATTGTGTGGTGAAGCATAAAGAAAAGGCACTCTAAAGTGCCCCGATTATTAGTTTTTAAGCTCTAAATTTTTGGTGGTTGAAATAGCGCCGATATGATAATTATTTGCGTATTCAACTGAAGCGGTAAATTCTTTCGTTTTATCATTAGTCACATAGCCTGATATAGAGATAGTTTGAAAGTCTTTTGGTCCAAATTCTTGATCAGTAATTGTTACATCTAAGCCTTCTGTTTTTTTGAAATACTGAATGGTAGTTTCTGTTGCTTTATTAATGATTTGTTGTTTATCATTCTTTGGATTTATTGTACACCCTCCTAAAGTAGCAAATACTAAGATTAAAAGGAAATAAAAACTAATTTTTTTGAATTTGATAACCATTTTCTCCCTCCAATGATGTTGTCCCAGTTATTAGGATATATCATTTTTTTACAAGGAGGGAGTGTTTTGAAAGAAAATAATAAAAATACAGATGAAACCTTTTTTCGTTTATCCAAATAGGAATTGATTTGTTTTATAAAAAAGACATCCTAATCACACATTTAGGATGTCTTTTTGTTCTAATGATTAATGTTTAAAAGGAAAATTTCAGATTGTCTATTCAGTGTTTTAGGCTGAAATTAGTGGTAGAGATAGAACCGATATTATAATCATCTTTATAATCAATTGAAGTAGTAAATTTCTTATTTGTATCATCTTTGATATGACCAGTTATAAAAATAGTTTCGATGTCATTAGAAGGAAATCGATGATTCGTAATAGTCACTTCTAAATTTTCTTTTTCTTTGAAATACTGAATGGTAGTTTCTGTTGCTTTATTAACTATTTGTTGTTCTTTTTCATTTTGTCCCATGTTACACCCTCCAATCATTGTAGTTAACAGGATAAATAAAGTTAAGAAGGTATATTTTTTAATTTTTATCCCCATATATATCCTCCGAAAATGTTATTCTTATTATTAAGAATATACTAAATCATCTAGGAGGGGAATACTTTGGAGAATAAAGGGTCGGAACAATTATTAGATATAAGTTATTATCGAATGGCTCAAGATGCATATATGACAGATGAAGAGCTGGGAAGCGAAATTACAGTGAAAAATAGGAATAAAGAAACATTACAAACATGGAAAGTAGGAGAAACATTCCACGACAAACAAACCGGAATGGACGCAGTAGTCTTTGAACGAGATGTCGATGGGAAAAAGCAAGTTATGGTAGCTTTCCGAGGAACAGAAGGAGATAAAATTATAGAGAAAAACTCTCTAGGCATTCCGATGAAGCCAGGGGAAGGTATGAAGGATTTAAAAACGGATACGAATCATTTTGTATTACGAGAAGGTGTTCATGAACCAGCAGCACCTCCTGTAGCAGGGACTGAGAATGAAGGTTCAAAGAAATATTGGAATGAAGAGAATCAGCGCTGGGAAACACATAATCAATTCGAACAAGCTGAAAGGGTCGTGAAACAAGTAACGGATACATATAAGGACAGAGATGATGTGGAGATATATACGACGGGTCATTCGTTAGGGGGAGCTTTAGCGGAGTATGCAGCGGCATCTAATGATAATGTAAGATGTATGTCATGGAATGCGCCGAGTGCAAAACATTTGTTACCGCCTGATTTACAAGAAAGAGCAAATAATGGCGAGTTTAATAATAGAATTGTAAGTGTTGTTCACGGAAATGATTCAATTGGCTATGGACCATTTGGTGCATATGAAAGTCATATAGGATCGACTTATGCGGTAACCCCACCAATTTCGAAAGAAGAAATGTCAAAGCTATCATTACAGCAAAAGCTTGGGATGGAGGTTACTCGATTTTTAAATTCGATAAGTGGCCCTGGTTATCATTATCAAACAGATCAAAACTTCCGGTTTGGAGAGAATGGGTCTTTATCCAATAAATACTTGTTAAATGTAGACACGAATGAAAGAGTTTATGATTCACCAGGCGCGTTATTAGGCGGGGGAGAGATTCGTGTAGTGGTAGAGAATTTAGAACAAGCTGTAAGAGATATGAAGCGAAACGCACAAGAATTTCAAGATAGAGTACCGAGGTTAATTTCTAATATGATGACATTATTAGAAACGGCTGAAAGTAGACGGGTAGAAGCTAAAGTAAATAATATACGTGCACATGTAGAGCATTTAAGTTTTTGGTACATACGAACAGCGACGGAAATTTCAGATTTTATTGAGAAGAAAGCCGATGATTATAAGAAGACGGATCAACAATATTAAGGGAGAAGATTAAGATGCCGAGAATTTACTTAAATGAAGAAGCATTGAACCAAGCTTTACAACAATTTGACCATATGATTCAAGACTTAAATCATAATAAAAGAGTTGTAAGTAATGTACATAATTTACTTCTTTCAAGCTGGTCGCAACTTGGAGTAGGGAAAAAAGCCATTAGCCATTTAGAATCTTTTAAAAAAGATATCGAAAGAAGGATGGAAGAATTAGAGTCTGATAAAAGAGAGTTAAAGGGTGCGATTGATTTATTAAAAGCGCTGGACCAAAGCTATGATTATATGGGTCCTAAATATTAAATTACAAGAAGCACTCACAAAGGTGCTTTTTGTAGTTTAACTGGATTCAAGATTATTGTAGTCATTATTAAGGAATATGATCCTAGATCCGTAATGTAGATTGAAAAAGTAATATACAGGTTTGAATCAAACTTGCAAACGATGATTTTTTATTTTACAATTTATTTACCGACCGGTAAGTAAAAATAAGTGAGGTACAGTATGACAAAGAATTTACAAACATCGCAAAACATTGTCGAGGCATCATTTAAACTCATGGCAGAGCACGGCATTGAGAAGATGAGCCTTTCCATGATTGCGAAAGAGGTAGGTATTTCAAAACCGGCTATTTATTATCATTTTTCTTCTAAAGAAGCGTTAGTGGACTTTTTATTTGAAGAAGTTTTTTCTGGATATCATTTCGTGAGTTATTTTGATAAAGAGCAATATACAAGAGGAAATTTTGCAGAAAAGTTAATCGCAGATGGTTTACATATGCTCTCTGAGTATGAAGGACAAGAAGGAATACTACGTGTCATAAATGAATTTATCGTAACTGCGGCGCGAAATGAAAAGTATCAGAAACGCTTATTTGAAATACAAGAAGAGTTTTTAAATGGTTTCCACGATCTATTGAAGAAAGGCGCGGGACTAGGCGTTGTGTCACAAGATGCAACGGAAGAAAACGCTCATACGCTAGCGCTTGTGATCGATAATATGAGTAATTACATGCTCATGGGATTCCAGTTAAAGTATAAAGAAATTTGGATTCGAAATGTGAAAAACGTCATGAAGGAGGAATAAAAGTGAAAATGAAAAAAAACTGGTGGCTCGGTTTTCTTGGATTTATTGGAGTGTATAAAATTCCAGGTATGATTGAAGTTTTTCAAGCGGATGGAAGTTGGATGAAACTAATAGGTTTCATTTGGCTACTTTGGTTCGGATATTTTATTCCGGAGAAGAAAGAAGATTAAATTACAATTTTCTGTAAAGTTATGTAAAATATAGATTGAGACTATTCATATATTAGATTACTAGATTTGGAGTGGTTACATGGATCCATTGAAAAATGAAATTCATCCTGACATGGTCAAGGTGTGGAAAGTTCGTGCTGTAATTGAAGAAGGGATCGGTATTCTCGTCATTTTAGCTTACCTTTTCCTCATGATAAAGTTTGATTGGTGGGCATGGATTTTGTATGTGATGATTGGGCTAACAGTTGCATTCGCGCCATTTTCGTACTTCTTATTCCCAAAACTACGTCAACGTTATTACAGCTACCAACTAAATGAAGAAGAACTTGAAATTCAGCACGGTCTTTTCGTCGTAAAGCGCGTATTAGTACCGATGATTCGTGTACAGCACGTGACGATTGAACAAGGACCGATTATGAGAAAATATGGTTTAGCAGAATTACATATTTCTACAGCGGCAACTTCTCACAGCATCCCAGGCTTAACGATGTATGAAGCAGAAATGTTGAAAACGAAAATCGCAGAATTGGCGAAAGTGAGTGATGAGGATGTATAAGAGGCAGCATCCGATCACGATGTTATTAGAGTTGAAAATAACAGACTTTGTACCACTCATTATTTTCATGTTTAGTTTAAACGGAAAATTCCCGTTTTGGTATTTAATTCCCGCTGCATTCGGTTTACTCACCGTCTTTTCAGCGTTTGAAAAATGGTATTACACAACGTATTGGGTTGAAAATAACGTATTACATGTGAAACAAGGGCTCTTTGTGAAGAAGGAGAGCTACTTAAATAAAGAACGTGTGCAAACAATTAATACAAGTTCTAACGTGTTATATCAAATTCTTGGCTTAAAGAAAATTCAAATCGAAACAGCTGGTGGGGGCGACGATGCAGAAGTTAGCTTAGCTGGTATTACAGTAGAAGAGGCAACAGAGCTTATTACTTTGCTAAATGAGCCAACTCCAGAAGTGAAAGCAGAAGAAACGTTAGACGAAGCAGTAGAAAATACAGAAGAAAAACAAATCGTTACAGAAGAGAAACAATCGACAGAATATAAATTAACTTGGAAAGAAATTTTACTAGCATCTGTTACATCTGGTCAGTTTGGACTATTATTCTCATTAATCTTTTTCGTATATCATCAAGTAGATGAGTACATTCCGAAATGGATCGAGAATGGCGTAAAGTCGTATGTAATGGACCACGATATATATGGCTTGATTTTCATGGTAGCCATTTTGATTGTCCTTTCGTGGATTATATCGACAATCGGTTATGCGCTAAAACATGGAGATTTCACGGTGAATCGAAGGAATGATGAAGTCCGCATTTCGCAAGGATTACTTGAGAAAAAAGAACTCGTCCTAAAATTGCACCGTATTCAAGGTATTACGATAAAAGAAAGTATTTTACGTCAGCCATTCGGTTATTGCGCTGTGCAAGTAGAAGTCATTCAAAGTAAAGGACTGGGTGACGAAAAAGAAAAAGTTACACTGCATCCTATCATTCGAAAAGATCGTGTACAACAGTTACTCGCACATTTACAATTACCATACGAACTGAATACAAACATTATTTCATTACCAAAATCAGCATTGCGTCGTTACTTAATTGATAGTTTTATATTCTTCGCAATGCTAGCAATCCCGCTTATTGGAATAAGTATATACTCTGAAAAGTACTTCATCATGTGGGCATTAATTCCGCTCGCGATTCTCATCTTTATACTTGGATACGCAACATTTAAAACAAATGGTTACAGTGTAAACGGAGAGCAAATTACGCTTGTATATCGCAGCGTCGGAAAATATACAGGACTTGTTAGAAGAAGACACGTCCAATCAATGGAAAAGACACAATCCTATTTCCAGCGCCGTGCAAGTTTATGTACGTATAAGTTCTCTAACGCATCATCGAATTATAAATTAGAGCATACGAGAGTAGAAGATGCGGGGAGAATGCAGGATTGGTATAAGAAGGAATTAAGTGAGGATTAACTTGAAAAAGCTTGCCTATTATGAAAGGCAGGCTTTTTTTATTATAGGAAAATGAGGGGCTTAATCCATATATTAGTATAGCTACAGCGCACATATATCAAAAAAGTAGTATACTTCTATTTCAGGGAAATCTGTGGAATTTTTGATATAAATGGTATACTAATATAGAAAAAATATTAGGAGGCTATATATGATAAGTCAGTTAAAAAGAGAAGCACTTGATGCATTAAAAGGAAAATGGGGATTAGCGGTAGGGGCAACCTTATTAGTCGGAATCCTTATTGGGGCTGTTGAAATGCTAACCACAGGTATTTTCTCGATGTTTTGGGGCTGGGAAGAAGCAAATGAGTCGCTTACGGTAACTATTATTGCAATGTTTATTATCGGTCCGTTAACAGTGGGTGCTTCTTATTTTGTTTTAAATGTAATTCGTGGGACTAATGCTCGTATTGGTCATATATTTAGATGGTTTAACGATGGAAGTAAGTTTATGAAATCGTTTTTAACATATTTACTAATGAATGTGTACTTAATTCTATGGACATTACTTCTTATTATTCCAGGTATTATTAAATCATTTTCTTATTCTATGACATATTTTATTTTGAATGATCACCCAGAATATACAGCGAATCAAGCGATTACTGAAAGTCGTCGTATGATGAATGGACATAAAATGGATTACTTTTTACTATGCTTAAGCTTCTTAGGTTGGTTCATTTTAAGTATTCTTACTTTAGGAATCGGTTTCTTATGGTTAGTACCATATTTCTACACGACATCAGCTGCATTTTATGAAGAGATTTCAAAAGAATATTATAAAAAAGAAGATACTAATTTCTAATAACCACCTGGCCCCTAAAGAATATAGGGCAAAGATATTTTAGATGTTCTGTTTACGGGGATTACTTCAGGATAAGGTATAGAATTCCGCCCTCTATGTTTTAGCATAGAGGGCTATTTTTTAATGTGAAAATAATGAATAATATATGTGGAAGGAAAAGCGAGGTGAATGAGAGTGAGCAAATTTTTAATACCGTATTCATTTTCTATATTAAGTTTCTTTATTTCAGCAACGGCACTTGATTTATATGATAGGATGGGAAACAATAGTGAGCTGGTTTCGCCGAACTTACTTGGTAAAATAATTCAATCTACTGCGCAAATGGGAGTCCTTACATTGTATTTTGGAGTACCTATCATTTTAGGTGGCTGTCTACTTGGTGAACTATTGTTTAGATTTATCATTTTACGATTTAAACTAAGCTATATTATATCTTTATTATTATATTTACTTTTAGCTTTTACTATTGTTTCCGTAACGGTTGGAATTCCAACTACATATGAAGATTCTAATACTACTTTCATGGTAATAACTATGATTTGCGCTGGTACATTCTTTATGGGCCGGAATATATGGGAGAAAAAATAAATGAATGATGGAGTGACAGAATGAAATATACATGTCCATGCTGCGGGTATAGAACAATAGAAGAAGAACCGCCGGGTACATATGAAATTTGCAGCATATGTTATTGGGAAGATGATGGGGTTCAGTTTAATGACCCTGACTATGAAGGCGGGGCAAATGAAGTCTCGTTAAGACAAGCACAGAAAAACTTCATTGCATTTGGTGCTTGTGATGAATGTTTTGTGAAATCAGTTAGAAAGCCGACTAGTGAAGATGTGAAGGATGCTAGTTGGAAGCAAATTTGTTAAATAGCTTGAAATAAAAATGTTATTACTCGATGTAAACAGGAGTAATAACATTTTTTTATGTAGTGAATAAAGAATTAACGCCGTCTTACAAGATAAAACAGTAAAGATGATACAGTAATAGGAAGGCCTGTTTCCAGAAAAGCTTCTAAATAAAAGGATAGAAAATCTCTGTTGTTAAACCACATAAAGAAGAAATGATTGTAGGAAATACCTAACAATGTAAATAAAGGAATACCAATTTTTAATTCGTGACTTCCTTTTATTTTTCTATAACAAAATTCACCTATTAAACAACCGATAAGAACAGGGATGCTTCCAAGAATTGAAAACATAATAATAGATACCCAAATCGGCCCCCATGAATCTGCATAATTTGGAACGCGTGTATACTGTAAAACGTTCACAATGATAGAAAAAACCAGTAAGCATATTAAATAACTAATAGAAAATTTTTTCAATGGAATCATCCTTATAAAATTTCACTTTATTTTTATGAAAATATAAACCTCTTTAAATTATAGATTAGATATATAAGGATAATCAATTTTTATACATTTCGTGTTTATGGATATATTTTCAACGAACATAAAAGTATAGATGTATAGTCAACTTTGTATATTTAATGTTATCATATTGAATGATATGGAAATTTTTAATAGAAGAAGCAACGAACAATTCAAAGGCGATGAAGCTTTTGTTGTATTAAGAAAATGTCTATTATTACTCAGCGATATTAAAAATAAGATACGTATTTATATAAATTTAGTAGAAATGGGGTTTTAAAAAGGAATGAGTATAAGTATAACACGGCAAAAGATTTTAGCAGCTGCTTCTCAAATTGTCCAATGTAAAGGGGTTGTTAAATTAACCTTAGAAGCGGTAGCAAAAGAGGCGGGGATAAGTAAAGGTGGATTGTTGTATCACTTTTCAACTAAAGAAGCTTTAATAGAGGGTATGATACTCAAAGGGACGGAGGAGTGTCAAGACGCTATTCACAATAAAGTAGCGGAAGACTTAGAGAAGAAAGGAAGGTGGGTACGTTCTTTTGTAGAGGAAAGATTAAGTAATGAGAGAAGAGTAGAAGAGCTGGGGAGTAGTATGATGGCAGCATTAATGCTAAAACCTGAATTACTTGAACCGTTACAACAATCATTTCAGCAACTGCAACATAAAATAGAAAATGATGAGATAGATTCGGTTTGTGCCACAATTATTAGATTAGCAGCAGATGGATTATGGTATTCGGAATATTTAGGGGTTGGGAGACTAAGCCCCGAATTAAGAGAAAAAGTGATTCAAGTTCTTATTAATAATTCATATAAATAGTATATACGAACTATATAATTCACCATTACTTATTTAATGTAGTGGTGAATTATTTTTTTTGTTAGAAAAATAGAACAATTATACAAAGTGTTGAATTATAACCGTCCAGACGGTATAGTAATATTTGGGTTAAGAGGAAAATGAAACAAAAAAAGAATAAAAGATATTTTTAGCACACTATTCGAAAGGATAGGTCGCAAAGCTTAGAGTCTACGGTAATACATATTGGTTACTAAGATCGTCTGGTTGCACATTTTTGATGCAACCGGACGGTCTTTTTTTGTTGTATAAATATAAAAAATAGGAGGGAATTATACAAATGAAAAGTAATAAAAGACATATTTCAATGGTTTCATTAGTTTTTCTAGTATTATTTTCAGTGCTAAATGTGTGGGCCCCAGTTATTCAAGCTGCTGTGATGAAAAGTCCAGTGGATGAAATTAATGTTTCCCGTACTGATGGCACGACATCTGAACCATATCAAGCCTCGGATGGCATGAAAGTAGAAGTGAAGTGGTCAGCTAAAGAAAAAATAAAAAGTGGAGATCAATTCACAATTGATATGCCAAAAGAGTTTCGAAAAGACCTTATGAATATGAGTTTTCCTTTAAAAGATGCTGAAGGGAAAATAGTTGGTACATGTGAGATGAAAAAGGGTGTATTGACATGTACGATGGGTGATTACGTAGAAGGAAAGAATAACGTTAAAGGTTCTTTATTCGTGGAATTCTACTTTGGTCTAGAAGCATATGATGGTGTTAAAAAAATCCCATTAGAATTTAACGTGGATGGTCAAATCGTAAATAAAGAAGTAAGTGTAAATAATACGACAGAGAGACCGAAGCCGCAGCCCAATACAGATAATTTATTGAAATGGGGTTCTTATAATCAAGAAGATCCGTCCATTGCTGATTGGCTTGTATATGTAAATGCAACTGGAACAGAAATGCAAGATCTTAAATTAACAGACACATTGGGACCTGGGCATGAATTAATTACAGATAGTTTAGTATTAGAAGAGGCTGTCTTTGAAGATGGCTATGCAGCAACAAATATTAAGCCAGCAGATTTATCTAAAATTAAAATTAATGCAACGAAAGCTGGATTTACAATTGAATTTCCGGACAGTTCAAAAGGTTATATTTTAAGATACAAAACAAAAATTACTAATCCTGCTGCAAAGCCTCATAAAAATACTGTGAAATTAGAAGGTAAAAATATTGTAACTGAAGAAAAAGTTGGAGAAGTATTCGTAAGTGGTGGGGGAGGAACCGGTTCAGGTGACGATAATCCACCTAGCATTGAAAAAAATATAGTTGATGAGAATGGTAAACTTGTAGAGAATCAGCAGTTAACACAAATCGATCAAGCTATTCAATACCAAGTTGGTACACATATACCGAAAGAACCGCCTAATTATACGTCAATGATAATTAGTGATGATTTAGAAGATGTCTTAGAAGTATTAGAGGCAAAAGTGTATGATCAAAATGGCCAAGATATTACTTCTAAAGGAACGTTAAATATAGATAAACAAAGAAGTGAAGTAACATTTACGTTTGGTGAGAATTTTGACTATAAATCATATGAAGACCAGGTAATTAACCTCGGTATTAAGGCGAAAATTAAAGCTAATGCAGATTTATCTTCTTACGTAGATAAGAAGATTCCTAATAAAGCGGAATTACATTTTGATGATGAAACATTAACATCAAAAGAAGTAACTGTTACGCCGCCTGAAGCCCCAAAAGACGGTACAGTATCGATTCATAAAATAGATTCTGAGAATCCGAACAAAGGGTTAAAAGGTGCCGAATTTGAAGTTCGAAATAGTGCAGATGAAGTTGTTGCAAAACTGAAAACGGACGAAAAAGGTTTTTCAGTACCTCAAACTTTAGCTCCTGGGACGTATAAAGTTTATGAAACAGTAGCGCCAGAAGGATATCAAAAATTAACAAGTCCAGTAGAGGTTACACTTCAAGCTGGAGAAACAAAAACAATTGAAATTAAAAATACTATGCAAAAGGGTCAAATTGAAGTAAAGAAAATTGATTCGGAAAATGGTGAAAAACCATTAGCAAATGCAGAGTTTGATATAGTAAAAGACGCTGTAGTAATCGAACATATTGTTACAGATAAAGATGGTAAGGCAATCTCTAAACCGTTAGCACCAGGAAAATATATTTTAAAAGAAACGAAAGCGCCTGAAGGATACCAATTAAAAGAAACAGAGTTCGAAGTAAACGTAACAGGGGACGGCATATTCCCAATACAAGTGGAAAATGCAATGGTAGACAAAGGTAATATAGAAATTACAAAAGTAGACAAAGAAAACGGGGCAGTATTAGCCGGTGTCGAATTTGAAGTCCAAGATGAGAAAGATGGAGTAGTAAGAAAAGTAGTAACAGATAAAGATGGAAAAGCAAACGTTTCAGATCTATCAGTAGGAAAGTACAAATTAGTAGAGACGAAAAGCTTACCAGGTTACAAAAAGCTAACAGAACCAGTACCATTTGAAATTAAAAAAGGTATGACAAAAGCTTTATCAATAAAAATAGAAAATGAGCAGTTAGACAAAGGCTCAGTAGAAATTACAAAAGTAGATAAAGATAGTAAAGCACCATTAAAAGATGTTGTATTTGAGGTACGTGATTCAAAAGGAAAAGTAGTAAGAAAAGTAACAACAGATAAAGACGGGAAAGCGAAAGTTTCAGATCTATCAGTAGGAAAATATGAATTAGTAGAAACGGAAAGCTTACCAGGTTACAAAAAACTAACAGAACCAGTATCATTTGAAATTAAAAAAGGTATGACGAAAGTCCTATCAGTGGAAGTAGAGAATGAACAGCTAGATAAAGGTTCAGTAGAAATTACAAAAGTAGATAAAGACAGCCAGAAAGCATTAAAAGGCGTAGTTTTCGAAGTACGAGATGAAAAAGATAAAGTAGTAAAAGAAGTAACAACAGATAAAGATGGAAAAGCAACAATTGCTAATTTATCAGTAGGAAAGTATAAATTAGTAGAAAAAGAAAGTTTACCAGGTTATAAGAAATTAATAGAGCCGGTATCGTTTGAAATTACAAAAGGCATGACCGAGATCTTATCATTAAAAATAGAAAATGAAATGGTAGATACGGGAAATGTAGAGATAACAAAGGTAGATAAAGATAATAAAGCACCGCTAGCGGGAGTAACATTCATCGTCCAAGATGAAAAGGGTAATGAAGTTAAAAAAGTAACGACAGATAAAGATGGAAAAGCAAATGTTTCAGATTTACCTGTAGGAAAGTATGAATTAGTAGAGGTAGAAAGTTTACCAGGTTATAAAAAGCTAGAAAAACCAGTATCATTTGAAATCAAAAAAGGCATGACCGAAGTTCTATCATTAAAAGTAGAAAATGAAATGGTGGATACAGGGAATGTAGAGATAACAAAAATAGATAAAGATAGTAAAGTGCCATTAGAAAATGTTGTATTTGAAGTACGTGATTCAAAAGGAAAAGTAGTTAAAAAAGTAACAACAGATAAAGAAGGAAAAGCAAACGTTTCAGATTTATCTATCGGGAAGTATGAGTTGGTGGAGGTAGAAACACCAGCAGGATACAAACCACTTGAAAAACCAATTTCATTCGAAATTGAAAAGGGTAGAGTAACAGCGTTAAAGCTAACAGTCGAAAATGAATTAGTGGATACAGGAAATGTAGAAATTACAAAAGTAGATAAAGAAAATAAGGGTGCTTTAGCTGATGCAGTCTTTGATATTCAAGATGAAGCAGGACAAGTAGTCGCTAAAATAACGACAGATAAAAAAGGTCAAGCACAAGTTACTAATTTATCAGTTGGCACATACAAGTTAGTAGAAGTAAAGGCACCAAAAGGATATAAAAAATTAGTAGATCCGATTATTTTCCAAATTGAAAAAGGCATGACAAAACCTCTTGCTTTAACAGTAGAGAACGAACTGTTAGATAAAGGTTCAGTAGAGATTACAAAAGTGGACAAAGAAAGTGGCGCAGTATTAGCGGGCGTAACATTCGAAGTGCAAGATGAAAAAGATAAAGTAGTAACAAAAGTAACGACAAATAAAGAAGGAAAAGCAAACGTTGCAGATTTATCAGTAGGGAAATATAAGCTAGTAGAGGTAGAAAGCTTACCAGGATATAAAAAACTAGCGAAACCAGTATCGTTTGAAATTAAAAAAGGTATGACAGAAGTTTTATCACTAACAGTAGAGAATGAACAGTTAGATAAAGGTTCAGTAGAAATTACAAAAGTAGATAAAGATAGTCAGAAAGCATTAGAAGGCGTAGTCTTTGAAGTGCAAGATGAAAAAGGAAAAGTAGTAATGAAAGTGACAACAGATAAGGAAGGAAAAGCAAACATTTCAGACCTATCTGTAGGGAGTTACAAATTAGTAGAAGTAGAAAATTTACCAGGCTACAAAAAACTAACAGAATCAGTATCGTTTGAAATTAAAAAAGGTATGACAGAAGTCTTATCACTAAAAGTAGAGAATGAACAGTTAGATAAAGGTTCAGTAGAAATTACAAAAGTAGATAAAGATAGTCAGAAAGCATTAGAAGGCGTAGTCTTTGAAGTGCAGGATGAAAAAGGCAAAGTAGTAACGAAAGTAACAACAGATAAAGAAGGGAAAGCGAAAGTTTCAGATCTATCAGTAGGAAAATACAAATTAGTAGAAACGGAAAGCTTACCAGGTTACAAAAAACTAACAGAATCAGTATCATTCGAAATCAAAAAAGGTATGATAGAAGTTTTATCACTAACAGTAGAGAATGAGCAGTTAGACAAAGGCTCAGTAGAAATTACAAAAATGGCTGCTGAAAGTAAGAATGTATTATCAGGGGCAGTGTTTGAAGTTCATGACGAAAAGGGCAAAGTAGTAACGAAAGTAACAACAGATAAAGAAGGAAAAGCGAAAGTCTCAGACTTATCTGTAGGTAACTACACACTTGTAGAAGTAGAAGCACCAAAAGGTTATGAAAAATTAACTAATCCAATTCCATTTGAAATTACAAAAGGGATGATAAGCTCAGTTCAATTAGAAGTATTAAACAAACTGACCTCTTTAGCACCACCAGGCCCAGAGAAACCAGAAACAACGGATCCAGAGAAACCAGAAACAACGGATCCAGAGAAACCAGAAACAACGGATCCAGAGAAACCAGAAACAACGGATCCAGAGAAACCAGAAACAACAGATCCAGAGAAGCCAGAAACAACGGATCCAGAGAAACCAGAAACAACAGATCCAGAGAAACCAGAAACAACGGATCCAGAGAAACCAGAAACAACGGATCCAGAGAAACCAGAAACAACGGATCCAGAGAAACCAGAAACAACGGATCCAGAGAAGCCAGAAACAACGGATCCAGAGAAACCTGGAACACCAAATTCGGAGAAACCTGGAACACCGAATCCAGAAAAACCTGGAGCACCAGATCCAGGAAAACCAGAAAAGATGAATCCAGAAAAACCTGAAAAAGAATTACCGAAGACAGGACAGAAAATGCCTGTGGAACCATATATGGGAGCACTTCTTATCATGATGAGTTTTGGATTGCTCGTATTAGGTAGAAAACAGCAGAGATAATAAAAGTGAAAAGGTATCCTCAAAGTATTTGAGGATACCTTTTTTTGTTTTCTTTTACATAAAAAGGTGTTTAGCAAAAGAACTCGATACAAATAAAAACAAAAAGGAAGACAAAGTTCGTCCTATTTCCTTAATGCAGTTATATCAAAAAATTTAGCTATATGTATGTAATGTGAAAGTAAAAAGATTAAAGGCCTTCGCAATGTTTGGATGAAAAAAGAGTTATCTTTGTAATTAATTTGAGTACTTTAGGAAAGAAGTCTATTTCCTAAAGTACTCAAAGGATGATAGTCCAATAGCAGACGGGAGATGAAACTCGTTTTAGTACAGTATTAGCACCTTAAAATGTAGATAGGGGAAAATAATGTAAAAAAAACTATTGTATATTTAAAACCCTTATGTTACATTTGTGTTACATAAAAGTTACAAACGGTAACTTATGTTACGTTTTGTTTTCTTTTGTTTTTATTTATGTTACGAAAATATGTAAAGCTAAAAAATAGCAACCTAAAAATAGTTTTTCTATGTGTATAAGAGTGTGTGTAGTAAAGAGCCTGGTGAGAGCTTTACGCACATTATTAAAATTCCTTTCTGTCTTTAAAAGAAGAAGAAAACCAACTACCAACTATTTAGGAGTTTTAAGTAATGATAGTAAATGAAATGTACTTCCTTTCCCACACACAAAGTACATCTTTATTTTCAGTCTAATTACTACACAGACTTTTATACATATGCTGTTACCCCGCCTTAACGGGCAGTAAGACCCCCACCTCAAAATTCAGCGAAAGCAAAGAAGTTAGGTGGGAATCAACTGCCCGTAAAGGCCCGATTGGTGAGGGCTAATAATCAGTGGGGGAGGAACGAAACGCCCCACTGATTAAAGTTTCACTTTATCGTTTTGGGGATATATAGGAGGAGAAAAAATGAAAAAGTTATTAATGGTAATTGGAATTACGTTCTTAATGTTAGCTGGATGTAGTAATGGAAATTTTGACAAAGCAATGGATGAAGGGAAGACCGCGTTAACGAATAAAGAATATAAAAATGCCTTATCGTCATTTGAAAAAGCGCTAGATGAGAAAAAAGACGATTCAGATGCAACGATGCTTGTAGAACAAACGAAAGTAATGATTGAAGCAGTGAAGTTAAAAGAGGAAACAAAGATAGAAGAATCAATCAAGTCATTTGAAAAAGTAGAGAACATGAAGAATGGAAATGCTACGCTTGTAAAACAAGCAAAGGAAGAACGCACAGCATTACTAGCCATCTTAGAGCAAAACAAGAAGTATAGTGAGCAACTGACGAAAAGTGAAGAGTTAATTAGTAAGAAAAATTATGCAGAAGCGAAAGAGATCTTAAATAAGCTAGTTGCAGAAACAAAAGATAACAAAAACCTTGAAGAATATAATAAAAAAGCGGTAGGATTAGTTACTAAAATGAATGAAGAAGAAAAAACTGCAAAGAGTGAAGCAGCGAAAGCACAAAAAACAAATGTAGTAACGAATCAAAAGGTAGCAACAGAAAATAATAAAAAAGTAGAAGCAGATAAAACTCAAAACGTAACGACAGAAAATAATAAAAAAGTAGAAGCAGATAAGACTCAAAACGTAACGACAGAAAATAATAAAAAGGTAGAGACAGGAAAGAATCAAAATGCATTTACGTTTGAGAAAGCGAAAGAATATATCAAAAATGAATATAAAGAAGACTATGATTACACGCTAGAGAATACGCAAGTAGAGAATGGAAAGAAATATTATCAAATTAGAGTGCGTACGACATATAAAATAGAAGGCGCAGCTGGAGCAGGATTTACTGGCGTATTTAAAGTATTTGAAGATGGTACAATTGTTGAATTGCACTAAGTTGTTGAAAAGAACATGATACAAAACAGTAACAAAATAGAGATAATAAAAAGGTATCCTTTAAGTAGTACGAGGATACCTTTTTACATTTTCAATCGTTCTTTTTAACTAATCTTTAATGATTAATCCCAATAAAGATGCAAACTGAATAGCTTGATATGGTGATACTTTACATCCCCTTAAATCGTTCACTGAAACGGTAAGTGTATCAAAAGTAGAGGAACTAATATCTATTCCTTTCAGTGATGTTTGATCAAAATTTGCTTCGTCAAGGCTGCATGAATCAAATTCAACTTTCTTTAGCTTACAGTCAAAAAAGTCTGTATTATTTAATGAAGTTTCATTAAATATAATCTTTTCTAGCTTAGAATTTCCAAATGAGGCTAAATTCAAAATTGAATTTTCAAATTCAACATTCCCTAAACTAGATTCTGTAAAATTGACTCCAATTAATTTACTGTTTTTAAATTCGACTCTGTGAACAGAAGAATTGCTTAAATTAACATTTGATAAATCACAGTTCTCAAAACAAACATCTGTAATATCGATATTGCTAAAGTCTGTATTCGTGAACTTACAATTCTTTATCACTGCACTATATAAACGTACTCTATCTACAGATTCATTTTCAAAAGTAGAATCGATAATTTCACACATTTCTAATGTTGGATCTTCTTCATAAAAAATATCGTGAAAATTCTTTAAAGATAACTCTGGCGAAATTTTTGGTCTATCAATTTTCATATTATATCCTTCTTTCATTAAATTAGTTAGCAGAAAAAATGGTATGTCCTATAGAAAGAGCTTTGTAGAAATTCCGTCTCTTTTTATACTACGCTTTTATTGACTTTAGTAATAAAAGTTAACGGTTCATTTCACGTTGCAGTGTTTCAAAAAACAACGATACGTGATAGCCATCTACTGTTGCATGATGAACTTTAATATTCACTGGCATTAACAATTGTGAACCAACTTTCTCGTACTTTCCACTAGTAATCATAGGTGTTAAATTATTTTTGATAGCTCCTTGATGAGATGAAAAATGTTCAAAATGCATCCAAGGAATGGATGAAATATTCACCACGTTTGGCGGAACAACTCCCATTGGTACGATATCTGTTGTATTTGCGTAGTCTTTTATAAGCCTTTTGTACTCACGATCAACTGATTTATAGTCTGTTAATTCTTCTAACCATAAATTATAAAATAGCCCTGTTTCTTGATTAAAGTTCGTAAATGTCGGCACTAGTTCTTGCCATTCTACTAATTGCTTATCCTTATGGGCATACTTCAAATTCGGGATCTTGTTAACCGATTTAGTCAAATTAAAAATGGAGTAAGCATAAAAACTTATAGATTCGTCTTTGCATTTTTTTACTGCTCGAGTAACATCGATTTTGACTGTCATTTCAAACGTAGTGTCTGTCATCATGAAATACTCATAATAGTTTCTTCTTGGGAAATTTTCTAAATCAATGACTTTATAATGTATCATCTATTTTAACCTCTTTTTTATAAATTCGATGATTGTAATGGCATCTATTTTTTATTATCCTTCTATTAACTTTAACGATAAAATAATAATGTCTCCCTTAAGAGGAGAGTCAAGAATAAGGGGGCAATATAAATTGGGAAATTTATTTTCTATTGGTGAAGTTGCTAATATGAAAGGCATTACAATAAAGGCTTTAAGATATTATCATCAAACAGGCATTCTTATCCCAGTATACATTGATACAAAAACGGGTTATAGATACTATTCAGTAGATCAATTTGTTTATATTGATATAATTAAAGTTTGTAGAGCTTTAGGAACGAGTACGAAAGAACTGCAAAAGATTTTTACGGAAAAGAATATGGATGAATTATTAAAATTTTTTGCATTAAAAAGAGAAGAAACTAAGCAAAAGATAAAAGAGATGCAAGCAGTCATTCATACGATTGATAAACTAGATAATAGTGTACAAGTCGCTAAAAAGGTACTAGTACATAATCAAATAACAATACAGTATTTTGAGCAACGTTATATCGTCACTGCTCCATGTAAAGAAGTCGGTAATTTTAAAGAATTTCTTTATTATTCAGATGTAGATAAAATTATTCAGGAGAGAAATTTAGAAACAACGATGGAGATTGGTATAGCATATACCATTCATTCAAAATACAGATTTGAACCGAAGTATGCTTTTTCTGTGTTATGTAAATATGATTACACAGAGAAAGAGCAAGATATAGATATATTACCAGAAGGTAATTATTTGACACTGGCCTATAAAAAGAATAGTAAAGAAGAAAGTATGGAGAAATTAAAAGATTATATAGACAAAAATAATGTAACAATCAAAAATTTCATTGAAGTGGAATTATTAGATGAGTTTTTTAGTACGGATTCTTACAGTTGCCAAATGCAATTGTTTATAGAAAATGAGTGAAAACGCACTTTAGAACATACCCAGAAATAATATAAACGAGAAGATGAGGCTGGATGATGTAAGTACAATTGTTGAAAAGGTATCCTCAAAGTATTTGAGGGTACCTTTTTTAGCATAAAAAAAGGCATCTAGCAAAAGTACTAGATGCAAATAAAAACACAAGGGAAGATAAATATCTTCCCGTTTCCCGTAAGTAATTATATCAAAAAATTTATAAAAAACTAGCTTTATTTTTTATATAATTCATGTGTAAAGCTATGAAATGATAAGATTACACTGTTTTCATAGTGTTTCATTGAAAAAAGGAGCTGCATATATGATTAATTTTAAACCAGAAAATTTAAACCAACTACTAAAAGTGATGCTAATTAGTGCGAATAAGTCGTATGATGCGATTAAAGATTATGAGTTTACGGGGGAAGCGGTAGTGTTCCGTGTAGACTTCGAGTATATTGACGTTTCTTTAATGATTGTAGATATGTTAGGGAGATCAGCTTCTAAATTCACCATTTTGCCATATGCTCGTCCGTATACGAATGAAATAGATTACATTCAGTTTCAAGTGTATGCGATTAATGAAGGGAATTTTAAAGAAATGATGGATACGATGTGAAAACTATAATTTTACAAATATGTATAAACAAACTAATATATAATTAATAAATTCATATAATTGGAGTGATGAGATGCAGCCGTTAGAAAGGGAGATTCATTCTAATATGCTGAAAGTGTGGCGAATTCACGCTTTAATTGGGGCGGCAGTTATACTAGCAGTCGTAATTGCATATTTCTTTTTTATGATTACTTTTAATTGGTGGGGCTGGTTGTTTGGTTTATTAGTAACAGGCGCTATTACATTTATCCCGCTTGATTATTTTGTGTTTCCAAACTTACGTCAACGTTATTATAGTTACAGATTAAATGAAGAAGAGATTGAGATTCAAAAGGGAATGTTCATTGTAAAACGAGTACTCATTCCGATGATCCGCGTGCAACACGTAACGATTGAACAGGGCCCAATTATGAGAAAGTATAATTTAGCAGAATTACATATTTCAACAGCGGCAACGTCTCATAGTATTCCAGGCTTAACGAAAGAAGAAGCAGAGCAGTTGAAAAGACAAATTGGAGAACTTGCGAAAGTGAGTGATGAGGATGTATAAGAGGCAACATCCGATTACAATTTTATTCGGGATTCGAATTGCGGGTTTATTGCCTTTTATTTTTCTTGTTCTATTTCAATCAGATGGCCAAGTAAAACCTTGGTATGTCTTTCATCTTGTTCTTTTGGCCATATTATTTATTATGGCAATTTTCTCAGCGATAAAATGGTATTTCAAAGTGTACTGGGTTGAAAATAATATTGTACATATAAAGCATGGTGTGTTCGTTAAGAAGGAAAGTTACTTAAATAAAGAACGTGTGCAAAATATTAGTACGTCTTCTAACATCATTTATCAAATACTTGGACTGACGAAATTAAATATTGAAGTGGCAGGCGGCGGTACTGAGCCAGAAGTGATGTTAGCTGGTATTAAAGAAGATGAAGCGAAGGAACTCATTGCATTATTAAATAAAAAAAGAAGCGCTGCGGGTGAAGAAGTACCCATGTCAGAAGAAAGTAAGACGATTTATCAGTTAACGATGAAAGAGATTTTAGCAGCTTCCATTACGTCTGGTAGATTCGGATTAGTGTTTTCAGGATTACTTCTTATTTACACAGAGTTTAATCAATTTCTACCAGAATGGCTCATCAATAAAGTAGAAGCGTATGTGATGGATAACGGTGTATATGAATTAATCGTTATGGCCGCGATTTTAATGGCGATTTCGTGGGTCATTTCAACAGCTGGTTATGCGTTAAAATATGCGAACTTTAAAATTGAGCGAAAAGGAAATGAAATTCGCATCGTGCAAGGATTATTTGATAAGAAAGAGTTTGTTTTAAAACTACACCGTATTCAAGCAATTACTGTGAAAGAAGGAATTCTCCGCCAGCCTTTCGGTTATTGCTCTGTCGAAGTAGAGGTCATTCAAAGTATAGAAGCGGCAGGAAATGAAGTAATGTTACATCCTTTTATGAAGAAAAAAGATGTGCAGCAGTTACTCTCATATTTACAGTTGCCGTATGAAATGGAAGAGGAAATCGTTCATTTACCGAAGGCTGCATTACGTCGTTACGTAATAATGGGCTGGATTACAAGTGCAGTGCTTGCACTGCCGATCGCCGGCGCGAGTATATATTTTAAACAAAGTGTTGCGTTATTCACGTTAATACCGCTATTTATCATATTTACGTTACTTGCATACGCCCGGTATAAAAGTGGTGGATATATAATACGGGACAATCAGTTAGTCATGGTATACCGAGGACTCGCGAAATATACGGGGATCATGCGAAGAAGGCATGTTCAAGCAGTAGGATACAGTCAGTCGCATTTTCAAAAGAAAGACGAGCTATGTACAGCTGTCGTATCAGTAGCGGGGCATGTATATAAAGTGAAGCATATACGTAAAGAAGATGCGCTTCGTATATATAATTGGTACAAAGAAAAAGGAAACACCAGTGTGTAATGGTGTTTCCTTTTTTGTCGTTATTTGTCGCGCGGTCGATATTCTTTGTCGAACCGTCGATATATTGTAAGTTACGGTCGATATATTCGAAAAATCGCTGATATATGCTGAGTTGTGATCGATATAATTTCATGTACCGACAACTCCGAACTTCGAAAACTAAACTAACACATCAAAAGTAGTCACAAATGACGGACGAGAGAAAATACTTTTCTGCTGTTCCGCATGTGGATGCGCCTGAGCCTGAGATTGTCCTTCTGCTTGTGCAGAGCGTTTTTTATGAGCGTTTTCGAATGAACGTGATTCTGTCCAGTCTTTAAAGTTTTGCTCCGTTTCCCACATCGTTAAGATGACATATGTATCGTTACTTAATGGGCGTAGAACGCGGATTGCTTGAAATCCTGGTTCGTTTTCAATAAGACCTGCACGATTTTTGAATCGGTTTTCAAATACTGGGCGACCTTCGTCTGTGACAGAAATGTTGTTACAAACGATATAGCCAGGTTGTCCTTTAAATTCGCCAACAGCGTCTAGTACGTCATACTGAAGAGAACCTTCTACAGATTCTTCTGTATTTTCTTTATAAAACATATCTTTTTCATTATTTTTTGCAGTGAAATGTGCTTGTTCTAGAGGTGTTTCGTATGAAATAATAGCCTTCATTTTAATGCCCCCTTTAATTGTTTGTTTCTATTATATCAACTCTCGTAAAAAACTTCGAAGATTATATACATAAAGATACTT
Source organism: Bacillus sp. Brlt_9 (assembly GCF_051948935.1). Lineage (NCBI taxonomy): Bacteria > Bacillati > Bacillota > Bacilli > Caryophanales > Bacillaceae > Bacillus > Bacillus sp. Brlt_9. Next base: position 30,205 of record NZ_JAYJLO010000006.1, on the reverse strand, counting down.
CTTTTTCAAATAATAAATGTACCATCATTTGGAAAGAAGGCCGATGTATGAAGAAAGTAAAGTGGACTTTATTAGGTGGGTTAGCAACGCTCGTATTAGCGGTTGTACTTTATAAACTTATCGTGTTAGCTGGTGGCTATATGATGGATGAAAAGCAGCTTGTTTTCCACTCTTCATCACGTATCGTTGACCAGAAAGGGAAAGAAATTACGAAATTATACGTAGAAAATAGAGACCTCGTACCAATCGAGCAAATTCCAAAATACGTGCAGCAGGCGTTTGTTGCGGTAGAGGATTCTCGTTTTTATGAGCATCAAGGAATTGATTATCCGTCTATATTCCGTGCTCTTTATAAAGATACGTTAGCTGGAGAGAAGATCGAAGGCGGTAGTACGATTACGCAGCAACTCGCGAAAAACGTCTTTTTAACTCGTGAAAAAACAGTTACGCGTAAATTGAAGGAAGTCGCAATTTCTCTTCAATTAGAGCAAAAATATACGAAGCAACAAATTCTTGAAATGTATATGAATCATATTTATTTTGGTCATGGGGCATACGGTATTCAAGCAGCAGCAAAGTTGTATTTTAATAAAAATGTAGAGGATTTAACAGTAGAAGAGGGAGCAATGCTTGCAGGTCTTCCGAAGTCGCCAAACGGATATTCACCTTATTTCTCTCCAGAGAAAAGTAAGGAGCGCCGCGATCTCGTATTGTCACTGATGCATAAACAAGGCTATTTGACTGCCGAAGATAGCGTACGTTATCAAGGAAAGACGATTGCTTTATATAAAAACTTAGACGAAAATGAGCTCGCATATATGCCGTATGTTGATATGGTCATAGATGAAGCAGCTCGTTTATACGGGTTGTCTCATCAAGAAGTGCTTCGCGGTGGATATACGTTTGTCGTACCGATGGATGAAAAGATTCAAAAGGTAGCGTATAACCAGTTTCAAGATGCGAGAAATTTCCCTGGTAAAGAAGAAGGGGCGCAAGGTGCGTTTTTATTAATGGATAATCGTACGGGCGGAATTAAAGCGGCGATTGGCGGAAGAAAGTATGTGCCAAGAGGGTTTAATCGTGTTTTTGCAAAAAGGCAGCCCGGTTCTGTTTTAAAACCACTAATCGTTTATGCACCAGCACTCGAAACGAAAAAGTATAATCCGTATTCTTTATTAAAGAATGAAAGAACTTCTTTTGAAGGGTATGAACCCCGCAATTACAATCGTCAATATACGAAAGAAATGACGATGTACGATGCAATTTTAGAATCAGCAAACGTACCGGCAGTTTCTTTATTAAATGAACTAGGGGTTGAAGAAGGGAAGCAATATTTAGAGAAAGGTAATGTTCATATTGCTGATGCTGGTTTAAGTACAGCACTTGGCGGATTGAAAAATGGTGTTTCAACATTTGATCTTGTGAAAATGTATCGTGCGTTTTTAGCAAATGGTGATATTATTGAGCCGCACGTTATTGATAAAGTGTTAAATAGACACGGCGCAGTTATTGGAGAATCGCCAAAAGCAGAAACGAACATTTTCTCGAAACAAACGGCTTGGTATATGACGAAAATGCTTGAAGGAGTTGTAAAGGAAGGGACAGCAAAAGCTGGTATATATAACGGGGCGTTAGCTGGAAAAACAGGTACAACTTCACTGCCAAATGACGATAATGGAGCGAGAGATATGTGGTTCGTTGGCTATACGCCAAATTTAGTAGGCGCTGTTTGGATTGGTTATGACCGTACGGATAGAAAGCATCAGTTGCAAGGAGAAAGTGCGTCAGCAACGAAATTGTTTAAAAAAATTTTAACGAAGGCAAATGTAGAACGGAAAGAGCAGTTTATGAAGCCAGAAGGTGTGGAAACAATCGGTGCTCCGATTCGTCTGCGCAAAATTGAAAATGTAAAAATGAAATTAGCATTTAGCCCTTTCGGTTTATTTAAAGCGAAATTAAGCTGGACACCACTTCCTGATGATAGAATTATGTATCGTATTTATAGAGTAGAAAATGGAATTCATACGCATGTAGGTACTGTAAATGGTGCCGGAGAATATGAAGAAAAGTTTGTTAACATCTTTTCAAAACCGAGTTTTTACGTTGTGCCATATAACACACAAACAAATCGCGAAGGAGAAAAGTCAAAAGTAGCTAAACCATAGTTTTTCTCTGTGTTATAATAAGAATGTTGTGAAAATAGTAAGCGTTTTTAAGGATGTTTGTGTCAATTTAATGAACAACGTACATAATATTATGCATTTTGTTTTTACAAGCTGTATATTAAAAAAAGATAAATATCGAACGTATTCGAAGCATTGGTAAGGAAGGGAGCAAGGGTCTTGGTAAGAACTATAAATGAGACATTTTTAAAAGCATGTAGGGGGGAACGCACTGATTATGTACCAGCATGGTATATGCGTCAGGCAGGTCGTTCGCAGCCGGAATATAGAAAGATAAAAGAAAAGTATTCTTTATTTGAAATTACACACAATCCAGAGTTATGTGCTTACGTGACAAAGTTGCCAGTTGATCAATATAACGTAGACGCAGCAATTCTATATAAAGATATTATGTCACCACTACCTGCAATTGGTGTGGATGTGGAAATTAAATCGGGTATTGGTCCAGTTATCGATAATCCAATCCGTTCTTTACAAGACGTAGAAAAACTAGGGGAAATCAATCCAGAAGATGACGTACCGTACATATTAGATACGATTCGTTTATTAACGACAGAAATGCTAGACGTACCGTTAATCGGTTTTTCAGGAGCTCCATTTACATTAGCGAGCTATATGATTGAAGGCGGTCCATCTCGTAACTACCATAATACGAAAGCGTTCATGTATGCAGAGCCGAAAGCTTGGTTTGCTTTAATGGATAAGCTAGCAGATATGGTTATTACATATTTAAAAGCGCAAATTAACGCAGGAGCAAAAGCAGTTCAAATTTTCGATTCTTGGGTTGGAACAGTAAATGTAGCCGATTATCGCGTATTTATTAAACCAGCAATGGAGCGTATTTTTGCAGAAGTTCGTACGATGGGTGTACCAATGATTATGCACGGCGTAGGAGCTGCACATTTAGTAAATGAATGGCATGACTTACCACTTGATGTAGTAGGCTTAGATTGGCGCTTACCGATCGAAGAGGCACGCACGCGCGGCGTTCATAAGGCGGTACAAGGTAATATGGACCCGTCATTCTTACTTGCACCATGGTCTGTTATTGAAGAACATGTAAAAGGTATTTTAGATCAAGGGATGAAACAGCCAGGTTATATCTTTAACTTAGGGCACGGTGTATTCCCAGAAGTAAATCCAGATACATTAAAACGTTTAACTACATTTATTCATGAATACTCTAAAGGGCAGTTAGCGAAGTAAAGGAGATTGGCTGTATGAAAAAGAAAATTGGTTTGCTTGTAATGGCATACGGAACGCCATATAAAGAAGAAGATATTGAACGTTACTATACACATATTCGCAGAGGAAGAAAGCCAAGTCCTGAAATGCTAGAAGATTTAACAGAGCGTTACCGTGCAATTGGTGGTATTTCTCCTTTAGCTACTATTACATTAGAGCAAGCTAAAAAGTTAGAACAGCGTTTAAATGAAGTACAAGATGAAGTGGAGTACCATATGTATCTTGGCTTAAAACATATCGAACCGTTCATTGAAGATGCAGTGAAAGATATGCATAACGACGGTATACAAGATGCAATCGCACTTGTTCTTGCTCCGCACTATTCTACGTTTAGCGTGAAATCATACGTTGGACGAGCACAAGAAGAAGCTGAGAAACTTGGAAACTTAACAATTCACGGCATTGATAGCTGGTATAAAGAACCGAAATTCATCCAGTACTGGGTTGATGCAGTGAAAGGTATATATAACGGTATGTCAGAAGCCGAGCGTGAAAAAGCAGTATTAATCGTATCTGCTCATAGCTTACCAGAGAAAATTATCGCAATGGGCGATCCATATCCAGATCAATTAAATGAAACAGCTGATTATATTGCACGTGGCGCTGAAATAGCTAACTATGCAGTAGGTTGGCAAAGCGCCGGAAACACGCCAGATCCTTGGATTGGTCCAGATGTACAAGATTTAACGAGAGAATTAAATGAAAAGTACGGTTATACTTCATTCGTATACGCACCAGTTGGATTTGTTGCGGAACATTTAGAAGTTTTATATGACAACGACTTTGAGTGTAAAGTTGTAACAGATGAAATTGGCGCGAAATATTATCGTCCAGAAATGCCAAATGCATCGGACGCATTTATCGACTCTTTAACAGATGTTGTATTAAAGAAAAAAGAATCTGTAATGTAAAAAGAAAGGGGGAGCCTGCTTGAGGAAAAAAGTTGTAATCATCGGCGGTGGCATCACAGGATTAACAACAATGTATAACTTGCAAAAAGAAATTCATGATAACAACTTGCCGATCGATACATTACTGATAGAAGCATCGGGTAAACTTGGCGGGAAAATTCAAACCGTTCGAAAAGATGGATTTATAATTGAACGCGGACCGGATTCTTTCTTAGCACGAAAAGAAAGTGCAGCTACATTAGCGAAAGAATTAGGTCTTGGCGATGAACTTGTAAATAATAAGGCCGGTCAATCATTTATCCTCGTAAACAATCGGTTACATAAAATGCCGAGCGGATCAATGATGGGAATTCCAACGCAAATTACGCCGTTTCTATTTTCCGGGCTGTTCTCTCCAATTGGTAAGCTAAGAGCTGGTTTTGATCTGTTAATGCCGAGATCAAAGCCAGTATCTGACCAATCACTTGGGCATTTTTTCAGACATCGCCTCGGCAACGAAGTGGTTGAAAATTTAATAGAACCATTACTATCGGGTATTTATGCAGGGGATATTGATGAAATGAGCTTAATGTCAACATTCCCGCAAATGTATCAAATTGAGCAGAAACATCGCAGTATTTCACTCGGTATGCGTACACTTGCTCCGAAAAAAGAGACATCTGAACCGAAAAAAGGAATCTTCCAAACAGTGAAAACAGGTTTAGAATCTATCGTAGAATCTCTCGAAATGAAGATGCATGAAGGTACGATAATAAAGGGAACTCGTATTGAAAAAGTTGCAAAACAAGGTGATAGCTATGCGATTATGCTTAGTAACGGAAAAGAAATAGAAGCGGACGCGGTCGTAGTGGCAAGTTCGCATAAAGTATTGCCATCTATGTTTGCTCAGTACAAGCAGTTTCGTTTCTTCCGCAACATCCCGTCCACATCAGTTGCGAATGTGGCAATGGCTTTCCCGCAATCAGCCATTCAGCGCGATATTGATGGCACAGGGTTTGTCGTATCTCGAAATAGTGATTACACAATTACAGCATGTACGTGGACACATAAAAAATGGCCACATACAACGCCAGAAGGAAAAATGCTACTTCGTTGTTACGTTGGACGCCCTGGTGATGAAGCAGTTGTAGAACAAACAGAAGAGGAACTCGTTCAGCTTGTACTAGAAGACTTACGAAAGACGATGGATATTACAGAGGATCCAGAGTTTACAGTCGTAAGCCGCTGGAAAGAAGCGATGCCCCAATATACAGTAGGCCATAACGAGCGAATGAAGAAACTCACAATATTTATGGAGAAAGAGTTGCCAGGTATATACTTGGCAGGTAGTTCTTACGCTGGTTCTGGTCTTCCGGACTGTATTGATCAAGGTGAGAAAGCCGCAAAGCGTGTACTCTCTCATTTGGAGAAAGTAATGGATACCGAATTAATTGTACAATAAAGTGAAACGCCTTCAATCATATTGAAGGCGTTTTGTTACTTATTCACCGATAAACATATATAAGTTATTTGGCTTTATAACGGCATCTCCTGCATAAATAACCCACTCTGTTAAGTTATCAAAATCTAACTGATAACTATTTCCTTCACTCATATCTTTTATAAAATATGGTTCGTTAATGAGTATTCCTTGAATAAGGTCTTCCGTAATATGTTGCATTTCAAACCACATATGTTCGCTTTTACCCTCTTCATAGGAAACACCAAATTTAGCGAGGAAACGAAACTCTTCATTTGATTGTTCAATTTGAAAAATGTTGCTGAAATACCCGAAAGTATTCTTCGCATTGTAAGCCATACGCGCCGTTTCACTATTTGTTTTATAAAACATGAGCCCCGTAGCTTCCTCGTGTTCTTTGAAAAAGCTTTCGATACATTCTTCTGAAGTATCAAATTTGAACAAGAGAACAGATGGCGATTGATGGTATTCATCTCGGTCATCCATCCCGCCTAAGAATGTGTTTTGTGCATCAATTGGTTGTAGCTTCACTTCTTCATCCTCAATTGAAGATAATTGATCTATACTCGTTTTATGTCCGATATAAGATAAGCCTTTTTCCCACGGAACAGCTACTGTATGTATAGAACCTTGCTGACTATGTGCGATAACGATAGGCTCATTCATTGGGACTTGGCCATTCTCAACGGCATTATTAGCAAAGGTTTGAAAAAGATCGCCAATGCCGTAATAAGAAGAAATGCGATTTGGAATAATTAATTCTATTTCTGTTACGCCCGCTCTTAAAAGGCCGTGTGTATGAAACCAATATTGCGTAGGCTCGCCTTCTTTATCGTCTTCATAAACGGAATGAATAACGTATAAGTCAGGAATGTCAGGTAATAATTCATTTTCAACGTGATATTCAATATAGTTTCTAGATATCACTTTCATTGCTGCGCTTGAATCAATTACAAATAACAAGTCTGGAGCGAGGTGCCATAAAAATTGTATTTGCTGGAAAAAGCAGTCCAGTACATCACCTACAAATAGCGTACGAGTGAAAATTTCAGTACCAAAAGCTGCATCTTCAAAAGTACGGTCTACTATTGTGGAATCTTGTCTATTGTACAGTTTATATTCTTCTGGTTCATTCGCCTCATCAATATGCAGTTCATACGGTATGATTGTTTCATCCATATGCAACTCAACAATAAGGCTTGTCTCATCACTATAAACAATTTTCAACTCATCAACTTTAGTAGCGATATTTTCTAGCCGTTGTTTTAACTGCTCAATTGTAATTCTATTTGGTATAACGGCAATCATATCTGAAAAATGACGTTCTAATGTTCCATTCATAGCTGCGCGGTATGTTTCTGTTTGCACTTCCATCCAATCACTCCTATTCAAATGAATCCATTTTCCATGCCAATGAAATTTCGATATTTTCTGTTTTCTCTCTAATATTATAGAGTGCATTCATAGAGGCTGTAAAATTATTATTTTGTATTATAGTTTGAAAGCTTGTAAATTAAATAAATTTTTTGTAAAACTTGTCGAAATATAGTTCTATATAACGAATCATTTGATATGATAGACATGCTGAGAAAATATGAAATAGGGAGAGGAAAATGGCTGTGAAGAAATTGTTAAGTGTCTTTTTATCATTTATACTATTGCTTTCATTTACTGGAACTTTAGTACAAGCAGAAGAAACTACTTCTATGTCAGTAGAAAAAGCAATTCAAGTATTTAAACAGCAAGGGAAAACGAAGGGGACAGTGGAAGGATATATTGTTGGATATACGCAAAGTCCTTCTAAATACACGAAAGATCCGGCTAAGTTTGATGATACAAACGTAGCAATCGCGGATTCGCCAAATGAAACGAATCCGGACAAAATCATGCCTGTTCAGTTGCCAAAAGGCGATGTGAGAGCGGCAGTAAACGTGAAAGATCATCCTGAAAATATCGGGAAGAAAGTTAGTTTAACAGGGACGCTTGAATTATATTTTAGTAGCCCAGGTTTAAAATCAGTAACAGCTCATAAGTTTCAAGGGGAAGGACAAAACCGTGTTAGCGATGTAGTAGCTTCGCCTGGTAGCGGAGAAGTTGCGAAAGGAACAGCGGTAACTTTAACGACGAATACAGAAGGAGCAACAATCTACTATACGTTAGATGGCTCTAACCCTACAAACAAGAGTGTTCGTTATAACGGACAAATTGTAATAAATGAAAATAGTGTGATTAAAGCAATTGCAGAGAAAGAAGGGCTTACTTCTTCAGCGATTTCGACATTTTCATTTACTATCGTAAACAATGAACAAGTTCGTATTCATGATATTCAAGGGAAATCACATGTCTCTCCTTACAAAGGGAAGAAAGTATACAATGTGGAAGGCGTTGTAACAGCGCTTGATAAAAACGGTTTTTATATCGAAGATAACCAGCCGGATAATGATCCAGCTACTTCAGAAGGTATGTACGTATACAAAAAAGATGCGAATGTAGCGGTAGGAGATCTTATTCAAGTTGATGGAGAAGTAGAAGAATATGTTGGGCCTGGATATGCAGAAAGATTTGACACAGACTTAACGACGACGGAAATTAAAGCGAGCCGCGTTGCTGTAATCGCAAAAGATCAAGCTTTACCAGCACCGATTGTACTTGGAGAAAACGGTGTGAAAATTCCTGATCAAATTATCGATAATGATGCATTTGGTTTATTTGATCCAAATGAAGATGCAATCGACTTTTATGAAAGTATAGAAGGTATGCGTGTTACGATGCCAACGCCAAAAATCATTGCCCCTCAGAAAAACGGGAACTTATATGTAACAGTGAAAAATGGCGGGAATAAAGTCGTAACGAAATATGGCACACCTGTATTAGATGAAAATCAATTAAATCCAGAGCGTCTTTCTGTCAAAGTACCTCGTGATTATGTAGCAAAAGTAGGAGATACTTTCACAGGAGATATAACAGGAGTAGTCGGATATGATTACGGTTCATTCCGCATTGCGCCAATAACGGAATTACCATCTGTAGTAGATGGCGGATTTAAGCAAGTAGGAGCAAATATTCAGCCGCGTCTTGATAAGTTAACAGTTGCTACATATAACATTGAAAACTTCTCGGCGAATAAAAAAGAAACAACAGATGAAAAAGTAAAAGCGTTAGCGTATTCTATTAAATACAATTTAAAAATGCCCGATATTATCGGTGTAGAGGAAATGCAAGATAATAACGGATCGATTAATGACGGTACAACAGATGCTTCATTAAGCGCAAAACGTATCATTGATGCAGTTCTAGAAATTCGCGGGCCAAAGTATGAGTATGTAGAAATTGCTCCGCATAATAATCTAGACGGAGGAGCACCAGGAGCGAACATTCGCGTCGGTTTCTTCTATAACCCATCACGCGTGAAATTAGCAGCAGTACCGAAGTTACTTAATAAAAATGTCGTTCGTATTGGAGACGAAAACCCATTATTTGAAAGTACACGTAAACCGCTTGCGGCAGAATTTACGTTCCAAGGACAAAACGTTGTTGTCGTTGCAAATCACTTAAACTCAAAAATAGGAGATGCAACGCCATTTGGAAAAGTGCAGCCGCTCGTATTAACGAGTGAAGAAAAACGAGTTCAATTAGCACAAGAAGTAAACAATTTCGTACAAGGTATTCAGAAAAAGAACACGAATGCACCAGTTGTTGTGTTAGGAGATATGAACGATTTTGAGTTTGCTAAACCATTAAAAACGTTGGAAGGAACAATTTTGAAAAATATGTTAAACACAGTGCCGAAAGAAAATCGCTACACGTACATCCATGAAGGAAATGCACAAGTGTTAGATCATATTTTAGTAACAAACAACATCGCACCACACACAATCGTAGATCCAGTACACTTAAACTCAAACATTATGAAAGAACATGGACGTGTAAGCGATCACGACCCAGTACTTGCTCAAATTGATTTGAAGAAAGCTTCTTAAATCTTTGAAAAAGAACGCTTAGAACTATACTGAGCGTTCTTTTTCTGTAAAAATCATGTTAAAATTAATTAAAAATTCAGTTTTTTATAACGAGGAGGTTAAAAATGCAAGCATGGTTAAATGGAAAATTAATAAATCAGCTTGCAATTTTTTTTAGTACGATCGTCATGCTTCAGTTTGTAGCTGATGTAACAGGGCTTACACAAAATTTAGATATTACATATAACTTAATACATACAGCCTTGTCCTATGTAACGTTTAGTTTGGCAGTGATTTTTACTTTAATAGGTGCAAGGAGAGAACTAAGTAAATATGCAATTATTTCATTATGTTTAGTTGTAGGTATTAAAGCGATATATTTTACGGCGGTCGTTATTTTATGGGGAGTGGCAGGTACGCCGTAAAGGGGAGGATAATAATAAGAGCGTAATTCTCTAAGCTAGCTTAGAGAATTACGCTCTTATTCGTTCAACGATTTAGTCTGAAATTGCTTGAAACGCTTTTCTACACCGATCTCTTTTTTGCAGTCTTCTTCTATATTTTTTTCTATCCCGCTTTACTCCTTGTATATACATCAATAAGCTAACGAGAAGGAAGAAAGTACATTGCATCGTTAAAATGTACGGTGACATGCCTTGCAATGGTTGCTTTGGATCATATAAATGAAAAGGTGCCCCGCCTATTGTAGGGAATATTGTATTTAGCAGGACGTACGGAATGGAGGCAACTGCGAATGGAAAGAGAATCGCCATATAGTCCTTTTGTGACCATACAGATGCAGCAAGTCCTAAAAGGGCCATTAAACCTGCAAATAAAAAATTAATTCCGATATATACAGTAATGTAAGTGAGAGGCGCATCTAAATATAGGTTTGCGAACATTCCATCATCATTTATAATGCCTGAACCAGCCGTCGGTGTTCCGTCTGGAATGGTTAATTTGCAAAATAATAACGATAAAATGAATGGAAGCGTATAAAGAAATCCGCCGCAAAAAAACGTAACGATATATTTCGTTACTGAATAAGGAAATATAGAAATCCCTTTACTCACGAACGGTTTAAAACCATCTGACTTATCCGAATTGTAACTTGTACTAAAGGGGAAACTCGCAATGACTGGCATTAATAATAAATAAACATCCATTTCATTGTCGCGAAATCCAATCCATTTTATATCTGTTGATATAGGACCATTCGCTGCGTCTCCTAAATAACGGAGTACATAGTAATAGTGATAAATACAAATAAGAACGAATCCACTAAGCATCATAATTAAAGAAATACGATTACAAAAAGCTTGCTTTATATTTAAACGAAGCGCACGCATCATGACTGAAAAAGCCTCCACTATTTTGATAAACTTGTCTATTTTCTATATTACTATTAAATGTAAAGATTTTCTTGTTTTTTTTATTTGATTATTTGAAAAAAGGGAAATTTGTTGTCGTTAAGTAAGGTTTAACTGTAGATCTTAAGAACACCTTTTCTTTTTCTCTTTTCTTCTGATACACTATGACAGTATTATATAATTTGACTGGAATTTTTTTATACTGGAAATAATAAAAAAGAGAACTTGTATACAATGTAAGCGTGTGGTAATATCAAAGATGTACTGATTGACTATATTATCCAATTGGTCATTTTTGGAGGTGACGATGTGGCAATAGATCGAAAACGTTCTATTATTGAAGCTGCAACAAAGTCTTTTTCAGCGTTCGGTTATAAAGCAACAACGATGGATCAAGTAGCGAAATTAGCGAATGTAGGAAAAGGAACGATTTATACTTTTTTCAAAAATAAAGAAGAGCTATTTGGTGAAATTATTTCTAATTTAATTACAGAAATGAAGCAAGTTGCAGAAAATGCAATTCGTTCAGATGTTTCATTTTTTGAAAATGTACATAGAGCATTATATAGCATATTAGAATTCAGAAAAGAACATCAGCTCATGATTAAGTTAATTCAAGAAGAGCGCGATATGGGAACGAAAGAAGTACAAGAAGTGATGCAACAAGTAGATGTGGAAATCGTTTCTGTCATTCAATCGTATTTAAAGATTGCGATTGATAAAGGTGAAATTAGCAAATGTGATCCAGAAATTACAGCATTTATTATGCTTCGCTTATATGTATCGCTTATTTTTGATTGGGAAAAAAATCATGAACCGCTAGAAAAAGAAAAAATTGCAGAATTATTTGAACTTTATTTATTAAAAGGATTGTCAAATTAAGATAATCCTTTTATTATTATAAAAAATGACCATTTGAACAAAATGGTCATATAATAATTTTAGGAGGGATAATAGAAATATTCACTTCATAGTAAGGAACAGTTGCATAGTATAAATTCGGGGATAAGGCATATGTATGAATAAGTATAGCCTTCTTATTTGGGAGAAAGTGACCAGATGAACAATTCGGTCATTCGGAAAAGGGGTAGAAATGATGAAATGGGATCAGTTACTTCGTAAAGAGTTTACTGAAATTATAAAAAGTAAAAAAATATTAATTCCAATTATCGCGGTTTTATTCGTGCCAATTTTATATGCAGGTATGTTTTTATGGGCCTTTTGGGATCCATATAAACAGTTAGATGATTTACCAGTTGCGGTAGTCAATTTAGATAAAGGTGCAGTATTTGATGGGAAACCAATTGAGGTCGGAAAAGGGCTCGTTGATAACTTAAAAGATAATACAAGTTTCAAATGGGAATTTGTAAGTGAAAAAGAAGCGAAAAAAGGAATGGAAGGTAGAAAGTATTACATGTTAGTACGCATTCCAGATGACTTCTCAAGTAACGCTACAACGTTATTAAAAGATGAACCAAAACCATTAAACTTAGAATACATTCCAAACGAAAGCTTAAACTTCTTATCTTCACAAATTGGCGGAACAGCCATTGAAAAAATTAAAGGTGAAGTATCAAGTACGTTAACGAAAACATATGCAGAGAAAATGTTTGATTCCATTCAAGACGTCTCAAAAGGATTAGCAGATGGGGCGGAAGGAGCAAATAAACTACACGACGGATCAAGTGAGCTACATGATGGTTCAAGTAAAGTGACGGACGGCCTTCATACACTTCAAGGGAAGTCTGGGGAGATGAAGGATGGAGTTCAGAAATTAGCAGATGGATCTAATAAATTAGTAGATGGGTCCGGAAAAGTGACAGTAGGTTTAAATACGTTAAATGACAAAACTGGTGAAATGAAAATAGGTGTCGGAAAGTTAATAGATGGATCGGGAAAAGTAACGAACGGTTTAAATACGTTAAATAGTAAAACAAGTGAGATGCAAACAGGTATCGGAAAATTAATAGATGGATCGGGAAAAGTAACGAACGGTTTAAATACGTTAAATAACAAAACGGGTGAAATGCAAAAAGGAATTGGTGAATTACATGATGGATCTGAAAAAGTGACCGGTGGTTTGAACAAATTAGTAAGTAAATCCGGTGAATTACAAAAAGGAACAACGGATCTATCAAATGGTATGGGAAAACTTGCTGAAGGGCAAAGTCAATTAGAAAAATGGTCTCAAGAGATTCAAAAGGGATTGCAAGATTTAAATAGTAATGTACAAAAATCTGTTGCAGGATTGGGGGAAATGCAGTCGAAAGGCCCTTCTATATTGAATACAGTAAATGAGAAAATAGATGGTGCTGGGGCGAATGTAAAACAGTTAAATGAACTTACGCAATCAACAGCAGGAGATGCAAAAAATGCAGCGCAAGATGTAGCAAATTTACAAAAGCAAATTGAAAGTTTACCAAAAGAATATCAAGAGCAGTTACAACCATTCGTAACAAGTGCCGTAAAAAGTACAACGACAGTTCAGCAAAAAGCTGTCGGAGTAGCAGGTGGAACAAATAAATTAAATGAAGAAGTAAAACAATTAACAGGTGAAATAAATCAAAAAACAGGTGAAGGGCAAAGTAAACTACCGAATACAGTAGAATTACAATCTTTAACTGTTAGTATTGATCAATTATCCAATGCACAAAAAGGGTTTGTTGAAAAATTTCAAGGGTTTGGTGCGAAGTTAAATACTGCTAAAGAAGGAGCAAATAAATTTAAAAACGAATCCGGTCAATTAATTGATGCGATAAATCAATTAGCGGACGGTTCAAACCAAGTAACAGGTGGTTTAGGCACATTATCTGTAGGTGCAAGCCAAATGACCGGTGGAATAAATCAATTAGCAGAAGGTTCAAACCAAGTAACAGGTGGTTTAGGCACATTATCTACAGGAGCAACTCAACTGGCTGGTGGTGTAAATCAATTAGCAGAAGGTTCAGGCCAAGTAACAGGCGGTTTAGGAACATTATCTGTAGGAGCAAACCAAATGGCAGGTGGAGTAAATCAATTAGCAGATGGATCTAATCAAGTAACAACTGGCTTAGGTACTCTAAATGGTGGCCTAAATCAAATGTCAACAGGCTCAACCCAGCTAATCGACGGAGTAAATAAACTAGCAGACGGATCAGGAAAAGTAACGGATGGACTTGTAAAAGTAAACGATGGTTCAGGTGAACTTGCTGAGAAACTTGGTGAAGGGGCAGAGAAAACCGGTGAAGTGAAAGGGACGGATAAAACGTATGATATGTTTGCAAGTCCTGTAAAAGTGAAGACAGAGAAAATGGCGGAAGTTCCAAACTACGGAACTGGATTTACACCGTATTTCTTATCACTCGGTTTATTTGTTGGGGCATTACTATTATCAATCGTATATCCATTACGTGATACAGTGGGCGTTCCGAAATCAGGATTTAGTTGGTTTATTAGTAAGTTCGGCGTGTTACTATCAGTTGGTATTATTCAAGCGATAGTAGCGGATGTTATATTATTATTCGGATTAGGTGTAGAAGTACAAAGTATTCCGTATTTCATACTCTTTAGCATCGTTACAAGCTTAGCGTTTATCGCATTAATTCAATGTTTAGTAACAGCATTTGGTGATGCAGGGCGTTTCATCGCCATCATCACATTAATTATTCAGCTTACAACAAGTGCTGGAACATTCCCGCTAGAATTGATTCCGAAGTTTTTACAGCCATTCAATGCTTGGTTACCGATGACATATTCTGTATCTGGATTGAAAGCAGTCGTATCAAGTGGAGACTTTAACTTCATGTGGCAAAACATAGGAATACTCATGATCTTCATCGTTGTATTATCAATTGGAACGATCGCGTCATTAACGTGGATGCACAAACGACAATTTAGAAATATTGCGGAAAATCAATCGATTGAAGCGTAGAAAAAAGCACCTTTTCGGTGCTTTTTTTATTTTAATGTAGGGGGTCTTTTCTGTAGTTTATATAAACCTTTTTACAAGATATAGAGACGAAGGAAAAGGATTTACAATAATTTATAGAGAAAACTAGATATAGGGGAGTTGATATGATGAAAGGAAATCTTACTTACTTACTATTTTATTTTGTATCCACTAATCTTCTTTCTTATTTTCACCCTTTCACCTATCTTATTTCACAAAGAGGAATATACAAGTATAAAAGATACATTCGGAATACTGATATTCTACTATGTGTTAATTAGCGGGTATTACCTGATGGATGTTGTAAGTAAAAGAATGAAGAAAAGTAATAAGGACAAACAATAAAGTTGTATTATTTAAAAGCCGATGGAGGATAACAAAATGACCGAAAATGAAATGAAATTCAGAGATACGACGATTCGTAACTTTTTCGATAAAGAGGATCGTTTAAAATCGATTCCAGGTCAAAAGAAGAAAAAGCTAGTATTGTTAGAGCATTTAATTAGCAAATTAAACGCTGAAAATCACTATACAGAAAAAGAAATGAATACATTTATAAAACAATATCACGATGACTTTTGTACGATTAGACGCGAGTTTATTGTGCACGGGTTTATGGATCGCGAGGATAATATGTACCATATAAATGGGAGAGAAGTTTGGACGAAGTGGGAGGAGTTAAAATAATGAATTAGCGGGGGATCCTCACGTTATCTATTCTTCTTTGTAGTTTTTAGAAAAAGGTACGAGGTGATTTAGTGATACGATTAGCTAAAGAGATTGATGCAGAAGCAATTATGGATATTAGAAAAGAAATTATATTATCGAAAACTACTACAAAGTTTTTTATAGTATCTCCAAATAAATTGCCAAATGATATGAATGCAGAAAGAGAAAAGATACGGAAAAGTCATGAGAAAGGTAATCTCTACATAGTTTATGAAGTAGATAATAAGGTGGTCGGCTTTTTACTTTTCAATCGATATGAACTAGACCGCTTACGACATGCAGGCACAATGGGAATGGGGATTAAGGAGGCGTACTGTAATCAAGGCATTGGTACGAAGCTAATTGAATTTCTTATTCGTTGGGCTAAAGAGCAGAAAGGTTTAGAGAAAATTTGCTTAGGCGTAGTTTCTATTAATGATAGGGCGATTAAGGTATACAAACGTATGGGATTTGTAGAAGAAGGAAGACAAAGAAAGCAAATTAAATATGAAGATGGATCATATGGGGATGACGTATTGATGGGGTTTTATATTGAATAACAAAGAGGAGTCTTCTATTGATAGCAAGTGGGAATTTATGAATTGTATAGGCGGTGCATATTCTAGTGAAGAGACTGCCAATATTGGCAGTCTCTTTTTAGTGGAATTGTTAACACTTAGCAAACCTTAAGTTCCAATCTTTCTTTCTGACGAAGATGATGAGCAAAATGCATAGAAATAAGTTGGAACCATTCTGCTGCATGTAAGTAACCAAGCCCAGGATGTTCGACTTTACAATCACTTGGAATAGAAGAAAGTGTTGGCTCAATGTCTTTAACAACTGTAATTAATTCTAGCATACGTTTTTGTATTTCTTCTTTATTAGAGGGGTTTTCAGGTGTATATCCAGAATGATTTGGTACTTTGATTTGTATATCCGGGAAAGCACCAAGTTTATATACTTTTTCACCCATATCCGTTTTCTTGTTAGTTGCTGATGGTGTTTCAGTTTTACATTTCGCGATTGCATCTAACTGCATATATGTAGAAGCAATTAAATGATTATACATTTGACCAAGAGACCATTCTTCGCTAGACGGCTTCGTCCTAAATTGCTCTATAGAGTACCTTTCTAATTCCTCTATGTAATACGTAGCTAATTCCTCAAATTTCTTCATATTGCTAACTCCTTTTTATGAAAATGTATTTGTTAATACCTACTATAAAGGAGGGTTACTGACAGCATTATGTCAGTAGTGAAATTAAAGTTTTAATATTTTTTTTGCTTCATCACGGATTTTCTCAGAAAGAATTTTTGGCTCAAGTACTTGCACTTGGCTCCCACAGCTCAATACCCATTGAAACACTTCGTCTATATTTCTTGATTTCAAAAAGACGTGAAAACCGTTATCTCTATGTTCATATGAATCTATAAAATAATATCGTGATTCAATAATTTTATGTGCAATATGAGATGGAAACAATAAATGAATCATAACAGTACGATTGCTTTCAGGCTTATAGTTTTGTAAAGAAAAGTCTTTCGGTTTTGTGAAAAATTCTTGTTCTTGCTGTAACGTATCCATACGATCTAAGCGGAAATTGCGTATTTGTTTTCGAAGTAAACAGTGGGCAACGATGTACCAAATTCCTGAAATATTGACTAAGCCATAAGGATGAACGGTCCGCTTTATTTTTGTAGTTTCTCTCGGTTTCCGATAAGAAAAAGAGATAGTTTGTTCTTTTTGAATAGATTCTTGCAATAGGAGAAGTTGATTTTCTAGTTTTTCTTGTTCAGATTGCTGATGTGAAAATATAGGAGAAAGGAAACGAAAAGTTTCTCGTAATTCCTGGGCTTTCTTTTGTTGATCAGCAGGGAGAACAATTTCAAGTTTCTCTTTTGCTGATCGTGCATGTACAGAAAAAGAAGAAGTGAAAGTTTTCTCGATATAATCACCGCCTAGTAAAAGAGTAACAGCCTCTTCAGGCGTAAGCTGAATGGGGGGCAAGAAATAACCATCCATTAATGAATAACCGTGACCAGGCATTGAATAAATAGGAACACCCGATTCGTTAAGTGCATCCATGTCTCGATAAATAGTCCTTATACTTGTTTCGAATTTTTCAGCTAAGCTTTTTGCTGTAACAGTTTGTCTTCTTTGTAATTCAATTAATATGGCTAATAAACGATCTGTCCGATTCATGAAATATCACCTTCAAATTTTTATAAATATGCTTACTATAAACTTCTAAAAGCAGTATGTTTTCCCCTCCCATTAACATACTTTTCCCTATGTATAATATTAATATAGTAAAATCATAACAACCCATGTTGCAGTTTCCAATAATATACTATATAATCAGTTTAAGAAAACGTTTTCATGCAAAGGGGGAGAATTTCGTGTCGACTATAGAGGACGTGGCGAAATTAGCGGGGTTATCAAGGACAACGGTTTCTAGGGTGATCAATAATCATCCATATGTTTCAGATGAGAAGAAAAAAAGGGTTCAATTAGCGATGAAGCATTTAGGCTTCGTTCCTAATTCTGCGGCGAGAAGGCTTCGTAAACAAAAAACGGAAACAATTGCGGTGCTAGTTCCAAGGATTACAAATCCTTTCTTCAGTAGATTTATTGAAGCAATCGAGATTGCTGCTTCTGAACATAAATATAAACTGATTATTTGTCAAACAAGATATTTACCGGAAAAAGAGATGGAGTATTTACAATTATTATCTACGAAACAAGTAGATGGGATTATTCTATGTTCACTAGAAAATTCATGGGAAGATGTAGAGCCATACTTACAGCACGGTCCAATCGTGTTATGTAATGAATATATTGAGGAAGCAAATGTTCCGACAGTGAAATTTGATCATGCGCAAGGAGCATACATAGCTGCTAAGCATGTGTTAGAACAAGGATATCGTAATCTTATTTTTTGCCGTGGTAACGAAACCAAAGTGGTTAGCCAACAGCGAAAAATGGGCTTTTTACGTGCGATAACAGAGAAGAGCCGCCAAGTAGAAGCGATCGATTTTCTTGAAAACGCTTTCTCTTGGGAGGATGGAAAACGAATATTCCATGAAGTATTAAAGGACAAAAAAAATCCTACCGCGATTTTGGCAGGAGGCGACGAGGTTGCAGCTGGAATTATTTCAGAGGCGAAACGCCATGACTGGAGCATTCCAGATGATCTCGCTGTTATCGGTTTTGATAATCAAATTTTATCACAGATTACAGAGCCAGGTATTACGACAATTGAACAGCCAATCGATGAGATGGCCCGAAAAGTTGTCGACCTGATGATGGATAAAATCCATACGAAAAATTATCGAAAAAAAGAATTGTATGAGTTTGAACTGGAGCTCTTGGTGAAAGGTTCAACGATGAAGGATACGATGTTATTAGCCTAGTAGACTATGTCTGCTAGGTTTTTTATGTTCACAAACTACTATTCTTCGTGAACGCAGTCATCACATTTGTTATGGTATGCTTCATGCTGCTCATCAATTTCTTTCCCGCAGTGCGCACAAGTTTTCGTCGGTAAATTTCTGAAAAACTCCATTGGTTGATCGATCATGTCAATCCCTCCATTTCCATTTCTTACTATCATTGTATTAGTACAAAAAACAAAAGTCAATAACTGTTTTATAACAAAATTGAAAATTAATGAAAAAGTTTAGGAAATGGATTATAGTTAACAATGTAGGGTGTAAGTAAAAATTGCATTTCTACTCGGTTTTAGAAAGGATGGATACATATGAAAATGACTGTTGTCGGCTTTTGGGGCGGCTTTCCAGAAGCGGGAGAAGCAACGTCGGGGTATTTGTTTGAACACGATGGTTTTCGTTTACTTGTAGACTGTGGTAGTGGTGTACTAGCACAGCTTCAAAAATATATAACACCATCTGATATAGATGCAGTTGTACTTTCGCATTATCATCACGATCATGTTGCAGACATTGGGGTATTGCAATATGCGAGACTAATTACGAGTGCGACAAAGGGACAACTACCGGAACTACCAATATACGGTCATACATTTGATGAGAATGGATTCCATTCTTTAACGCATGAACCGCATACGAAAGGAATCCCGTACAATTCAGAAGAAACACTTCAAATTGGACCGTTCTCGATTTCATTCTTAAAAACTGTTCATCCTGTTACATGCTTTGCGATGCGTATTACAGTAGGTAATGATATCGTAGTGTACAGCGCTGATTCCAGTTATATTCCTGAATTTATTCCATTCACGAAAGATGCTGATTTGTTCATTTGTGAGTGTAATATGTATGCACATCAAGAGGCTGCAAAAGCGGGACATATGAATAGTACAGAAGTAGCAAGTATTGCGAAAGATGCAAATGTAAAAGAACTTTTATTAACGCACTTACCGCATACAGGCAATCCAGCTGATTTAGTAACAGAAGCAAAACAAATTTTCAGTGGCCATATTACGTTAGCGCATAGTGGCTACGTATGGAACTCATGAGGTGATACGATGTTATTTATTGATAATAAAGGGATTACAGATCCTAGAATAAACTTAGCGATTGAAGAATATTGTGTGAAGAATTTAGATATTAACGAAACATATTTACTGTTCTACATTAATGAGCCTTCGATTATTATTGGTAAAAACCAAAACACAGTAGAAGAAATTAATGCAGATTACGTAAAAGAAAAAGGTATTCATGTCGTTCGTCGTCTATCAGGCGGAGGCGCAGTATATCATGATTTAGGAAACTTAAACTTCAGCTTTATTACGAAAGATGATGGGGACAGTTTCAGTAACTTCAAAAAATTCACCGAGCCTGTAACGAAAGCGCTTGGTAAATTAGGCGTAAATGCAGAACTAAGTGGTCGTAACGACATTTTAGCTGAAGGCAGAAAAATTTCAGGTAACGCGCAGTTCTCAACGAAAGGTCGTATGTTCAGTCACGGTACGTTACTATTTGATTCTGAAATCGATCACGTCGTATCAGCGTTAAAAGTAAAAATGGATAAGATCCAATCAAAAGGAATCAAATCAATCCGTAGCCGCGTTGCGAATATTACAGAGTTCTTAAACGAAAAAATGACGACAGAAGAATTTAGACAACTTCTTCTAGAAACAATTTTCGAAGGGGAAACAGAAATCCCAACGTACGAATTAACAGAAGAGGATTGGAAAGCAATTCATAAACTTTCTGAAGAGCGTTACCAAAATTGGGACTGGAACTACGGAAAATCTCCGAAGTTCAACTTACAACATTCACACCGCTTCCCAGTTGGACAAGTTGATGTTCGTCTAGAAGTGAAAAAAGGAACAGTAACAGAATGTAAAATTTACGGTGACTTCTTCGGATCACTAGATGTTCATGACATTGAAGAACGTCTAACAGGTGTACAATTTGATAAAGATGCATTCACTACAGCTTTAGAAGGCGTAGATATCGCGCGTTACTTCGGTAATATTACAACAGAAGATTTCTTACATTTATTCTTCTAAAAATAAGGGAGGCTGCCATAACGGGCAGCCTCTTTCTTTTTGCATTGATTGTCGCGTTTTGTCGGTAAGTCGATATATTTGGAAAATCGCTGATATATTTCGATTTGCGGTCGATATATTTGGAAAATCGCCGATATATTTCGAGTTACGTTCGATATATCTGAAAAATCGCCGATATAATTTTATATACGATAAAATCACAGGACATCTATGCCTTATAAAGGAATATACATATTCAAAAGGAGGCGGATCGAAATGAAAAGAGTAATGTACGTTGTATTATTGCTTAGCTTTGTCATCGGAATGACAGCTTGTAACGATGAAACGCCCTCAAGTCGCATACTTTTATCGATTGGAAAGCCAGCGAAAGATAATGTTATATACTTTACGCATACAGATAACAGACGAAAGATACAGGAAATACAAGACATGTTTCAAAATAAGAAGTGGAAAAGAAATGAAACATTCAGCACTGTTAATAAGACACCAGATGTCGTTTTTTCAATAGATGAAGACAATACAGGGTTACCGACATTGTATGTTACGGTGTATTTTCATGAAGATGGAGCGGACGCGATTAACTTGTTTGGAGAGCATACGAGCTTGAATAAAGAGGAACTAGAAAAACTGAGAGAAGAGATGAATGCATATTATCCTAAAATGATTTTAGCCTTCGTTTCATAATGTGCTAACAAATAAAATCCCCTTATTCTTCCAAAGTAAACCGAGAGGAGGCGATCCTTGTATATGCAGTTAATGGAATATCACTTGCCACTTTAATTTTCTTTTAATATAATTAATTTAGAATTTTTAAATATTCTAAATTTTATAAAGGTGGGGTTTGTGTGAATCTCGTTCAATCTTTGGCTGAAACGGCGAAAAAGAAGGGGGATAAACCGGCTTATATATTTATGGATCAGTCGGTCTCGTATGACCAATTAAACAAAATGGTCACAAGGTTTTCTGGCAATTTGGCAGCAATGGGCATTGGAAAAGGGGACAATGTCGCATTAGTTGTTGGAAACTCACCACATTTTTTGGTCGGTTTATATGGAACAATGAAAGCTGGAGCAACAGTTATTCCAGTGAATCCAATTTATACAGCAGACGAAATGCATTACATTTTACAAAATGGAGATGTAAAAACAATCATCGTACTCGACGTCCTTCTACCTGTTATACAATCTCTTACAACAAGACTTCCTTCACTTGAAAACATCATCATATGCGAAACCTCATCAGATTTTAACCATACAGAAACCGAAAAAATGAAAACGTTTACGAGAATGATAGGGGCTGGAGATTTAACTTACGAAGGCCCAGAGCTAGACGAAGAAGATGTAGCGGTTATTCTGTACACTTCAGGCACAACTGGAAAACCGAAAGGCGCTATGTTAACACATAAAAATTTATATAGTAATGCGAGCGATGTAGCGTCGTATTTACAATATACGGCTGATGATCGCGTCGTTGCGGCACTGCCAATGTTCCATGTATTTTGTTTAACAGTGGCGGTAAATGCACCGATTGTGAACGGAGCAACTATTTTAATGTTACCGAAATTTAGTCCGAAAGAAGTATTCCGTATTTGTCGCACGTACGAACCAACAATTTTTGCTGGTGTACCGACAATGTACAATTATTTATATTTATTTGAAGAAGCAAGTGCAGAAGATGTGAAGACACTTCGTCTTTGTATTTCAGGTGGTGCATCAATGCCTGTTGCTCTTCTGCAAAACTTTGAAAACCGTTTTGGCGTTATCGTTTCAGAAGGATACGGTTTATCAGAAGCATCACCAGTTACTTGTTTTAACCCGCTAGATCGTCCGCGTAAACCAGGGTCGATCGGTACAAATATTTGGCATGTAGAAAATAAAATTGTGAACGAACTTGGGGAAGAAGTACCTGTTGGTGCAGTCGGTGAATTAATTGTTCGCGGACCTAACGTTATGAAAGGCTACTATAACGCACCAGAAGATACAGCAGCAACACTAAAAGACGGCTGGCTATATACAGGAGACTTAGCGAAAATGGATGAAGAAGGTTACTTCTATATCGTTGATCGTAAAAAGGATATCGTCCTAGTTGGCGGTTATAACGTATACCCTCGTGAAGTAGAGGAAGTATTATATACACACGAATCTGTAGCAGAAGTTGTCGTAATTGGTGTTCCTGATGAAAATTTAGGAGAAGCAGTACGAGCTTACGTCGTTCTGAAACAAGCTCAAGTAACAGAAGAAGAATTGATGCATTATTGCACGTTACATTTAGCAAAATATAAAGTACCAATGAGTATTGAATTTTTAGCAGAATTGCCGAAGAATACGACGGGTAAATTGTTAAGAAGAGCGTTAAAAGAGAAAGCGATGCAAGTATAACAATAGGGGCAACCATCTTTATGAAGATGGTTGCCTTTGTATTTTTTAGAATTGGTTAAGCTATAACCCCATATATTTAAACCGTAATATGACTAATAAGGAGGAGATATACGTGGAGCAAAAGGAATTACGTTTACGGAGAGTTCAATACTTGATTTGTGACATTATGGATGAAATGAATGCTGAAAATGAGAAGAAAAACTTAGAAATACTGCAGCAAGTCATTGATCATCTTTCAGGTGCAATAGGGGATTTAGTTGATCCATCAAGCTCGTATTCTATTGATTATTTAGAACGGAAAGTTCATACGGCACATTATTTACTATTTAAAAATGAACGAAAGGCATATTTGTGCAGGAAATGATATTTTTTATTTGACATTGATAATCATTATCAATATGATGGTTATGTTGGGTATAATCATATAAAGAGAGAGGTCATGTTGATAATGATTAAGAAAAAATATATCAATGCATTCGTTATAGCAGCAACTTTAGCAGTTCCATTTAGTGGTGTTATGGCACCGATTGCGAAAGCAGAAGCGGCAGTAGAAATGAAAGCAAATAGTAAACTAGCAGATGGCACATATGACGTTATTTTAAAGACTTATAAAGATCAAACGAATGATACATCAGTTGCGTCTACATATTTAAAAAATCCAAAAGTAACCATTCAAGGTGATAAGAAAATCGTTACGTTAACAGTTCAAGATAGTAGCTATTTTCAGTACCTTAGAGTAGAAGATCCAAATAAAGCAGGGACATTCCATGATGTAAAAGTAATCTCCGAAGATAAAGCGAATAACGGTACGAAAGTGGTTCAATTTGAAATTGGTGAGTTCTCGAAAAAATATAATATGCAAATGCATATATTAATTCCAGCAATTAAATATGATCATAAATATCAACTACAGTTTGAAATCGATGCAAGTGCAATTGAACAGAAGTCTAAATTCCCAGATGTACCAGCTTGGGCACAAGAATCAGTTCAATACTTAGTAGATAAAGAAGCAGTACACGGTAAGCCAAACGGTACATTTGCTCCGGCTGAAAATATTGATCGTAGTTCAGCTGCAAAAATATTAGCAACTGTTTTAGGGTTAGAAATTAATAAAGATGCAAAGCCATCATTCCCTGATGCACAAAATCACTGGGCAACTCCATATATCGCTGCTGTTGAAAAAGCAGGTATTGTAAAAGGTGATGAGAAGGGTAACTTTAATCCGAACGGAATGATTAACCGTGCATCAATGGCTACGATGTTAGTAAATGCGTATAAATTAGAAAGAAATGAAAATATTAAACTACCAAAAGAATTTGCAGACTTAAACAATCATTGGGGTGCGAAGTATGCCAATATTTTAATCCAAGAAAACATTTCAGTTGGAACAGATAATGGCTGGGCACCAGATAAAGCAGTAAGCCGTGCGGAAGCAGCACAATTTATTGCGAAGACAGATAAGTTGAAGAAATAAATGAAATAGAGTGAGAAAATGAAGGCGCACAACGTTCACTTTTGTGAATGGATTGTGTGCTTTTTTTATGTGTCAATTATTAATAGGATAGTGTGGGAGGTAGTATTAATCCGTTATATGAGACGGATAGTAGTGGAAAAGTACGTCGTCAATATGTATACTCTTCAAGTGGTGTATGTCTAGTAAAGGCTTGTAATTGGTCAAAATGAAAAAGCATATTATACAAAAAAATCACTATAAAAATTTTGTTCAATTACGACGTGAAGAGGATGATAAGATTATGCGAATTGATAATAAAATAAAATAAAATCGTTAACGCCTCCATTTATACATTTACTATTTATAAATGAATTTAATTGTTCCAAACATTTAAGAATAGAAGAGAATATCCAATTAATATCTATTGATGGTAGTAACTGTATGGATATGAATGGGGTATTTAGCGAATTCTCAAAGAAAATGAATTTCCCAGATTATTTCGGTGGTAACTGGAATGCTTTTGATGAGTGCATAAACGATTTAAGCTGGCTGGAGTCTAAACAATATTTAATTTTGATTAATGATACAGATAAATTATTGGTGAACGACAATGAGGGTTTTGAAGTGTTAATAAGAATATTATCTACTACGTGTATGGAGTGGGCAGAAGGCAGGGAGTATGGTGAGTTAGTAACTTTCCCAACCTCTTTTCATGTGATTTTTTGTTGTACAGATAATAAAGAGAAGCATATTATTGAGAGGTTTAAGGCCACTGGAATAGTTGAATTTGATATTTTAAAATAACTGTACATAGGGAATAATTATAAGATGAAAAACGAAGTCTCTGTCAGGAATTCGTCTTTGTTTATAGAAAGGAAAAATCAACTTGTATAATGGTAAGAAAGATACAAAAGAATTATTGCAGCAGATAGTAAGGAGAAAGGCACCTGAACTATTATGGATTGTAGATTGTAAAGACTTTCGTATGTTAGAAATTGAAATAATACATGAGTTGAGAGACATTTTGGCAGATGAGTTAATTGAAAAAGGCTTTGATGAACAGGATAATATTAATGATTTTGGTAGAGTTTTAGAGGAATGGATTGATATATTTGGAGATTCGCTTGAATAATATTTTGCGCTTTATCGCAAAGTTCTAAGCTGTTGGGGCAAAATCTAAAGGGGCACAAAAAGATATAAAACTGAATAAGGAGGACTAAAATGAACTTTGAATTCAAAAAAGTTCAGTGTATTGAAGATAGTAATATATACCGGGTGAATGATTTTACTGATATATATATAACGGATTTAAATAATAATGATGATTTTAATATTGATAATTTGAATTTGCTTTTTCAACAGAGGATTCGTCAATTCATTATACATGTAAGTAAATCAGAAATATTACATTTTAAAGAGGAAGTCGATTCTAAAAATATTTTTTATAAGGTGCTAGACTTTGGAAGGGACAATGTTTTCTTTATTTTTGAATCTATACAAAAGAAAGACGTACTGTATATTATCAAATTATTTTATAGTGTAACGATAGAAAATAATTTAGCTGTAGTTTGTTTTGGAGAAAAGGTTCATATTGAATTTGAAAAAATAAATCAAAATAGGATTATAGAGTATGTAATGGGGGATTGTTTTGTTCCTAAAATCACATTATCCCATCATCGGCGTGTGCTTTTATTCAATATGATGGTGCATTATTAACTGTTGTGAGTAATAATTTGGAAATATAAAGTTTTTAGAGAGTAAAATCTATTGTTTATAGTTAAATAAATTGTAATTGATAGTAAGCGTCAAACTTATTAACATTAAGGAAGTTTGAAGCTTATTTTTTATGTTTAGAATCAATGAGAGAAAAAAATCCAAAGTCCTAATAAGGTAATTCGGTTTACTGGCAATGAGATAGTGGTGATTGGAACGGAGCGTGTAATAATTGGCAATGACGGATGAACAATTCGAGAATTATCTTGTTATGTGTTATGACAAATTAGAAAGTAAACAGCAAAAATTCATTTCGAATTATAATATCTATAACTTTGATGAGTATTGGTATAATCAAGATCAATGTATATTACAGTTTAAAAATAATGGTCAAGTTTTGCTTGAATTTCGTGTTGTTTTTATAGGTTCTTGGTCTGGAAAGAGTAACAGTTGGATGTGGTCTTGGGCTAATGAGAGTGTGGCTGATTATGCAAGACTTAAGTCTAACTGTTTGAAAGATTTACAAAAGATTACAGGGAAAGAGGTTTTTATAAATTCGCTTTTTGAATGTGATCAAGAAATGGCGTATGAGCTAGCAGCCTTTTCTATTGAATATTTAGATGCGGAAGGAATGTATATGGCACCAGGTGAGAGAAGTGATGTATTTATGGCTGTTTTAGGTAAGGTAGAATGAAAATGCACCCAAATTAAGGGGTGCATTTTTTACAACCTTTAGAGGTTTTTAATGTGATGAACAAAGTGCTTAATATTTACGTTTAACGTGCATAACAAGATATAATAGAAGAAATCAAGAAGGAGGCTATCAGTGAAAAATTTTCGGTATCTCAATATATTTACTATTTTAATTGTATACACACTACTCATGTTTTACATTGGCTGGAACGGATGGGTTTGGCTTCATGCGGTGTTCGGCTGGGAGTCTTGGGGATATTACGCTTTCGTAGTCGGTTTTATTTCGTATGCGTACATTCTCGTGCAAGTGTTTAAGTTCCTTCCATTCCTACGAACGATTGGTTCAATTTGGTTTGCGGTCATACAATATGCGCTTATGTTGTTGCCACTTGCTGATATTACAGTTTTCCTTCTACAGTTTGGGGTGGAGAAAGAGACGGCAATTATTTGGACAGGAACGGCCGTGTTACTTGCGTTCATCTTTATTTTTTCATATGGGGTATTCAACGCATATAGCCCAGTAGTAAGAAAGTACGAGGTGCACATCCCGAAAAAAGTAGAGGGACGTAAAAGCTTACGCATTGCGATGGCTTCTGATATGCATTTCGGTAAATTATCTGGCGTTGCGCATTTAAAAAGACTTGTCCGTCATGTAAATGAGATGGAGCCTGATATTATTTTACTGCCAGGTGATATTATCGATGATCATCCAGGTGTATTCATTCAAAAGAATATGGGACCAATTATGAAACAAATGAAGGCTCCATTAGGCGTATATGGTGTGTTAGGAAACCACGAATATTACGGACGAGCGGTTCCTGAATTTTTACAAGAGATGGATAAGATTGATATTCGTATTCTGTTAGATGAAGTGATTACAATTGAAGATGATTTTTATATCGTTGGAAGAAGAGATAAAACAGAGCGAGATCGCCAAAGTTTTGAAAGTTTAATGAGTACGGTGAATAAATCTATGCCAGTTATCGCAATGGATCATCAACCATTTGAGTTGAAACAAGCAGCGGATGCTGGTGTAGATTTACTATTATCCGGTCACACGCACCGCGGACAAATGGCGCCGAATCATATTGTAACGAGAAGAATGTACGAACTAGACTGGGGATACGCACAAAAAGGTGCATTCCATGCGATTGTTTCTTCTGGTTTCGGATTCTGGGGACCACCGCTTAGGCTTGGGAGTAGATCTGAGATTGTGCAGGTGGAAGTTACGTTTGAGTAGTGTTATAAAATTTTACTTATTTAGAAGTAGAGTCACATACGCAGTAAGCTGAAATTTTCATCTGTTACTAGGATTGGAATTGTAAAAAAGGATTATACATGACTAATATGTATAATCCTTTTTGGTTTCGCGATCGCGCCCGTTACTTGAAAAAAATTTCAATTAGTTGTAGTGGATGTGCATTAATTAGTCCATGGACAATAATAATTGCCCATACTTTACGATAACGTGTCCACAAATATCCAAGGAATAGACCTACGATACCAAGGTTCACAATAACCGTAGCGGTATCAATATCCCAATGACCAGAGCCATGTAATGCGATATGCCAGCTGGCCCATAACAATGATGTAAGAAGAATAGCCGGCCAAGTGCCTAGTAATAATTCCAAACGTGTTTGCAACCAAACCCTATAAAAAAACTCTTCCAGTACACTATTTATAAGAAAGCCTACAAGTAAGATTAATATTAAAACCATGGGTTCCATTTTAGCCGAAACAAATGGTGTAGAGAATGTAGAAAAGAAGTTGAAGTACCCCCATATTATAATGACAATAAGTGGTGTAAAACGATACCATTTATGATTCTCTATTGATTTCATAGATTTTAGTTTCTCTTTTTTTGGATTACTTTTATAAAACAAAAGAAGCATGAATGGCGTGAATAATAATAAAATGATTTTAAATATCATAAACCAAAATTGTAATGCCATCCCTTCAAAGTTCGTGGTGAGAAGACTAATTGTGAAGAGGGATCCGCTCAAGAATAAGACAATAGCTTGAATCATGATGCGCCTTTGTTCAAACTGTTGAAGAGGATTATAGTTTTTATGATGAAACGGTAAGAAACGGATAAGGAGTATACCGATCATAACAGGGACCCACTTGTGCCAAAAAGGCATCGTGCCCTTATGATCACCACTATAACGAATATTTGTTTCGCCAATCCATATAAGCCAAAGGGATGAAAGCAAAATGACAAGTACACATAATCCACCAATTAACTTCCCCATTTTTGAAAAATAACTGTCCATAGATTCCCGACCTTTCGTACTATAACTGTAAAACTAGTTTTTTCTAAAATCATACGTGTCCGTCTCGACATGTAATTTATGTTTATTAATCATCACTGTATGATCGTCTAACCACTGTGTAGTTGCATCTTCTTCACGATAATTCCAGTATATATTTTTCGTGTTCATAAATTTTTTATTATTTGCTACAAGCTCTCCTCTTATAGCAAAGCTAGTCGTTGCGCCGCCATTATGCCTGTATATATGTAACGTATACGTTTTATCTGGTGAGAGTATGGAGTGAATCTTTTCACCACCTGAACCCCCAGATAAAGTGAAGAATTTCCAATATCCTAAACTAATTAATACAATAATGATGAATAGAATGGTGAAGAAAATCTTTTTCATGTTCCCCCCTCGTTCCCTTAATAGCTATACCTGTATTAAATCAAAATAGA
>NZ_JAYJLO010000005.1:0-355638 GCF_051948935.1 Bacillus sp. Brlt_9 | reverse complement strand
AGTTTTATTTCTGAAAAACAAATGTAATAGTATTTGTATTTAATTGAATATGCCTTTCATCGCGAACAATATCATAAACTAATTCTTTTATTTCAACTTTAATTTCTTTCCATTCATTATAAATACTTTTTAATAGATGTATCATATCTTCAGTATGAAGGTTAATTTCAATTAAAGCATCTAATTTTTCATTTGTATGTAAGTCAATTTCTTGTATGTTCGAGTTAATAACTAAACAATTAATACCGCCGCTTTTTGTACCTTCTTTCATAGAATGGAGCACGTTTGTTAAATCTTCTTCTGATTTGACATGCTCTAAACTTGATACTGCAACGATATAATCATAAGTATTAGGTTGGATGTAGTAGTTTTCAATTGCTGCTTGTTCTGTTTTTATATTTTTAATTACACCATATTCTTTACTATAAGTTTGTAATTTTGTTAAAGCAGAATCAAGTAAATCCACACATGTAACAGTACCACTAGCATTTTGAATCTTTTGGGCAATTGGAATACTATTTCTTCCAACGCCAGAGCCGAGGTCAAGTACTTGCAAGTTGTTTTGTCCTTCAAAGTAATTCATTAAATCCATAACTGTTTTAACCGGTTTGTAAAGCCAAGAGCCAGTTTCAAATAGTTTATATTGTTCATAGCAAAGGTCATGATATTTCTTTTCTTCGTGTCTTATGTGATCGATACGGTTCATATAGTTTCAGCTCCAATATTTTCATTCCAACAAGGTCCTTCAGCTAAACTAGCTTTCGCATCTAAAACCAATTCTACATTACTGACCAAGATGTTCACCTCGCTTTATAAGATATCTATATAATTCGATTAGAATAGAGTTAAACCTTTTAGTCAGAGGGGATTAAGATTTGTACTATAGAAATTTGATTTTCTTAAGGGATAAAAAAATCTATAAACATGGAGAGGGAAATGCATATGATGTTTTATGAAATCGTTTGCTTTTCGTGTAAAAATAAATTCCGTGTATACGAAGGAAGCGAAAAATATAAGCGATTTAAAGAGAAACCGAAAGGAACATATTGTTGCGATGAGTGTAGCCACAAAATTCAATTAGAAGCGATAAAGCATTTATTTAGATAGCTTTTTCGTTCGGAAAAGTTTGACAATAAAAGTATTATAAAATATGATAATGAATCAGTCTAGCGGCCCGCGTATACCGTTATTAATACATGTTGTAGGAGTTGAAAAGTTCATCGCATTATTAGATTTCTAAAAAAGCTAAAAGAAACGCAAGTACTCAGTGTTCTAAGTACTTGCGTTTCAAATTTTGCTATCGTTAATACATTTTCGGACATTCATCACCACGAGGTTCATAAAAACAATGACTTTTAAATTGCCCTGCAAACGGCTGGTTATACCATTCAGGTGGACAAGATCCAGTTGGACGAAAATACCAAAGAGCCCATCGTGCTGGCCAGCGCCATTCACCTTGTAAAACTTTTCTTGCGATTTCTTTTTCAGATTCACGAGCGCGTTGGTAAAAATAGCCGAATTGTACAGCTTCAAATCCACCTGGACTTTGATACACTGCATCACGTACGGTACGGAGTTGTTTAAAGTCTAAACAATCACAAAATACACGATTTACGACAACACATCCAACAAGTTGTTCGCCTTGTCGACCTTCGCCTTCAGCTTCAGCGCGTATTAATCGAGCTAGCAAATCCACATCGCTTTCGTTATATGGAATAAGGGGCATAGTGCTACCACCTTTCTTTACCTGTTATAGTAAAGAGTGTATGTATGAAAATAAGCTAGGTGCTTTTCTATATGTAAATTCATTAACTTTTAAAAGGAGCTTTTATGAAAAAAGCTAATTAGTAATTGTAGACCAATATAAAAGGGGAGAGATAATATGTATCGAATTCATAAAGAACATATCATTTACGCAATGTCACCAGATAATCAGCCTTGTTTGGAAGTAGAAGTAGGGAGTCGTCTTGTATTTGAAACATATGATTGCTTTGAAAATCAAATTGACTCTGAAGATGTTGCGTTTCAAGAATTAGATTGGAACCGAATTAATCCAGCGACTGGTCCAGTATATATTAATGGTGCAGAACCTGGTGATATTTTAGTGGTATCGATTGAAAAGATTAAAATTGCAGAGCAAGGTGTTTTAACTACAGGTGCGAATCTTGGTGTAATGGGTGAAGAGCTACATGAAAATACAGTGAAAATTGTCCCGATACATAATGAGCATGTTTTGTTTTCGAATGAACTCAAAATCCCGATTAATCCAATGATCGGTGTAATTGGTACTGCGCCGAAAAAAGAGAGCATTTCATGTGGTACACCGCATGATCACGGCGGGAATATGGACTGTAAAGAGATAAAAGAAGGGACAACATTATTATTACCTGTAAATGTTCCAGGTGCTCTATTAGCATTAGGCGATTTACACGCAGCGATGGGTGATGGTGAAATTGGTGTTAGTGGAGTAGAGGTTGCTGGTGAGGTGACGGTAACAGTTCAAATTATAAAGGGAAAGAAATGGCCACTACCAATGGTTATCCAAAAAGAAAAAGTAATGACGATTGCTTCAGAGAAATTGTTAGATGATGCAGCGAATCGCGCTGTACGTAATATGGTGACATTTTTACATGAAGAATTAGAAATGTCTAAAGCTGATGCAACACTTTTATTATCAGCTGCCGGGGATTTAAAAGTATGCCAAGTTGTGGATCCGCTGAAGACTGCTCGGATGGAACTAGGAATGGATTATGTGGAGAAGCTTGGTTTTAATTTGAATAAGTTTAATATTAAGTAAGAATAATAGAAAAAGGATGCTGTTGTATAAAAGTATCCTTTTTTAATTTACGAATTAAATAAAAAAAGGTAGTATTTATTTTATATAATCGAATATAAGATTGTGGATCAAAAAAGGAGTAAAATGATGGTTAAAATTATGATTGTAGAAGACGATATGAAAATTGCAGAACTATTATCAACACATGTCGCGAAATATGGGTATGAAGGAATTATTGTATCGGATTTTCAAAATGTATTAGACATTTTTTTAGAAAAACAACCAGAGTTAGTTTTATTAGATATTAATTTACCAAGTTTTGATGGGTATTATTGGTGTCGTCAAATTCGCGGAGTTTCTACATGTCCGATATTATTTATTTCAGCCCGTGAAGGTACAATGGATCAGGTTATGGCGCTTGAAAACGGTGGCGATGATTTTATTTCAAAGCCCTTCCATTACGAAGTTGTAATGGCTAAAATTCGTAGTCATTTAAGACGTGCTTACGGGGATTATGCACCGAAAGTAGAAGAACGGATGGTTGAGCAACAAGGTCTTTGTTTATATCCCGAAAGGCTTGTATTAAAGCTTAAGAATCAAGAGATTGATATAACAAGAAATGAAGCTATTTTATTAGAGATGTTAATGAAAAATTTTCCGCGTGTTGTGGGTAGAGAAGTGCTATTAAATAAATTATGGGATAGCGAATCTTATGTTGATGATAATACTTTAAGCGTAAATACAACTCGTGTGCGTAAAAAGTTAAAAACATTACAGATTGAAGATGCAATTGAAACGATTCGTAGTGTCGGCTATAGATTACATATAACTTGGGATAATGGTATAGAGAAATGATAAAATTATTTATTCGTGATCATATACCACTTATTTGTTTTACAGTAATCCAGCTACTAGCCATTTTTCTTGTATATTGGTTTGATGGGCATAACCATATTGCAACGGCGTTATATGCAATGTTTTTAGGTATCTTTTTTATGGTAGGCTATTTAGTATTTCGTTACTTTACCCATCGTACTTTCTATGAAAGATTAGCAAATCCGCTGCATTCTTTGGATGAATCTGTTCAAAAATCAGATTTTGCAGTTTTATCTACTGCGCTTCAAGACTTGCTTGAGGTACAATATCGACATTATCAAAATCAGCTGCAAATACAAGAGAGAAAAAATAATGATCATCTAACTTTTATGAATCAATGGATACATCAAATGAAAACACCTTTATCTGTAATTGAGTTAATTACACAGGATGAAGTTGATTCGCGTTTTGAAAGTATAAATGAGGAAACAGATAGGCTGAAAAAGGGGCTAGAGATGGCTCTATACGTCGCGCGTTTAGAAGCATTTACGCAAGATTTTTATGTGGAAAGAGTACAACTACATAAAATAGTGAATGATTCTGTTCATGAACATAAACGCTTCTTTATTCGGAATTTTGTATATCCAGAGCTCAAAATTGAAAAGGACATTACTGTAGAAAGTGATGCGAAATGGTTACAATTTTTAATTGGACAAATACTATCGAATGCGATTAAATATTCTTCAGGTAGTAGAGAAAAGATAAAAGTGAAAGCTTTGAAGGAAGGTAATACCGTTATACTTGAAATTGCTGATAATGGTGTAGGGATACCGAAGCAAGATTTACCTAGAGTATTTAAACCATTCTTTACAGGGGAAAATGGAAGAGATTTCAAAGAATCAACTGGAATGGGGCTATATCTTGTATATGAAATTACGAAACAATTAGGACATAGTGTAGAAATCCATTCAGAAGTTGGTAAAGGTACGATTGTACGAATTAAATTTTTCAATGTGTAAAAAGTAATCTAGGCTAAAGAATTTTAGAAATAAGTTTTTTAGTCTTGTTTTGTATCTCTCATTAAATTTTTGTATGAATAAACTGTACAAGTTAGTGAAAATTAAGATTAAGTAAACATGAAATTGTAGAAATGAGAAAAGCTTAATAATTGTTTTTTGTAGTACAAATAATAATATTTACGCATATAGTACTATCATGGTACAATATGGTTACTAACAACGGAAAGGAATGATGGGTGGACGATGATTAACTAATCTTATTTTTAAATGTTGAAATTCAATAAATTTCAATTTCTAAAAAATAGGATTAGTCTGCCCAATTTCCATAAAACGGTATTGCTATTTATGTTGCGCAATAGCTTATTTGGGTATAAATATTTTAATGACTAATCCTGCCAAATTTATTTGGGAGGATTTTTTTATTCTCCCTTAATGAAAGGGATCGGTATTATGAAAGAACTATTAAAATTAAATGATGTTTATGTTGAAATAAAGGAAAATACTTTGTTAGAGAAATTAAATGTGACAGTAAAACAAGGGGATGTTATCGGATTAATTGGTAAAAACGGGGCTGGTAAATCAACGTTACTTCAATTAATAAATGGGAAGATTGAACCGTCAAAAGGTACTGTTGAATGGATGCAAATGAATATGACAACTGCATATGTTGAACAAGAAAAGGAATCTTTCGTTAGCAAGGATATGATTGCAAAGGAAGTAGAACTTCTTGCGAAATGGGGCGTACCAACGAACGATTTTCTTACTTTAAGTGGTGGTGAAAAGCTGAAAGTTCGATTAGCAAAAGGGTTTGCTGAAAATCCTAATGTCTTAATATTAGACGAACCGACAAATCATTTAGATGAGATGAGTACGGAATTTCTCATTAAACAAATCAAAAATATGAAAGGTACAGTAATCGTCGTATCACATGATCGATATTTTTTAGATGTTGTCGCAAGTAGAATATGGTCGATTGAGGATAAGAAATTAATTGATCATAGCGGGAATTACACGAGTTATATGAAAGCACGTGAGCATAAAAGAATGACGCAGCAGCGTGAATATGAAAAACAACAAAAGAAGATAGAACAAGTAGAAACTCATATAAAAGAATTAAGTTCATGGTCACAAAAGGCACATGCGCAGTCTACAAAACAAGAAGGTGTGAAAGAATTTTATCGTGTAAAGGCGAAGCGAATGGACGCGCAAGTTAAATCGAAACGAAAACGTCTTGAAAAAGAGCTAGAGAAAACGAAAGTAGAACGTGTGAAAGAAGATTATTCAGTTGAATTTTCTATTCAAGCGAGTAAAAAAGTAGGAAAACGTTTCTTAGAAGTAAAACAATTGCGGAAAGAATTTAATAAACGAATATTATTTGAAAACGTTAATTTTACAATTCAGCATGGTGAGAAGGTTGCGATGATTGGACCAAATGGTAGCGGGAAAACAACTTTACTGAAGATGATTATGGGATCAGAAACGGCCGAAGGAGAAGTATGGATTTCACCATCAGCAAACATCGGTTATTTAACTCAAGAAGTATTTGATTTACCACTTGATAAAACACCAGAAAATCTATTTTATAAAGAGACGTTTGAAGAAAGAGGAAAAGTCCAAAATTTAATGAAACATTTAGGTTTCCAAGCTTCTCAATGGAAAGAGCCAATTGAATATATGAGTATGGGGGAACGAGTAAAATGTAAGCTTATGGCTTATATTTTAGATGAAAAAGATGTACTTATTTTAGATGAACCGACAAACCATCTTGATCTGCCTTCACGTGAACAGCTTGAAGACACATTAGCTGAGTATAACGGAACACTCGTTATCGTTTCTCACGATCGATATTTTCTGGAGAAAACAACTTCTGCAAAACTCGTATTTTTAAACAATACGATACAAAAACAGCTCGAAGAACCTACGAAAACTAGAGATGAAATTGAAGAGCTACGTTTAACGTTAGAAACAGAAAGACAAGAAGTATTAGGGAAATTAAGCTTTTTAACTTCTAAAGACAAAGAATATAAAGAGCTAGATGAACGGTTTATGGAACTTACGAAGCAGATTAAGGAACTTTAACGTAAGTAAGGGGGATTAACATGGGAGAAGAGAGTTTGACTAAGTTATTTAAAATAGATTGCGGAGATATATACCTACAAGAGTTTACGGTCAAAGATGCAGAAAGTATTAATAAAATAGCAAATCAACCGGAAATAGAAAAGTTTTTACCGGACTGGAAATCAACGAAAGAACAACGAGTTATTTGGGTTACAAATTATGAAATACCCGAAAACAAAGCATTTCTTAATGCAGTCAAAACTAAGGCTAACATAGATGATCACATATTAAGACTAGGAATATTTAAGAAAACGACTAGTGAATTTGTTGGATGGTGCTGCACAAGTCTGAAAGATGAGCTTCCTGCACCGAATAGAGAAATTATGTATGCTGTTTCAAGTGAATATCATAATAATGGATATGCAACGAAAGCAACAAAAGGCTTGATTGACTATTTGTTTGAAAATACAAATGTGGATGTCCTTAACGCAATCTCTTTAATTAACAATGTACCATCAAATAAAGTCATTAAAAAAAGCGGGTTTACTTTTTTGAGTGAACAGAAGATAGAAAATCAACTATATAATCATTATTTATTGAGTAAATCTGAATGGATAAAAAATATTTCTCTGTAAAAGGAATTAAAACGAAATCATTAAAAAGCTTAGAGCTAAAACTCTAAGCTTTTTTACATTCATTTTATACCTGTTAACATATGAGTGGGATATTCTTTTGGCTAAATACAAATGCAACCTTATCCAAAATTAGACTTTGGGTCTTTATGAGCTTGCCTATTATTGTATTATTGGTGTTTACTGCCGTGATTTCTTTCTTTGTATCAGGAAATATTAAATTAATTTTATTATTTATATGTTGGATAAACACATTCATTCCCGCCTCAGATATTTACAATTCGTTTTTGATTGCAATGAAAACGAAGAACTCATTTTTTGCAGAGGGTATTATCAAGTGAAATAGTATTTAATGGGTAACTCAAATACGTTTCAAATAATGCAATAATAGTTAAAAATATAATATTTGAAAGTAAAAAGACCGATAAAAAAATCGGTATTTTGTTATTAATAAAATAAAGATTTGAAAATAGCATTGTAATTTAAACCAATATGCAAATATTATAAGATAGATATGCTTTGTTTATAGATTGAGAATAGACCTGTTATCAGTTTTTTCAGAAATCTTACAAGCGTGTAAGATAAATGAAAGATGAATCAATATGAGCTATAAGACAATTCATTTACACTTTATTGTAAGAAGTGCAAATGAAGGGAGAATAGAAATGGAAATTTTACATGCGAAAAATATTAGTAAAGTATATAAAGGGAAAATACCTTTTAAAGCATTAGTAGATATTGATTTATCAATTCAAGAAGGGGAATTTATAGGTATCATGGGGCCATCCGGTAGCGGGAAAACTACGCTATTAAATATGGTATCTACTATTGATTCTCCGTCCTCAGGAGAAATTTTAATAAATGGTACAAATCCTTTCCAGTTAACATCAGAAGATTTAGCTTTGTTCCGCAGGAAACAATTAGGATTTGTTTTTCAATCATTTAATCTACTTAGCACACTTACAGTAAAGGAAAATATCGTATTGCCGATGACTTTAGATGGTGTTTCTGTGCGAGAAATGAACAAAAGAGTAGAAGAAATTGCAGAGAAATTAAATATTACAGATATATTGAATAAAAGAACGTTTGAAATTTCAGGGGGACAAGCTCAAAGAACAGCAATTGCTCGTGCGATTGTTCATAAGCCGCAATTATTACTTGCTGATGAACCGACCGGGAATTTAGACTCTAAATCTTCAAATGATGTAATGGAGATGCTGGATACACTTAATAAGGAAGAAAAAGCAACGATGATGTTAGTTACACATGATCCGTATGCAGCTAGTTTTTGCAGCCGAGTAATTTTCATTAAAGATGGTCAACTGTATAACGAAATTTATCGTGGTGAAAGTCGGCAAACCTTTTATCAAAAGATTATGGATGTCCTTTCTTTGTTAGGAGGGAAAAGGCATGACTTTTCGTCAGTTCGCATTTAATAATATTTTTCGAAATAAGCGTACATATGCTGCCCATTTTTTAAGTAGTGCATTTTCGATTATGATTTTCTTTACGTATGCACTTTTATTATTCCATCCTGATTTACAGGGGGAGTTGAAATCGACAAGTAAAACAATAAGTACATTTGGTACATTAGGATTTCAAATATCCCAAGGTTTGATTTTTGTCTTTTCATTTTTCTTTATTTTATATTCAGTGAGCTCGTTTTTAAAAACGCGTAAGAAAGAATTTGGCATTTTAATGATGCAAGGTATGTCAATGAGACAGCTTAAGAAGTTATTGTTAATTGAAAATATGTTAATCGGACTTGGCTCGATTTGTATTGGGATCCTCATCGGCCTCATATTTTCTAAACTAGTTTTACTAATCAGCGCCAGTGTATTAATGATTAGTAATGGCTTACCTTTTTATGTACCAGTGCAGGCTGTATTATTAACAGTTTTCACGTTTCTTGTCTTATTCTTAATCGTTTCGTTAGTTACATTTAAAACGGTTAAAGTAACAGAACTTGTGGAACTTATTCAAGCTGGAGAAAAGCCAAAGCCTGAACCGAAAGCTTCAATAATATTATCGTTACTTTCTTTAATTAGTATAGGGTATGGATATATTTCAGTATTTCGCTTTATTCAAAATCATAGTTTTATTATGCTCGGAATGGGTGTACTCTTAGTAATTATAGGAACGTACTTTTTATATACACAATGTAGCGTTTATATATTGCATCTTGCGAAAAGGAGTGAATCTTTCTTTTTAAAGAGAACAAATATATTAACGTTTTCAGAATTAATTTACCGTATGAAAGATAATGCAACGATGTTTTTTATAGTTTCTATTATTTCAGCGGTTGCTTTTACAGCAATTGGAACGACAGCTGCTATTGGGAATAAAGAATTGGTAAGGATGACAAACCCATATACGTTTCTTTATATAGGTCCTGAAAAAGACAAAATGGTGGATAAACATCTCTCTATTATAAAAAAACATCTTACTGATGCAAATATTCCATATCGAACGGCTTCATCTTCTTATAAATATACAGAAAGTAATGTATATGTAATGAAGTTAAGTGAATATAACGAACTTGCGAGAGCACTAGGATATCAACAAGAAACAATTGAAAAAGAAGATGAAATATTACTAATCCCTGGAATGGTATCACAAAAACAAGAATTTAAAAATGGTGATTATAAAAAGAATATTGAAGTCATTGAAGAAGATTGGATAAAGACATTTCGTGTGAAAAAAGCTGTAGAAAATTTAGTTTTACCACATGATACAAGCGGTATTTTTATCGCAGTTCAAGATCGTGTATATGATGGTATTCCGTTTAATATCAATCAAGATGATGTAGTTATTCAACATCGTACATACGGATTTGTTGTAGATGACTGGATAAAGACGAAAGAAATTTCAAATCAATTAAATAGTATATTCTATGAAGATGCAAGAGAAGGTAAATTCTATTTTCAAGCTTTGACTTTAAGTTTATTAGAGGCAAAACAAACGAATGGATTATTACTGATGGCAAGTGTTTTAGTTGGAATCGTCTTCTTCACATTCGCCGCTAGTTTTATTTACTTCCGGTTATATACTGATTTGGATCGCGATCAACAACAATATAAAATGATTTCGAAAATGGGATTAAGTAAACGAGAGTTGAAAAAAGTTGTAACGAGACAGTTATTATTAATGTTCTTTTTACCGATTATCATTGCAGTAATTCACACAGTGGTTGCTTATATGGCATTGCAACAATTAGTCGATTTTTCTATTTTAAATAGTTCTATTGTAATTTTAATTTCATTTATTTGTATACAAGTTTTATATTTCTATATAACTCGTTGGCGTTATCTACAAAAGCTTTATAAAACTATGGAACAGTAGGGAATATGAGCAAGTAAGACTGCATAAAAGCATGTAAAAACAATTTGAGTTATGAAAGGAACAGTGATGAAGAGAATATTATCTATTTTCATTTTAAGTATATTAATGTTAATAAGTTTAAGTGCATGCTCTAAAAATGAAAACAGATTTCCAGCTAACGGTGTATTAATCATTGGAGATGAAAATAATACTTTATCAATTATGAATCGTTATCAGGAAATTACGAAAGAAAATGAAGTGTTTTCTGTGAAAACAGGTACATTTGGACAAGGACAAGTATTAATTTTAAATGAATCTACAGCACAAGCATTGATTAAAACAAAGGTTTTTCGTAAAAGAGAGAATGGATCCGAATTTAGACCTATAGATACGTTACCCAAGTTACCAAAAGAAGGCTCGCTTTTGTTGGCACAAGAAGATGAAAAAAATTTAAAAAGTATTGAATTAGAAGGAAAGGAGATTGCTGTTAAATACGGTAGTGATGCTTGGATAGGTAACGCTCGTAAATATCCAACGCAATGGTATGTGATTGTAGCAAAAGATAGTGTGTATAAAGAATTAAAAGCGAATGAAACGAAAATGCATCTTCTCCACCTGAACAAGTCTTTAGGTGATGAAAAACCTAAGATGTCGACAGATAATACATTAATAAATGAAAAAGTAAAAGTAGAAAAGTTAATTAAAGATCATCAAGGGGAAGTATCATTTCAGTTTGTAACGATTGGAGAAAAATCTTAAAAAAGAGTTCGAGGTTGATAGAAATTTTATCAACCTCGAACTCTTTTTAGTTTAGAGCATTCATATAACATAGATTACATTACTTCATTTAATCGATTCTCGTTTGTTTCTTCGATCACATTTGGATTTTGAACCGAATTATTTTGAGATTCCTTCTCTTTACGGAATTTTTGAAGCATTTCAAGTATCATCCATAAAGGAACACCTTTATCTTTTAACATTTTCCATAAATCTAATTCATTAAATTTATGCTCAGGTTGTTTCATATCTTTTTCAGATGAACGAATATCAAATTTGATTGGATCATTGGATTTTTTATCTTCAAGTTTTGTAGAAGAGATAGTATTATGCTCAAGATTAGATGGAGTTATTTTGGTAGTTTGAGATAATGTATGAATATTTAATCCGATTTGCATGCCTTTTCCTCCTCCTAAAGTAATGGAATTAGTTTTCTTATGATTTTTAAAGCTATTTAACTTGAGGAAACTAAATCTAATTATAAATTCAAATAATAAGATTTACAAGTTGTATTCTAAAAAGTAAATGCTTACTTGATTTAATATTTATCAACATTTGTGTATGTTTTCTATATATACAATGTATATAAAATACTTTACATTATGTTTAAGTTAAGAACTCTTTTTTTATAGAAATATGTAAACGTTTTATTAAGGGGGAAGTAAGAATGGGGAAGTTAATTTTAAAAATATGTTTTTTCGCATTAGTGACTGTTTTTTCGTTCACAGTGAAAACAACATACGCTGAGGAGAAGCAACAAAATAATTATCCTATCATACTAGTGAATGGATTTGCTGGATGGGGTAGAGAGGAAATGTTAGGGGTTAAATATTGGGGTGGTGTTCATGATATACAAGAAGATTTAAAAAGAAGTGGCTATACAGTACATACTGCTGCTGTTGGACCTGTTTCTAGTAACTGGGATCGCGCATGTGAATTATATGCGCAAATTAATGGTGGTACAGTAGACTACGGTGCCGCACATGCTGAGAAACATGGACATAATCGTTTTGGCAGAACTTATAGTGGTTTCACGCCGAATTGGAGTGAAACAAATAAAGTTCATTTAGTTGGGCATAGCATGGGTGGACAAACGATTAGAACATTAGTACAGTTATTAAAAGAAGGTAATTTAGAAGAAAAAAATTATGTGAAAAATCATCCGAACACGAATATATCACCACTATTTGAGGGAAAGAAATCATATGTTCATAGTGTGACGACAATAGCAACTCCTCACAATGGTACGACACTTGCGGATGGTAGTCTTCTAGTACCGTTCGTTAAAGATTTGCTCATTACAGCTGCAAGTTTTGGAGGGAATAATAATTTATCGTTATATGATTTTAAATTGGATCAATGGGGTATAAAAAAGAATACCGGAGAGCCTTTTTTCCAATACACAGATCGTATTGTAAATAGTTCACTTTGGAAAGATACAAAAGATATAAGTCAATGGGATTTAAGTACAGATGGTGCAAAGGAGCTTAATAATTGGGTAAAGACGCAATCAGATGTGTATTACTTATCCTATAGTGGACATGCATCACAAGCAGCACCTATTACAGGTTTACATCTACCCCATATAACGATGAATAAAGTGTTAATGGGGAATGCATTTTTCTTAGGTTCCTATGCAAGATATGAAGAAAACCGTCCATTCATTGATACTTCTTGGTGGCAAAATGACGGTGTAGTAAATACAAATTCTATGATCGCGCCTTCTTCTAATACTGCGGTAAATAATAATGAGACTTTACAGATTGGAAAATGGAATCATATTGAAACGAAAGCAAATTGGGACCATCTCGATATGGTAGGACTTAGTGTTTCAGACACGTTAGGTTTTTCTAGCATTCAAGAGTTTTATAGAACAATTGCAGAAAAGATATCAAGATTACCGAAATAGGTAATAATAAAGCGCTCTCGATGGAATTCGAGGGCGCTTTATATTATATTGAAAGAGGGATTTAGTAGAAAAATATGGGGGGATATTATGAAAATTCAAGTTGTATTATCAGGATATGGAACAGTTGGCAGAGAGTTTGTAAAATTATTAAACGAAAAATATTCATATATATATGAAACATATGGGATTCAATTAATTGTAAGTGGCGTGTTAGGTAGAAATGTTGCAATTCATAATGAGGATGGCTTATCTATTCAACACTTATTAAGGTATGGTGGCGGTAGCTCTGCAATTGAAGAATATATTGAACATCATCCGAAGGAAAGAGCAACAGATAACATACGTGGTACTGTACTGGTGGAATCGACTGTTACAAATCTTAAAGATGGAAATCCAGGAAAGCAATATATAAAACAAGCGATTGAGAAACATATGGATATAGTAGCAATTTCAAAAGGTGCGCTCGTTACAAACTGGAGAGAAATAAATGAAGCAGCAAAAATCGCAAATGTACGAATTCGATATAGTGGTGCAACTGCGGCGGCATTACCGACACTAGATATTGGGCAATTTAGTTTAGCTGGATGCCATATTGAAAAAATAGAAGGAATATTAAACGGGACTACAAATTATATTCTCTCGAAAATGAATGAGGAAGATATTACGTTTGAAGAAGCACTGAAAGAGGCGCAAAGTAAAGGAATTGCTGAGACGAACCCCACATTAGATGTAAGTGGTTCTGATAGTGCGTGTAAATTGTTACTTTTAACAAACAGTTTAATGGGAACAGAGAATACGCTTTCAGATATACATATAAAAGGAATCGAACATGTTACGCAACAACAAATTCGAAATGCTAACGAACATAATAAATATATTAAATTAATAGCTTCTGCATATAAGGATCAGGTTGGAAATGTGGCTCTTAATGTGGAACCGCGCGAAATAGATAAAGATCATCCGCTGGCAAAAGTAAATGGGACAGAAAAAGGGATTACGTTCTTTACAGATACGATGGGGCAAATTACTACAATTGGTGGTGCTTCTAATCCACGCGGAGCCGCAGCAGCGGCTTTAAAAGATTTAATTAACTTATATCGTAAAGATTTATCACGTGTTAACGGGTAGTAAAATTCCTGATTGGTGAGGGCTAATAAA
Organism: Bacillus sp. Brlt_9; assembly: GCF_051948935.1. NCBI lineage: Bacteria > Bacillati > Bacillota > Bacilli > Caryophanales > Bacillaceae > Bacillus > Bacillus sp. Brlt_9. Next base: position 341,172 of record NZ_JAYJLO010000005.1, on the reverse strand, counting down.
AAGTGAGCGGGATGAATCCCCTATTGATTAAAGTTTCGTTTTATAAGACCGTACCGCCCTTTATAAAAAATACAGATGTAGTGGACCTTTTGAGAATGAAATAAATATGCAAAAATAATTGCAGGGGGTAAGGAATTGTTTAAAGATTTTAAAGTTGTGAAAGATCGTCCCGTTTATATTCAATTGAAAGATTATTTGAAAAAGATGATTATGAAAGGGCATTTGCTCGGGGATCAAAAAATCCCTTCAACAAGGGAACTAAGCGAATTACTAAGTGTGAGCAGAAATACTGTTCTTGCTGCTTACGCAGATTTAGAGCAAGAAGGACTCATTTATGCAGTTAAAGGTAAAGGGAATTTTGTAGCGAAGGTTGATATATCGAACACTTCGTCAGTTGAAATAGATTGGAAAAATAAACTTAATACAGTTACTTTATTAGCGGATGAATTAGATTTAATGAAACATGGTGTTCGCTGGGAAAAAGGAATGATTGTTTTTAACAGCATTGCTCCGGATGAAAAGCTATTTGATGTGGAAAATTTCAAAAGAGCTTTTCTTACTCGTATGTCCATTGAAGGGGATGTCGTACTAAACTACGGATACGCAAAAGGTTATAGACCTTTAATGAATTATCTACTTCATTATATGGAAATGAAAGGTGTAGATATATCGAACAAAGATATATTAATTACAAATGGATTTACAGAAGGATTAGACATTGTACTATCCTCGTTATCGAAGAAATCAGGGCGAGTTATTTGTGAGAATCCAACTCATCATGCTGCACTGAAGCTTTTCCGCTTACATGGACTTGAAGTTCATGGAATTAATATGAATGAAGATGGTATTGATACGAACGAAGTTGAAAAAAGCTTACGTGAAAAAGAGTTTGATTTCGCGTATTTAATTCCTTCCTATCATAATCCAACCGGTATTGTTACGAGTTCGGAGAAAAGAACGGAACTGATGAGATTATTCTCAAAGTATAAGGTTCCTATTATAGAAGATGGATTTAATGAAGAGCTACGTTATTCAGGTTCACATTTAGCACCATTATTAACTTTTGCTGGCGCTGGTAATAATGTAATTTATATTAGTAGCTTTTCAAAGGTACTTTTCCCTGGTTTACGTGTAGGCTGGATTATTGCAGATAAAGAACTGATTCATCATTTAGAAAGTGTAAAAAGAGCAAGAACGATTCACACATCTACGTTAGATCAAGCCGTTCTATTTCAATATTTACATGAAGGATATTTTGAAAAATATTTAAAGAAGGCAAGATCTGTTTATAAGAAAAAATATGAGTTAGCTGTTGGGGCGTGTAACGAGTACATTCCGTTTCAAAGAATGACCGGTGATGGTGGACTCCATTTATTTATAGAGTTAGAAGAAAAAATTCATGCCCGCACACTTTTACAAAAGTGTTATGAGCAAGGTGTTACATTTTCTCCTGGAGATGTTTTTTATTCTGATGGAGGAGGATCGACTACTTTTCGATTAGGATTTTCACGTCTGAAAGAAGAAGAAATAGTACGGGGAATCAAAATAATCGGTGATACAATAAAAAATGAAATTTGGAGTTGAGGAAATGAGAATTGGCGTTATTATGGGTGGAGTATCTTCTGAAAAACAAGTATCAATTATGACTGGAAATGAAATGATTGCAAATTTAGATAAAAATAAATATGAAATCGTACCAATTACGTTAAATGAAAAAATGGATTTAATCGAAAAAGCGAAAGACATTGATTTTGCGCTGCTCGCATTACACGGAAAATACGGAGAAGATGGGACGGTTCAAGGCACGCTTGAAAGTTTAGGTATTCCGTATAGTGGCAGCAATATGTTATCTAGCGGTATATGTATGGACAAAAATATTTCGAAAAAGATTTTACGTTATGAAGGAATAGAAACACCAGATTGGATTGAACTTACAAAAATGGAGGATCTTAATGTTGATGAATTAGATAAGTTAGGATTTCCGTTAGTAGTAAAACCAAACTCTGGTGGTTCAAGTGTTGGAGTAAAGATTGTCTACAATAAAGACGAATTAATTTCAATGCTGGAAACTGTGTTCGAATGGGATTCTGAAGTTGTAATAGAGAAGTATATAAAAGGTGACGAGATTACATGTTCCATTTTTGATGGAAAACAGTTACCTATCATTTCAATTCGACATGCAGCTGAATTCTTTGATTACAATGCGAAATATGATGATGCTGGTACAATTGAAGAAGTTATCGAACTTCCAGCTGAATTGAAGGAACGTGTAAACAAAGCGTCATTGGCTTGTTATAAAGCATTGAAATGCAGCGTTTATGCAAGAGTTGATATGATGGTGAAGGACGGTATTCCATATGTAATGGAGATTAATACATTACCAGGGATGACACAAGCAAGTTTACTACCGAAAAGTGCAGATGCAGCTGGTATTCATTATAGTAAACTATTAGATATGATTATTGAAACTTCATTGAGAGTACGAAAAGAAGAAGGATTTTAAGTAGCAGTGTCATGAATACTTTTGACAGTAACATGAAGTATGTTATGATGAATACAATACGAAAATTAAATATTTATCCACTAGGGGGGCCTATTATTGGCTGAGATCAAATGGGAATTTGAGACTCTTAGTACCTGATCTGGTTAATGCCAGCGTAGGGAAGTGGGAAAGACATTGCTATTTCATGAATAAACACTGTCAATTTCACTTTCTTTACGTCTGTAAAGAAAGTTTTTTTATTTTTAAAGCGGTTAATAACTGTGGATAAATACTTATATTAAATAAATTACTTGGAGGGGATTTATATGACTTTTTCACAATCATTACGTAAAGAAGTAGATTCAATTTGGGAAGCTAGTTTTCATCATCCTTTTGTAAAAAAACTTGGTGAAGGGACGTTAGATTTAGCTAGTTTTCGCTATTACGTGCTTCAAGATTCATATTATTTGAGTCATTTTGCTAGAGTACAAACTTTAGGAGCTGCAAAAGCACAGGAATTAGAAACGACAGCTCGTATGGCACACCATGCTCAAAATACATATGAAGCAGAATTATCTTTACATGAGAATTTTGCGAAGAAACTAGGGATTACACAAGAAGAAAAAGATAATTTTATTCCTGCTCCAACTGCATACGCATATACTTCACATATGTATCGCGCTGCGTATGAAGGACATTTAGGTGATATCATTGCAGCCATTTTACCTTGCTATTGGTTGTATTATGAAATTGGAGAGCGTTTAAAAGAGTGTCAGCCAGAAGAGCCAATTTATAATGAATGGATTTCTGCTTACGGATCTGATTGGTTCCGTACATTAGTTGAAGAGCAAATTACACGATTAGATACTATCGCTGAAAAGGTGACAGAGTCTGACCGTAAGCGAATGAAGCAGCATTTTATTATTAGTAGTCAATATGAATATTCATTTTGGGAAATGGCTTATACTCTAGAAAAGTGGCCAGTGAATACAGACATAAAAGATGTAATTGGATAATGAGTAGAGGTATTGCTATTCACAGGTATGAATAATACTTAAATATATGATTTCATAAAAGAAGTATTACAAAAAGACGCATCGATCTAAGTGCGTCTTTTTTCAATTTATAAAAATGAGCCCATGGAAAAAATAACCTAAAAATAAGTGTATGAACAAGGTGCATCATCTAGTGATAGGTCATATTTTGTAGGTGTACGTATTGAACTTAGTTTATAGCGCTATTTCTACTTAGATTTAACGAACAGAAATATAGGAAAGCATTGAAAAGGTTGAAGTTTATAAACGGAGGTCATGAAAATGAATAAGTTTCAACAAGAACTACAAGCATTAAGCCTTAATGATTACCAGCCTGGAAATATCGTGTATTGGGACCAACAAAACCAATATCCATATTACTATATTGAAGATGCTGTTCGTCGCTGTGGAGGTTGTGGAGGTCGTTGTGGAGGTTGTGGAGGTCGTTGTGGAGGTTGTGCAGGTCGCTGTGGTGGATTCCGTTGTATTGGTTGCTTCGGCTGTTTTGGTTGTGGCGGCTGCGGAGGTTGTGGTGGCTGTGGTAGTTGTTCAAATTGTTTTAGCGGTTTTAATGGTACTACTGATACAACTGGTACTATTGTAACATATGAATATTGATAAGAGAAAAAAGGAATCCATTAGTGAAGCATTATATAATTTTTATCAAAGAATTTAATCAAAACACATGTAGCATTCAAGTGAAAGAATGATATTTAGATTTTTAGTTGTAAATCAAGATAAAATCGAAAAAGCAATGACTAGATTTAAAACCTAATCATTGCTTTTTTATATTTTTACCATCAAATAAGAAATCTGTTGCTTCTAGTTAGTGGGTATCGAAAGAAATTATTACAACTATGTAAGGTTAATGTAATGTTAATCGATAGTAAATGAAGATACTTGAGTGTATTTTAAATAAGATTTAAAAGTACTGTTTATTTTTAAAATATTGGGGTAAGTAAAATTTTATTAGGAAGTGTATTAAAATGACTGAACTTAAATCTATTATCCATTCATACAAACTAAAGAGAAAAATAGCAAGGGATTTATACGGAAACAGAGATGAATTGACACTGTTATTAAATGAATTTAATAACATGAAACACACAGTAACATGTGAAAAGAAGAAAAATATTACATTATCTCGTTTACAACTGATCTATCAAAATATGAAATTTGATAAGCAGTATCCTCTTCCAATTACTTTTAATAGTAAATTATTGGATCGATTAGAAAAAGAATCTCTTCATTCTATTGAGGAAGGTATAGCATGTCTACAATTAATGTTAGATATGAATTATGAGAAAATAAAACAATATGGATCGAGTACAAGTAGGTCATTTGTTCCATTATCGCAGTCTACCATTTGTCTTGCTGATTGTATTTGTTTAACAGGATTTGTATTAGGTTTACTAGGAGCAATTTCAATTGGAGGATTCATGTTATCTATATGTTCAATTACATAATGATTGATATTTGTAAGGAGTGCACCGACTTAAGGTGTTCTTTTTTAGTTTTATTGTAAAATCATTGTAAATTTTAAATACATTACATTATATAATTCGAATGTATTAAAATCGAGATTTTAGGGGATGCTGTATAAGCGATTAAATATCATTCTTGATGAAAAAGATGCACTTCGAAAAGAGTTAAGTGAAGTATCAAAAAAATGAATAAAATAGTTATTTTAATAAAATAAGAGGAGATCAGGGGAGTGAAAAGAAAAGAACCCTCTATTTAAAGAGTTCTTCTGGTGATTTAATCTATTACTTGCACTCATGGTAATATTCATCGTACGAATCATTCTTATCATTGCAACAGATGCAAAAAGTTTTTTGGATCAAAATATCAATAAAATCAAGGATTTCAGTATTATTAGTGAGGGTAAGACTTTGGAAATCTTCTACTTGAAATACTCTTGTTTCACCTGGGACAAGGGTGGCGATAATTGGTGTGGGGGATCTTCTTGTTCGAATAGTTACTTCAATCGAGCTAACATCACTGGGAACAGATATTTGAATTAATGTTTTATTGTGGTTATTGGTGAAATCTTCAAAAACTCTTCTTGAAGCGCCCGGAGGTACGATAATAGTTAAAGGTGAATTTTCAGTTGGGGTGTTATTTGAACCAGCTATGGTATGAGTTTCGATATAGCAGTTATCTTTTTGACAATGAGAATACGATGGTTCATTATAATACTTTTTACAATAATCATTTTGATTATTGCAGCAGATACAAAATGTTTTTTGAATAAATATAGAAATGTTGCTATTGATATTAGTATTATTTGTGAGAGTGAGGCTATGAAAATCCTCTACTTGGAACACCTTGGTTTCACCTGCAACTAATGTTACAGTAATCGGCAGACGAGAACTTCTTGTTCGGATAGTTACTTCAATTGGTTGAGAAGTACCAGGAATGCGAAGATCAAGTAATGTTTTATTGTGGTTATTGGTGAAATCTTCAAAAGCAGTTCTTGTAGTGTTAGCTGGTACGTTGAAATTTAAAGCTGTATTCGAACCAGTTATTGTATGGGTTTTGATAAAACAGTTATCTTTTTGATGGTGAGAATACGATTGTTTTTTATAATACTTTTTACCACCTTTATAAAAATAATCAGCCATATGAATTTATAGCTCCCTTCTTTTTGATGTTTATATAGTCTATTTAATAAAGCGAAGTAGTGCTTGTACAAAATTATAAAATTTGCTCTCGTAATTACTTGAAAATGTTATTTGAAAATTAAAGAGCGCCATCCAAGGCGCACTCGGATAAAAACTAATATTGAAAAAGAATACCACATGATATCGTATGTATGCTTCTAAGGGGTGTGCAGATTTAATATAAAATAGATATTTGAATGAAATGAAGAGTAACCCATGTTTATTAATGAATATATATAGTGAGCAGGCTCATGGTTGAGGAACGGGATTTTATTGATTTCTAATGTGAAAAGAGAGCCAGAAGGCCCTCTTTAATAGTTATTGGATTCGCTAGAAAAACGAAAAGCTTCAAATATATTAATGCATTAAAAATTTTGTGAACATGAGGTACAAGGTCCACCAGTAGGTTGAAATACAACATTGTCAACAAAAGCTGTTGCGCCTTCTCCACCTGTAGCAGTATTTTGGAAAGAAATACAAGCTATACTCACAGTAGCAGGTATACACACAACAAGAACATAATGTTGGAAAAGAGGTTGTGGTTGATTCATAACTGGTACAATATGTGGAATGTTTGATGGACCAAGAGTTGCAGGGGCAGGGGGACATGTTTGCCCAAGTTCTGGAAAAGATACAGAAGCTATAAGAAATGCGCCATCCCTTACATCTGCAGCAAATGAAAATGTATAACAACAACCTTCGTCAACATCAACTGTTTGATTAATATTTCCACCTGGACCAATTGATGCAGCTAAGAGACTAAATGACCCATCTGGCAGAAAACGACCACTATGAACGTTTGGAAAACCTACTTCTGAAACAGAACCAGCTTGATTCCAACCTGGAACTGGATCTACTCCTACAGGTGGTATGTCAAATCCAGGGTTGTTGAGAACATTATTACATGGACAACATCCTACAGCAGTTGGTCCAGTTGCTCCGGTTGGTCCAGTTGCTCCGGTTGGTCCAGTCGGCCCAGTCGGTCCAACTTGAGGTGGGGGTACAGGGGGAGAAAACAATCACATGGAATATGAAATTTCTTTTTAAATTCACTCATTTTTACACCATCCTTATCACTCATTCACCCACTTACACACTACAACTTATGAATTGCTTAACACACAAGTATAAGAAAAAGGCCCTTGAAAATTAAAATAAATAAAAAATAAGCCCTTATGTCACAAATATAAACCCATTCCATAATATATAAGGAACATGGGTTCACTCCGAAAATCTTTTAATATATATATATGAAGAATCGATTCCAGAATCAATACAGTTGAACCTGTTTCTCCTGTTGCTTCTGTTGGTAAAGTGAATGACGAAAAATAGATAGAAGTGTTGAATCGATTAAACTTGATTTAATAGCAGTTCCATGTAAAACAATATTTTCTTCATTCATTCCTTTACCTCTTATGATTGCTCGTCATAGGAGGTAAAGGTAGCAAAAAGCAAATCATGAAGTTGGAATGCAATTATCTAGAAGTGTAAGGATTGTTAAGAGGAATTAAAGAATGTATCGAAGTGAATGGAAAATGCAAGAAGAATTATACGATCATAGTGGTTAGATAATATATGATGGTGAATGGATTGAAATGGACAAGCAGTTTTATTTTATAAATTAAACAAAAATTTCAATTGATAAGTATTCAAAAATCAAAAAAGAGCACTTAATAAAGTGCTCTCGTGACGAGATTCATTTTGTAACGACTATTTTATAAAGAAAGGAACGCAGAATATTATATGTGCGTACAGTCAATTGAGTTCTTTTTTTACAAACAAAGTGCAGCTAGCAAAAGCTAACTGCTCGTTCTAAAGGTGACAATCTAGATATATAAATGTAGTCTGGCCAAAAAAGGAGAACCATTCAAGTAAGTAGATCGAACGGAGAGGGACCGTATCGTATGAATCAATTGTTATTTTTTGAAGACATCAATGAAAAGGAGATGTGAAGACTTTTGGTGAAGGAGCTGAAAAACTACAAAGCATTGTGTGTTCGAATGAAAAATCAAGAAGAACAGGCTCAAACTGAGGGCATTGTTCTTTTTCCTAAAATGAAAGGTGACGATATGAATCATGAGATACGCTTTAAACAAATTGAACGGACGTTACAGAATGCACTTGATAAAGAGCGGCGACAGATTATTGAGTTAAAGTATTTGAGGAATGAGAAAGTGAAAGATTCCTATGTTTATAACGAGTTGATGATGCGACGTAATAAATTTTATGAGAATAAAAATTAGCTATCCGTTTGATAGCTACTGCTTTAGGGATTATATGAATGTGTTTTAATTCTAGTGAAAATAAAATTATGGCTTTTTGTACCGTTGAGATAGATTTTTCTACTTTACATGTTTTACTTTAGTAGTGTTCTGCCATTATGGTGGGGCTTTTTTATTTTATTAAAAATAGTAACAGCTCGTCCAAGCTTATCTAATCTATCTTACATAGTATGTAGTAATAAATTTAAAGGAGGAATCTAGTATGTCTTATTACTACGATGATTATTGTAAGGATTACAAAAAGAAATATTATGATTGTCATAAAAGCAGTAAGAGTTATGACAAATGTGATAAAAAACATGAGGAAAAACCTTGGGTTAATGTGAAAGTGAATTGTTGTTCTGATGATAATGGATACAATCTTGTGCGAGCATCTGCTTTTAGAGCTGTGAGCACAGTTAATCAAAATGTGCCAGCAAATACATTTATTAAAGTTTTATTCCAAAATGAACAATTTGATTTAGCAAATGAATATAACCCTGCAACATCCATTTTTATACCAAAGACAAGAGGTGTTTACTCTGTTATTGGAACAATTGCGTTCATTCCTAATAATCTAAACGTAAACTATAGAGCACGGGTAGAAATTCGAGTTAATGGAAATCCGGCAATTGCAATCGATAATGATTTTTTTGGTCCAATAAACTTTGCTAATGTTGTAGCTGTTTCATCAATAATTCAATTGAATGCAGGGGATGTAGTTGAAGTTTTTGCACAAAGTAGCGTAGCTGGAGTTATTTCTACTGTAGAAAATAGTACGCATTTTGAAGCTGCAAGATTTCCGTCTCCAAAAGAATAAGTGATATGAAATCTCGTCACTAATTTATATTTGATCTGCATAAATGCAGGTCTTTTTTTCGATAAAAAGGGGGATGGAAAAGGGGACGTTTCCGAGGATTTCTCAAAACAGAATCAATATTACGCTATAGATATACAGTTCTTTGAAAGAAGAATAGTGTGGGCCCTTTTATCAAAACGTTACCGGAGAACGGGCATGGGTGGTAGGAATCCGCAAAAAGGATGAAAAGACCAATTATAAGTTTAAATTCAGCCGTGATGCATTTGTATCGTGGCTTTTTTATTTTATAAAGAAAAAAGCCCTATCTGGAGCTATATGATTTTCTTCATACCACATTGACGACATACTCTTAATGAGATGAAATTTTTAACGGAACTTTTGAATGCGGTATTGCTACAATTATCACAGCGACCACTGATCTTATCAGGATGCTCTTTGTATTTGTATATTTTGCTTAGATCATACTCTTGTCCAGGAATTTTATTTTCCATTCGTTTCACCTACTTATCAATCTGAATTTCCGTAGTCTTTTCAGAATAAATTAGTTAAAAATAAAAGACTACATACTATACGCGAAAGAGTATAAAACACAGGAATTATATAAGGAATTAATTGGTTCTAGAGGAAGGCATAGCCTATAGTGGGAGGCGTATCCGCAGATGTAAAGCATCGAGGTTCTTAAAAATAAGAATAATCAATTAAAAAAAGGATTATAAATTGGGGTATCACCATATTGCTATCAACTTAAGAAAACAAGTCACCCAAAAAATGATAAATAAGCTTCTTTGTTACAAGAAAGCCTAAAAACTTCGTTCTAGGGGTGCAATAAAACTTTAGCTTGATGGTTTTGTGTCTTTACCCCAAATTGTTCAATGCAATTAAAATAAACTTTTCTTTTGTCACAATTATTGAATTCAAGGAGAGTGGATGCAGATGCATGCTGAAATCAAATTCATTCATCACGTCGGCCATATAGTTTCCGATATGGAAGCTGCACTCGAGCTGTACAGAAAACTGGGATTTGTCTGTTCGCCGCCGTCCTATCCGGCGATGGCCGAAAATGAAGGAGAATCTCCGAAGCCATTCGGAGCAGCAAATTCGCATGCTGAGTTTTTAGGCAGTTTTATCGAAATCGTAACGGTTGCCGAGAAAGATGCGAGAATTCCGATCAATGCAAAGCTCGTTCCGTTGCAAGCATCACCGGATGTGCTCCAAGTAATAATCGGAAAAATCAAACGCACTGTCGATACTGTATCCAGATGTCTGTCCCGTTATGAAGGAGCGCATATTCTTTGTTTCGGTACCGAGGATGCCGACCAGACAGCGGACCGTTTCCAACGGAGTGGAATCAGTCATGACGGCGTTAACACCGTACAGCGACCTCTTGAGATGTCTGGGGGAATTCAACTTATTCCCGTGCGCTATTTGGAAGTTGACGGGGATAACGTGCACGAGGGGCGTCTGGCTGCAGCGGAAAATCCACCCTCAGCCATAATGGAGGAGCAAACACCTCCGAACCATCCGAATGGGGCAACGAATCTAGTCGAATCAATCTTATGCGTAGAAGATTCTGAGCTGGATGAATTTATTAGGCGATATGGTCGATACTTGGATTGTGGGGTTCGGACGGATGGATTGACATACACCTTCAACTTGGAAGGGGCTCGCATCACAATCGTTCCCGGATCGCGGTTGTCAGAGCTGCTACCAGGAGAGATAGCACCCCAATGCCAGGATTCGCCGGGTACGCGGTAGCAGTGAGCGACATCTCTCACACTCGAAGTTGTCTCGAAGAGAACGGTTTACCGGTAGCGGAGACGACCTCGGGCGACCTCTTCGTACCGGCGGCCTCGGCGCTCGGTACTGCTATCGTGTTCAGGAAAGCGTAGCTGCGAAAAGCAAATAATCCGCGTTAAATTGAAACAGGAGTAGATTAAGACCTAAAAAATACTAATTTCCTGTATGTTTAGAAATTCTAATAAACTATAACCATGAGAATTAACAGCAATACTCATATATTATTTCCTTACTTGATAAGATAAAATCCGTTATACGTAGTAAATAAAAAGGCTAATCCCTGAGTGAACTGTACCCCGAATCGTGGACACTAAAAAAGTTCATGATTCGGGGGTTTTGTGTATCTAGACACTTATTCATTGTTATAATGGAAACAACGATAAAAGTGAGGTACGGGAAATGGGTAAAATTATTTTTAATGGAATGCTAATGAAACAACTAGAAAAAGAATGAAAATCTCGTGAAGGTATCAGAACGTTCTTTCTGTAAGTGTTTTAAAAAGCACCAAACAACTGTTTACGGTATAAAAATAGTGCTATTATCAAGAGTGATTTTTTATTTTTCCTTTTAAGGTTTTCTTTTTTAGTTTTATTGTAAAATTATTGTAAAAAATAAATAATTACATCAATAACATTGTATAATTCGAATGTATTAAAATAATAATATTAGAGGTGTCGTATATGATAATTACTTTTAATTTTTAAATCAGTCTTTTTAATAATTTATTATTCGGAGGAATCTTTATACTTTTCTTTTTAATACTTGGTATAAATCGATTAGATTAAGTGATAATTTTTCTAGCTTTTTGTGATCAAGAAAAATGAAGAAAGGAAGTAATCATTTTATGGAAAAATTAAAGTTGTTAACATTTGAAAATATAGTAGAACCTCTTTTAAATGAACGTGTATCATTTATATATTTCCCTATTGAATGGCTCGATATTGTAGAGATACATTATAAAACGTTTTTATTAACAAGTAAATTGAAACGATTGAATGAAAGATTATATGATATGTTTTCTGATATATTATTTATTCAGCATAATCCATATGTATTAAATGAAAATATACCGTGGATTGTATGTAAAGAACCTATAAGAAAAGAACAACTTGATTATATTTTTCAAAGTTGGTATGAAATTATTCATGATTGGAAACCTAATAAATTAATAGAATCGCCAAAATATGAATGGCATTACGATTTAATTTCTAATTTAACAGTATTACAAGATAATGAAATATATTCTAAGTGGGTACCTGCTTTAATTTCACATATTTTTTGTGAACGTCCTTTACAATTAGAAAACATACACGAAGAAAATATATATTTTTCTCCTCTTAGATCACAAAATATTTGTGAGGCTATGTCAGAGCCTATTAAAGACGAAAAAACACAAGATTTTTTCGCCTATGTATATCGGTTCGAATGTATAACGCGCGGAGGTGAGAATATTCCATTATTAAATGTTTCAATAGGAGTTCGGAGATTTTATCAAGAATATAACCATCCAGATATTTCTTTGCTTTTAAGACGAAAACGAGGCATGATTTTAATTTCTACTCCAGAATTTGCATCGAATAATAAAAAAACTCGGTTTGTAAAGCTAAAAGTGCAACAAGCAACAAACGGTATAAAGTGGATTAAGATATTTAGAAATTTAAAAGATGATTTTCATATAGGTGGAGAAGTTGATTTGGAGCATATTCTTCAATATCCGAAAGATTATATGTTGGGAGAAAATCTTAGGGTGTTACTTCCATATAATGAGAGAATATATAAAGTTCAAGGTACTAAAATAAAACCTGGTATAAAAGTAAAGGAAAGAGAGTATTTATTTAAAGGATTTCAGCAAAAATTCTCTTATTTCACATTACTACCGGAATGTAAAAAGGTAGTCACAAATAATGAAAATGAATTATTCCCTTTAATTGCACCAAAAGGATTAGAGACTATAACGTTAGAAATATGGTCTGAAAAAATATCGTTGGAAGTAGAAGAAGCGTTATTTGAAAGTGAAATTGTGATAACTCAAATTGGTGAGTCATCATATGTATTAAATGCAGATTGGCCAATATTGTTAAAAATAGTAAGACATAATATTGAAAAAGTATTGCAAAATCCATATAAAATGCAATATTGCCAGAAATATAAAAAAAATTTAGTGGAGGATGTTATGAAAGCGGTTTATGCTACTGCAGGTGAGCGCAATGATGCAACATTGGCGTTAATCGCAATGAAAAATTGTGATGGCCGTGAAAAAATTGATCCGAAGCAAATTGTTAGAGAAGGGTTTGCACGAACAAACCGTATATCAGCATTTATTAATTTATTTATAGGCCAAAGTGTATCTCGTAAAACAATTATAAATTGCATTTTTAGTTTATTAGAACAAAAAGGATTTTTAAAACGTAATTGGAATAAGATAAATTTACCTTGTACATATGTTAATTTATCAATTGAACGAATCTCGAAATTTGATTTCTTACCTATTTTTTCACAAATAAAAGGAAAAGAAATTTCATATAAATTATATGGGAATACAGAGTGGCAAACGATTGATCGTTTATTATTACATGTAAATAAACATAATACCTTTTTACCTCAGCCTTCAAAACGGAATGATATGGGAATTCAATTTAAACAATTTGTTTCTGAAACATTAACAGGAATTTTACAACATGCAAAAGAGCAAAATGAGCAAGTATACTTCATTATAGATGCGAATGTAAGAAAACATTGGATAAAAGAGTTACAAAATAGAGAAATTGATATAGATACTTTCCCTGACATTGTTCCAGATTTGCTAAAAGTTCCAAACTTAAATGCTGTAAGAATAAATACATCTTTTGATGTACCAAAATACGGTACGATAGAATGTGATGACGTACTGGATAGTACGGGTTTATATATAGATCAAAAAGGAATGTATTATAGTACTGGTGAGTATTCGTCTAATGGTAGCGAAACATTATATCGATATATACTGGAAATATTACCGCTAGGTGTAAAAGCTGTTGAAAGGAACTATATTGCCAAAATGGTACATTACATGTGCTGTAATTCAAGTATGCTTTTGGAAAAGAATATACACATGCCATATTCCATGCATATGGCGAAAGTAATAAAGAGCTATATGACGGATATAGATGCAAGAGAGTTTAAAGAGTTTGATGATGAATTGGATGTAGATATTATAAAAATAGAAAAGAAAGATTCAATTATTCTACTTTAAATAATAATAGACAAATCCTGTTCATTATATAGGTCAGGATTTGTCATTTTTTCATGTAAATAAGGATATCTTTTGTCATGTATCTTCTCTTTTACATATTTACTTTATTTCCATACAGGATTAAGATGTTTTTTAGAAATAAAAAACTACATCATATGGAAAAGCAATATGTATTAACTCAAAAGAAATTTGAAAGGAATGAGGAATTGTGAAGAAATTAGATGTGCTATTAATGCTATTGAGCGGCCTCTTTCCAGTTGCAGGAATTTTAAAGCAAATCCCGCTAGAACAATCTTTATATATTGGAGGCCTTTTATTTTTTACTAGTTTCGGTAGTTATTTTGCGAAAAAAATATATTCACGTATATGTAGTTGGATAGCGTATGCACCATTTATTACACTATTGTTAGTCATTTGGCATCAAGATATTTCAACTAGTTCAATAATAGCGAATGCGAAAATTGCCGCTTGTATCGCTTTAATTCCATGTTTATTTCGTTTTCGTACATATGGACTTACTTTCGGTTTATTCGCATTATGGGCCGCTTTACTATGGGATATGAAAGAAGTACAGTCGTTAGTCATACTTGAACGTATGTCTAGTTTAATGACAAGCAATTTCAAATATATCATGCTCTTAGTTGGTGGACTGATATTAGGTGGATTACTTGCGATGTTAATTCACCGCAGAGAGAAAGATGATAATAAAGAAAATATAAATCTATTTAAACAAAAAAAGAAACGGAAAAAATTATCCTTTAAGATTCCACTTCCGAGATTACCGAAATTTAGGATGCAATTATTTAAGTTTGGTGGAAAAGTATCAAAACGAAAAATGCCAGAAAAAATACGTGAACATAATTACGAAGAACCAGCTCCAGCTGCAACATATGAAATGAGAGAGCAAATAGAACAATATCAAGAAGGTACTGCTCAAGGACAAACGAGGATGGAACGTCGTAGAAATAGGTATAATGCGTGATAAAGTGAAAAACCCCTTAATGATTAATCAATTTTAAGAAAAATCATTAAGGGGTTTTTATGTTATTAAATATAGAATTGCTAAGGTGAAATTTATAGCATACTCTAAAATCGAGAACTAAAATAAAATAATAGGAGGACAAAATGCTTATTATTACATATATTTCTGTCTGTATATTATTTTTAGTTAGCTTTTTACATGTTTATTGGGCTTTCGGAGGTAAGTGGGCGACAAGTAGTGTCATTCCAACAAAAGCTGGAGAAAAGGCGTTTACACCAGGTATAGGGATGACATTGTTCATTGCGCTATTACTAAGTATGGCAGCGATAATTTTATTACAACAAACACATCTTGTTCATTTTGCATTTCCTAATATTATTGTTCAAACGGGATCCTGGATTTGTATGATTGTTTTTTTCATAAGAGTAATTGGTGAGTTTCATTATTTTGGAATCTTTAAACGAAAAAAAGATACGCGTTTTGCTAAATTAGATACTGTTATATATATACCACTTTGTGGATTTTTATCTTTATCATTTTTATTAGCAATTATTATGTGAACATTAAAATTCCACTTGTTTTCTTCACAATGAATATAAACGTAAATTTGCAAGTGTAAAAGTGAGGAATCTAGGAGTGAATAAAAAGGATGTTAGCGCCTTCATATCGAATTATAGATTATTATGAAAGGCGGGTGCACGATGAAGTACGTAAAAGTTAGTATGAATGGCGGAAGTGAGCATAAATTCTCGATGACTTTAGAACGGTTTGAAGAACTTATTACAACAGAGAATGGACTATTAGAAAATAAATTAGTTAGTATTGAAAACGTAATGATTAATCCTACTAATATATCTTCTGTAGTTGAAAAAATTGGTGTACCGGCTAAGTTTATGGAAGCTTAAAAATCGGTACATAAAAAACATCCACAGGGATGTTTTTTTATTTATAAATATGATAATTGTAAAATAAATATATGAGCAGCGTTTTTAGCAATACTTATACATTTGACGTGTAATAGGAGCACAATAAAATAAGTACAAGCATATATTATCTAGTAGGACAAGACCTTCGTGTCCTACTTAATACTCAGAAAAAACCTCTATCACATGAGAGCATCAGATTGCAGGGTGCTCTTTTTTTATCCGGCTCTTTAACTTTCAATTTTAAACATGTCTTTGATGTTAATAAATATTAAAAATAATATAATAGCAAAAATTAAGTTAGATAAATAGAAATCTTGATGAAATAGTAATTCGAAGATGACATCGAAAATATATAAAAAGGCGATAGTAGGTAATATACAAATAAATATAAATCTCCAATTTTTTAGATACTGTTTATAATTAGGAAATACTTTCTCCATAAACATAGCTCCTGTACTTTTTATTTTCTATATAATTATACATTTAAATAAAAGGATTTTCAAAAGATTATTTAGCAATTAAGAATTGTAGGGAAAGCTTTTGTTGAAACCTTATATAGCTGTAGCAATCTTTCTAATACATGATTTGACTAAAAAAACTTTTAAAGAGTGATTCTTTAATGATACACTATAATCTACGTTATTTTTGAAGTGAATAGAGGGATTTACATGATAGATAAAATTAAAAATGCTGTAGAGGATATGTACGAAGATGAAGCAAAACACTTACTGCAAAGTATTTTAATCCAATTAAATTTATTAGAAGAAAACTATAGTGAAGATACAATTGAAAATTTAATGGATATCCCTAAGCAATTAACGAGTAATACATCTTATAAAAGAAATGTAAAAGAAAGCTCACACGTACATATTGCTTTTGATGATTCAACAGCTGGAAGTTTAAAGCATATGCTAGGTCAAGAAGAGCGATTGGAAGAGATGGTTGTTGCTTTTTCTGAATTCTTTTCAATTGGGCCGATTTACAAGTTACATATGAATGAGGGTCAATTAGCAAGACAGAAATGGTTAGTGAACAACTTAACCACTTATGAAAATTATTTTGAAGAAGAGTATTTATCAAGTTTTTTAGAAACTATGGAAGAACTATATACTATCCCTATTGAAACGCCTATTACAATTTGGAAAGCCGATAACGCACATGAACATGTGGGCCTATGTTTTGTAATGGCGCAATTAAAAGATAAGAAAAACATTCGCGTTATGAATACATCTGAAGCAAGTAAAGAAATATTAAAACAAGAATATGATATTCGTGGAACTGGAGAGTTAGCACCTGAAAGTTTAGCTCTATTGCAAAAAGGTTTGGCAGAATTTCCGTACTTAACTGAAGAGAACCGAACGCAGTATGAATATGAGTGGGATAGTCTATCGAAAAGTACGGAATTTTTAAGAGTTTGGACGGACGATGAAGTGCGTTCTGTACAAGAAGATTATTTTGATCAATTTATTATTGAATGCGCGAAAAGTATAGGTGCTGATCGAGAATTTTTAAAAGCCCCTAGAGTAATTGGTGAAGCACTTGGTCTTGTAGAGCAGTTAGTAGGCGATACGTTTTTAGAATATCGTTTAAAGGAATTAATTAAACAAGAAGTATTTGAATTTATAGGTTCACTAGATGAAATGCGCTTTTATAGTGTGAAGTTGAAATAGCATTTAAACAAAAAATCCCCTTCTATTAAAGAATTAGAAGGGGATTTTTTAATAATTAAAAGAGAAGATTTTCCTTTATAGAAGTTTCATATAAAAAGAAAATTCATATACTATATAGTATTTACTAATAATTAGGAGGAATAGTTCATTGAACAATCAGTTCTGTTTTTGTCAATCGGATGATGCTCCAAAGTTACTACCTCCATCGAACCCTCCCAGTTTACCTTCTTCATTTTCTACTCCTATATCAATAGTCGAAATGAAATCATGGATGTGCAATTGTCTAGGAAGATGGGGCTATTTACGTTTACATCGTTCTGGTTCTTTCGGAAGAGACTTATGGTTTTTTCCAGCAGAAGTTCGGCAGCGTGATGTATCAGGATATACTTGGCAAGATGGACAGCGTTTTAAAGTAACTTACCGATATAAACAAATTAGTAATTTCATGTGCTTTGCTTAGTGCAAATAGGAGAGATTTATTATGAATCTCTTCTATTTGTAGTTTGCAATATTTTTATGAATTTAGGCTATACATAAGCTTCCTATAGAGTGCTTATCACATATGAATGTTAAAGGTACTGAATGAAAAGTAGGTGATTTGTTAATATGTATAACCAGCAAAATTATTTATATGATCAAGGGATGTATTATAATCCACAAAACTACGGGTATGAACCTGTAAATGAAGTGAGAGATATGGAACAAGAAGATTATAGACCAGATGATGCAGAAGATGCACCAGCGTCACCACCACCATCACAAGCGCCGTCGTTACCGTCTACATTTGCGTCTCCAGCACAACCAGGTAATATGAAATCATGGATGTGTAACTGTCTAGGAAGATGGGGCTATTTACGTTTACATCGTCCAGGACCTTTCGGAAGAGACTTATGGTTCTTCCCGACTGAAGTGAGAAGAAACGGAGTATCAGGTTATACTTGGCAAGGTGGTCGTCGTCGTAAAGTAAGCTACCGCTATCAGCAAATTAGTAATTTCATGTGTTTCGCATAAAGAAAAGTGAGAGAGTAGAAAGATTTTACTCCCTCACTTTTTTATTTTTCAATATATGAAGTAAGATTTTGATTAAAAATTTACAATTTTCACGTTTTTATTAGAGTATAATGCATATGTTGGTTCATTTTCAAAAACAAATGAGAGTGAGGGAATACAATGTCAATGAAAAACAAAGTTGGGCTAAGAATAGAGGATGGCATTAATTTAGCTTCAGCGCAGTTTAAAGAAGATGCATATGAAATTTATAAAGAATCTCGAAAAATGCAACCTATCTTATTTGTGAATAAAACTGAATTAGGTGCAGAGTGGCTGATTACGAGATATGAAGATGCGCTGCCACTTTTAAAAGATAATCGCTTAAAAAAAGATCCGGCCAATGTATTTTCTCAAGATGCATTGAATATGTTTCTTACTGTTGACAATAGTGATTATTTAACGACGCACATGTTAAATTCAGATCCACCTGATCATAATCGTTTACGATCACTCGTACAAAAAGCTTTTACGCCGAAGATGATCACACAATTGGAAGGAAGAATACAGGATATTGCAGATGATTTGTTAATTGATGCTCAGCAAAAAGGTTCATTAAATCTTGTGGATGATTATTCGTTCCCTTTACCGATTATTGTAATAAGTGAAATGCTCGGCATTCCGAAAGAAGATCAGGCGAAATTTAGAATTTGGTCTCATGCTGTCATTGCTTACCCAGAAACGCCAGAAGAAATAAAAGAAACCGAAAAGCAATTAGCTGAGTTTATTACATATCTCCAATATTTAGTTGATGTTAAAAGACAAGAACCAAAAGAGGACTTGGTGAGTGCTTTAATACTTGCAGAAAGTGAAGGGCATAAACTTAGCGCTCGGGAACTATATTCAATGATAATGTTACTAATTGTGGCGGGACACGAAACAACTGTAAATTTAATTACAAATACAGTATTAGCGCTTCTTGAAAATCCGAATCAATTACAGTTATTAAAAGAAAATCCAAAATTAATTGATGCAGCTATTGAAGAAGGATTACGATATTATTCTCCGGTTGAGGTTACAACTTCAAGGTGGGCAGATAAACCTTTTCAAATCCATGAACAAACAATCCAAAAAGGAGATATGGTTGTCATTGCATTAGCTTCGGCAAACCGCGATGAAACAGTATTTGAAAACCCAGAAGTATTCGATATTACTCGGGAAAATAATCGTCATATTGCATTTGGTCACGGTAGCCATTTCTGCCTTGGTGCCCCGCTTGCTAGGTTGGAAGCAAAGGTTGCTATTACTACTTTGTTTAATCGAATGCCTAATTTGCAAATAAAAGGAAGTCGCGAAGAAATGAAATGGCAAGGTAATTATTTAATGCGTTCTTTAGAGGAATTACCATTAACATTCTAGAATATTTATTTTTAGACATGCATACATCGAAAATGATTTACATAGAGTATGTATGTGTTATTTAAATTCGAAGCGGAAGGGTGAAAACATCCCAATGATCAACTAATTCTATTTGTAAGAGATCTTCGTTAAAAAACGAAATATTCTTCTGAATAGGATTAGTCTGTGCATTTATAGAAAAGGGATGTATTTCGCTCTGCGAATATATAGTCTTTTTATATGATTTGTGCTGCCTCCTATTCAGAACATGAAATAGGGGGCTTTTTTATGTCGACAAATGTAGTAACGAAACAAAACAATGGGGTATCACAAGTATTGAAAAATCGTTTTGTGCAAGGAATTCTTGCATCAGCATTATTTTTACAAATTGGAATATGGGTTCGGAACTTTGCGGTATTACTATATGTAATGGAAATGACCAAAGGTGATGCTTTTGCTATTTCAATGATTTCGGTTGCTGAGTTTGCTCCAATTTTCATCTTTTCCTTTATTGGTGGAACCTTTGCTGATAGGTGGAAACCGAAGAGGACAATGATATGGTGTGAAACGCTAAGTTCTATCTCGGTATTCGCTGTATTAATTACACTTATGTTTGGAACATGGAAAATTGTGTTTTTTGTCACACTTATTTCTGCAATCCTTTCGCAATTTTCTCAGCCATCTGGCATGAAATTGTTTAAACAGCATTTATCGGCGGAACAGATCCAATTAGCGATGTCTATATATCAAACAATATTTGCGATTTTTATGATATTAGGGCCGATTCTTGGAACATTTATTTTTCATAGTTTTGGAATTTATATTTCAATTATCATAACAGGAATCGCTTTTTTACTGGCAGCAGCTGTGTTGTTATTTCTTCCGAAAGATCTTGAGAATGATAATGAGAAGAAAGAAATCACGCTACTACAGGAGATGCTTGATGGTATTAAATATGTGAAAAAGAAAAAAGCATTAACTTTGCTAGGGCTGTGTTTTATGGCAGCAGGACTAGGTATAGGATTGATTCAGCCATTAGGTATATTTATCGTAACTGAGCAGTTAGGGTTATCAAAAGAGAGTTTACAGTGGTTACTAACAGTAAATGGTGCAGGAATGATTGTTGGCGGCGCTTTAGCGATGGTATTTGCGAAAAACGTTGCTCCGCAAAAGATGTTAATTATCGGTATGCTTGGCCAGGCAATCGGTATTGGTATTATAGGTTATTCCACAAATTTATGGGTAACACTGACAGCACAACTTTTTAGTGGGCTAGCTCTTCCTTGTATCCAAATAGGTATTAATACGCTCATTATTCAAAACAGTGATACAGATTTTATTGGTCGCGTAAATGGCATTTTAAGTCCGCTATTTACCGGTTCAATGGTAGTAACGATGAGTATTGCTGGCTCATTAAAGGAGATGTTTTCATTAAGTATGATGTATGAAGGGACCGCTTTACTTTTTATAATTGGATTATTGTTTATTTTACCTATATACAATTTAAAACCAGTAATAGCGGTAGAAAGTGAAATAAATGGTAAAGGAAGTGCTGTACAACATGAATCCTAATCCAAATGTTAAATATCCTATTGAAGGAAATCAAAATGTCCATTTTATAAAAAATACAATAACGAAAGCAAATATACTCGTTGGAGATTATTCATATTATGATGCGAAAGATGGAGAAACATTTGAAGATCGAGTATTACATCATTATGAATTTCTTGGAGATCATCTTACTATTGGAAAGTTTTGTTGTATTGCAAATGGAGTTACCTTTATTATGAACGGAGCAAATCATCGGATGGATGGATTTTCGGCATATCCATTTAATATATTTGGAAATGGGTGGGAGAAGTATACACCGAATTTGTCTGATTTACCTTACAAAGGTGATACAGTTATAGGAAATGACGTTTGGATTGGTATGGATACAACGATTATGCCCGGAATAAAAATAGGGGATGGTGCAATCATTGCAGCTAAATCTGTTGTGACTAGAGACGTCGCGCCATATACAATTGTTGGTGGAAACCCTGCAAATAAAATAAAGGAACGATTTACAAATACAATAATAGACGAATTATTGCAAATTCAATGGTGGCATTTTGACATTGAAAAAATAACCGAAAATATAGATGCAATTGTACAAGGAGACATTGAACCATTAAGAAAGTTAAAAAGGGAATAAAAAATGCATGGCAAAGAGTATCATACCTCCGAATTTTGTTAATGATAATAGAACAAGGAGGTGTGATACTATGGCACAAGACGTTTTATGTGAAGTAAACAACTGTAAATTTTGGGCAAACGGCAATAAGTGTAGCGCAGATGCAATTTATGTAGTAAGTCATAAAGGGAAACAAGCATCTACTACGGAAGAAACAGATTGCAAAACTTTCGATCCAGAAGTATAAATTTTTGAAGGGTAGCCAAATCGTGGTTGCCCTTTTATTAATTATAGTATTGATAATAAATCTCATTTTCATTCATTGTTTTTAACTTTTCTTTTTATTTTTCATATTTTCTTCATAAGTGATGTAATCCAAAGCAATTCATGTTCAATACGTGATTTACTAAATTCAATTTCAGATATGTTAGTGTATTTTCTCTAACTTGTGATAATTCATTCAAATAATAATCTAAAGATTGCTTTTTTATTCCTTCCCTTGCTTTGTCTCCAAGTTCTAAAGAAATTCGCCACTTTAGATATTCACTTTCAGTTAAATCTCTTTTTTCAAACGAGATAACTTGATGAACAAACTCCATCGCTGCAATATGTGATAAGAGAGAACCAATAGTGTTTGAACTACCGTTTGGTAAGAAATCTAAATCACTTTGGTTTAAATTGGAGATTTCGCTCAATGTAACATCTCTTGTATGTTCAAGCATTGTTACAAGCTCTCCAATCTTATTTGAATAGTTTTCTCTTGGAATTATTCTATAATCTATCATATAGCCCTCCAATTCATGCTAAGCATAAGTTTACCAATAAAATAAAAAAAACAAAGTCTGAAAATTTATGTAAAATAATGGTATAATTTAATTGAATATAAAGAAAAAGGAAACCTGTTTTTATCAGTGTTACCTTATCCAAGACTAAATTTTACCCATACATCATTTTTTTGATGTAGCTCTTGAAGATAAAAACTATTTAATTTTCAAGGAACAGTTATTAACTTAAAACTAATTATACGAGGAGGGTGTATCATGAAAAAAATATGCTTTGTATTAATTGTCGACGCCGGTATAAATTATGGTTCAATATTTTCTCTACCATTTTTAAGGAATCAGGATGATTTGAAGGGATATTTTTCTAAGTATTATGATGTTTCAATTAATTATATTAGGGATAAAAACTCAGTTGACTATTTGGTAGTTCCCAAACCGTGTCCACCTTTTGATAATGAAAATAATCTTCCAATAATTGAAGTACCAGCAATCTTATTTATGGAAAAGGATTTTGAAAAAATAAAGACTTATATAGACAATTATTTTTCTAATAACTCATAAAGAAAATAAAAGTACAGTAAAAAGAAGTCCGATAAAAAACGAGTGGCGTGGAATATTTCTATTAATCATTCGTTTTTTATTATATTTACATATCAGTCTATCGCAAATGAACTTGTACAACATATCGAAAAATATAGTGAGGTTAATATCGTTGAAGAGTTTGCTGCACCTTTACCTGTTACCGTCATATCCGATTTATTAGGAGTGCCAACAAAGGACCGTAAAAAAATTAAAGCATATCTTCTACCGATTGTTCAGGGAAAGAGATACCATTTAACCGATGATATTATTTCGGATTTAATACGAGCTGAATATGAAGGCGAAAGATTAACAGATGAAGAAATTGTAACTTTTTCTTTAGGTTTATTAGCGGTAGGTAATGAAACAACTACTAATTTAATTATTAATAGCTTTTATTGCTTTTTTGTGGATTCAGCTGGAACATATAAAGAATTAAGAGAAGAACCTAAATTAATTTCAAAAGCAATTGAGGAAGTATTACGCTATCGCTTTCCCATTACATTAGCTAGGAGAATCACAGAGGATACAAATATATTTGGACATTTTATGAAAAAGGATCAAATGATTATTGCATGGGTAAGTGCAGCAAATTTAGATGAGAAAAAGTTTTCGCAAGCCTCTAAATTTAATATACACCGAATAGGAAATGAAAAGCATTTAACATTTGGTTAAAGGTGCTCACTTTTGCTTAGGGCACCACTTGCACGTTTAGAAGCTGAGATTGCATTAAGAACTTTCATAAATACCTTCGAAAAAATAGAGTTATCTCCATCGTTCAATTTAGAAAAATGTCTAATGGAAAATGAGCAAATGTTAAATTACTTACCTATTCTTTTGAAAACTAGGTAAATCGCTCAGCAAGGTACAAATTTACTGTACCTTGTATTTTTAGCCCGCTTTAATGGGCAGTAAGACCCCACCTCAAAATTCAGCGAATGTAAAGAATTTAGGTGGGGGATGAACAAAACCCCCACTGATTAAAGTTTCACTTTATTTCTCAATTGTAAAATTTTAGTTAGTTATTTAGTATGGAGGTGTGTGACAAAGAATGGAGGAGGACGCTTATGTTAACGTGTAATGGAAGTAAAACGTTTCAAACATTTATTAAAGCTGTAACGGATTTAGTGGATAGTAATTTATTGGAAGATCAAATTGTTTGTGCGATTGAAAAATTACTAGGAGAACTTTTAGAAAAGAAAACATGGCTTCCGTTAGAAAAACAGAAGGCGAATTCGGCTCAATATGCACGACACTTGTTATATGAAGATCCTTTTAATCGTTTTGAAGTATTAGCTCTTGTATGGAAAGATGGACAATCTACACCTTTACATGATCATGATGGTACATGGGGAGTAGAAGGCGTTTTTACAGGAAGGATAATGGTACAAAACTTTATACAAACTAAGCAGCTTGAAAATTCACTTGTTTATTTAACGCATACAGGAAATCTTTATTTGGGAGAAGGAGAGACAGATAAAGTCATTCCACCAGCTGATTGTCATATTCTTGAAATATCCAAAAATGAAAGCGTTGTCACTATTCATGTTTACGGAAAACGTTTAGAAAAGTTTAAAATATATGTCCCAACTGAAGAAAAGAATGTGTACATGTGTGAGACGAAATATATTAGTTATAGTTCATAGATTAAAATCAAAAGCTTTTCTTTAAAAAGAAAAGCTTTTGATTTTATTTTTAATTATTTCTTGACCTGAAACGCTTTTCATAAATTATAAATAAGGAGTACTTCACGAAATCAGTATGAAAACGATACCTTTCGTTTAATATAAATTCGTGTATATATAGAAAGTGGTGAAGAAATAATGAAATTAATTGCAATTGATTTAGATGGAACTCTTCTTTCGGGAAATAAAATGATTAGTAAAGAGAATGCAGAAGCGATTCGAAAATGTCAGGAAGCAGACCATGTGGTAGCAATTTGTACAGGGCGTTCGATCGTCGACATTGAACGATTGTTGTTAGAAGTTAATTTAGAGTGCCCAATTATTGCGGAAAATGGTGCGCTTATATATAAAGATAAGAAAATGATGAAGAGATATCCAATTCAAAATATGCAGGCACTTGAGATTGTGAATTATCTTGAAGAAAATGGCTTATATTATCAGCTGTATACGAATAAAGGTGTGTACGTACCGGATTATGGGGTAGAGAGTGTACGTAATGAAATCGAGTACGTAAAAAATTCAAATGAAAATATCGACTTGAAAGAGTTAGAAACGATTGCAGCATTATACCTTGAACATACAGCGTTTCTTAGTGCAGAAAGTTGTAAACCAATTGTAGAAACTGATATACATGTGCATAAGCTTTTACCATTTTCTTATGACATAGAAAAACTAAAAAAGTTAAAAGAAACGTTTTTGCATAATACTGATTTAGCAATTACATCTTCATATTGGCATAATTTAGAGATTAATCACCGAGATGCTCAAAAAGGAAATGGATTATATACTTTAGCAAAACATCTAAATATTCCAGTTGAAAATACTGTAGCGATTGGTGATGGGCTAAACGATGTATCTATGATGGAAAAAGCAAACATATCAATTGCAATGGGGAACGCAGTCGAGGAAATAAAAGCAATGTGTAAATATGAAACTTTATCAAATGAAGAACACGGCGTTGCACATGCTTTATATAAATATGTAATGTAATATAAAAAGAAAAAAAGAATCTAAATAGATTCTTTTTTTCTTTTTATTAGGGGTAAGGTATTCTATGAGCTTCATAGAAGCCTTACTACTTTTTATTATATAGAATATATTGGAATAAATGTTTATATTTTTCATAATAATTGTGAATATTTTATGAACTTTATATTTTGTGTATTTTTATACTTCTCCATATGATGTGTATAACGGTACTTTAATAATGAAATGTATACATGAGGGCACGCGTTAGGTTGCTGATCAAATTAGATGATGAACAAAACACATACTGATTAAAGATTCGTTTTATACGTATATATTTTTCTTTTTTAATTGAAAAATAAAATTTGTTCGAATAATTATTCTGCAGCTATATACCTAAAGGCACATTCTTCGTATAATGGAGAAGTATAAAATTTGAATTTGTATTAATTTTACATATTGAGGTGAAAAAAGAATGAATGCGCGGCTAATGGAACTTATTGATGTGAGTACAATAGAAACCATGGCAGAACAATTTTATCAATTAACCAACATATCACATCAACTTCTTGATGCTGAAAAAGAATGTATATTTTCTTTCGGAATAAATGAGACGAAAATATGTAAACTTCCCAAAATTGAAATCCCCATTTTTTTATACAATCAACATTTAGGATCATTTGTAGTATGGTCAAACAAAAGTGAAATTTTCAATTGTCAAAAATATTTCGAAATGCTTTCAAATCTAATTATAGATGGGGCAACAAAAGTATTTCAAAGTAAAAATACAACATTGCTCTCTCGAAAAGAAGAGGAATTACATACAATTTTACAAAATATGCCCGTTATGGTTGATGCGCTTGATTATAATGGAGATTTTGTTCTGTGGAATCGTGAGTGTGAAATTGTAACGGGTTATACCGCTGAAGAAATAATAGGGAATCCACATGCACTTCAATTATTGTACCCAGATCATAATTATCGTCACCAAATACAAACGAAATTTTTAACTTGCGGAAAAAATTTCAGAGATTGGGAAATGCACTTAACATGTAAAAACGGTGAAACCAAAACAATCATGTGGTCCAATATTTCAGAACAGTTTCCTGTAACAGGATATAGCTACTGGGCTGTTGGTGTAGATATTACACATTTAAAAGCGATAGAAGAGCAGTTAAAACAACAAACGTCTGAATTGGAATTAATTTTTAAGGCTTTACCGGATTTATGTTTCTTAACAGAAGATGATGGCACAATTATAGACTATAAAGCAGGGTCCCCTACAAAATTTTACGTACCGGCAGAAGCTTTTATGGGAAAAAAGTTTTTCGAAGTATTACCATCACCAGTGGCGCAGCAGTTTCATGAAGCAATTCATCAAGTGAAGGAAAAAGCAACGAATGTAATTGTTGAATATCCACTTACAATTAATGGTAGTGTTGGTTTCTTTGAAGCTAGGTGTTTACCTTTATTACATGATAAAATTATGATCATTGTACGTGATATTACAGAGCGAAAAAAAACAGAAGAATTGCTAAATAAATCAGATACACTTGCAGCAATCGGTCAATTAGCAGCTGGTGTCGCTCATGAAGTGAGGAACCCATTAACAGTTATTAAAGGATTTATACAGTTATTCCAAATTAATAAAGAAGATCAAGAAAAATATTTTGATTTAATGCTTTCTGAAATTGAAAGAATAGAAGCGATTCTTCAAGAGTTTTTATCAATTGCTAAAACAGATGAAATAAATACAGAACAAAAAAATATTTATCAAATTTATAAAAATGTCGTTTCGTTAATGAATACAAAAGCAATTATGACAAATATTCAAGTGGAACTATATGCAGACACAAAAGATATAAGTATTGACTGCTCAGAAAATCAATTGAAACAAGTGTTTATTAATATTTTGCAAAATTCAATCGAGGCTATGCCAGATGGTGGGAAAATTACAATTCATATAAAAGAGATAAACGATGAAGGTGTCATTATTCATGTAATTGATGAAGGAATTGGGATACCTGAAGAAAGAATTAAGAGATTAGGTGAGCCGTTTTATAGTACGAAAGAAAAAGGTACCGGTATTGGATTAATGTTGAGTTATAAAATTATTGAAAGTCATCAAGGGAAAATAAGTATTATGAGTGAGGTTGGTGTCGGGACGACAGTAACTATATATTTGCCGAAAGTTCAGAGCGAAAAATCTTTATCTGCTTGTGACGATAGATTCGAATCAATGCGTCCCATTATTAATTCTTAAATGACTAAATACCCAATAACCAAAACTTAATTTTTGGTTATTGGGTATTTTTACATTTAATTTAGTAAACTTTACCTTTTCTTTAGTTTTGTTTTAATTTCTATTAAGTTTTAAACATTATATTAATATTTGTACAAGGTAATGTATGGAAGTTATACATTACTTTTAATATATAAATAAAATATTATTTGAAATGTTGTAAGGAGGAGATTAAGACGAAGTGAAAAAACAAGAGAAAACAAAAGGTAGAGCACTATCGATGCGGTTAAACATTTTATTCTTTTGTGTATTTTTATTATTTTCTGCCATGATTATACAATTAGGTAAAGTACAAATTATCGATGGAGAAACGTATAAAAATGAAGTAGAGAAGAGAGAAAATGCAACCGTAAGTCTTTCTGTCCCGCGGGGGAAAATATTTGATCGAGAAGGGAATCTAGTAGTTGATAATAAATCTTTACGTACAATTACATATACAAAGATGAAAGGTGTAAAATCAGAAGAAATATTAGAAACTGCAAAACAACTTGCAGACATAATTGAAATGCCGCAAGAAGATATAGATAAGTTAACTGAGATGGATAAGAAAGATTTTTGGATGCAATTAAATCCGAAACTTACCGAAAAATTAGTATCTAAAAAAGAAATAAATCAGTTCAGAGATAAAGATATTACCGGAAAAAATTTAGATAAAAAAATAGAGGATTTAAAAAGAAAGCGTGTAACAGATAAAAATCTTCAAGAATTAACAGATAAAGATATAAAGGTATTAGCTATTAAAAGTAAGATGACTTCTGGTTATCAAATGGCTCCTCAAATTATTAAAAAAGATGTTAGTGAAAAGGAATTTACTATAATTAGTGAAGGTTTAGCGAATTTCCCAGGTGTAGACGTATCGGTTGATTGGGAGAGAGTATATGTAAATGATGGATTATTCCGATCTGTTCTTGGAAATGTTTCTAATTCCGATGAAGGATTACCAGGTGAGCGATTAGATTACTACTTAGTACGTGATTATAGCCGAAATGATAGAGTTGGAAAAAGTTATATCGAACAGCAATATGAAGATGTACTTCATGGTACAAAAAAAGAAGTAAGAAGCGTTGCAGATAAACAAGGTAATACAATAAGAGCCGAAACTGTTTCTGAGGGGAAGAGTGGTAAGAATTTAACTTTAACAATAGATATGGAGCTGCAGAAAAAAGTAGAAGAAAGTATTGAAAAAATATTAAAGGCATATAAAGGGTCAGAATCCATGTTGGATCGTGCATTCGTTGTGATGATGAATCCGAAAAACGGACAAGTATTATCCATGGCTGGGAAAAGACTTGTAGAAAAAGACGGGAAAACAGAAGTTGAAGACTATGCATTAGGCACAATGACTAGTTCTTATGAGCTTGGATCAACAGTGAAAGGTGCGACAGTTTTAACTGGATTTGAAACGAAAGCTATAACTCCAGGTACATATTTTTATGATGCACCAATGAAGTTTAAAGGAACTAAGGAAAAAAAGTCTTGGAAAGAGTTTGGTAATATTGATGATTTAAGAGCGTTACAAGTCTCTTCAAACGTTTATATGTTTCATACAGCATTAAAAATTTCAGGTGTGGATTACGTGAAAAATAGTTCATTAAACATTAAACAGGAGTACTTTGATAAAATGAGGTATTATTTCAAGCAATTTGGA
This sequence comes from Bacillus sp. Brlt_9, assembly GCF_051948935.1. Classification (NCBI taxonomy): domain Bacteria; kingdom Bacillati; phylum Bacillota; class Bacilli; order Caryophanales; family Bacillaceae; genus Bacillus; species Bacillus sp. Brlt_9. Next base: position 310,785 of record NZ_JAYJLO010000005.1, on the reverse strand, counting down.
TTAGGTGTTCCAACGGGTATCGATTTACCGAATGAAACAGCTGGACAAATTGGTAAAAAAGATAATCAACCTGGTTTTTTATTAGATTACTCAATTGGCCAGTATGACACGTATACACCACTTCAGCTTGTACAGTATATTTCAACAATTGCAAACGGTGGATATCGAATGAAGCCACAAATCGTTCAAGAGGTAAGAGAGCAAACGTCGCAAAAAGATGAGATTGGTAAAGTGGTGCATGCAGTAGAACCAATCGTTTTAAATAAAATAGATATGAAAGAGGAATATATAAATCAAGTAAAAGAAGGATTTAGAAGGGTATTCCAGGAAGGGGATGGAACAGGAGTAAGGGCGTTCCAAAAAGCATCTTATAAACCAGGAGGTAAAACAGGGACAGCACAGACAGTTTACGGTGGAGAAAGTGATATTGGAAGAAATGAAAAGGGTGAAAGAAGAGAATGTTATAATTTAACTTTAGCAGGATATGCGCCATATGATAATCCTGAAGTAGCATTCTCTGTAGTTGTGCCGTGGGTTATTAATGATAAATCCGGTATTAACTCTGATATTGGAAAAGAAGTTTTAGATGCTTATTTTGATTTGAAAAATAAGAGATTGACTGGAGAAACTATAAAAGTAGATAGCTCTCAAGAAGGTTAAAACATATGAAATAGTATAGAAACTAGATTCGTTTAATTTAGGAATAGATTCAAAATGGGTGATAGAAAGGTAAAATCATTCTATCAATTATTCACGTTTTATAAAATAAATCATATATTGATAGCATAGGACAAGCTGAAAAGCTTATTCTAACCTCACAGAACACTCCTTATCACGGTTAGGCATCTACATATGTAGATGCCTTTTTTAATTTAATCACTAAGCATTATTTATCAACCTAAAGTAGCAAACATATTAGGACTATTAGGTGAAGATTGACGGTAATAATTACAGTATGCTTAATAAGTGAATTGAAATGTAAGGAGTGAGAAATAAGTGCTAAATATTTTAGTGGTTAATTTTCCAGCAGAGGGACATGTAAATCCTACATTAAGTTTAGTCAAAGCTTATACTGAACGGGGTGATCACGTACATTATATTACGACAGAACAATTTAAAGGCAGAATTGAAGATTTGGGAGCTACTGTATATACACATCCAGATTTATTAAAGAAGATTTCTATTGATTCTGAAACTCCTGATGGGCTGAATTCTTTCTTTCGTGTACATGTTCAAACTTCTTTATATATATTAGAAATTACGAAACAATTATGTGAAAACATACATTTTGATTTCGTAATTTATGATATATTTGGCGCTGGAGAGTTAGTAAAGGAATATTTACAAATTCCAGGCATAGTTTCTTCTCCTATATTTTTAATTCCTCCAAAATTTTTGGAGACATTACCTTTTCATCCAAATGCAGAAATACGATTCCAACCCGATGAAATTTCCGAACAGTTACTATATCAAATGGAACATGAATTTGGAGTAAAGCCTAAAAATAATCTTCAATTTATGCATAACAAGGGAGATCTTACTCTTGTGTACACAAGTCTTTATTTTCAACCTAATAGCGATTTGTTTGGAAGAAATAACATTTTTATTGGGCCGAGTATTTCAAAGCGTAAAACAAATGTAGAGTTTCCACTTGAATTGCTTAAAGGTAAGAAGGTTATATATATTTCAATGGGGACACTGCTTGAAGGATTTGAACCATTCTTTAATACGTGCATTGATGCTTTCTCAGATTTTGATGGAATAGTTGTAATGGCAATTGGTGATAGAAATGATCGTTCTAAAATTAAGAAAGCGCCAGACAATTTTATAATTGCTTCATACGTACCCCAATCAGAAATATTAAGTGAAGCAGATGTTTTTATTACACATGGCGGCATGAACAGCGTACACGATGCAATTCATTATAATGTCCCATTTGTTATAATACCTCATGATAAAGACCAGCCAATGATAGCACAACGATTAACTGAGCTGGAAGCAGCCCATCGGTTATTGAAAGAGAATGTTAATGTGCGAACGTTAAAAGAAGCGGTATCAGATGTTCTTTCAAATGAAAAGTATAAGCATGGAATACGAAAACTGAATGATAGTTTTTTAGAATGTGGTGGTTCAAAAGAAGCAATTGCAGTGATAAAATCTCTTTTAAATAAATAGTGTAGACGATATAAAAGCATAGAGGCTCTACCTTTATGCTTTTATAATATTATCCTGCAAACTGCACAGCAGTATTCGCATGTAAAAAAGCGGTATCAAAAACAGGTACAGTAATATCCTTTTGGGAAATGAGCAATGGTATTTCAGTGCAGCCTAGCAGTATACCTTCTGCGCCATTTTGAATTAATGATTTTGTAATTTTTAATAGCTTTTCTTTTGATAATTCTGAAATAATCCCTTTACTTAATTCATTTAAAATAACATGATGGATAAAACTTCTTTCCTCTTCATTTGGAATGATTGTCTCAATGTTATAGTTCGCTAGACGTGATTTGTAGAAGTCTTGTTCCATCGTTTGTTTCGTACCTAATAGTCCGATACGCTTTATATTCTGGTCTACCATTTCTTTAGCACTTACATCACCGATGTGAAGAAGTGGAATGGATATTGCATTTTCTACTTCTTCAGCAAATAAATGAACCGTATTGGAACACATTAATAAACATTCAGCCCCAGATTTTTCAACCTTTTTTGCAACTGCGACTAATTCATTTTTCACTTCTTCATATTGATGATTTTGTAATAAAGTAGTTACCTCACCAAAGTCCATACTATATAAAACAAGCTTTGCATTTTGATCATATTGAGAGAGTGTAAGTGTATTAATATGTTTATAGTATAATGATGTAGATTCCCAACTTAGTCCACCAATTAAACCGATTACTTTCATCGTACATTCCTCCCGTAACTATGTTGAATTTATTATTTCATAATTCCGATAAGAATACAATGATTTAAATGTGCTGTTAAACGAAAAATAAAAATAGTTAGAAAAGTATTGAAATTTATTCATCTTAATGCCATAATACGAATTACAAATTAATACTTATCCAGAGAGGTGGAGGGAACGGCCCTATGAAACCTCAGCAACCCCTATGTAATTTTATAGGAAGGTGCTAATTCCGCAGAGGACACGATGTGTTTTTTGGAAGATAAGAGGATTCTTGAACGTGAAAGAAAATGACCTCTTATGTAAGAGGTCATTTTTTGTTGGATAGAAAGGGAGTGTAGATGCATAATTCATTTTCAAAATAAATATAGAGTAATAAAAGTTGACTAATATGAGAGGGGAATTGTAATGAACAAATTATCAACAAAGTTAGTAGTAGCAATCGGAATTGGAGCAGCATTATACGGCATATTAGGACTTTGGGGCTTTTCTATAGCACCAAATACATTTATTAAACCTGCATTAGCTATTTTAACCGTTTTTGGAGCGTTATTCGGTCCGGTGGCAGGACTGTTAATAGGACTTATCGGTCATACCGTAACAGATACAATCGCTGGATGGGGTATTTGGTGGGGATGGGTTATTAGTTCAGGCATTATCGGTTTTGCAATGGGGCTCATTCAAAAAAGAATTGGCTTTAGTGTGAAAAACGGGACGTATAATAAAGGCGATATTTCTTATTTAGCTATTACTGGGTTACTTGGTATCGTCATTGCTATCATATTTGCGGGTGCATTCGATATTATCGTCATGGGAGAACCGTTTGACAAAATTGTAATACAAGTATTAGGTGCAACAATTGCTGATGTTATCGTATTTTTAGTTCTTGGATTGCCAATTACGATAGGCCTAGCTAAATCTAATAAAAAACATAGACATTTAAAAATTGAAAAGTAGGGATGTTAACATGCAACCAATTATTTCTTTTGAACAATTCAGCTTTCAATATAAGCATGCGGCGCAGCCTACTGTAAAAGACATAACGTTTCATATATATCCTGGGGAAAAAGTATTAATTGCTGGGCGTAGTGGTTCAGGAAAATCAACGTTAGCTCATTGTATCAATGGGCTAATCCCCTTTTCTTATGAAGGGAGTAGTACTGGAACTATTTCTATTGCGGGAAAAGATCCGAGGAAAGGGAGTATTTTTGAACAAAGTAAACAGGTAGGAACAATTTTACAAGATCAAGACGCTCAATTTATTGGTCTTACAGTAGAAGAAGATGTAGCTTTTTCTTTAGAAAATGAATGTGTAAATCAAAACGATATGAAAAAGATTGTTTCGGAATCATTAAAAAAGGTAAAGATGCATTCTTTTCATAAACAAAGTCCGCATGAATTATCTGGAGGGCAAAAACAAACTGTTTCTTTAGCGGGTCTGTTAACGACAAATGCTGATATATTATTATTCGATGAACCGTTAGCAAATTTAGATCCAGCTAGTAGCTTGCATACGATAGATCTTATTAAAGATATACATAAACAATATAAAAAAACAATTGTTATTATTGAACATCGAATAGAAGAAATGTTAAATCTGGATATAGATAAAATTATTTTAATGGATGAAGGGGAAATTGTTACGATAGGGACACCAGAAGAGATATTAGCGTCAAATATATTACCATCAATCGGTTTAAGAGAACCTATGTACATAGAGGGATTAAAGAGATTACAGTTTTATAGTAATAATGAGGTAATATACCCACTTGAAAATCTTCAAAGAGAACGTATTTGTAGTGCAATAAATGAGTGGGTGGAGAAGCAAGTTTTTTGTAAAAGTACTCCTAAAAACAAAGAAATATTGAAAGTAGAAAATTTGTCATTCTCCTATCCTAATAAACAAAAAGTATTAGACGATATAAATTTTTCCATAAAAGAAGGGGAAATTGTTGCACTTTTGGGCCATAACGGCGCGGGGAAATCAACATTAGCTCATAGTCTAATAGGGATAAACAAAGCAAAGAATGATAGGATTTTATTTGATGGAGTAAATATTAATTCTTGGTCTATTCGTAAGCGCGGAGAGATTATAAGTTATGTGATGCAAAATCCAAATCATATGATTACACAACCTACTGTTATAGAAGAAGTTTCATTTTCATTAAAATTAAATAAGTTTTCGAAGGGGGAAATTAAGCATAGAGTGGAGGAAACGTTAAAAATTTGTGGCTTGTATCCATTTCGAAATTGGCCAATCCAGGCATTAAGTTATGGACAAAAGAAGAGAGTCACGATTGCATCTGTACTAACAACAAATCCGAAACTTATTATTTTAGATGAACCGACAGCGGGACAAGATCATTATCATTATAAACAGTTTATGACGTTTATAAGAAAACTAGCTGCAAAGGGAATATCTTTCATTTTTATTACACACGATATGAATCTCGCATTAGAATATACAGACAGAGTGATAGTTCTACATGAAGGAGAAATTATTGCGAATAATACCGCCTCTACTGTATTAGGGCATTCAGAAACTTTACATAGAGCGCACTTAGTGGAGAGTTCTTTATTCAAATTAGTTAAATTTAGTGGTATTGCAAATCCTGAAAGATTTATAGAACTTTATTTTGATGTTATGAGGAGGGAGGCAGGTGTATAATACATATTTTCATCGTATGGATGGAGCAGTGAAATTGCTGTTATTCATTTTTTGCATGACGCTTACTTTTTTATTTTTTGATTTTCGCGTATTGCTCTTTGTATTTATAATTGGATGTATCGGACTTGTATTTGCTAAAATTCCACTTCGTAAAATCATTATTGTTTTTACTGTTATATTTACATTTAGTTTATTAAATTCTGTCATGATCTTATTTATTACACCAACACATGGATCTGAATTAACCGAATCATATACTTCATTTTTACATATTGGATATGCAACAATTACTTATGAAACATTATTTTATGCAGCTACACTTTCATTAAAATATTTTACGTTATTACCATTTACACTTATTTTTATTTATACGACTGATCCAAGCGAATTTGTGAGTAGCTTAAGTAAATTTCGAATTCATTATAAGATTATATATGCGATAAATATTGCATTACGTTACATACCTGATATTCAGTCTGAATATCAAATTATAAAACATGCGCAAGAGGCGAGAGGAGTAGCTTTTGAAAAAGGAGAAGCAAGTCTATGGGTTCGTATGAAAAATCGTGTCTTAATTTTCTGGCCTTTAATTATTCATTCTCTAGATAGAATCGATACAGTTTCAAATGCAATGGATTTAAGAGGATTTGGAAAGAAGGATACACGTACGTGGTTTTATACAAATAAAGCGAAAAGCGGGGATTTCATTGCTTTACTTGTAGGTATTTTTATTTTAATAGTTGCAGTGTATGCAAAATTATATGTATTCCAAAACTTCTGGTATCCATTTTAAAGCACTCTCAAATGAGTGCTTTTACTTATTTTTATATAGACATGCTCAAAAAAGGGATATTCACATAATGTATAATACGAACCAGTTAAAATGATCAACTACCTATTAGTTTTCAAACCAAAAGGAGGAGAAAATATGAGTTACGGTGGTTCTTGTGGTTTTGGTGGAGGTTTCGCTTTATTAGTTGTGTTATTCATTTTGTTAATTATCGTTGGATGCAGCTGCTGGGGCGGAGGGTACTAATTACTAATTAGTCTCCACAAATGTAAACTAAAAAAACATAGAAGATACTTATGTATCGAAACAAATAAAAAAGGAGCGATTATGCTCCTTTTTTATTTGTTGTTAGATGAGTTTTTATTACATTTCGGGAATGTAATTGTCAAAGTAGTTCCTTTATTAATAACGCTTCGGATTTTTAAACTACCTTGCATCGTTTCAATGATTTTTACAGCAACCATTGTACCTAAACCTGTACCTTTCGTTTTCGTACTAAAATACGGTTCACCAAATCGGTTTATTTGCTCTTGTGACATACCAATTCCGCTATCCTCAATTCGTATAATAACTTTATTATTACTAATAGATGAGGAGATATTTAAAGTACCACCATTCGGCATTGCTTCAATACCATTTTTTATTAAGTTTAAAAAGCATTGTTGAAAGTGCTGTTTATTACCTACAATTGTTGCCGTTGAGAAATCTTTGGTAATATGTATTGTGTTCATGTTACATAAAGGTAAGATCATATTAATAACTCGATTTAACTCTTGTTCTACTGAAATATGATCTAATTTTTCTGAAGCAGGTTTGGCAAACGTTAAATAATCATCAATAATTCCTTGGGCACGATGTAATTCTTCAAGTATATGTTCAATATACTCATCTCTTGATTTTGCAGTTAAATTTGGTGTTTTTAAAAGTTGAGTAAATCCTTTTACGACAGTTAAGGGATTTCTTACCTCGTGCGATATACTAGCAGCGAGTTGGCTAACAATCTCCATTTTTTCCATTTTAATTAACTTCGATCGCATACATACTGCATCTTTTAAAACTTCATTAAAATAAATTACAAACAATATCAAAATAGTTGGTAATATTATGAAATAAATAATGTATAAATTATTTACTTCAAAATCTGATAAAGTCAATACAATTACAGTTGTAAATATTGCTAGAAAAAATGTTAAAAACATTCCATAAGCTACTTTAACTTTTCTATTATACTTATTAAATTTTGCAGATGCGAATGCTGTAATGATAAACATTGTGCCATAAACTAATATTGTTAACACGCTAAAACCATAAAATGTAAACCTTGTAATTAGTAAAATAGCAAACAAGATTATACCAACAGGGAATCCACCATAAAGCGTACCTATTATTACTGGTATTTGTCTTAAATCATGAATACAATTTTCATCCATATAGATAGGATATCGCATACATAAAATAAGGGGGATACTCGTACAAAGTATAATAAGGAGTTTTTTATATTTTTTTAAATAGCGACCGCTATCATATATAAAATAAAAAATAAATATACTACTTAAAATGTATAGAAGATTATTTAATACGTTTTGATTAATATACACAAAGTCCATAATATATGCCTCATTATTTTGAATTTCCATTTCAAATATATTATACATGATTATAGTAGAAACTATTTGTTTTTAATGATATAAGTTTATATCTTTTCAGCGTTAGCCACGTTTATCCACTCTTTATAAAACGTTTCAACCGACGCATATCGTTCATTCCGGTTTTCATTTACAGCACGATACGCTATTTCATATAAATCTTTACTTGCTTCCCATTTTGTAAAGGAACGATCTTTTCCACCGCCCAAGAGAGCAAACGCCATTGCCCCCATATTAAATACATTTGTTCTTGCATCAATCATGGCATTTAGTTCAAATTCTTCAGGAGACATAAAACGCGAGGAGCCCCATAATCTTCCCATTTTATTTACATATGGTTTTTTAGAATATAAATCAATATCACAAATCTTCGTCTCGTTTGTATGAAAATTATATAAAATACTACCGTCATAAAAATCTATTGCTACATAGTTTTTCTTTTCAACAAATGTATGGAAAGAAAAAATGGAATGTAATGATTGAATTCGTTCCATAACTGATAAATGCTTAAATTTATAAAATGGAGAGCTTGGATTAGTATATTTTTCAGGAGGCGGGAAACTCCAATGTGAATGAAGACATTCACCATCAAACCAATCGAAAATTAATACATATCCAGAATGAACTGGAAAGTGTTCAATTAGTTTTATAAGCGAGTCATGCTTTAGTTCCTTGTATAGGGAAGCAGAATTTTTTAATCTTTCAATAGCGTCTTTCATAGTTCCTTCATATGCAATTGTTTGTGCCCCTGCATATTTAATGAATTGCTTACGCCCATCTTTTTCTACACCGAAAGATAGATTACCTGAATCTTGCTGGTCAAAAACCGCAAATACGTTTCCTAATTTCAATAGCCAATCAAAATTATGATGTTCTTTTAACTGGAATGTAACTTGATTCAACTGAATTTTAACTGGAATATATTTCATATTATACCTCGCATTTATTATAATTAAGTTGTATATCTCAGTATTCGACATATTTTGTGAAAATCCTATGTTAATCACATGAAATTTTATAAATATAATAATAAATAATTTTAAGAGGGTGGATAAAATGGATCAACAAATCGTCATTAAAACATATGAAAAAGGCTGGCATGAAGAGTATGTAATAGAAAAAGAGAAATTTATTTCTTTATTCGGAGGAGACTGTGTTGCTATTGAACATATAGGAAGTACATCCGTTGAAGGATTAGGAGCGAAACCGCTAATAGATATGATGGTAGGTGTAACGGATTTGCAAATTGCCGAAAAGTGGATTGAAGCGCTAATAAAAATTGGGTATGAGTATGTTCCAAAAGAAACCCCTAATTGGCATTTTTTTAGAAAGGGAAAATGGAGAGCTGGTACTCATCATTTACATGTTTATATTTATAATAGTGAGGAGTGGAGGAATAACATTTTATTTCGTGATTTTCTTATAGAACATAAATGGGCACAGAAAGAATATAGAGAATTAAAAGAGACACTTGCAGCTACATATCCTTTTGATCGTCCTTCATATACAAGTGCCAAAGCACCGTTTATTCAAAAAATATTAGAATTGGCTAAAACTTAAAAAAACCCTGCCTTTCCTACGTTATTTATAGGGAAGGATTTTTTCTTTTGTCATAATGATATACATTATTTCTAATTATTGGAGGCAGATTCTTTTATTTATTTTGATATATCTAGTACATTGAAATTATTAAGGGGGGAATGAAGCAATGAAAGCTATTGTACATCAAGATAAAAAAGGGGTAGAAGGATTAGAATATAGATTGTCATCTGAAATAAATCCTAATGCTGGTGAAGTAAAAGTAAAATTAAAAGCTGCAGGATTAAATCATAGAGATTTATTTATTATAAACAATAGAATAGAAATGGATCTGCCGTTAGTAATAGGCTCAGATGGTTCAGGAATCGTTACAGAAATCGGAGAAGGCGTTTCAAATCATTTATTAAATAACGAGGTTATTATAAATCCTAGCATTGGATGGGATAATATTGCCGAAGTACCAGAGTTACCAGAGGTGTTAGGTGGACCGAAAGATGGAACGTTTGCTGAATATGTCATTGTGCCAGCTGAAAATGTAGTGGCAAAACCGTCATATCTTACTTGGGAAGAGTCTGGCGTATTATCTTTATCGGCATTAACAGCATATAGAGCACTTTTTACAAAGGGTAGATTGAAGTGTGGAGAACATGTATTAATTCCGGGAATAGGCGGCGGGGTAGCGACATTTGCTATGTTATTTGCGAAAGCAATTGGCGCAAAAGTAAGTGTAACTTCAAGGATAGAGAACAAAAGAAGATTTGCCGAAACATATGGTGCAGACTTTTCTTTTAATAGTTCTGGAAATTGGGAAGCGAGTTTATACGGAGAGAAAGTAGATTTAATCATCGATAGTATAGGTCCAGCAACATTCTTAAAATATTTTGATGTATTAAAACCAAATGGGAGAATTGTTAATTTTGGTGCAAGCTCAGGTGATAAAATTGAATTGCCTTTACGAGCATTATTTTATAATCAAATCGATATAATGGGGACATCTATGGGTAGCCGTGAGGAATTTAATGAAATGATTAAGTTTATAGAGAAATATCAGATTAAACCAATTATGGATAAAGTTTATTCATTAGAAGAGGCTATTCAAGCATTAAAACGTATGGATCAGGGAGAACAGTTCGGTAATATCGCTTTACGTATGGAATAAAAATATGATTTAATAACCTATCTTTTTATATAGATATGTTATGTAATATATACACTTATAGTTCGTGAATCATTTGATTTAAAAGGTTTTTTAACATTTGAAAGAAAGAGTACATTATCCAGAAGAAATAAAGTGGAAAGTAATTGAGATGAAAAAGGACGGTCATTCCAATCGTACCATTATGGAAACACTCGGAATTAAAAATGTTTCCCAAATTAAGACATGGATGAAATGGTATCACACCGGTCAAACGTACCGTTTTCAACAACCTGTAGGAAAACAATATTCTTATGGAAAAGGGCCAAAAGAGTTAAATGAATTGGAACAACTACGGTTAGAAAATAAACAGTTAAAAACAAAATTACTTATATGGGGAAAGTATCTGGAAATAGAAAGGAGTTGAACCCTGAAACTGTAGTTACTTTATGGACCGATTTAAAAACAAAACTAACGGTAAAAGAATTGTGTAATGTATTAGAATTACCCCGTTCTACATTTTATCGTTGGTTACAACGAACAGAGGACCTGAGAGATGAAATAGAAGAGGAAATAAAGGACGTTTGTCTTAGGCATAAATTACGTTATGGATATCGAAGAGTAACCGCTACTCTTCGAAAAATGGGGCTGTGTGTGAATTATAAAAAAGTATTACGAATCATGAGACAAAATCATATTCTCTCAAAAGTTCGTCGGAAGAAAAAGAAATATATCAATGGTGCGGAACCAGTGGTAGCCCCTCATCGATTGGAACGCCAATTCGATGCATCGGCACCAAATGAAAAGTGGTTTACGGATGTAACGTATTTATTATTTGGAGAGCGTACTTTGTATTTATCAACGATTATGGATGCCTTTAATCGCGAAATTATAAGTTATGTCGTCAGTGAATCACAAACGCTGGCGTTAGCGATGAAGACGTTAAAACAAGCCATGAGAAGGCGAAAAGTAAAAGGTGTCCTCCTTCATTCAGATCAAGGAAGTATTTATACTGCGAAGGAATTCCAAGCATATGCCAAAGAAAAAGGCATTATCACCAGCATGTCCCGGAGAGGAAATTGCCATGATAATGCCGTCATGGAAAGCTTCTTTGGTCATTTAAAAAGTGAAGCTTTCTATTCACAAAAGATAACAAAAGTATCCAACACAACTGTGCGAAAGATTGTGCTAGAATACATTCATTACTACAATTGTGTGCGAATTCAAGAAAAATTAAACCACCTATCCCCTAAAGAATTTAGAGAACAGATGGTTTAGGTGTTTTGATCAGTGTCCCGTTTTCAGGGTTCACTTCAGTTTTTTATTGTATATAAGTGAGTAGATTATTTGCAATAAGAATTTGAATGTTATGGAGTAAGATCAAAAGAGGGAATGTTCTAAAAATTTCACGTACTGTATTTTAAGTATATAAATAAACTAGCAATAACAATAATTAGTTTTACATTGTTTTAAAGGAATTAATAAGAAAAGTTCGAAACATATAGTATTGAAAGCAAAAAACTACATAATTTATAGCACACCATCGTAGCAATTAATTGTGAAAGAAAGGAGATACATATGCATAAACTTGAAACGAATAAAGGTGCGCGGTATTTTATGGTTGCTTTTATTGCTTTGTTTCTTATTATGCTTTTGCGATTTTTCTATATTCAGGCAGTAGGTGTTGTGCATAATGTAGATGTAAAGGATCTAGCAAAGGAACAACATAATAAAAATGGTGTTTTGGAAGCGAATCGTGGCACAATATATGATCAAGCTGGAAAAGTGCTAGTCCAAGATTCCACAACGTATCGTGTTGTTGTGAATTTGAAAGGTACAGATAAGGTGAACAATAAAGAGGAAACCGCAGAGCGATTAGCTGATGCGCTTGAAATTGATAAAGAGGACGTATTAAAAAATTTTCATGAGGGACGCACGCAAGTTGAGATTGGAAAAGTTGGCCGGAATTTATCTAGAGAAGTAAAGGAACAAATAAAGCAATTGAAAATCCCAGGTGTATCTTTTATGCCAGAAAAAGCAAGAGTGTATCCAAATGAAGATTTTGCATCCTATATACTTGGTTTTGCGAGACCAGACGATAAAGGAAATACAGAAGGGAAATTTGGACTTGAAAAGAGTCTGGATAAATATTTGCGCTCGACAAACGGGAATATAGAATATGTGGGAGCACCGAGAGGGATCCCGCTTACAAATGATATAGGCAAAATAGAACCAGCTAAAAATGGGAATAACGTATACCTTACGCTCGATAAACAAATTAATAGTTTTTTAGAAGAAGCGATGAATAAGGCGCAAGAACACTATGATCCTTCTATGTTAGTAGGAATCATAGCGGATCCAAAGACAGGGAAAGTTTTAGCAATGTCTAGTAAACCTAGTTTTAATCCTAATAAAGGCGATATCGAATATTTTTTAAATGATCCAATCGCAAATGCATATGAACCAGGTTCAACCATGAAAATATTTACGTTAGCTGCCGCAATTAATGAAGGTGTATATAACGGGAAAGAATATTTCCAATCCGGGAAATATTCAGTCGGTTCATCAGATATTAAAGATCATAACGGTGGATTTGGATGGGGGTCTATTACGTTTGATGAAGGTTTTGAAAGATCATCTAACGTAGCATTTTCTATTTTAGAAGATCAGCTATTGAAACCAAATAAATTTAAGCAATATATGAATAAATTTGGATTCAATCAAAAAACCGGAATAGATTTACCTGGTGAAAGTAAAAATACTTTATTATTAAATACACAAATTCAACAAGTCACAACTTCTTTCGGACAAGGTTCTACAGTAACTCCTATTCAATTAATCCAAGCTGCTACCGCTATAGCAAATGACGGGAAAATGATGCAAGCTTATATAGTTGACAAAGTTGTAAATCCAATAAATAAACAAGTTATTATGGAAAATCAACCGAAAGAAATTGGGAATCCGATAAAAAAAGAGACAGCGGACAAGGTAAGAGACTTAATGGAGCGTGTTATTACATCTTCAAAAGGTACTGGTACAATGTATAAAGTAGATGGTTATCCAATAGGCGGTAAGACAGGAACAGCTCAAATTCCGAATCCGGAAAATGGACGATATATGGAAGGGAAAGAAAATTATATTTTTTCATTTTTAGGAATGGCTCCGATTGATGACCCCGAGTTAATTGTATACTTAGCTATTAAGCAGCCAAAGTTAAAGGGAGATGAGTATGGAGCTCAGCCGCTTGCTGAAATATTTAAACCAGTTATGAAAAATAGCCTTGAATATTTAAAGGTAAAGCCATATACAGAGAAACAAATGGCAGATGTAACGAAACGATCCCAATTAAAAGTACAAAATTATGTCAATCAATCAATGGATACAGTAGAGAATCGTGTGAAAAAAGAGAGGCTCCAACCGATAATATTAGGAGAAGGAAAAATAAAAAAACAATATCCGCAGTCTGGTGAAGTAATGAGTGAAGGAGATCGTATATTTTTATTAGGAAACAACGCAAAAATGCCTAATTTACAAGGTTGGTCCATGCGTGATGTTATGTATTTCTCTAAGCTATTAAAATTAGATTTAAAAACTACAGGTACGGGCTATGTAACGAGTCAAAGCATTGAAAAGGGACAAGATATACAAGAAGGCGATGCATTAGAACTGAACTTAGAACCACCTTTACAACCGTTAGCAGAGGCGAATACAAACTAATTCGTACAAAGTGAAGGGTCTATATACTATAGGCTCTTTTTTTATAGATTCAAATAATTTCACGCGCCGTAATTTTTAGAAAAAATAATAAATAACAAAATCCAATATAAACACATTGTTAAATATCTGATTATTTTTTATTTACAGTCATACGAGATTGTGATAATATGGAAAAAATCAAATGCAGTGAAGAGAAGAGTAAATAAAACGAATTTTTCACAGAGAGCTCCATTTAGCTGAAAAGGAGTAAAAATTCTTTATTGAACCAAGCCTCTGAGCAGCGCATCGGAACCTATTATTAGGGAGATGGTGTGACGGGAGCTCCCGTTATAGAGCTATGGTATAAGCATGAATTACAATGCAGTACCTGATAAGGTTAATATGGCGACATATTAACAAACTAGGGTGGCACCGCGATGATAAATCTCGTCCCTAAGGCTAAAAGTCTTGGGGGTGGGATTTTTTTATTGTTTTAAAACAATTTGGAAAGCGGGGGCCTAAAATGAAAAACTTACTTAAAGATTGGAAATATCCTTTATTACTACTGTCTGGCGTTGGTATTGCAAATTTAGGGGCATGGATTTACTTAATAGCACTGAATGTACTTGTCTATAATATGGGGGGCTCAGCCTTAGCTGTTGCTACTTTATATGTAATTCAACCGTTAGCTGCTTTATTTACAAACGCATGGTCAGGAAGTTTGATTGATCGTTTAAATAAACGGAAGTTAATGATTCACCTCGATATATATCGTGCGGTATTTATCGTTATTTTACCTTTACTTCCATCACTTTGGATGGTTTATGTATTTGTATTCTTTATAAGTATGGCCAGTGCAATTTATGAGCCAAGTGCTATGACATATATGACGAAATTGGTTCCAGTTGAGCAAAGACAACGTTTCAACTCATTACGTAGTTTAATAGGATCTGGTGCATCTTTAATTGGTCCAGCAATAGCAGGCTTATTGTTAATAGCAAGTACACCAGAGTTTGCTATATATATGAATGCTATAGCATTTCTCTTATCAGGATTAATTACATTGTTACTACCTAATCTTGATAAAAAATCCGATATTACTATGTCAAACGATAAGTTATCTTTAGCTGTACTAAAAAAAGATTGGAACATCGTTTTAAATTTTAGTAAAAAATCTTTATATATCGTTTTTGTGTATTTTTTATTTCAAGGAATGATGGTTTTAGTTGCTGCAACTGATTCACTTGAATTGTCATTTGCGAAAGAAATTTTACTGTTAACAGATAATGAATATGGCTTTTTAGTTAGTATCGCTGGAGCCGGATTTATTTTAGGAGCCATAACAAATACAATATTATCAAAAAAATTAACACCTTCATTTTTAATTGGAATTGGACCATTATTCATCGCAATCGGTTATTTAATTTATGCTTTTTCAAATGAGTTTTTAATAGCTGCCATCGGATTCTTTATTTTATCTTTCTCTATGGCATATGCAAATACAGGATTTAATACCTTTTATCAAAATAATGTCCCTGTCCATATGATGGGACGAATTGGGAGTATATATGAGCTTGTGATTGCGGGCATCACCATTTTAATTACGATATTGTTCGGAGTTGCAACTCAATTTATTTCTATACAACTTGTCGTTATTGTAGGATCATTCGTAATGCTACTTATAACTATCATATTGTGTGTATTTACTTTTTTGCCATCACAATCTAAGGCGCATTCCTCTGAGTCAATCAATTCATAATAGTTCTCTTGGTTTAGATTTAAGGTATTCAATAGGAGGGTTCACCCTCCTATATATGGAAATGTAAGAAGGGTGAACAATATTGATAAACGAGGGTGGTTTTTGTGATGAAAACAAAAGATCAAATAGATAGCATTGTTAAAGAAATGCATCGGCATATAGATTTCTCTGGGGTAATTTTAATGAAAGAAGAAAAAGGCTTAGTCTATGAAGAGGCGTTTGGTTACGCAAATCGAAATGGATGTATAAACAATACGTTACAAACAAAATTCGGAATTGCCTCCGGTTGTAAAATATTCACTGCTATCGGTATCTGTCAACTTGTTGAAAATGGGGTAATTACTTTTCAAACAAAGTTAAAAGAGTGTTTAAGTATTAACTTTCCAAACTTCAATGAAGATATTACAATACATCACCTTTTGACGCATAGTTCGGGTATTCCAGATTATTTTGATGAAAGTATTATGGATAACTTCGAAGATCTATGGAAACAAACACCTATGTACCTTTTAAAAAGTTTAAAAGACTTCTTACCATTATTCCAAAACAGAAATATGATGTTTGCACCTGGAAGCAAGTTTCACTACAACAATGCAGGTTTTATCATACTCGGATTGATAATCGAAGAACAGACAGGTATTAAATTTACTGAGTATATAGAAAAACACATATTTAATCCAATTGGTATGAACGATTCTGGCTATTTTTCTTTAGATAGATTACCAAGACGGACAGCACTCGGATATATAAAAGATGAAATTAACCAAAATTGGAGGACAAACATCTATTCTATACCAGTAATAGGAGGATCTGATGGTGGAGCTTTTATTACTGCACCAGACATGCTGAAGTTCTGGGAAGCATTGTTTAACTATGAAATTGTAAGCCGGGAATATACAAAGATACTTTTAACCCAACATATTCAAGTAAATAATAATCAGTCTTACGGTTATGGAATATGGATTGAAACAAGAGAAAACAAGATATTCAAATATCATGTAATGGGATATGATCCAGGAGTCAGTTTTCGCTCGGCCGTATATCCAGACTTAGGAATTACATTAGTTATCCCATCAAATAAAGGGACAGGACCCGAAAAAATAATGTTAGAAATAGAAGGAGCTTTTTAATTATATGGATATAGAAATTAGAGCGTATAAAAAATCGGATGAAACAGGATGGTTACGTTGCCGTGTATTATCTTTTTTTAGATATAGCATATTACGATAACGTATTAAGAGAGAAAGAAAAATATGAAAATCCTGCTATTGAATTAATAGCTGTATATGAAAATCAAATTGTGGGATTAATAGATATTGAATACGAATTAGAAGAACGTACTGTTTGTTCGAGAGGAACTGGTCTTGGCGGCATGATTTGGCATATTGCAGTTCACCCGGATTTCCGAAGAATGAAAATTGGTAATCAACTATTAAATGAGGCAGAGAAGTTAGCGAAAGAACGTAACCTAAATCGATTGGAAGCCTGGACTAGGGATAACCTATGGGTACATGGATGGTATGAAAAGAACGGATTTCTAAACGTAGATTCATATTTACACGTATACTCCGATCGTACAGACGAGATAAAAGGTGTAATGAAAAGTAATATTGATCAGTTATATCCAGTGCAAACATTTGCTCATTATACAGGTGAAAATAAAGAAGACATAAGAAAACAATTTAAACGAGTTCATGATTGTTTTTGTTTTGAAAAGTATTTTATTCATCCTTGTTTATCCATACCGTGAACGGTAATACTAAATAACATTGAACTTTGACAACAAGGAATGATAATATGATATTCATTTACACAGACTTCGGCGGAACACATTCAACTTCACTTGCTGCAGCTTATCATTTAAATAAATTACCAACTGATCGTAAGTTAACGAAAGAAGAAATTTTGAATGTAGAGTACTTTAATAAATTGAAAACAGAAGATATGGGGAAAATCATTTTTCATGGAATAGACGAAAATGGTAATCCGGTTTATACAATTGGATGCGGCTCATCAAAAGTCGTTGTACCTGCAATGAAGCATTTAGGAGAGATTCTGCAAAAACATTATCAAAATCAGGAAAAGATAGTTTTTTCTAATACATCACCAACAGTTCCTTTACCGATGACTTTTGGTGGCCTGTTTTCCAGAAGATTTCACATTGACTTTATCGGTGTACCGTTACTTGTATGGGGAGCGAAACTTTGCTGTGATAACGTACAAAGACTTGTTAGTTATACGAAAGAAGCTGGCCGATTGACGAATGATTATGTTGTAATTTTAGATAATGAAACTTTTAAATAATGCACGATAAGAAGAAAATTGGGCAAATACTTCGGTTTTCTTCTTTTTTTCGTGAAAATGACAAAAAATATTCACATTTAATATGCATCTACTATAGCCAAAACAATAAAGTCCTGTTACTATTACAGGGATATTCTCTTTTCGTAACGTAAATATATAGAAAAGTCAGAAAAGAGGAATTGAATTAAGGGAGGAACAACATGAAGCGTGTTGCTTGGATTACTGATAGTACAACTGCGAGTTTTAAAACAGAAGGAGATAACTTTGTTATCCCAATTGAAGTTATTATTGATGGTGTGTCGTACAAAGATTGTGAAGAAGGTGTGCGTGAGCGCGTCTATAATGCGTTAAACGAAGGTAAAACTGTCACTACATCACAACCTAACATAGGGGAAATGGTAGAGTTATTTTCGAAATGCAAAGAAGAATATGAAGAGGGATTTGCAGTTGCTATTAGCGGAAAAGTAAGTGGAACTTATCAAAATATGAAGTTAGCTGCAGACATGGCAGGTTTCCCATTAACGGTATTGGATAGTGAAACAACAAGTTATCCAATGGATGAACTAATTAGAAAAGCGAAATCGTTATACAATGATGGTATGACGTTACAAGATATACACAAAACATTAGTAGATGAAAAAAGAAGACCTTTCCACGTATTCCCGAAAAGTTTAAAAGGCCTTTACGCAAGTGGACGTGTAAAGGGAGTTCAATTTTTACTTGGAAGTTTATTAAGTGTTAACTTAATATTAGAAGTAAAAGGTGGAGAACTTTTACTTGAAAAGAAAGTTCGCAAAATCCAAAAATGTCGAGAATACATTAAAAATGAACTTGAAAAAGAATTACCAAAAGTACTTCACATGTTCCATGCTAACGATAAAGATGGAGCTGAAGAATGGATTTCGGATATTAGACAAGCATTCCCTGAAATGGACTTTAAACTATATCCATTACCAATTTCATTTGCGGTTCATGCAGGTGAAGGTACAATAGCAATTAGTTATTAAGAGGAAAACCCGTGAATGATTCGCGGGTTTTTTATTTATTTTAATTGGAAGTAAGGTCCCAATACATTCCTTTCAAGCTAAAAACACTCGTAATAATTGTAATAATTTGTTAGTGTTAAACTGGAAGCATTTTTGTTCTTAATATTTATTTCGTTACTTAATTGAAATGGTAGTGATCACTGGATTAGATATTTTACAGAAGACTCTCTTATAGTGAAAAAGGCTAGAAAAAGATAATAATGGGGGTAGTTATCATGGGAAAGAGTGAGATGTTTAAAGATTTTAATTTTAAATTAGTAGTGATTGAAGCTTTATTAGATAAAGACCCACTATTTCTAAAAGAATTAACAGGTTTAATAGATAGGTATACGAATGATTTTGAATGGTATTCTGGTGCTGGATTAATTGTTGAAATTAGAGAGTATTTAGAAGAGTTGACTTTAGAAATAAATGATTTGGAAAAGATTGAATCCCTTTGCTTTGATGGAGGTAATGAAGTTTATCATATTCTAAAGCCAGATTGGGATGGTGAAGATAATTTATTTGATGTAACATCTGTTGAAGGATTTCAGATTTTAAAAAATTTAAAAACAGTAGAATATATTTCAATGTGTTATCCAAAAGTATTAGAGCCATTTAAAAAAGCTGGAATTGAAATTGAGGATTAATGAGGGGAAAGTTTTGTATAATTGTAGACAGCTTCCGCGGGTTTGTTTACTGCTCACAACAGAAAAGTATTTAGAGAAACATATAACCTAACAGAATAAGTTGTTGTTTTATACAATATTGATGGTACTGTGACAACTTAGATATAAACTAGGTGAAAAATGGTGAAGACCCTGGTTTCTTGTGAGCCTACTTTTCCATAAAAAGAAGTATGTATAAATAAAAATGTAAATGGTAGTGATTGGGATGAAAATAGGTAAATTTGGAGAGTTAAATAACATAAGTATTGATACAATAAGACATTACATGGATCTCGGCCTCATTATTCCTGAAAAAAAGGGAGGTCACTATTTTTTTGACGAATATTGTCAAACTGATTTAGAGCTTATATTACATTACAAAGAGCTAGGATTTAGCTTAAATGAAATTAAGGAACTATTTTTTTATAAAAATTTAGCAAAATCTATGAATTACGAAAAAGATACTTTTTACCAATCTTTATTTAAACTGAAATATGACAAGATGGAACAGGAAATAAAACTTTTGGAGAAGAAACGGGTTAAATTAAAAGAAGTGTTACATGATTTATTATTAACAAATGAAACTTCTAATTCAATTATAGGGGTAGATTTAAGTGTACTACATTTACTTACATGTTCTAAGTGTAGACAAAAACTAATTCTTCAAGATGGAATTATTAATAACAATCAAATTACTGAGGGGAAGATCATTTGTAATTGTGGTGAAGAATATATTATTACTTCAGGAATAATAACTGCTGATAAATCATTTAATGCAAATGAGCAACCGTCACATAAAAATACTATTTCGGATTATATTCATGAAACTGATAATGCGTATTTAGAAAATATGCATAGAGAAGGGCAATGGGCGAAAAAGAAACTATTACATTTAAATTTAAATAACAAATTAGTATTGGATATAGGATCGGGACTTGGGTTCTTTTTGAGAAATATTTATGAAGAACTGCCAGAAGATTGCCTATACATTGCAGTGGATCGAGATTTTAATAAACTTTTATTTTTAAAGGATGTATTAGCGAGTAGAAATCCGAAAAGAAATATTCTCTTTATCTGTGCTGATTTTTTGAACATCCCTATTCAGAATCAGTCTGTTGATATTGTAATTGATCATTCTGGTACGAGCAATTATAGTTTTGAGCATGAGAATTTTTTACTTCACGATATAAATCCACTTTTTAAAACTGATTGTTATTTATTAAGTCTATTTATTTTATTTAAAAATTTCAGCCCAAATAGCCAAATTACAAACAATTTTCGAGCAAATTTTACACTTTCAAAAGTAACAAAAGAAATCCAAAATCTACAGTTTCAATCCATAGACGAAAGTACTTCAAACTATTTGAAACGAGGTGGAAAGTAC
Source organism: Bacillus sp. Brlt_9 (assembly GCF_051948935.1). NCBI lineage: Bacteria > Bacillati > Bacillota > Bacilli > Caryophanales > Bacillaceae > Bacillus > Bacillus sp. Brlt_9. Next base: position 289,266 of record NZ_JAYJLO010000005.1, on the reverse strand, counting down.
GAGGATTTCTTTGTTCAAGGAGAAGAAATTTATACATATTCATTTTTTGGAAAAAGATGAGGTTAACTTTGACATAAAAAGTCCGGTTATAAAACTGGACTTTTTATGTTGCTTTTTAATTTTTCTAATTAAAAGAAAAAGAGAATGTTAATCTACATGTTTAGCACTTACATGACGGTCTCTTGTTGGTATTTGTCTAGTAAGAGAAAAGATAGCCAAAGCTAAAGACAATAGAACTAGAGATCCACCAACCCAGGCCATGTTGGCAACATTATGTACTTGTTTTAAAGCTATACCTCCAACTGCAGAGCCGAGTGAAATCCCTATTTGTAGGGCTGAATTATTAAAACTTTGCTGTATATCTGACGTATCTGGGGCAGTTTGGATTAAATAACTTTGTTGAGGTGGTGCAAGCCCCCAACTCAATGCAGCCCAAACTATCATAACAGGAATAAATAGCATAATAGAAACTGCCGTGAACGGTAATATAAATAAGATTAGAGCAAATAAAGTAATAACTATCACAATACTTTTTGGAGCGCCTATTTTATCTGATAAAACACCGCCGAACGCTCCGCCACTTACTGCCGCTATACCAAATACTAAATAAAATATGCTAATCCAATAGGGGGTTAGCTGAAATTTCTCTTCTAAGAAAGGAGTAAAATAAGCATATAAAGTATAGTGTCCTGCTAACAGAAACATGGTAGCTAGATGAGCAGCGCCTAGTTTTGGACTACACACCGCCTTTAATTGAAGAGATAAAGGAATTTGGTTTTCCTCTCCAGGTATTTTCTCTAAAAATACTGAAATTAAGATGATAGATCCCAATGATAAAATAGCAATACATAAAAAAATAACTCTCCAGCCAAATGTGTTTGAAATTAATATGCCTAGCGGTACTCCTAGAACAAGTGAAGAGCTAATACCCATATAAATTAATCCTAATGCCTTTGCTCGGTAAAAGGGATTAACAATCTTTGCTGCAATTGTAAGAGAAAGTACTACAACTAAAGCCGTACTCATAGCGGTTAAAATTCTTGATATCATCATAAAAGTAAAGTTCGGACTGAAATACGTAAGTATATTACCAATTAGAAAAATGTAAAGTGAAATAATATACAATTTTTTTCTTTCCATTTTACTCGTGAAAATTAATAATGCAGGACCTGCTATTGCATAAGTAAAGGCGAAAATTGTAATTAATTGACCAGCGGAACTTAATGAAACGTTAAAATCTTTAGCGATGTCTGGCAATATTCCTCCAACGATAAGCTCTACAAGCCCTACTGCTATTGTTGCTAAAGCTAATATAAATACTTTGAAATTCATTTTTTGTATTCCCTTCTCATCATTATTTACCTTAGAACAAAAAAACTCCTGACTACAAACGCTAAAAAACGCATTTTGTAGTCAGGAGTTAGTGGTTCCTGGTAGAGACCCCCAAGCCATATTCTTGGAGTTATACATGATTCTCATATGTAATTAATCAATGTATAGAAGATACCATATTACTTTTTACATTTAAATAAAAAATTAGCATTCGTAAACATAATCCTAAGTCTATTATAGTAATCATTTTATTTTTATCATTGTTGAGAGCTGTAAAAACCTTCAGTTGACGTGGATGGGGTTAACCCCATCTTTTATTTATTTCTCCTTAAAATTTTTCGAATTGTACATGTTGATATTGGGTTGACCCAAGAACTTACACTATATGTAATACAAAGAAATGCGGGGGAGATGTTATGGGAGGTTTACGATTACATATACAAAATAAAAAAAGCAACCAAGAACTTAGAAACATTTTTTTATATTCAATCGCAAAAACAGTATCAATATTCGGTAGCTCTATTTATAGTTTCGCATTAGGATTATATGTTTTACAAATAACTGGATCTGCGTTAAATTTTGCGATTACGCTCATATTAGGAACAATTCCAATGATTGTAATGAATCCATTTGCTGGTGTTATTGCTGATAAAGTTAATAAAAAGAAACTAGTTGTTTGTATGGATTTACTAAGTGGAGGAATATTAATAGCTGTTTATTTATTAAGCAGCTATTATGGATTAAACTTACTCATCATTTATGCTACAACCTTTCTTATGACGGTATTTACAACCTTTTTCGGGATAGGATTAGAAGCTGCAAAACCAAATATCGTCTCTAAAGAGAAGCTTATGAGTATTAATTCTATAAGTAAAATTATCGATTCTGTATCTTTAATTCTTGGTCCTATGTTAGGCGGCATTGTTTTTTCAGTATTTGATATTAAAACTTTTATCATTATAAACGGTATTTCGTTTCTTTTTTCAGGGATAGCATTACTATTTATTCACTTTAAACTGTTCGAGTGTAATATAAATGAGGGGAATTCAAAAAGAAGAGTTAATTTTATTAAAGATATACAAGAGGGGTTTTCTTACTTACTTGAAAAGGAAAGCTTAAAAAATACGTTTCATATTTTAGTTTTGTTTAATTTCTTCTTAGGCTTTGCTGTAACTGTTCCATTGCCATACATTATTAATACGGTACTCAATCTGACTTCTAAGCAATTTGGTATTATTCAAGGGACTTTTCCAGTAGGGATGATAATTGGTGCAATTGCAGTAAAAAAGATAACTGATCGTTTTTCTTACTCTTATCTTTTGAAAAAGCTAAGTTCTATGTTGTCAGTTATTATGATTCTTTCAGGGATTCCAGTTTTATTCAAAAGCTTTGAAGTGAATGATTTTGTATTCGTTATTACGTATTGTGTTGTTATGATCTTTTTAGGGCTTATTATAGCGCTTATTGATATCCCTTTAATTTATTTCATGCAAAAAGAGATACCTGATGAATATAGGGGAAGAGTACTTAGTATTGGATTAAGCTTAGGGAAAATGATGCAGCCAATAGCACTCGCAATATCAGGTCTATTATTAAATTATATTCCAGCCTACATTATTCCAATTGTAGGTGGAATCTTATATTTAATAGTAATTAAAATTTCATCAAACCGTTTCACGTTAGAAGTTCATTCGAAAGATTATAGTGCTTCGTAGAATCTTAGGTTATTTATAGAATAGATACCATCAAGCTAAGAAAAGCAAGTACCCTAAAACGAAAAAACGGGCTGAGTTCCTATGGATAATTTTAAAAAGGTTACATTGAGGATACTGTAAATTTATATGTTTATGGGGATGAATGTGGTTACTAAATACAATAAGAAAATTTAACTGTATTGATTGACCTTCCCCTTACAGGAAGCAGTATATTTAAAATAATTAATAACAGGAGGTGAGTGGTATGCTTTCAATTGGGGAGTTCTCAAAAATATCGCATCTTACAATGAAGACGCTGCGCTACTATGATGAAATTGGACTTTTAAAACCTGATTTCATAGACGCTAAGAATGGCTATCGCTACTATAATATTTCCCAATTAGAAACAGCTTTATTGATTACACGATTAAAAACATATTTATTTTCGCTGGAAGAAATTAAGGGTATTTTAGCAAATTGGGAGAATACAGCGTTGTTTAACTCTAAAATGAAAGCCAAACAAGAAAGTCTAACACAACAGATTACATTTTATTATTCTTTATTAAAAAAATTAAAGTTTGATATTCAACAATTAGATGAAGAGGAAAGTATCATGGATTACTTAAATTATATTGAGATTAATCTTGTAAATCACTTAACCTTTCATATAGTATCTCAGCGAAAGCGAATAAATATCACCGATTTCCTATTGCACTTTAATGGGTTGTTCAGTAAAATTGCATTTGAAAATTTATCGCCTATTGCAAAACCACTTGCTATATTCCATAGTTCAGAATATACACCTGAAAATTATGATGTAGAAATTGCGATTCCTCTTACCAAGACCGCAAATAAAACAAAAGTGTTTCATCCCGGCCTTTGTGCAATGGCTACGCTTATTGGTTCTTACGAAGAATTACCTTCTGTTCACACAAAATTACATGTTTGGATTAAAGAAAAGAACTATAAATTGAATGGCGCTCCGTTTGAAGTTTATAAAACGAATCCTTATAGCACACTGGGGGAGAATAATATTATAGAAGTATATTTTCCTATAAAATGATTAAAGGAAGGTGCGTATCACAATGTATGGTATAAACCAGCCGACAATAAAGGAAAAAATCTTGATTTTAGTTGCTGAGATTATCTATTTAATCATTGCATATTACTTACTTTTCATTACTTATTTCAAGCCAGCTATTTCAATAGTACTTTTTATCGCTTTAATTATTACCGCTTTACGATTAACAGCTATGATGTTTATATGGTTGCCTAGAGGGATTGCATGGCAAGAAGCCATTATGAACAGTATTGCTTTTGGAATATATTATTTAGGTTTTCCAATCTTAATGATTACTAGTAATCAGGAACCAAACATAACATTTATTATTATAGGCTGGATATTGTTTTTAGGGGGAAGTATATTAAACACAGTTTCAGAGTTACTTAGAAAACCTTTTAAAGACAATCCTGTAAATCAAGGTAAGCTATATACAGGTGGTTTATTTAAATATGCGATTCATATTAATTATCTTGGGGATTGCATTTGGGTGCTTGGTTTAGCATTAATCTCGAGCAATATTTTTAGTTTATTTATCCCGCTAGGCCTATTCTTAGTATTTGTTTTTGACTATATTCCCAAATCTGATGATTACTTACAAAACAAGTATGGGGAACAATTTACAGTGTATAAACAAAAAACAAAAAAACTAATACCGTTTATTTGGTAAATCAACTTCATAAATTATAAAAAGTGCAGGATTCATATCCTGCGCTTTTCTATCGTAGTTCAGCTGTTTTTCTAATAACAATCTTATCAATATCATCTTCTTCATCACCGATAAATAAACCGCGTTCTTTTAAATATGCCTCAAAATATAGATCTGCTTCTGCACGTTCATCATACGGTTTTACAGATAGAACGAAACCTAATTTGTTTTGTTCCTCTAAATGAGAAGTGGAGATGTAGGCCGGTACATTGTGACGTAAAAAGAGTTCTTTAACCGGAATAATCATATCTTTCATTAATTTCGTTAACATACCCATTTCAAACTCGAAATTAAAGCGATCTATACTACACAAATCAGCGAATACTACACCGATAAAACCTGTATTAAATACTTCTTGATATTCTGCGTCTTCGTCATTACCGTAAAAATTCTTTTCGATTAAATAATTTACAAAATAAGCCACACCATCACTTTGTTCAAATGGTTTCGTTGAGAGAACAAAGCCGATTTTCTTTTGTTTATGTAAATACACACATGACATGTATGCTGAAATATTATGTTCTTTAAATAGAGAACTTGTTGCCCCTGAGAGACCATCAAGTACGTGATGAACAATTTGAAGTTTTTTACGAGCGAAATAATAGGATTTCTTTTGTAACTCCAATGTATCAATAAAGACAGAGCCGATAAAGCCTGTATTTGAAATGATAGGTGTTTGCTTTTTTCTTCCTCTGCGCTTTGCTTGAGCCATTGTGAAAATCATCCCTTCATGTACAATTAAAATAAAAAGAACGTTTGTTCGTATATTTATATTTTACTATTAAAACGCTATAAAGTAAAGGGTTTTTGACGAAAAAAACAACAAAAAAGACACCTGTAAAAGGTGTCTTAAACGCTGTAGGGAAGAGGGTTCATCCATACAATTTATATTATGATACAGAAACAATCTCTTCTGTATCTTCTACATCTAAATGACAGTCCATAGTACGAACATCCTGATCTTCATGACTTCCGAAATAAATAGTAATTTTCATATGTATCGCTCCTTTATTCTAGGAATACCTAAAATAATTACTAGTAATGTTAATATTTATTATATACCACTTTTTTCATTCCGACAACGTTATATCATTTTTAATTCTTTTAGGGTGAATAGGCTGATGTATAGAGCTATTTTTATAGAAATAGGCACATTTCATATATGTTATATTTAATACTGAACGATTCGAATACGAATTTGTATGAAAGGAGAAAAATGAATGAATTATAAACAATTACTAATAGATAACTTCACATATAAAACGTCATATATTGCGCGACAAGTACATGGAATGAATGTAAAAGAAACGAAGGATTATATTGCTGTTGATTGTGGTTTACCTGCAGATACATTTAATATTATTACTTTATTAAACAATGATTTAACGGAAGGTAATGAGAAATTGTATAGAGTGGTAAACATCTATAATCAAAAGAAATTTCCAATGAGTGTTTGGTTTTGGAATGATAGGCCTGAGCAGATTATAAAAAGCGCATTAATAAAACTTGGCTTAAAAGAAGCAGAACAAAATATCGCGATGGTAGCAGACTTAAAAATAATTCATCCAATAATAAATATGCCAGAAGGTTTTACGATACAAAAAGCATATTCGTCAGGACAAATTAAAAAGTTTGGAGAAACGTTAGCTAATCTATTTGGTACATCAGAGGAAGGTACACAGGTACAAGCATTTTACAACCAAACCTCTTCTTTCGACTTATGGAATAGTGAAAATATGAAACTATACTTAGGACTTTATAAAGATGAAGTTGTATCGGTTGGTTCATTAGTGTGCACAAAAGATAGTATTGGTATTTATGATATAGCAACTAAAGAAGAAATGAGAGGGCAAGGATTTGGATCTACTATGTTTCATTACTTGCTGCAGGAAGCAAAGGAATTAAACGTCGCTCAATGTGTATTACAAGCTTCAGCTGATGGGATTAGTATTTATAAAAAGGCTGGTTTTCAATCTGTTGGACAAATGACTGTATTTGAAAATCGACATTTAATTGAATAAATTATCCGAGCTAAATTGCTTACATGTAGGAGTAAATACATCATTATGAAAAAGATATATATTATTACAATACTTTGCACCTTTATAGTAATAGGTACCTTTGTTTTTTATAAAGTAGATGAACTTAAGTACACGAAAGCTGTTAATCAATCAAATCATATAAAAACCATTGCACATAGAGGAGCTTCTGCGTATGCGCCAGAACATACAATAGCAGCTTATACATTAGGACAACGATTAAAAGGAGATTATATAGAAATTGATCTTCAAATGACAAAAGACGGAAATTTAGTAGCTATGCATGATGAAACAGTAAACCGCACAACAAATGGTACCGGGCTAGTTAAGGAGTATACATTAGAAGAATTAAAGCAATTAAAGGCAGGTTCTTTTTTTAATGAAAAATATCCAACTTTAGCAAAGAAAGAATATGAAAATGCTAAAGTCCCAACACTAGAAGAAATTATTGAAACGTTCGGGCATCACGCGAACTATTATATTGAAACCAAATCACCAGATCAATATGCTGGTATGGAAGAAAAGCTATTAGCAATTATAAAGCACTACGAAATAAGTGATAAAGTTATTATTCAATCATTTAGTGAAGAAAGTCTGCAAAAAATTCATAGTTTAGATGTTAATATACCGCTAGTACAATTACTACCTTACAAAAAGGCAGTTCAATTAACTGAATTAGAAATAAAAAAGTATAAAACATACTGCATTGGTCTAGGGATGAACTATAAATATATTGATTCAGCTTATGTAAAGAGAATAAAGAAACATGGATTAGAAGTTCATCCATTTACTGTAGATAATGAAAAAGATATGAAAAAGTTACTTTTATGGGGCGTTGACGGGATGTTTACGAATTACCCGGATCGTTTACATTCGTTAGTACAATCTTAAACTATAATAGTGTAATTACCACTGAACCAATAAAACAAGTACCCACAAGTATACATAGATAGTTCGTGATTCAGATGGTAACATCATTGAATACTTAGGGCCGATATTGAAATGAAATCCGAAAAAGAATCCAATATTTTTATTGGATTCTTTTTATTTAGCTTTAAGTGACTAACTTAAAGCAATACGATTTTGAATTTATAAATAAAATATTACATTGAGTATGATTTTTCATAATAATCATCAGAAAGTAACGAAAATGTAATGAATTTTAACTACGCTTTTTATATTTTTTTGATACACTGGCTACGAGAGGAATACCGATTAATGTAGGTAAAAACCAAAACCATATAGGCGGCAATAAATTAATTATGGGAATATGAATACCGACATTTACTAAAAGTGCAGTTACCGCACCTATATAAGAACCTAACATACCTATAATATGGTGATGCAGCCAATTTTTCCAACGTTTTTTTCGTGCAAGGTAGCCATAAATCGCAAAAGCATAAGAGAAAGTTGCTACATAAAATAAATATGCGATTTTATCCCAGTTTATAATGGATAATATAATTGCAGTAAGGGTGATGACCACATAGGATGCATGATATATTTCACCCCATTCCGTATGTTTTCCTTTCTTCTTTTGAGCAACCATCGCTATTATCCCAGTGATTAAACATATCGTTCCAAATAATATGTGGATGGTTAAAAGAATGTTAAAAATGCTCATTATAATTCCTCCCTTTTTATTTTTATAGTATTGCAGTATAGGAGAAAAGTTGAAACATATTGTTTATTCACTTTAATATATTGAAGTGAAGGTACTCCAAAAACAAGTTGAAACGGACAAATTTTTCTTGCATTTAGTGAGACACGTATTACGTGAAATGAAGGAGAGACTTCCATGTTTACATCTATTACATATTTACAATCAGGGAATGACAAGCAACTAAAGGTATATGATGTTTTGAATAAACTCAATATAATGGAGGATTTAGCTTTATATAGCCCCGTTCTTTGCGGAACAATCCCTATACGAATTGATACTCTTCAATCTGACTTAGATATAGTAATGGAAGTACATAACTTTGATGTTTTTGAACAGGAAATGAGATCTTTATATGGTTCTTATGAAGGGTTCAAAATAAAAAAAAAGAAAATTAAAAATATCGAATCAATAAAGGTAAATTTTGAATTTGAAGGTTTTGAATTTGAATTATTTGCTCAGCCTAAGCCAGTGCGTAATCAAAATGCATATAGACATATGATAGTAGAGCACATGTTATTAATGCAGCATCCCCATATAAGGGAAGAAATTCTTCGCTTAAAAGAGAGCGGTTTAAAAACAGAACCTGCTTTTGCTCAAGTATTAAACATTGACGGGGATCCTTATGAAGGACTTATTTTATTAGGGCAGGAAATGAGATTGTGGTAAATAAGATACATAAAAACTCCTCTATAGAAAAAGAGGAGTTTTTGTTATGCCGTTAGCTTACGAATTAATTCACTCAACAATTTAATCCCGTTAGTCATTTGCTCTGAAGAAGCATATCCATATGATAAACGAATGTATCGATCTGATTCTTCTTCATATATACGTCCAGGGTTTAAAAGAACTCCTTTTGATAGTGCCTCTGAAAATAATTTCTTCATCGGAATGCTAGGTATTATCTTTAGCCATATAAAAAATCCCCCACTAGGAATATCCCAGGTGGCAATATCTGCACAATACTTATTTAAAGCTCGTATCATTATTTGTCTGCGTTCTTTTAGTTTAATTCTTACGTTCGCTACATGTTCCTCATAAAACCCTTTATTTATCCATTCAGCAGCAACTCTTTGTGATAATGAACTCGATCCATAGTCTGTTTGCATTTTTATATCTGATAATCTATCAATAACAGGTTCTGGGCCGATAATCCATCCAATTCTAAGTCCTGGGGTAAGTGTCTTAGAGAGACTACCAATATATAATACATGTCCATGTTTATCTATAGACTTTAAAGGAGCTGGAGGGGGTTCATCAATCCATAACTCGCGGTAAATATCATCTTCAATAATAGGCAACTGTTCCTTTTCACATATCTTTATTATTTCTTTTCTTCGCTCTTGAGACATTAATATCCCTGTTGGGTTTTGAAAACTAGGGATAGAATATAAAATGTTTCTCTTTTGACTGTATTTAATCCGTTTTAATAATTCGTTAGGTAAAATACCATGATGATCCATACATATACCTGATAAATTTATATTTGCTGATTGAAATACATGCAGTGAATATAAGTAAGAAGGTTGTTCAAGTAAAACGGTTGACTCTCTATGTAAAAGACCAATTGATATTAATTGCAATGCTTGTAATGCGCCCGAGACGATTAATATAGAACTCGGTGATACATGTATTCCAAATGACTTTACGTATTTACTTATTGCTTCACGTAATGGATAAAACCCTTTTTGTTCCTCGTATCCAAAATAATCTAATTCCTCACTTACTTTTTTCAAAATGGACTGCATCGTTTCTAACGGAAAAAGATGAGGAGCAAGTTCACCTTTACTTAGCTGGATAAGTTTGTTATTTGCTTCTGCTTCATTTATTTCTCGTACCATTAACTTGCTTGGTTTATGAATACCGGCCTTTACATATTCACTCCAATCAGGCGGAGGATTCGTTGCTAATAATGACCATGTATTATTCGTTACAATTGTTCCTGCTCCGATTCTCCCTTGAATCAAGCCATCAGCCATAAGTTCATCTAGTGCAGTTATTACAGTGCTACGATTTACTTGAAATAATTTTGCTAACTGCCTTTGACTAGGGATCTTACTTCCAATTGACCATTCTCCGATTTCAATTTTTTCTTTCATATAATCTACTATCTGCCGATACTTAGGCAGTTTTTTACTAGTTGTCATCAAAAAACTCCTTCGTTCACTTAAAAAATACCAAGTGGTTGGTTTTTATGATAAAAAACTGGTTGAAGACATTGTATCAACTATTAAATATGATGAAAAGAAATAATTGGTAATTTGAAAATGGTTAGTTTATTAGGGAAGGAGAGACAACATGCATAATAAAAAATGGGATTTACGCATTATATGTGCTCACGCTTTTACGATTCTTATATGGGGATCTGCTTTTCCTGCAATTCGTATGGGGCTTGCATCTTATACACCTGAGCATCTGACTTTACTACGTTTATTAATTGCCTCATTCATACTTCTTTTGTTTTCCTTTATATATAAGTTACGGCTACCGGATTTAAAGGATATCCCAGCAATTTTTATATTTGGTGCTTTAGGATTTACTTTTTATCACATTGCATTAAACTACGGCGAAAAAACAGTAAATGCTGGTTCTGCAAGTTTAATTGTTTCGGTTACACCTATAGTAACGGCAATTCTTGCTTCTATATTTTTAAACGAAAAAATGAAATTACATGGTTGGGTCGGTGGTGTAATTAGTTTTATAGGAATTGCTCTCATATCATTTAGTCAAGGAGATACTATGCAATTAAATAGTGGAGGAGTATTTATATTATTAGCAGCGATTTCAGAAAGCCTATATTTTGTTTTCCAAACTTCTTACTTAAAAAAGTACGGCTTCTTACCATTTACCATATATACAATTTTATCTAGTACTGTATGTATGCTTATTTTCTTACCGGGATTGTATCAAGAAATACTAGCAGCTCCTCTTGAAGTGAATTTGAGCGTTATATATTTAGGTTTATTTCCAACAGTACTCCCGTATATTACATTAGCCTATATTATATCTCATACTGGTGCTTCCGAGGCAACAAGTTCTCTATATTTAACGCCAGTAATTGCGTGTTTTATATCTTGGGTATGGTTAGGAGAAGTACCTACTTTTATTTCGGTAGTTGGTGGAGTAATTACTATACTTGGAGTTTTAATAGCGCATGTATCATTAAAGAAAGATATTCGAAGTGAAAAGTACAGTGATTTAACTGGATAAATTCTATTTAGAAGTGATAACTCCCTGTTTTTTACAATCAAGAAACAGGGAATTATTTTACTACGTTGAATATGTAAATATATTCTTAATAAAGGGGTTTAAAATATTGAATATCCAGTTAAAGGTTGTTACGAGAGAGAATTGGGAAGATGCTTTAAAGCTACAAGTTAAAGATAATCAGACGAAATTTGTTCCATCTGTAGCAGTTTCACTTGCTAAAGTCTATATAAAACCAGATGGTGACAATGTAGAATACATACCATTTGCGATATACAACGGCGAACTAATGGTTGGTTTTGTTATGCATGCTGTTGTAAGAGAAACAACTGATATGTATTGGATGAACGGATTTATTATCGATCAAAAGCAACAAGGTAACGGTTATGGAAAAGCAGCATTACAAGAAAGTATATACTTAATAAAAAATACGTTTAAGGCGTGTAAAGAAATTAGATTAACAGTACATAAAGATAATATCTCTGCAAAGAAATTATATGAAAGTTACGGTTTTCAACCATTGGGGCATGATTATGATGGTGAGGAAGTATATCGCTTATTTGTTTAATTATTATGTAGCAAAGGTGTGAAATGAATTATGCAATTTACTGAAGTCAAAATTGAAGTATTTATCCCTGAAGAATACATTGAACTATTAAGGGATGCGTTTAATAAAATTCACCTGTATGAGACACCAATGATTTATATTATCCCGATATTAAATGTCTATTTTGAGCAAGTATAAATTGAATACCTAGGAGGAATATCGATTGGAAAATAAATTCCATCATATTGTACGAGCAGTCATGATAAAAAATGAAAAATTATTAGTTGCTGAATATATTGGCCATCATTATTTTTTACCAGGTGGTCATGTTGAAGTTGGCGAATCGGCTGAGAATGCATTAATAAGAGAAATAAGAGAAGAACTCGGAGTAAATTGTAGCATAAAACAATTTTTAGGAGTCATAGAAAACCAATGGCAAGATCAAGAAGTTCTTCACCATGAAATCAATCATATTTTTGAGATAGATTCACAAGAGTTACATATTGATTTCGTACCAAAATCTAAAGAATCTCATTTAGCGTTTCACTGGCATGATTTTAATCAAGATGCTTTACATACTTATAAAATCATGCCAGCACCTTCAGTTAAAGAGTTACTAGAAAGAAAATTAAGTGATGAACTACTAAATTGTTGGATTAGCAATTTTTAAACGCCTCTATCAATAGTAAATCCTTCCGCCAAAAGGAAAATAAGAAAATAGGCTAAAAAACAAGGTACATCACCTAGTGTAAGTTCATATTTTGTTGATGTACGCATTTAGTCTATAGTCTTGTTTCTACTTTGTTTGCAAAAATATATTACTTTTCATATTTGGACGGAATTTATATTTATAAATGGAGGGTTTCATAATGAATCAGTTTCAACAAGAACTACAATCATTGAACCTTAATGATTATCAAACTGGTAATGTTGTGTATTGGGATCCACAACAAAATCAATATCCATACTACTACATTCAAGACGATGCACGTCGTTGCGGTGGATGCGGAGGTTGTGGTGGACGCTGTGGCGGATGTGGCGGCAGATGTGGTGGTTGTGCAGGTCGTTGCGGCGGATGCATAGGTTGCGCTGGATGTTTCAGTTGTTTTAATTGCTGGAACTGGTGGATCATTTAAGTAGTGTAAATCAAAGCTAATTTACTTGAAAGAAAGGTGTGAAAGCTATTTTGCACTTTTCTTTCAAGCTGTAATTTTTATGCGTATTAAGGGGGATTTATTTGTATACATATGATAATTTGATTTCTTGGGTAGAGAATATAAAAGAAAAAAACCATAGCTCTGCTACAGCGCTTTATATTATAAAAGATAATAAAATCGTGCTAGAGCATTATAGTGGATATCACTCAAATACATCGACTAATAAAGAAGTGACCGCATCTTCACAGTTCAATGTTGCTTCTGCTAGAAAAAGTTATTTAGGTTTAATGGTAGCATATGCGCTTTACGAGGGAAAAATAGACTCTTTTGATGATGAAGCGATAAAATATTTTAAAGACTTTGATCCTGTATTGCTCGGTAAAACGACGATAAGACATTTAGTAACACATTCGCACGGATTAGAAGAAACGAATGACGGGACAATTTTTCGTGAATTTGAACCGGGACAATCATGGGCGTATAGAGATATTAATGTAAGAATGATGACACATCTTATTTATCAGCTATATAACAAAAGTTTTCCTGAATTGTTAAGAGAGCGTGTGTTTAGACCTGCTAATTTTCAAGAAACCGGTTGGAGAGTTCAGCAAGATGAAAATTTAGTTGACGTTGTTAATAATCCAAAAGAAGACGCGATTAGTGAAATTGGTACGGTAGATGACGGTACTGAAAAAAATCTATTTGTCTCAGCTAAAGAATTTGCGCAGTGGGGCAATCTTCATTTAAATCAAGGTATGATAGATGATAAACAAATTGTTCCAAAAGAAGTTATAAAAATCGCTACGAGTTTGCAGAGTCCAACATATGTAAATAAAGAGCTACCACAAAATGGCTTGTTTTGGTTCGTTCAAAATGAACCTGCACAATTAAGTGAACTAGGTGAACGCGTACCAAAAGGATCGTATCAAATATTAGGAATTACGGGACCAACTATATTAGTAATACCTGAATATAATGTAGTTGTTGCGAAAATGTATAATAAAAGATACAACTACGGCGGTGATAATTATTTATATTATTTACGTGAATTTAGTAATTTAGTCGCTGATACATTTCGTAACGGTAATAGGGCATAATTACTCCTATAACAAAAAGGAGTGATTGAAAGTGAAAGATAAAGTGAACAAAAATAAAAAGCAAAATATAAAAGATGTAAATACAGAGCAAAATGCGATCTATAGCGATCCTAAAGATGCAGCTAATATGCAAACGGTACCGCAGCCGAAGGATTTTGATGAAATCGAATATTAATTTTTTATCCGACTATATGATGAATGAAAAATACGTCTTAAGTCTCATCACATATAAGAAACTATTTGATAACATAAATACATAAGCATTTGAAAATGTCTTATCTTAACAAAGCTTTCTTTTGAAACATCTGATATAACCTGCAAAAGACACTTCTTTATGGAGTGTCTTTTTGTGTATATGAACTTAATTTCCATTTTCCGTACAGTATCTTGCATTTTATGATGGTTATACTAACTGTGAAAATCTATGTCAAGATAAAAGAAGGGGACAGTTAGTATGAAACAAACTTCTATAAATCCGTTACTAATTGTTCTAGGTACAATCATTGTTCAAATTGGCCTTGGAACAATTTATACATGGAGTTTATTTAACCAGCCCCTTGTCAGTAAGTTTGGATGGAACCTTAATTCCGTTGCGATAACTTTCTCCATAACAAGCTTTTCTTTATCATTTTCAACTTTATTTGCAGGCAAGTTACAGCAAAAATTAGGACTTCGTAAACTTATCGCTACTGCAGGGATTGTTCTGGGACTCGGTTTAATACTTAGTTCGCAAGTTTCTTCCTTACCATTATTATATTTATTAGCTGGTGTAGTTGTTGGTTATGCAGATGGAACTGCTTATATTACATCACTATCTAATCTAATTAAATGGTTTCCAAATCGGAAAGGGCTTATTTCCGGTATATCTGTATCAGCATATGGAATGGGGAGCTTAATCTTTAGATATATAAACGGAAATCTGATCGACAGCCTTGGTGTATCACAAGCTTTTTTATATTGGGGCATTATCGTTTTGCTTTTAGTATTAATCGGATCGTTCTTCTTACGTGAAGCAATTGTAAGTAATGCTGTAACTGAAACATTACACAATGACTATACTCCGCGTGAAATGATGCGAACGAAACAAGTATATCTTTTGTTTTTTATGTTATTTACATCGTGTATGGGTGGTCTATATTTAATCGGTATGGTAAAGGACATTGGCGTACAACTTGTTGGACTTAGTGCAGCAACTGCTGCTAACGCCGTTGCAATGATTGCAATTTTTAATACAGTAGGTCGTATTGTTCTTGGAACGTTATCAGATAAAATAGGTCGAATGAAAATCGTTTCTGCAACATTTATTATCATTGGATTGTCAGTCTTTACATTAAGTTTCATTCCACTAAATTACGGGATTTATTTCGCTTGTGTAGCAAGCGTTGCCTTTTGCTTTGGTGGTAATATCACGATCTTCCCAGCAATTGTTGGGGATTTCTTCGGATTAAAAAACCATAGTACAAATTACGGTATTGTATATCAAGGTTTCGGGTTTGGTGCACTTGCAGGAGCGTTCATTGGAGCCTTACTTGGTGGATTTCAACCGACCTTTATTATAATCGGTGTTTTAAGCGTTATTTCCTTCATCATTTCGATATTAATTCGTCCACCAAAAGCAGAAAAGAAAAAAGAAACACAACATTTATATCGGAAAGTAGCTTAAATATAAAAAGAGTCCTCCTATAGGGCTCTTTTTATATTGCAAAATATTTGATTTTCCGTTTTTACTAATCGTGTAGGAAGAAAAGAATTATTTAATTCTAAGTAAAATGATTTGAAAAGTAATAAAGTGATTTATTTCTCAATGAACTAAGTAGCAGATTAGTAAAATATTCATATTGTTTTATAAAGGTACTGAAATCATGTTATAAAACTACATTAACCACCTTTGTTATTAGATATGAGATTCATCTATATATCATTATTTTATTATAAAGGTAGTTGGCTTATATTGGTTACAACTATAATTTCTTCTTTTATTGCATTCACTTCAACGAATATTGATGATATTTTTATACTCCTTGTTTTATTTTCACAAGTAAGGACAGGAGTAATTAAGAAAGAAGGTAGATTTGTCCGGGAAAAAACTAAGATGGAAGAACTGTATATTGTTATTGGACAATATTTAGGATTTAGTGTAATTATTTTCCTGAGTATCATTGGTTCTTTAAGCTCTTTTTTCATTCCAATATCTTGGATTGGTTTATTAGGATTCGTGCCAATTTATATGGGAGTGAAAGGACTATTGTCACTTCGTTCTTATAAAGGTACTAAAGTCATCGCTAATACTTCTAGTCCATTATTTAAAGTAGCTTCGATAACATTAGCTAATGGAGCTGATAATATTTCAATTTATATACCAATGTTCGCTAGTCAAAATCTTAAAACGAATATTGTTACATTAGTTATCTTTTTTTGCATGATAGCAATATGGTGTTTTATTAGCTATAGATTGTTAAGAGCTCCTATTTTAGCTGAAGTACTTGAGAAAAACTGTCATATAATCTTTCCAATTGTTCTAATTGGTTTAGGAATATTCATTCTTTTGCGTAGTAATACACTTGAATTATTGTACTAACGGAAAGTTTTATTAAATGAATCGCACTACGTAAAGGGCCTTATTACAGATGGAGTGTAGTAGGGCTTTTCTTTATTTTAGTGAAATGAAACAGTGCCCTACGACTATTAAGTTAGACAGGATATTACGATTATTAAATTGAATAGATACTTTAAAAGGAGCGTGATAATTAAAATGAAAATAGTACAACAATGGGTCCAAGAAGATAATGATTACATAAGAGAAAAAGTTATTGAATATAATCAAAAACATATTTCGGATGAAGAGAAAAAGCCTTCAGAAAAAATTAGTTTTATAGTGAGAAATGAAAAGGAAGAAATTGTAGGCGGAATAACTGCGATTACATTTTGGCACCACGTACATGTCGATTTCCTTTGGGTTTCTGAAGAGTATAGACACGAAGGATACGGAAGTAAGTTATTAAAACTAATTGAAGAATTTGCAATTGAAAAAGAGTGTAGGCTAATCAATTTAGATACTTTTAGCTTTCAAGCACCTGCTTTTTATAAAAAACATGGATATAAAGTAATCGGAGTAAGTGAAGATCACCCTAAAGGACATAATCGATACTATTTAGAAAAAAGGTTAGAAAGTATTTAGGATCCAACAATAAATCAATCAAACCATAAAGAGCGTACGTTGAATAATTACTTTCGAAATAGGTTCTTTTTTATTTAGAAAGGCAAGAATATCGATAATTAACTTTACTAAAAACAGATAAATGAAATACTCTATTAACTTTTTTATATTTTAAAACGATTAAATGGTAGAATGTAACAAAGACAGAAAATTCTCGTTATTGAAGGTGAACTTAGATGAAAAAAGTAAATGTTACATATGCACTTTTATACGATAAAACAAATGAAAAGATCTTAATGGTAAAAAACAAAGGGAAGAATGGCTCTTATTACACATTACCAGGTGGTGCAGTTAAATTAGGAGAAACATTAGAAGAGGGAGTCATTCGGGAAGTGAAAGAAGAAACCGGTTTACATATAACTGTAAACGGTGTTTGTTACATTAGCGAAGCTTTTTTCGAAGAGAGAGGACATCATGCAATATTCTTTAATTTTTTAGGTGAAATAATCGGTGGAGAGACATATATATCAAGGCCAAAAGAAATCGAAGAGATTACTTGGATGGATTTACATAAAGCAGCACCGCATTTACGTATACCAGAACAATTATTAAATACATTACAAAGGAAAGAAACAGCACCTTACTTTTTTAACGGAACAATCATTCATCAATCTTCATAACATTATCATTTCATGTAAGGCGGGGAAAAAATGGAGTTTATCGTTAATCATAAACATTTCACTCAAGCACTTTCAGAAGTAAGTAAAGCTATATCTACCAAATCTATAATCCCTATACTATCTGGTATAAAAATAACCGCAGATCAATCTGGAATTACTTTAATCGCGAGTAATTCAAATATTTTCATCGAAAAATTCATCCCTAGTTCCATAGATGAAGAACAAATTACGACTATCTTAAAAGCAGGGACAATTGTTGTACCTGCAAAATACTTCATTGAAATTATAAAGAAAATGCCAAGCGATATAGTAATAAAAAGTAAGAATGAGCAAACAATTACCATACAATCAGAAGAAATCACATTAAACTTAAATGGCTTTCCAGCGAATGAATTTCCTAACGTACCACAAATAGACGATCATGCAGAAATACAAATAGAAACAAAACAATTGATTGATGCATTTAAACAAACAGTCTTTGCAGTAGCGAAAAATGAATCTAGACCCGTTCTTACCGGAGTACATATTGAGTTAGACCACAACAAATTAATATGCGCTGCAACTGACTCTCATAGACTAGCTATACGTGAAACATTAATTTCTACTAATGTGAAAGCGAATTGTATTGTACCAAGTGCAACCATTAATGAACTTTTAAAATTAATGAACAGCAATTTAGAATTCGTTTCTATTTATCTATCAGAAAGCCACATTATTTTTACATTCGGCACAACTACATTATATTCAAGATTAATTGAAGGGAAATATCCTAATATATCTAGTTTAATTCCAAATGAATTTCAAACAGTCATTAACATAGATAGACAAAGAATGTTACAAGGGGTAGATCGATCAAGCTTATTAGCAAGTGAATGGGCAAATAACAATGTCAACTTAGAAATCATAGACGAATCCACATTAAAAATTTCTTCTAATGCGTCTCAGATTGGTAAAATATCCGAGACACAACAGATAGATGCGATTCAAGGTGGAAAACAATTAAATATATCTTTCGATGGACGATTTATGATGGATGCTTTAAAAGCAATAAAAGAAGAAACGGTTACTTTAAGTTTCAGTGGTTCTATGAGACCAATATTAATTGAAGCAGGGACGCAATCTGCAGCAGTACATCTTATATCTCCAGTGAGAACTTATTCATAACAAAGGAAGGAATCACATTATGTATAAGCACACCTTATGTTTTATAAAGAGAAATGAAGAGATACTTATGTTAAATAGAGAATATGACCCTGTAAAAGGATTGTGGAATGGGGTAGGGGGAAAGATAGAAAAGGGAGAAACACCTTTAGAGAATGCAATCCGTGAAATAAAAGAAGAGACTAATATAGAAGTTACGCATGACCAAATTCAATATAAAGGGATTATTAAGTGGGAGGACTCTTCATATTCTGGCGGTATGTATGTTTATCTAATAGAGCTACTTAATGAATTTACATATCAAACTCCAAAAAAAGTATCAGAAGGAATTTTAGATTGGAAAGAGATTTCTTGGATTCTAAGCGACTATAATTACGGCGTAGGAGAGATGATACCAAAATTTTTATATGCAGTACTCCACAATGAATTAATATTAGAGCATAACTTTGTTTTGTCTAATCATAAATTAATAGATTATAGGAATGAAGAATTGGCTAAGCAGGACAGTTCTATAGATAATATAGTTCAATTATAAAAAGCAGGAATTGTAATCTATCATACACAGCAAAATAATTATCATTTAAATTATTCGAAGAGTAGCTAAGGAGAAAATTTATATGAGGATGAGGGTAATGAAGAAAATAATTATTTTACTCATAGCTCTAGTTTTAATTACTTTTGCTTTTTATCAATACACCAAAAAAGATCGTGTAGCAAAAAATGATAAGGTGTATGTAGAAGACTTTAAAGGTAAAAATGATTCAAATAAAATACAATCTGCTATTAATAAAGCAGAATCTAGTAAATTTAAAACAGTATTGCTTGATGATAAGAAGTATAAAATCACATCACCAATCGTAGTAAAACAGGGTGTAAAGTTATTATTTGGTTATGGAACACAATTTGTTGTTGAAGGTAATTTTAGAGTTCTAGAATTAGAAAAAAATTCATCAATTGAAGGGGCCTATATAGCTATAGACGATCCTACATTTAATTCTGAAGTTATATATTTAGATGGCAAAAATAAGTATTATAATACTTGGCACAAAACAAAAATAAAAGATATAAATATTATTAATTGGACAGAAACGAATAAAGGTACCGGCATTTCTTTGTATTCTGGTGGGAAGGAAAATGAAATTTCATTTATTAATTTTGAAAATATAAAAGTTGTAGGAATGGAAACTGGGGTGAAATTAGTAGCAAAGAAACCACAATCTGGTTATGCCTGGATAAATGCCAATCGTTTTATGAACTTCTCACTTGAAGATTGTGTAAATATGATTTATATGGATAGTAATGTAACTACTCCAAATGAAATTAGTGGTAATCAATTTACAAATCTACAAATACAGCCATCCAGTAAAACGAAAAATATATTAAGAGTAAGTGGACAGCATAACGAGTTCAATGGAATGGTGTGGGATTTACAGAAAATCAATCACGAAAACGAACTCGTTGAACTAACTGATAAGAGTATGAATACAGTGATTGAAATGTCCAGTGTACCAGCAAATAGAATTTTAGATAGCGGGAAATCAAATACAGTGAGATAAGTTTAAAAACAGAAAAAGAGCGAATTTCTTATAAGAGAGTTCGCTCTTTTTCTATTTGTAATCAAATTTCTCTCCACCAAGCTGTTGAAGGATAGTTTGTAGATTTTAACGTAATAGATTCGCCAATTTGAGGTGTTGTAATTTTAACTCCTAAACGGTTAGCTTCTTTCGTAACACGCTCTACCGGGTCACTCCATTCGTGTAATGCTAATGTAAAAGCACCCCAATGAATCGGAAGAAGTAATTCTCCTTGTACATCAATATGAGCTTGTACAGTTTCTTCAGGCAACATATGAATCGCAGACCACCTCGGATCATATTGTCCGCATTCCATCAATGTAAGATCGAATGGACCATATTTATCACCAATTTCCTTAAAGTGAGGGGCATAACCGCTATCACCACTAAAGAAAATTTTAGTATCTTGACCAAGAATAAGCCATGAACACCATAACGAACAATCTCTATCTGTCATACTTCGTCCAGAGAAATGCCTTGCAGGAGCACAAACTAACTTAATATTATCAAACGTAATTTCATCCCACCAATTATGCTCACTAATTTTGATAGGTGAAACACCCCATTTAATAAGATATTGTGCAACTCCGGTCGGAACATAGAAATGCTTTGCACGATCTTTTAATTGCATAATACTTTTATAATTTAAATGATCATAGTGATTATGAGAAATAATAATCGCATCAATCTCTTGAAGGTCATCACGTTCTAAAGAAAAAGCACCACTATAGCGTTTACTAGTAAACAAAGGAAATGGGGAAGAGGAATCTCCAAACATCGGGTCTAATAACAGTTTTTTACCTTCTATTTTCAAAAGAGAAGCAGAATGGCCAAACCATGTAACACTCTCTAACGGTTCATTATCTTTATTTGATAAAACGATAGGCAAATCCTTTATAGGACGCAGCTTTGATTTCATTTTTAAGTAATCAGTCATTAAACCTATAATATCTTTCGGTTTAAAACTTACATCAGTATCGATTTGATTTTTATATTTCTTTTTCATTCGTTCTCCTTTTTACGTTTAACAATATACGTATGTTGTTATTGTAGCTATTTGTAGTTTAAACGAAATCATTTTACCTTTCACCGTAATTGCAGTACATTTCATAAATTTGTCAAATTCATTATTCTTATATGCAAAACAAAAACCATGCAGCAGATAAAATGAATACGAAGTAAATGTAAATTGTTTTAATTTTGTAAAGTTCTTCTTATAAGCAGCAAAGAACATACGTTTCGTTATATGTTATAGAAGAAAATATGTCTCTAATTATTAAAAGGAAGGAGAGGATGTAAGTGCAAATAGAGAGAAAAAAGAACTCAAAATGTAAACTATCAAAATCGGAAATAACGCAACAATATGCAGAAGGGAAGTGTACTTCAGAAATAGCTACTCTTGCTAATGTGTCTGCAAGGTATATTCGTATGGTTTTATCAGACAGCAACGTTCCAAGGCGCGCTATAGGGAGTTGGAAGAGAAAGTATGACATAACAGAAGATTATTTTAAAACGTGGTCAAATAATATGGCTTATATATTAGGGGTTATAGCAGCAGATGGTGTTATACAGAAAGAAAATCAATGTGTCAGTATATCTCAAAAAGTAAGTTATATTTTAGAAGACATAAAAAAAGAACTAAAAACAAACCAGCCACTTTACCAAAACGAAAAAACAGGTGTATATATGCTAAACATTAATAGCAAAACAATAAAAGATGACCTTATGAACATACATGGAATTATGCCATGTAAATCTTTTAACATTGAATTTCCTTTTGTACCAGAAGAATATTTACATCATTTTGTGCGAGGGTATTTTGATGGGGATGGTTACGTCAAGTATGAAACTTATACAGTAAGCTTTGTAGGAGGATCATATAGCTTTATGAATTCTTTAAATCAGGTACTACAAAATCATAATTTACCAGCCGATTTACTAAATCAAAATAAACATTATCGCGTCATTTTAACCGGAAGAAAACCAATACAACTATTTTCAAAGTGGATTTATAAAGACAAAGATATTTATTTGCATAGAAAATATGAAGAATTTCAGAAAGAAAGTCTAAGTCTAGATCAATTAAAAGATCGAAAGCTAAAAAGAACTCAAGCTGCTGTTAAGCAGAGAAAACAAAATTTCCTTAAGGAATATATGAAAAATAAATGTATCGCTAAAACTTGTTCCATTTTAGAAATAAAGGAACCAACTTTTAAAAGTTGGTTAAAAAATGATAATCAATTTAAAAAAGACTATGAAAGAATTCATTCATTATAAAAATGTAAGAAACCTTAGTATACCTATGCTAAGGTTTTTAATTTGGGATTATTAGAGGACACTCATTTTCGTTTATAGAACTTAATAAATACATAGATTTTACAATGAATTTATTAGTAAGGGAGGGAATATGAAATGCTCACTAATAATAGTCCGGAGAATATATTACATACAGCTTATGAAGCAAAAATGATTTCGTCTGGAGATAATTCGCCATCTGTAAAAATAAAGGGAACGAAGCTTCAATATTTACTTGTAATGCTTCATCTTGGTTTTGAGTCAAATATTGTGAAAATGGTGCTAGGTTGGACGAATGAGGAATTTGAAGAGCGCATTAATTCATTAGAAGTAGAGGGGCTATTGAAACAAACAGGAGGGAGGTACTATCCAACATGTATGGTTATAACAGCTTGTGAAGGAAAAAAACTTTATAACCTTTGTGAACCTCTAATTAAACAAACACTTAAGATCATTGAAAACCATTCAAATCAAATTGAATGGTTTTCAAAAAGAATCGACGCGTTTAATCATTTATCTAAAGAATCGTATAGTCTTTTACTCTATAGTGGTGTGTTATTAGATTTTGGACAAATAAATTACATTGAAGAAAACTATTTAAAAAAGAAACGACCTTTAAGAAAAAAGAAACGATATTATTATGCTATTCAAGAACAAGAACTAGCAGATATAGAGGCTTTCGGGATGTATGGGAATACGTATTTAGATTTAGGAGAAGTTCAAATTGGTCTTTATGGAAATTCTCGATATTCAACATTAAATTTAATAACAGCAAATAACGAAATATTTGAAGAATATTTTCAAAACACTAATACTGATATTAATTATAAGAAAAAGCAATTAGTAAAAGGTTTCGTAGCAGCAGATAGACAAATAGACTTACATTTAAATGTAGTTTACGAAAAATTAGGCTTATATCAAAATTCACAACCTGTTATCCCGGTGTTTAAATCAACAGACTTATTTATACTTAACGAAATTGCAAACACAATCAGTGAAGATTTAGTCTTATTATTTAATGAAAACGATAAACCTTTAAAACAATACTTTGCCAGTAGCAGATACTCAAAAGAAATTACTTATGAAGAGTTTTTTATCTGGTGGTATCACTTTTTCTATACAAAAGTAACTGAAGAATTAATAAAACAAGGTGTAATTATAACAAGCACACAAAAAAATCAAACGTACATAATCCATCAATAACTTTAAATTAAAGTGCTAATATACTTTTACAAATGTAGCAGCTGAATGGAGAAATAATTATTAGTAAATAAGGGATAATCTGAAATTAAAATCTAATATAAAGAAAATAAGATATTTAAAGGAGAGAAGAGTCTTGCAAAAGAAATTTATCAATCCAGAAACGATGCCACCAACTTTTGGATACTCACATGTAGTCGAAGTTAGTAACGCTAAACGAACAATTTACATATCTGGACAAGTAGCAATCAATACCGATGGTCAAATAGTTGGTGTTGGTGATATAGCTATACAAACGCGACAAGTATTCGAAAACATTAAAAGTGCATTAGATACTTTAGAATTACAATTTAATGATGTAGTAAAATTAACATTTTTCTTAACAGATATTTCTCAAATGGCCACTGTTAGAGATATACGAGATCAATACATTGATACTAAAAATCCACCAGCAAGTTCAGCTGTAGAAGTTAGAAAGTTAATTAACGATAACTTTTTAATTGAAATCGAAGCAATTGCTGTAGCAAACTAATTTTAAAAACTTATTATGAATCATATCCATGCAATTCGTTTAATGTGTTCATTTAAAACGAATTGCATTTTTTATTGTCTTAAATATAATTTATATCTGGAGACATTATCATCAACAACTCATAAAACAACAACAAATAAGCACACAATCGATTACACAGAATGAATCCGATGAAAAGGGAAGCGTAACAATGTATACTAACATATAATAAGTTTATTACTTTTATCCAGTTAACATAATATATATTATAGGTAGTTATAGAAACAAAGCAATATCAGGTATCAAAATCCAAGTAAACTATACTTAATGAGACGAAACGGAGATTTTTAGTGAGATTCATACAAAATCGTATTTAAACGAATTTCTACAGTTTTTATTTGTTTTACATTCATCACAGCAACTCTTAATCAATAATCGCTTACGATTTAACAAATCAAAAACATTTTTGATCGGCAATAAATTTTTATACAGAAATTTTATTTCTATACAAAATATAAATTTATATTTTTATTTTATGTGTTACTTTATGAATTTATTGCTATTTGCACACGTTTTATAACTTTGTATTATTTGTTGTGATTTATGCTTGACTTTCATTACACTCATATTTTTTATTCTAGTTAACATAACGTTTATATTTAACATAAAAAAATCTCCCTCACCTTCAGGAAGATTTTTTAGTTTGCTAGTATTTCATTTATAAGTTTTTAATAACAATCCCAATTGTAAATAACATTAGAAAAATTTAGATTTAACAAATCGTCTTTTTTTATAAAGAAATTAGCAACACCAGAATCTCCCCACATAATATTTAACGAATCGTCTGTATCGATTTGTAGCAACAATATGTCATGATGCTCGTATTTTACTTCCCATTCTCTTGGATCTGTTTGTGTGAAAAATGGATAACCGCCTATTTTATGGCCTTGACTTACATATATATCATCATACAGTTCACCTAATTCTGTACTATTTTCTTCATCAACAATTTCTTCCCAATCAATTTCTTCACTAAACATCTTTTCAAATCGATAATCCCTTGATGTTACCGGTTGATAACCTAATTCAAACTTTAATTTCGCTGCTTCGGGAATAATAAAGTCCTCTAATTCTAAAGTGTTTAAATAACTAAAATCAGTAATTACCTTATTTAAATCTTTTATAATTGTAGAATGATAAATAATTCGAAAATCCTTTTGGATTGTTGGATGATCAAAATCTGCTCCATAAAGCTCATCATCAGCACTTACGAAAAACTGTAACATTCCCTTTTGAGGCATATATTCAACATGTGGCATTTCTTCAAAGTTTAGTTGAGCAAGTAACATCATAGGTTGTCCATTTGAATCTTTAGGGTGCTCTTGATCTATAGGTAAATACGGATACCCACCAAACTTACTCTCAAAAAGCGTTGTCTCTGCTAATGTTCCAGACACGTTAATATACGGTTTCACACTTTCTTCTAAAATAGTACGATACTGCTCTAGTTCTTTCGGAATTTGAAGTTGATACGTATTCTTCATTACATCTGCCTCCCTTTAATAATGAATTGAAAATGCTTTACTTAATTATATAGCAAGAGATAACTTCATTAAAAATCGTTAAAATTCCGTTTTCACCCTCGTTTTTTGCGCACTTGGTGGACAAATTAAGTTATGTTCTAAAACCTTTTTATTAATAGTTCGAATTAAATCCGCTGCTTCTTCAGAATTTATATTTTCTTTTAGCCTTTCTTTTAAATCATCAATTTCTTTTGAAAGCTCAATCCACCTTGGTAAAACATGATTATTCTTTAACGTTCTATACAGTTGCTTTTCAGGATTGTATGAAAGGTCTTTATCTAGATTTAGAGGTTTCCCTTTACCAGGCATATTATCAAAAGACCCTCTCTTTTCTGCTTCTTTAACGATAGAACTAATATGATCCTCATACGTATAGGACCAAACTTTCTCATCTTTTACTAAAATCTCTTGCTTTTTTAGTTTTTTATCTAGTTCTTCTTGATTCATAGATTCTCTCTCCTTTTTATTTTTTAGTGTCGTTTTTGTAAGTTCTAATGCCCTTAATCCATCGAATAGCTTTTCTCGCCACCACACGCTATCATGTCCGCCTTGAAACTCTTCATAGGTGGTTTGGCATTTCTTTTCTTCTAAAGCTTTATATAGACGTCTATTAGCCGTTAAAAGAGGTTCATTTTCAAGTTCACCTACTGCTATGTAAGAATTGAGATGAGTCGCATTAGAATCTATTGATGAAATTTGATTTTCAATCCAAGGAATTGTATTTTCATAATTATCCTTTTTCCAATGTACGGATCCAGACATTGACAACACATTTCCGAAAATATGTGGATTTTGAAGTGCTGCATAAAAAGCTGCTAAGCCACTAAGGCTGAAACCAGCAATTGTTGTATGTTTTGCTTTTTGATACACATGATATTTAGTTTGAATCCATGGAAGTAATTCCTTCGTTAAAAATGCATTCATTTTATCGTTATAAGTTAGTTCTTCTAGCCGGTTAACAGGATCTATAGCCACAGCAATACAAGATGGGATTTCTTTTTCGTAAATTAAATAATTAAGTGTTTTTGTGATTGAAAGGTCATTAATGAATGAATTCCCATCAAATACAATGAGAAGTTCTTGAAGATGTGAAGTGTGAGAATAATCATGAGGCGTATAAATATGAATTTTACGTGTGTTATTTAAAATCGAACTATAAAAAGAATATGTTTCAATTCTCCCAGATGGATAATGATTTGAAGGAAAACGACTGCTATACTTCACTTCCATCTCTATATTTAACAAAGTCGCTTTATTGGTACCTTCTCCAAATGTATTTTTATTAAATTGGTCTAGTTGATACTGTTCACTACGCTTTATCCAATCATTTTCGAAAAAATCATTTACTGTAAAATAATAAGTTGAAATAAAACTCTTATTCGTCCTAAACGTAACATACCAAATATCTGTCTGTAACAATTGTTGTAATTGATTTACAGACAAATCCCAACCAGGAAAACTACCGAATACATAAACATTTTCAGTGTTTTGATCCCCTAACCATATATAAGTTATAAGCTTATACTGATTATCTGCAGGGCATTGTTCTATTAGTGGCGTGTGATTTGACTTTATTTCATGCAAAAAAGTATAAAGAGCTTTTTCGTTTCCATTCTTTAATTGATTTTTAAGCTTCTCTAACTTAGGACTGATTATTGTAGTCACCTCTCTTTCTCCTTTGTAGTATTCTATATGTAGTTTTTTTCATTAGAATCCCTATTTAAAAGTAGTCGTAAGTTATTTGTTTAGCGAAGTTATTTATTAGAAAAATAATCAATTGCCTGAATAGAAAGTTCTAATGATTTTATTCTTCTTTCTAAAAGTGTTCTTTGAGGACTCCCAAGCTTTGACTTAACATAAATCTTTTCAATTGATGGAAGCAAACCAATTAGAACATTTCGAGCGTCTGCTAAATCCTCTTGCGTGTAATGATGGGTTTCTTGATTCCAAATACTTTCTAACATAGCTAAGCCGATAATAGCTGCTTTGAGTCTTTTTTTCACTAAAGTAGTGTTTGAGCCTTTTTGAGTCATCTGTGATAAGGCATTTTCAAGTTTACGGATTGTTGACTGTAAAGACTTTATTGATTCTACTTTATCTACATTTGATACGTTTTCCATATTAAATCTGTCCCTTCTTCGTTTCTAAATTAGTTTTCTTGATATTTGATAATACCATTTAGAAGCGAATTTTACTCGAAATATTTGAGTTGGACATGAATTTAAAGGGAAACAACTAACAAACTTCTATCTCCTCCCTCACACATTCTCTATATGTACTTCTTTTTTCTCGTTAAAATACCTACATGGATAAGTTGTAAATATTGTATATTTTATGAACAAAAAACGTACAAGCAGCATCACTTGTACGTTTTAATTTTTATTCAGTAAGATAATAAAGTAATAGCTTGCGGGTCTTTTCATAATTCATGAAATCTCTATATAAAATGGGATACTTCATAATCTCTATTTCTAGAAAACAATATTGTGGAAACCATTCAAAAAACGATTTCCTTAGCCATTTTATTTGATTAAACACAATCTCCTGTTCATTGTTATTAAGTACGTAACTTAAAGTACCTGCTGTATGCATCCAATAATAATTTAAATCAGCGCTTATACAATCATCTTCTGTAAACATATTATTAAAATCTTTTCGTATTTTTCGAATGTCACAATTCGGAAACGGTTTATACAGCAGACTAGGCATTTTCTGCAATTCATTAAAAATAACCCTTTTTCCTAACTTCAACTTTCCACCCCTTTATTTCTCTATCCAATTTAATAAGTTTTTATAATGATATTGAGCATCTGTATAGCCAAGATTATATAAATTAACGAGCTTTTCTTTACTTCTTTCTATTCCGCTTATTGGAAGCTGTACGCTAGGCTGAATAATATAAAAGTTGTCTTTTTGTTTTATTTGATTCATATAAGATATCGTCTCATTATAAAAACGATAATGTTCTACTAAAGATTCTGCGATGTTCGGATATTTCCTATATAAAATTTTAGCTAGCCCAGAAAATTTATTTCGCTGTTTCTCATATCCTTCTGGTTTTGTCATAATTACAACGTTCTTTTCATAACCATCAGTTTGCGCTTTTAAAACCGGTATAGGATCTATAATTCCTCCATCTAGCAATTTTCGATTATCATATTCTACAGCAGGTGCTATAAACGGCACTGAGCTAGATGCACGAATGATTTTTAAAATATCATTTCCGTGTTCTGCTTTATTATAATAAATAGCTTGTCCTGATTCACAATCAGTCGTCCCTATAACAAACTGTTCATTTGAGTTTAAGAAAGTTTGAAAATCAAATGGAACAATTTTATTAGGTACTTCATCAAATAAAAAGTCCATTCCAAATAATTCGCGTTTTCGAATGAAATTTCGATAAGATATATAACGATGATCTGCTACTAGCTCTGTATTCACTTTCTTATTTCTCCCTTTTTGACGTGATAAATAAGTCGCTCCCATACAAGCTCCAGCAGATACGCCGACTACGTAAGGAAAGAATAAGTTCTTTTCCATAAAATATTCGAGTACGCCTGCCGTATATAAACCTTTCATTCCTCCGCCTTCTAATACTAAACCGATATTCTTCATGCTATATCCCTCTGCTTCTTTTTTCTTACTTACATATTAGCATAAGATATTAAGATGAGGTTGTATAAAAGGATTACAACAATAGCCAGAAACTACTAATGTAATATCATAACTTCACACCAAGTTGCATGGTACAATATAAGTAACACATACCACAAATAATGGAGGAGGAATTTCCTATGGGTTTATTTAGCGGTATTTTAGGAAATGCATCAAATACGAGTACAGAAAGTGTAGAACGTGATTTAGAGAAGATTATGTTAGACGATGAGAAAGTTGAACATGCTTATAAATTAATTCGTGATTTAATCGTATTTACAAATCGTCGTCTTATTTTAGTAGATAAACAAGGAATATCAGGTAAAAAAACTGAGTATCATTCTATCCCTTATAAAAGCATTACACAATTTAGCATTGAAACAGCTGGGCATTTTGATTTAGATGCAGAACTTAAAATTTGGGTATCTAGTTTGAGTACACCAATTACGAAAGAATTTAAAGGTGACGATAGTGTTTTAAGCATTCAAAAAGCGTTAGTAACATATACGACGAAATAACGCTTTTCTGTATGTTTATTCATATATAAAATTACTAACCTGAGTATTTTGGAAGAATATTCATCGTTTTTGTATATTTAATCTAAAATAACATAAAATGGTAAAGCGTATTTTAAACGCTTTACCTTTCTTTTTTGTAATAAATAAGTGTAGTTTTATCATTTAATTTCTTAGTTTCTTCTGTTCTTGTATATCCCATCTTTTCGTATAGAAAACAATTTCTTTCTTCTTCTAAAATCGTAGCAAGTTCAAAACTTCGTGCTTCTGGAAACATCTCTTCAATTAAAATAAGTACCTTCTGAGCAATTCCTTTCCCTTGATAGATTGGATGAATAAACATTGGACTAATCCAGAATTTATTAGGTATTTCTTTTTTTGATATGCATATTGCTCCAACAAGGTTCGAATCAAATATAATCTTATAAAAGTTATTACTAGGATTATTAATCCTTAAAATAGTTTTTTCAATAGATTCATTTGCTGGATTTGTTTCATAGTCTTTATATTTATTTAATAAAGGTTTAAAAGAGTCTATTTGCATTTGAAATAACAATGCTGCATCAATTTCTGTTGCCTTCTCTAATGTAATCTCCATGTTACCAATTAAGACGCTTTCTTAACGAGTTAATATGAGCTGTATGATGGCGACCATGCCATGCGTATAGTCCTATTGCAGCAGCAAGTTTTGTTTCGCCAGACTCTGGATGGTTAAATGTCTTTTCTAGATCTTCAAGTTCTAAAGAATATAATAGGTTAACCCATCTTTTATGTAATGAATCTAACATTACTAGTGAAACATCTACTGGCAATTTAGAATCAGGTAATTCTGCCCACTTCTCTTCTTTATACGGTTTAATTGTTGGATTCTTTTCTGTTAATGCTAATTTAAAGCGTATGTAGCTGTTCATATGACTATCAACAACGTGATGAACTACTTGACGAACTGTCCATCCACCAACGCGATACGGTGTGTCTAACTGCTTCTGATCTAAATCTTTAATTGCCTTTGCTAGTTCATTAGGTAAATCTTCAATTTCTTGAATCCATGTATCAATCATTTCTTCAGTAATAGGACGTTTGTATGTAAATTGGCCAATTGGATAACGTAAATCATTCATGTATAAGTCCCCCTTATTATAAGCGCGAAGTATTTCTCCATATATAATGTACAAACTTCACATGTTCCCCGTTTAATTCTACAGAATTTGTATCTGCTTCGTTATGATAAGAAGAAAATCCGCTTTTTTCTAGTACAACTTGTGATGCGAGATTATTAGTAGTTGTTTTAGCGTGTACTTCAGTGATTTCATTATTTTTCGCTACGTCTAAAACTAATTTTACAGCTGCTGTTGCAATTCCTTTTTTAGTAAACTTTTCTCCGACTCGATAGCCTAGTGAACTACTTCGGGATTCTGTATCTATATCTACTAAATTTATTCGTCCTACAATTTCTTTTTCTTCGTTACGAATTAAATAAAAATAAGAATCTCCATCAGCCTGTTCTATTAATAAATCATCTAATAGTTTTTGAAAATATTCAAAATCAAAATATTGCGAGCCACGATTTGGTACCATTGTTTCAAAAAAAGATTTATTCGTAAGTTCAAACGTAAATAAATCCTTAGCATCGTTTTTCTTTAATTGTTCTATGTATATTTTCATCTTGACTACTCCTTCTATATCTACTAACTGTTATATATTCTTTTTCAACCAACTATTTTCCTTCTATTTCTTTCGCTTCAGTAACACAGCAAGTAACACTTTCGGATGAAATAGGTGAAATGGACTACGAATTAAATTCATCACTCTTACTAATCGAATATAAATGTCAGAGTCACTTGCAGATAGTTGATATATTTGTTTCGTATACCAAAGCTGAAATTTTTGCTTTATCGTTAATTCTTTTTTTAGCTGAGGATGGCGTGATATTTCCGTTGTAGTCATTTCCCATGGAGTTTGTATGATATGAGCGGTCTCTTTATAAAACTGCTTTGTAAATGCTTTATCAAGCTTTTGTTTCCTTTGTAAAAGTAACTGCAATTGATAAGCTTCCATAGCAGCAACTGAAACACCTTGCCCAAAAACAGGATCGAAACGACAATGTGCATCCCCAATTACTAACAACCTTTCGGGTAAATCATTTACTAAATCAAATCGCCGACGTACTTGATACGGAATTTTGTAAGTTTTGATATTTGAAATTGCCTCTGCTTTATTTAGAAAATCTGTCACATTAGAAATTGATAGATTTTCAGCAAAATTATAAAATTCATCATCTGTTTGTGGTGCTTTCTC
Organism: Bacillus sp. Brlt_9; assembly: GCF_051948935.1. Classification (NCBI taxonomy): domain Bacteria; kingdom Bacillati; phylum Bacillota; class Bacilli; order Caryophanales; family Bacillaceae; genus Bacillus; species Bacillus sp. Brlt_9. The sequence goes on along the minus strand of NZ_JAYJLO010000005.1, from coordinate 256,136 downwards.
ATTTGCATAACCACTGAAAGTAACAAAATAACGATTATCCTCAATTGTTTGAATAAGAACGCCATACGGATTGTCAGGAAAGCTTGGAGACATTAGCATATTACAACAGTCTAATTTCTCATTTTCTTTAAGTTTAAACATTCTAGTTGCGTAAAATAAATCAATACGTACTTTTTCTTCTCGTACTTCAATATTGTATTCACGTAGCCAAGCTATACTTTTTGAAGCAAATCCACTCGCATCAACAACAATATCTGCTTTAATTTCTTCTTGCGTTCCCGTCTCTAAACATTTCGCTTTTACTCCACATACTTTGTTACGTTTTCCATCTATTAATAACCCTTCAATCAATGTTTCATATTTAATAGTAATAGTAGAAACCTGATCTATTCGTTTTTGAATATGCCATTCAAGCAAAAACCTACTTTGTTGAATCATATGTACTTCTCCTATGAATGATTGTTTCCATAAACCAAATTGATGCCATTTTAAATCACGAGTAAAGTTATTTACGATACTACCTGCTTCAACTAGTTCATTAGTGATAGTAGGAAACAATTCCTGAATGGCATTTTCTCCACCTTTTAATAACACATGAGGATGATTACTTTGTGGAACTCTTTTTCTCGAAGCTTTTCCATCCCATCTTTCACCGGCTTCTATAATGATTACTTCTTTAAAAGTAGTTGATAATGCTTTTGCTGCGAGTTTTCCTGCGATACTTCCGCCAATAACGATAGCTTTATTAAACATATTTTCCTCCTTAATGAAAAAAGACCCTGCCTTGTGTGAATGAAACAGGATCTGTTACTAAACTAAAACACATGAGTATATTGCAACGTTAAAATTAAAATACCTAATCCCCATACGTAGTACGCGAATACTTTTAAAGAGTGACGTTTTAAATATTGAATCATCCATGAAACGGCTATGTAACCAAAAAAAGCAGCTGATAACGTTCCGACAATTAAAGATGTACTAGAAATAGATTCTGCTTTCCCTTGATAAACATCTGCTAATTGCAAAATGATAGCTCCGACAATAGCTGGAGTTGATAACAAGAAAGAAAAATAAGCAGCAGTTTCGCGGTCTAACTTTCTCCATAATGCAGCGACGATTGTCATTCCAGAACGAGAAATTGCCGGAAAAATAGCAGCCGCTTGAAAGGAACCGATAATAAATGCATCTTTATATGTAATGTTGTCCATTTTTTTACGACCGTTCTTTTGTTTGTCGGCCATGTAGAGAAAGAATCCTGTCACTAAAAACTCCCAACCAATCGTAATACCTGTTTTTGAAATATCCTCAAAGAAATCTTTAAATAACAAGCCAATTACGACTGCGGGTATCGTCCCGACAATAAGTAGTAGCATTAGTTTTGAAAATGGATTTTTAATTAAATAAATAAATTCTTTTTTGTAATAAATAAATACCGCAAGTAAAGTCCCAATATGCAGCATCGTATCTAAAAATAATCCAGCTTCATCTAATTGAAACAAATGTCTTCCTAAATAAAGATGACCTGTACTACTTATCGGTAAAAATTCTGTTAAACCTTGTATGATCCCTAATATAAAAGCTTCTAACCAATTCATGATAGTCCCCTTTCTCGTTTGCTTGTACCAATATATGAAGATTAAATTTTCGATATGAAAAAAACTATATTTCTCTATGAATTTACTTTCATTTTATGGATATATATGTAAAAAGAGGTCGGGAGGGTTACTATGTGGCAACATACGAAATTAGGAAATATATTACTGTGGTTAGGACCTATTCTTGTGTTTGTTGGGTTATGTATGACAAATGTTATTTCTGATATTCCTTTCTTTGAAGGGAAACATAAAGCGCTTGGAATTGTACTTATTTGTATAGGTGTGTGCTGCTTTATTGTTGCGAATCATTTGAAAAAAGGAGGAAAATATGAGGACTAAATTTAAATAAAAAAACAATCCCAGTATATGTGCTAGGATTGTTTTTTTATTACTTATAGAATACTTTATCAACGTTATATTTTGCTTTGTATTCATTAATGATATATGTTTCGTAAATTTCTCTTTCTGTTGGATCTTCTACGATACATGCATCAATGCGGTATACTTCATCACGGTGATTTTTAATTGGTGAAACATTGTCTTCAAAATGCTTCTTAATACGTTGTCTAATTTTACGAGCTTTACCTACGAAAAGAAGTTCGTCATTAATATTATAAAACATAAAAATGCCGCCTTTATCTCTAGGGAACAAGTGGAAATCAATAAAACCATTAATTGGAGTGATTATTGGCTCGTCTCCTTTAATAACTTGTTTACGTTCAGTAATTGAAATATCAGCTTCAGGAATATTAATTTTAATCAAGTTCATTCACGTCCTCTTTTATTATAAAGATAAATAATAGCATACATATGTAAGAAAAGCTACGTTCAGAGGCATATTTCATTTTATAATTCAAATATTATAGGAGCATCATGTAAACTCTTCTTCCAAATCATATGATCACTTGATTCTCCCCAATAATCCTTCAGTACATAACTAGGTTCTCCAAACTTTTTCACCCATATACTTTGCGCTTTTTTGTATCCACTATCTAAACAGTATTCTGTTATTCCTCTGCTAAGTAACGTAATATACATTGCGTTTAGTAATACATTGCCTATGCCTTTTCTTTGATATTCAGGTAATACAAATACTGTTCCTATTTCATATAAATCTTTAAGAACACCACCTGTACAACTATGAATCAACGTACTTGCTGGGCCGATTTCAATTGTTCCAATGATTTTATCGTTACTTGTATCAATTGCTAATAAAAAATAACGACTTTCTCCGTTACTCCCCAAATCATTTTTCAAATACTGTTTTTTCGTATGTATTTCATTTTCTATGTCATCCATTAATTGTGATAACCCCTCATTTTTAAATGTATGAGTAATAACAAGACGAAAAAACAAATTTAATTCATCTACATCATCCGAATTTGGCCTTCTTATTTTAACTTTATACACGACTTAAATCTCCAATCTTTGAAAATATATGAGAAATTGTTAAGTCCATACTTTATATACTCTATTCAACATTATTCTACAAAAGCCTGCATAAATCCAACAGTATAGAAAGCTCATTATAAATATCGATAGAATAATTTTTATATCCAAAGTCGTATGAATAGTAGGACCTAATACAGGAAATCGAAAAATATCAAGAACGACCATAATTCCTATAAGTAAACATATCGCCGAAAAGGAAACAATCCAAATCCTCCTCTTAAATTGTATAAAGGATACACCTAACGCAATACCTAATAAACCTGTAGTAAAAGGAAAAACAATTAGTTCACTTGGCTCAATAATAAATAATAGGAGAATAGTAAGAATATAAGAAAGTATTCCCGTGCGAGTAGAATAACAAATAGCGAAAAATGTAGGCAGCGTCGCAAAAGGACTAATAAATAAGCCGATACCAGGGATTAAGTTCCCAGCAGATTGCAAAATAGCAGCAAGTGAACCGAGTAATGCTGTAATGACTAAACGCTTTGCGGGCGTCATCTCTCTTTTATGAACAAAATTTGTCTCATGCGCAATCATCGGTTGATACCAATAGTTTCTAAAGTGATTCATCAAAATCCCCCTAAAGATATTTAATTTATCACTTTCTATTTTTATTCATACACTTATAGTTTATTAGTTACCCTCTTCTAAATCTGAGAGTTTATTTTATATTAAGGAACGATTTCAAAAATAGTACCTTTGTTAAAATCAGTTACTTTCATAGAACCGTAAACTCCTAAATATAATCTTGTTTGATCCAAATTTGTTCCTAAACTCATAAAATAAGCTGCCTGTTCACCGAAATCATAATGGGTTTCAATAACATGAAAGTCAGTATGTTTACCATGCGTACCAACCCTAGAAAAAGCTAACGCACCTTTTACTGAAGACTGCGATTTTTCTTTCTTAGCAAGATAAGTAAACACAATGCTACCAGTCAAACTAGGAATGGCAGTTCCCATATACGGCTGAACTCCAGTAAGTGAAGTTCCTTCAAATTTATCTGGTCTGGAATCTTTATGAAAATAACTGATTAGGGGCTGGATACGCTTTGCGGATGTTTCTATTGTTTCCCTATAATAAGCCATAATTCTATCATCTAAAGTAGCATTTTCAGAACAGTGCCTTATAAAAGAAGTAGGTAATTCTCCTTCCCATCCTCTCCACCCAAAATTTATCAATCCATATTGTTCAGGAATATCTCTTATTAAATGGGTATGAACAAGTTCAGTAACTGGTATTGGTTTGTATTGAACAAATGAAAAAATAGATTCTACTATATCCTGTCCGACATTACCGGCGTATTTGATATATTGATTATAAAACCTTTGAAATGAAATGCCGGTTATATTCCGAACACCTTTCGCAATTACTGTAAGTGTTTCTTGTATAGATAAAGGAAGTTCATTAAAGCGTGTAACTACTGGAGGCTTATTTATGAATGTATTTTTACTTAAATCGATTTCAATTATTTTACCCGCTATTTCTAAATCATCTTGGCTTAAATTAAAGGGGTCATAGCCAGAACCGCCATCGCCATTTGTAAAAATCAGTTTTCCAGTCTCTGGTGAAAAATTTAAGCTATTTACGCCGTTATGATTAAAAAATGGCCTTTTTATATTAAGTAATGTTCGTCGCTTTTGAGGCTGACTGTTTGATTGTAAAATCCATTCTTCAATCGTATCGATATGATCATATTGAGTATCTCTATTTGTCCACTTTAAGTTTAGAGTTTTTGGTTCACACGGATTAGGTTTAAATTGTTCTGAAAGTGCACCTGGTCCTTGAGTCCCGGCTACTGAATAATGAAGATAAAATAAGCCGTTATCATTAAATTGTGGATGGAACGCTAGTCCAAGCAATCCGCGTTCATCATACCCACTACTAGAAACACCTTCTTCAAATGTGCCTAGTTTAATAATTCGGTGACGAATATTTAAAAATGTCTTTATAGCTCCGTCACCTATGTAAAACACCTCGCCTAATTGGGTTGCAATAAATAGTCTTTCAGCTGATTCACCTGGAAGTATTGCTGTTTTTATTACAGTTGGTAAATTTATGTTATGAACGATCGGCCGTAAACGAACTTTGACTTTTGTCAATTAACTGTACACCCCTTTTTATTCTTTTTAATAGAAGAATATGATTAAAGTAGTTCCATTAGTATCAAAACTATAGACGTGAAATGGTGATATCCCTGTTTGAACAAGTCTGTTTTCTAATTAGCATCAATTAACTTACATTCCTTTTTATTACATATTTTGATATGATATAACTATAAAATATAAATTAGGGGGACAATCCATGGCAATCTTACTACAAATCGTCGTACCACTTATATGTGCAATATACTTATTTACCCTCTATCGTAATGGAATATATGGATCAGTTTCATTCCTTTTAGCGATCATGATAGGGATTTTTGGTTTAGAGAATATCTTTCAATATGCTAGTTTAACAGATCATGCTGTATATCCGTATTGGGGAAGTTTGAAGGCTGTAATCTTTATTTTATCAGTGGTGTTTTTATATAAAAAAAACCCTACTTCATATAATAATTAAATATAAATAAACGTATCGCCAGCATTTCGGAGAAAAAACACGCTAAGTAAATTTTGACAAGAAAAAAGCAGTTTTTTTACATTAAAGGTACACATGTTTATGAACAATAAATTTGTTTTTTTAAATGAGGAGCCGGCATCATAAACCTGCATTATTAATGTAGAATAGTGATGTCGGCTCTTCATCTACTTAACTAATAGATTAGAGAATAAATGATTCAAATTTATTTAAAGCTTATTTTCGGGAAAAGGTTATGCAATGAGAGCGCCATATCAAGTATTAATATTTCCTTATATAATAACTGATGATTCTATTCAATATGCTATTTTTAATCGAAGTGATTATGGTTATTGGCAAGGAATAGCTGGTGGTGGAGAAGATGGTGAGACTCCTTCTGAATCAGCAAAACGGGAAGCGTTTGAAGAGGCTGGTATTTTAAGAGAATTCCCTTATATAAAATTAGATTCTGTGTCTTCACTACCAGTAGAAGATGTAGTTGGAGAATTTCTTTGGGGAGATGATGTTTATGTAATAAAAGAATTTTCTTTTGGAGTTAAAGTTCCTACAAAAAATATTTCATTATCCAAAGAACACTCCAATTATAAATGGTTTTGCTTTGAGGAAGCAGTAACGCTTTTAAAGTGGGATAGTAACAAAACAGCTTTATGGGAATTAAACAAAAGGTTATTAAAACAATTACAATATTAGCGAACCAAGCCGTAAGTGAAACAAGAATTAAACAACTTCAAAAACCTTGCTACACTTCATATGCAGCAAGGTTTTTAATTTTTCAATTTCCAAATTAGGTGTAACTATAGAAAAAATATGAGACATACTAAATAACTAACTATAAATTTTTTCATTTTCATCCCTCCTATTAGTCAGTTATTTAAAATTTAGTTGTTTCACAGTTTCTTTGTATTATGAAACAAACTCACATTTCAAGGTATTTCGATTTACTATAATATATTTACCTGTTGATTTATTCATTACTTGAGAAACTTCCTTGGTATGTGTTACCTCAAACCAATCATTTTGTATATCCACTAATAATTTTATTTCCACATCACTTTCCCCATATTTTAAACCACTATAAGATACTTTCGTCATTGTGATCGTTCCTTTCTTAATGATTAATAGGTGTCATTCAATCTCTTTTTATATTACTTATTTCTATAATACAATTATTGAGGTATTAAATTCCTTTTTTGCATTAAACCCTAATAAATTATTCAAAGGTAACTTAATCATTATGTCGTTTGTTAACTTCAATCGTAATGAACTCCGGCAAATAGCTGGGAGTACATCCTTTTGCTACTATTACATCTTTGTAAAGACCTGTTTTCTGACCAAGTTTAATACAACGCGCACGATTCTTTTCATCATAAACGCCTATCCAGCCTGCGGTGAAGTTCATAGCCCATTGAACTTCCGGTTCTTCCTGCATAATATTAGCTTCTAATGCAGATAGCAAGTCTGCGGTGTTATCAGGCGGTGTTTGTCCAGTCCATCTCAATAGCCCTTGATAATACCAATAAGCTCGCCTTTGAAGAGTAGAAGGACTATTTTCCCATGACTCCATCAATGCAATTTTCTTCTTGTCTTTGGTGAGCTGATTAGCCATTAACCAATCCATTAAGTTATTTCGTTCATCAAAAGTGTGAGTCTGTATATCCTTATCAAGCTTATTTAGCACATCTTGTGAAAGAAGTTTTTTGTCCATAATTAAGATTGCTAATAGCCTGGGCAAAAACTCTTCGGTTGACCAAAGTTCCATAGCTAGTTTGTGATCTTTTTTTATGTCCTTCGCGATTTTTCGTAAGTCGCCTAGCTTTGTTTTACTATTGATCTGAGATAGAATGTTTTCTGCTTTTGAAGAGCGTTTTATTTCTGTATCTTTTTCATTCATTTTATACAACTCCTTTATTTAAGCACTGTTTCATAATATATCCTCGACGGGATATATCAAGAACTTAATTTCATTATAAGTCTTATTGCAAACGTTTTTTCATTTTGAGGGAAATTCGTCTCCTTAACTTGATTGCGATGTATGGTGCCCCCTAACAATTAAGAAAAGCTGATTTTATATATGGAAACAAAATTGTTCAGCCTCCCTTCTGACGGCAATTCATCTCCACCTGAATTGTTCGGTTTCACCCGTAACACAAATCAGATGGAGATGAATTGCCTAAAGGGATAAATTCCGCGATTTAAATCAATTGTCTTCAATTAACATAACCATCTTATTTGTAGTCATCGATGCATATTTTCAATGGGAGTAATTAAAAATATTGGCTTGATGGGTATGTCGTGCTCCTCTAAATAAAAAAGATTAGGAGCGAATCCTAATCTTTTTTATTATTCAATTGCACCCGCAACGTCATAATCGTTTAAATCTAATTCAATTGTTTGGTCAAGTGCTAGTTTAGCTAATTCTGATCCTAAATATGGGCCGGCAGTTAAACCTGAAGCGCCTAATCCGTTCGCAACGAGTATACCTTCAAAGTTAGGTAGTGGCCCAATAACAGGTAAGAATCCTGGTGTAAATGGTCTAAAACCAACTCTCGTTTCAAGCATAGTACCCTCATCTAAACCAGGTGCAACAGTTAATGCTTTATGGAATACTTCATGTAAACCACCTGCTGTTACACGGTGATCGAAACCAGTGTCATTCTCATGTGTTGCACCAATTACGACATGACCATTGTCAAATGTTAAAATGTATTGATCGTTTGGCGGCATAACAACTGGCATATTTTCTGTTGCTGTATTTTCCGTTTGCAGGTGAACAATTTGTCCTTTTTGGAATGTAACTAAGAAATTGATCCCTAATGGATTTAATATTTCATTCGCCCATGCGCCGGCAGTTACAATTACCTTTTCTGCTACCATTGTTTCGTCATTTACTTTTACTCCAGTAATATGATTACCTTCACGGACTAATACTGCATCACCTTTAATAAAAGTTGCACCATGTTTTTTCGCAGCACTTATTAATGCGTTACGTAATGATCTTCCATTTACTCGTGCAGCACCACTAATATGAACAGAACTGTATTCTTCTGATAATGCTGGGAATAATTTTTTCGTTTCTTCAGCTGATAAACGTGTAATTTCCCCAATCTCTGGTGCATCTTCACGTCGTTTATAAGCGCGTTCTTCCATTTTATCTAACTTTTTCTCATCCGTATGTAAACTAATTGCACCTACACGTTTGTATCCTGTATCCGTTTCACCGTCTTCTTCTAATTGCTGAATTAAAGAAGAATAGTAACGCGCACCGCCTTTAGCGATTTTATACCATGCTTTATTACGACGCTGTGAAAGCCATGGACATACAATACCAGCTGCTGCATCAGTTGCTTGACCTAATTGTTGGCGATCCACGATAGTAACGTTCGCACCTGCTTTAGCAAGATGATAAGCAGTAGACGCCCCTAAAATACCAGCTCCAACTACAATATACGATTTCATTTCAAACACCTTTTCTCTTTTGCTAATTATTTAAATATAAGAACATACCTTAGTATACTGAAAGGAATTCTTTTTTCAATGTGCTAAGTATAATTAATTGTTGCATCATTGTGACTTACCTAATCGTTATTTTTTCTTCTTACGGAATAGTTCAATTGTTTTATAGCCTTGTGAAAGGATTTCAATCATTTTCTCAAGACGTTTATCGCGTGTTTTTTCTTGTTTTACAGAAAATAAATTACGTGCCCAATCTTTTTGATATCCCGGTGTTAAACTTTGATAAAACGTAAGTTCATTTGGGTGATTAGCCAATAGTGCTTCAACATCTTTAATACGATCTGCATAATCGGCAACACATTGACTCATAGCAGGCGTTTTCTTCTCTTTTTTCTTTTCACGCTTTAAACCTACAACAGTAAAGACATCGTCCATACTTACCATTCGTGCAAACTTAATATCACTTTGTCCTACATACCCATCTTCGCCAACGTTTAATGTTGGAAACATTTCATCACGGTGAATAAACGTACTATATCGAGAATTACCTTTTTTCGGATACGCGAAGAATATATAGCCTTTTTCAATTAGTAATTCATCATTACTAACAATATAATTCGTTTGTTTCACCATTTCATCAAGTGTTTCTACAAAAATAAAAATGGCATCGTGACCTTTGGAAAATGCAGTTTCTTCCCCTGTAAAAATGTTATAATCACTAGGTTCATTAATTACGACCATATTTGTATACTTATTAAGTTTTAATTTATCAATAATTGACATGAAAATCTTCCTTTACATTCAAAATTCATTGTTCATACTGTTCTAGTGTATTATATCTATTAAGAAAATCAAACTTTAATAGTAGTTTTAAAATAAAGTAGCCGATTCTGCATAAGAACCGGCTAGCTATTCGTTACATCACAACTCAATAGCAAATAAAGTAAATAAAAGCTCTCTATATAGATTTTCTGTAATTTCACGTTTCACTTTTTCACCATAAATGATTTCAGTTAAACTAGTATTTGTTAAAGAGACATGGCCAGATTCCGTTAATTTGACTGCGATTGGTCCCTTATTGAAAATAGATTTCTCATCTTCTATTACTCTTCTTTGAACATCGTTCACTACTGCCTCATCAATGATACGATTATAAAATGCATGGCAAACTTTCCACTCTCCGTCCGTATCTTTTCTTTCTAGAACGTAATTTCCTTTACTCGTGTCTCGTTTTTTCACTCGATACGTACCGTTTTTAGAGGAAACAGAATCTCCAGTAAAAGGTACAGGGATTAAAGGTACTAAAGAAGCAATACCTACATCAATTAAGTATCGTACGTTATCATGATTTAAAATAATTGTTATATGCCCATCCTCAAGTGCCCATGCGTTTATATCATTTTTATATACAGTACCAAGTGCAAGCTGTACATCATAACCACAATCTTGTAAAAAGTAGTAAAAAAGAGTATTTAATTCATAACAAAGTCCGCCGCGAGATGTAGTTAAAATTTTATTCTGTAAATTTTCCGTAGTAATTGTATTCGCATTACGTGCTATAACCTCTAAATTCTCAAATGGTATAGTGTGTGCAAATGCAAAAAGAATTGTATTTAATTCTTCAAACTTCACTTCAGTACGGTTTGCAAGATTCAATCTTGTAAACATCTTGTGTTGTAGACTTGTCATAGTCAGCACCCCTTAATATGTATAAGTTAAAATAGTATATGCTGATTGTAAATTTGATGGGGTACTGAAACAATGTACATTTCGTTTGACTGTACCGGTACAAAAAGTCTAACTCGCAAGATTACTTAAGAAAAGAAGTTACAAATACAAATGTAATAGTTTGTCTATAGGTAAATGATTATGATCACTTACATCAACAAAATATTGAAGTTGCCACATTTGGCTCTTTTTAGCTTGGTTGCTAACAGGAGTATCCCAAACCGGATAAACTCTCATAGCCATCTTTCCTTTTTGACTTTGCGTTTTCAATATTTTTTCTTTAAGTAGAATTTCTTTAGGGAAAATAAATTGTCCTAGTTTATTATCATCTATACAAGTGATAACTAATAAGTCAGGAGCAGCATCATAAGAAAACGCTTGATTTTGCATATTGTCATCTTTCTCCCAAAAAGAAACAAATTGCCCAATTTTATTAGGGGTAATTTTTGATATTCTAAAACGAATACTTTTATGATTTAAGTGAAATAAACATCCTGCATATTCTGCGTTTTGTTTTTCTTCTTTTAGATTCGTGATTATGAATTCGTTAGGTTTGTAAATTATATTGTTTAAATTTTGGATTACATCATGAAATTTGTTCAAAAAAACTCCCCCTTTATTCATCTCTTATTTTATCACAAACATTAGTTCTTATATGTTGTAAATAATAAGCGACATGAAAAAGAGGAATATTTTACTGAGGTATTATTGCTATAATGTACTTAGTTTTTCAATTGCTTGTTGTTCAGTTACTAAGTAAAAAATGTCTTTCCCTTTATTACATTCATAAATAAAATCCTTTAAGCTTTTACTAGTATACATAGAGAAATCTCCAATGATAGCAATCTTTACCTTGTAGTTTATAAACTTTTGAAGGATATCACCGGCAAGGCGTGTTTTTAAGTCAAAGAAACTTTCGCTTAGTAATGATTTATCAATAATAATATGTTTCGCATCTACTTCATATTGAACTGTTGCCATAAGATCCAATGCCGTTTGAACATCGGAAATTAATACCTTATCGTTTTTTATGACCGCAATATTTATTCCATCGATAACTAATTTCTTTATTTCCATAGTCCCACTCCTCTATTACTTACACAATATGAGTAAATTTGTATTGCAGCTCTTCATATTAATCATAGTTCAAACTAGATACAGCGAACAAAGCAGCCTCTTTTTATTTCAAATATAGATTTTTCATATCACTAATACGGTCAATGAAATTATTAAATATCGAGATCGGTTTTACTTGTTATAAAAATATTGTGGTGTAACATAACTTAATAAACTATCCAAAGTATTAATCTCGGCATACGGTTGTATTTCGGTAGTATTTTTGATTTTCTGAGGGTTAAACCACACACCTTTTATATTTACATTTTGAGGACCAGCAATATCCTTTTCTAAGTCATCTCCAACAAATAATACATTATCTGGTTGCACATTAAGCTTATTTAATGCTAGTTCGAATATACGCTTATCAGGTTTACTTAACCCCACTTCTTCAGAAATAATAATCGTATCAAAGTAATCATTTAAATTTGTGTTAATTATTTTAGCCGTTTGCCTCTGCGTCGAGCCATTTGTTATAATTCCAACTTTAAAGTGCCTCTTTATATGATTTAAGAAATGGATAGTATTTTGGTCTATTGAAAAACATTTAGGGAAATTTTCATTCCAAAAATCTTGGATATAATTGCGCGGCAATCTATATTTCGGCGCGAATTCATCAAATAATAATTCTAAAACTATCGTTTTATTACTTATGCCGTATTCTCTTTTATCGTATTCTTTGAATTTCTGTAGCATATTGTTTTTGATTGTATCACTAACATCCTCATAACACTTTTCCAAAACTAATAAAAACAGATTATCTACTGCCTTATCTCTATCAAGTAACGTATCATCTAAATCAAACAGCATTGCTTTATAACTCATCATTTAATTTCACAACCTTTCTTTATTTCCGTAGAGATCAAAAAAGTAATTAATATCAAAGGACTTGTAAAGAACGATATTCTAAGAGATAAATCGAAAGTCCTTTTTCTGTTTGTTATTTAATTTGAAAGCACACTAATTCAACTTGTTATATAAGCTTAGAAAAATATAATATTTTTGGCTTCGGTAGCAGGTGAAATTTTTGATTTTGATTTTAAACTTTCAGATTAATTCGAAACTCTTTTATGATAAGCTGTACTAAAAGACTAAAAAAAGGATGATTCGAATGCAAATAAGACCAAAGGCAAGTGAATATAACCCGTATTATGCAACGTATATTAACTTGGTATCAGACGGAAATATCATACATATTCTAGAACGACAAATACAGGAAACGAATCTTTTATTAAAGGAAATTTCTGATAGTGAGGGACTTTTCCGATATGCTCCTACTAAATGGAGTATAAAAGAAGTAATCGGTCACATAGCAGATACAGAACGTATTATGGCGTATAGATTGCTATCTATCGCTCGAGGCGAGACAGCAGAACTTCCAGGCTATAACGATGAAATGTATGTTCTTAAAGCTGCTTTTGATAAGCAATTTATGCAAGATCTTCTTGAGAATTTCATAGTTGTTCGCCAATCTACCGTACATTTACTTAAAAGTTTAGATAAAGACGCTTGGTTACTAAGGGGAAATGCGAACAAATCTGCAGTTACAGTTCGTGCATTAGCATACATCATTGCTGGTCACGAGCTTCACCATCTACAAATTATAAAAGAACGTTATCTTGGTTCTAATGCATATCCAGTAAGTTAATAATTGAAGAAAAAGAGTCCTATTTATGTAGGACTCTTTTTTGATATTTATAAAATTCACCACATAAGATGCAAACTAGTCCTTATACATAATTTTCTTCAGACTGATATACTATAAACACTATAGTTCTAGAAAGGTGATGATATTATGTATGAACAACAAAATAACAGGGATAGAGATCAAAAAATGATGTTTTCTATGCAAGGAGTTCCCGCAAATAAAGTTAACATGAATCAATTACCAAAATGGATTAGAATTTTCGGCTATTGTGCGTTTGGTTGGTTGGTACTATTTAGTTTAATTATGATTGTAGGTTTAATTCTGCAATAACAATACTTGTACCATGTTTACGGGAAAGTATTTAAATCATATGTCTAGGTAATAAAATAGTTTATTACCTAGATGTGCGATCCATACTTTTTCGTATTCGTGGATGTAAATAGGTGCATTGAATATATCGGCCCATTCAAAATGTTGACTTGATAAAGGGATTTCTATTTTAATCAATAAGATCTGCTACTGAATCCGTGTACGATTCTACCCATTCATAAAATGGAAGTTCATTATCCCAGGTGACCATATGCATTGCTTTTGCACAACCCCAATCTAGAAGTCGTTGATGAAGCATATGTACTTTAATACGTTTTTTTATATCCTCTTTCCCCTCTAAATTTCTACAATACAAATTAACTAAATGTTTTGCGATATTGACTTCATTGTTATCTATATAGTAGGTAATCATCTTTATTAGGTCGGAAACGGGATCTGCAAAATATGAATTTGTAAAATCAAAAACACCACCCAATTCCCATCCATTGTCACCTAAATATATTAAGAAGTTTCCAGGTTTAAAATCACCCATTACAAAAGTTGGAGTAGATAAATTTTCAAACGCCCCCTTGGATTCTTCTAATAAATCTTCCACCCATTTGAAATCCTTCTCCGTAATTTTCGAGTATTTTTTGGCATCCTCTAACCAAAATAATATTCTATTAAAAAGCCATTGCGTGTATGAATTTTTAAAGGGAATTATCTCAAGTTTTTCCGTATTAAGTTCACCAAATTCGTTGACTTTCCAATTATGAAATTCAGATAATGTTTTAGCGATTAATTCGGCTATTTTAAACTTGTCATTTAATTTGAGATTAGCTTTCAAATATTTTGAGTTTAGATGTTCGCCTTGAAGACAAGGCATTAGTGCATAACTCCAACCAAAAATTTCATCCGAATTATCAATTATATATGGCATAGGGACAGTCACGTTTGTTCTTTTATCGATATTTTCTACAAAGAACTTTTCCTCAACCAATTGACCATCATAAAGTGGGTTTCCTTTAAAAACATACTCTCCTTCTGTTGACGAGACAAACATAGTTTGGCCCATAACTCCATTTGCTGTTTTTTTCGATGAAATGAGTTTACCCAAATTAAATCTATTGAGCATCGATTGTAATTGATCATCATTTATTATCCCTAATTTATTGGATGCAAAGATTATTTCGGCAGTCATATGAAACCCACCAACTCCTCTTTATCTTTAAATAAACTTCCATATAATAATGATTTCGTTAACCATTTAAAAATCCCCTTTTGCAGAATAAAGATTAACTAATTGATCATTTCTATTACCTTTCTGTATAAGATGCTCTGGACACATATCTAATTTCAAAAATTTGATTTAAAGTCACGCTTAAATCAAATAAGATATTTTGTTACTTGGACATACCTCCACTCCTTATCACCTTTGTGGAAATAAACAGTTGCATCTTGCGGAAAATAGTAATGAGGATAAGAAAGGGATATACTCAAAATCCCTTTGATTTGTTTTTGGATGATAAAACATATTTTTCTACTCTTTCATATAACGTAAGCAATTGATTAATAAAAGAAAATTTCGGTACGAACCAATACGAAAATAACGCTGAAACACATCCTATTAAAGCCCCCATTGTAACGTCGAAAGGATAATGAACCCCTACCCAAATACGAGAGATCGCTACACAAAATGCAAGTATAAGCCATAACCATCCAGTTTTTTTACGAACAAGCCAGAATGAAAAACAAATTGAAAAAAAGAGAATCGTATGGTCACTAGGAAATGAATTATCTACAGCATGGTCGACAAGTTTATTCACATCAGGTAATACTGCAAACGGTTGGTAATTTAGATGAAATTTCCCCGCCATTTTCCCAATCACCTCAGCAATTATAAAAGCAAACATCGCTTGAATAACCATCATCTTACTTTTTCTGGTCCTAGTAAACCAATAAGCTAAAACAATTAAAGCGAAAATATATACCATATATTCTGCCAAAAATATCATGGTTGAGTTTAGAAATGAATATTGTTTACCTAAATCATTAATTGCTCGGAAAATATCAATATTGAATTGTGAAAAAGACATTTTCAAATCCCTCCTTTTTAGTAAGTTGTTTTACTGATTTCCATATAACTTCATTACATGAATAGTTTTGGTTATTGTACTCATCTAAAAATACCAACCTCTTATGACATCGCTTTCTTCTTTTTCACTTTAATAAAAAAAGAAAAAGGAAAACATCGAACTTTCTTACAAACATTCGTGCATTCTTACAGTTTTGTCATTTTCTCGTCATTTAGTAAATGGATTCATCGTCTTGCCTTTCGCTATTTTCAAACCTCTTGTAACTCTAGGTTTATATTGTTCTTTCGGTATGCAACGGCATGTTCCACAAAAAGTTAAATGTACATACCCATACCTGTAACTTTTCATACTCTAATTACACATTAAAAAAGGAGAAGAACCTTTGTGAGTTCTTCTCCTTTTGTTTATGATTTTTATTAAATTGTAATAAAATTACAGTATGTGAAATTTTATTACTTGAACTTTAAAAGCGAAGTGAAAATAATATTCATTCCGCTTTTTTCATTTATTTAATCGGTTTCTCTGTTTTTAAAACAAATGAACTTAATGCAGGAACTTTAATTTTATTGTCATGGACAACAGAAAGTGGTTTACTTCCCGCCTGCTTCCCGTCTACTAGTACTTTCCAAGGCCCTTTCGATGGAAGTGTTATTTCAACCGCTTCTCTATTTGCATTGTGAGCCACCATAAAGTATTCGTTTTTATTACCATTTCCTTTTGTTGAATAAGCCACAACATTTTTGGGAGCATCAATAAAAGAGATCTGTTTTTTAATTTGCTCTGCAGATGTCATTCGAAAAGCTGAGTACTTTTTGCGTAATTCTATTAAACCCTTCATATAATCTACTTCATTATTAAACGTTGCACGGCGCAACCAGTCCATCTGGTTAATTGAATCTGGAGATTTGTAACTGTTATGATCACCATATTTCGTGCGCATAAACTCTTGTCCCGCATGTAAGAACGGAATACCTTGTGATGTTAATAAAATCGAAGAAGATAATTTATGCATTTGTTTTCGCACTTCTTCGTTATCACCTGAATTAGTCAACTCAAGTTTATCCCATAATGTATGATTATCATGTGCTTCCACATACGTTAGCACCTGCTCTGGATCTTGGTAAGTCGACGAATTTGTATCGTAGTCAATGCCTGCGGTAATGCCTTTTTTAATACGGTCTTCCATGTTTTCCTTTCCATTTACAAACCCATTTTCTTTCTCTTCAAATACACTACCTTTTAATCCATCACGTATATTATCGTTAAAATGAGCAATCCCTTTCATTTTCTCTGCATTTTTTTGATTTGCTTTCAACTCTGCTGCAAGAGGTGTATTTAAATCCCAACCTTCTCCATGTAGTATAATAGAAGGGTCAATTTGATTAACAGCTTTACGTATTTCATTCATTGTTTCATAATCATGAATACCCATTAAATCAAAACGGAATCCGTCTAAATTGTATTCTTTTGCCCAGTATGTTATTGAATCAATCATAAATTTCCTCATCATTTTTCGTTCTGAAGCAGTATCATTTCCTACACCAGTGCCATTTGCAAATGTTCCGTCTTCATTGTAACGATAATAATAACCTGGAACTAACTTATGAAAATTAGATTCAGTAGCATTATACATATGGTTATAAACTACATCCATAACAACACGAAGATTATTATCGTGCAGTGTTTGAACCATTTGCTTTAATTCAGTTATTCGAACAGTTGGCTCATATGGATTTGTAGAATAAGATCCCTCTGGAACGTTGAAATTTTTCGGATCATATCCCCAGTTATATTGTGGTTCGTTTACATTCTCTTCATTTACTGAAGCATAATCAAATATCGGTAAAAGCTGAACGTGTGTAACACCAAGATCTTTCATATGATCAAGTCCTGTTTTTACACCTTCAGGCCCTCTTGTTCCTTTTTCTGTTACTCCTAAATATTTCCCTTTCTGCTTAATCCCACTTTCAGGTTGGATGGAAAGATCGCGTACATGCAATTCATAAATAATAGCATCTTCCGGATTTTTTAATTTAGGCTTTTTGTTAGTGTTCCATTTTTTCGGATTTGTTTCTTCTAAATCAACAACCGCACCTTTATCTCCATTTACAGAAGCAGCACGTGAATACGGATCAACTGCTTCCGTCCACTTATCACCAATTTTCACCTTATATGTATAATAGAGACCTTTTTGGTTCCCTTTAAGTTCTGCTTTCCAAGTGCCCTTTTCACCTTGTTGCATGTTTATTTCAGTACCTATTTTATCGTTCCATTTTTTATATGTAACTAATTTTGCTTCACTCGCAGTAGGAGCCCATACACGGAACTTTGTATGTTGTGGTGTATATATATTCCCTAAATCGTTACCACCATAATAAAATAAATGATCAAACTCTTCACTACGAATGACTTTACCGATTTCCGTATTTGTATCAGCTAAGTTTTCAATTTTAACTTTGTATGTCTGCTTTAAATCAATTTTCTGCTCCGTAATTACTTTCACCTTATTCGTAACATTTCCACTGTTTATATCATAAGGACTAATATTCTTAATTTTAATACCTTCCATTTCAATTTTCTTTTCCTTAATATGAAACGGGACATTCGTCGTTACAGTAATTTCATGGAAACTATCAATAGTTGCTTTTTGAATTGATAGATCCGATGAAGGCTTAGCGTTATATACTTTTTCATCACCAGAAAGAACCCATACTTCAGCACGACCGTCCTTTATATTTTCAATCCAACGATCGCCACCATCTTTTTCCCACTCATTTGTACGAATGATAAATCCTACACGATTATAGTCACCATCTATATTAATCTTAGCGTACTTTCCAAATTCATCTTCACCAGTAAATTCATATGATGTACCATTTGCATTTTCTCCCCATATCCAAAGGTTCCAGTCTTTTGTATTTCCAGACTGTTCTTTGTAATGAACGATAACTTCAGTTGTTTTCGAATTTGAAATTGCCTTTACACTTTGAAAAGAGAAAACGGATGATAACATTACGATTATAGTAAGTAATAAAACTGATTTGTTAATTAATCTTTTTATCATTTGCACCACATACACCCTTTCTTTAAATAGTACGAACGATTTATTATGCTCGTACTACATTCCAATACTTAAATCAATCTAGAAATCTATTTTTACTTCACCCCCATGTTTGCTATTTTCAAATCTGTATTTCAATGATCTTTTCAATACGAAAACGTTTGCATTAATATTTAAAAAAATAGTTTGTTTATGTCTTCATATATTTAAAAATAATACAAGATCAGGGAAATTATTTTAAAGCAATCGTTTGTTATCGCTTTCATTTTATAGCACTTTCCGTTAAGAGGTCAATATATTATTAATTTTCTGTTTTTACATACTATAAACCTTACATATTTGTCGCAGCTTCTTAAAAGTAAAGTGCCTAATTATCGCTTAGTAAGTGTATTTTCACTCATGCATAGTTACGTAAAAAAACAGCTAATGTCCTTTTAAGGATATTAGCTGTTTTTTCATAATGTAATAATATATGAATGATAACTATATTTCTAACTTACTTAATTTTTGCTGCATCAAATGCCTTTTGTACCGCTTGAACTTCAGCTGAATTCGCACCATATTTATTAGTTGCCACTCGAATACATGCTGATCTCAATTCTTTGAAATTAGAAGTCATGTTTAACTCATCTGTATTTGCATAATAGAAAATATCAAACATTTTATCTTCACCAATTCCTTTAACAATTACTCCGTTATGAGTTCCGCCTTTTGCAATAAGATATGCAACTTTATTAATAATGCTTGAATTAAAATGAACGCCACCTTGATCCCATCCATTAAAATCGTTAAATTCACTGTAATCATCTGGATAAGGTACTCCAAGTGAAGATGGAACAGAAGCTGGGTTTTCCATATCACGGAAGACAGATCCAGTTTGTTCTCCCATCGTCCAGTTAAAGCTTCCATTATTTACGTATTTCTCAATAGATGTTCCCATAATATCAGATAGTGCCTCATTAATCGCACCAGATTCACCGTAATATTCAAGATTAGATTCACTAGAAGTAACAGCATGTGTAAATTCATGCCCAGCCACGTCATATGCTTTGACGATAGGATCTCCATATACAAGCATACTACCATTATTAGCACTTAATGCATTCTGCCAATTTTTCGGATTATTCGTCTCTTCAGAATCCCAAGCGTGTACAACTGAAACTACCTTTTGTCCCTTATTATCAAAGCTATTACGATTGTATTTATCTTTATAAAAATCAAACACTTTTGTTGCTAAGTAATGAGCACTTACTGCTTTTGGATCGTTAAATGTTGTCGAAGTACTAGTTGCTAATGTACCAGGATAATAGCTTTCTTCTTTAGTAATATCTCTGTAATTCACATCATATGTTTCAATTCCTTGCCCTCTTGTATAATCAGCCAGAGCATATTTGCCATTACTTTGTTTAGAAATACCAAATGAACGAGAGATCCCTAAATCATCTTTTCCAGTGCCCGTTAATGATGTAAGACTGCTTTTTTTACTTTTCTTTAAGGCTCCAACTAGTTTTTCACTTGCTTTCAAGTTAGACTCTTGTACCATATTTTTTAACATATCACCATTTTGTGCATTTACTAAATATGTTCCGGAAACATATTTTGGTGTTGCCGCTTCAAATGTAACCTGGTATGCATTGCTAGCCTGTCCATTATTTTCATCAACAAAAATAACTTCCTTAACTTCTGGCTCCGAAATAAAATTGATATCGTTCCCGTACTTCGTATAAATATATTGTTTCGCTTCATCTTTTGATAGATTGATAGGCTTTTTCAATTCTTCTTGTTTTAAATTTTGCGCGCTATCGCCTGAAACACTTTTAATAACACCGTTATGATCTACGTGTGCAGTTAATTGATGGCCATATACTTCTTTTCCTTCATATGTTTGTTGTATACGTACAAGTGTAGTCCCATCATATGAATCACGTTTTTGAAGAACTTTATAATCTACTCCAGTTTCTCCATTGACTTGCTTTGAAGAAAGGGCTTGTTCTGTTTTCTCCTTAAGAGCATCTTTTACTACATTCTCTGGTTCCTTTTGTGACGGTTGTGTAAGTTCACCTGAACGGAATGATTCCTCCTGAATTTGAATTTGTAGTTGATCTGTTTCCTCTGCATGACCTACTCCATACGGTGCTACTGCTGTTAAAGCTAAACCTGTTGTTAATGCTACCTTAGTTAACGTCTTTTTGTTTTTCATTTTTTCACCTCGTATAATTTTGAAATAGAAAGCTTGTACAAAGTATACTTCCTGTTCCTGTCGAAAAAAAGGGAAAATACACAATTTATGTAACATTATGCAAAATTACATAATATAAGGACGATGATTCAAATTAAGAACAACTTATATAAGTGCATGAATTTCAATAAAAAAAGAGCACTTTAAGGTGCTCTTCAAATACGATTATAAATTATGCATTGTGTCATTTATTAGTATATGCTCGTCTCATTTAATTGTTTATTTAATGTTTTCTCTACCCAATAATCTTTTAAAAACATATCATCCAATACGCCGGTATCCTCCGTTACTATTTGATTAGCAAATAAAAAATATAGTAAAGATAATGCTAGATAGAAACATACTACTTATTTGCATTCATATTTATTGGTACTTTTTTAATTGGCACAAATAAATCAACCTTTAACTTTCCTTCTAAATCTTCTGCAACATTATTTAAGCAAAACTCTAAATTATCTCTATCATAATCTGCATCATACTCACTATTTGGTAGCCACTCTGCGTACATGTATTGATACGCTACACTTAATTTATGAGGTTCATCATAGAATTGGTATAGAGCGTATAGACCTCCATCTACACTTTTAAATTGCACACCCTCATGTTGTTCTTTTTCAAAGTTTTCAGGTATGGTCACGCAAGCATCATGTCGGCACATATGGCTTGCAACAAGTTCAGGATTATCTAATGAGATTCCGATAAATGATTGCTCCGGTGGATAAAGCTTATTTTCAATAGACCAGTTCAATAACTTCCCCCAATGATCTTGTGGTTCAAAGTAACTACCAGTTCTTCTTATGAATGCCACTTCTAATGGTCGTAATTCTTTTACAACTACTTTCATTTATATCATCCCCTTATTAAGTATCTATTCAATTTATTTATCTTTCAATTTGATAAATCCCTTTTAAATAAACAAATTTCTTAATTGCATAAATCTTAATTGAAATAAGATTATTTACTACTAAAGTTGTATGTACTTTCATACTTTTACTCGATTCTATATTCTTTTTTAACAGCTATAGTAATGATAAGAAATTGTAAGAATAAAGGAGGATTTAAATTGATTAAAGGAATATACGAAGCACACTTACCGGTTAGCAATTTAAGAAACTCAATTGAATTTTATGAAAAACTAGGGTTGAAATTAGCTTGGAGCGATGAATCAACAGCATTCTTTTGGATTGAAGAAGGAATGAGTTGGCTGGGGTTATGGGAAGGTTCTGAATGTGAAACGAAATATCATCCTTCTTTACGTCATATTGCATTTAGAGTTTCATATGAGGATTTAAAAGAATCATTAAATTGGTTACACTCACTTCAAATTAAAGCTGTTCCGTTTGGGAGTAATGAATCTATTGCACCTTTTGTCCGTCCACATCAAGGTAATGCATCTGTTTATTTTATTGATCCAGATGGTAATAGCTTAGAACTTATTTGTCATATTATTGTACCTAATGCACTAAAACATATAACTAATAAATTATCCTTTAAAGATTGGGAGAAACTATTAGCTGACACATTCGAATGAATATTAGCTATAAATCATAATGTCTCACCTTTATTTTTATAACATGTATAACAATCCCTAATAATAATGTCCTATCAATTTATCATTAAATAAATGTAAAAAATGACCCTATTTATTCATTTTTCATGCGTATGTATGTACATTTGTTAATTTATTCGATATATTATGTGTATTGAATGATTACGAAAAGCTTATAGGTCGTTAAAAAACACCTTATATTTTTATATCCATGAAAACTACAAAATGTATGTAAATCCATTTGTCAAATGAATTTAATGCGGAAGGAGGTTTGTGGTTACTTCATCGGGATATAATAATCAGTTTTAAACTGATAAAAATATAGGAGGCGACATAATGTTTCGTACGATTTCAAATTTCATGAGAGTAGCTGAGATAAGAAACAAAATTCTTTTTACACTAGCGATGCTAATCGTTTTTCGAATTGGCACGTTTATTCCAGTTCCTCATACTAACGCAGAGGTATTAAAAGTACAAGATCAAGCTAACGTTTTAGGTATGCTAAACGTATTTGGCGGAGGAGCACTGCAACACTTCTCAATCTTTGCTGTAGGTATTACACCTTATATTACAGCTTCCATCATAGTACAATTACTACAAATGGACGTTATACCTAAATTTTCGGAATGGGCAAAGCAAGGAGAGATGGGCCGTAAGAAATCAGCTCAATTCACTCGATACTTTACAATCATTCTCGCATTCATACAAGCCATTGGGATGTCTTATGGTTTTAATAATATAGCAGGTGGACAATTAATAACAGATCAAAGCTGGACTACATACTTATTTATTGCGACAGTGTTAACTGCAGGTACTGCATTTTTACTTTGGTTAGGTGAACAAATTACCGCTAACGGAGTTGGTAATGGTATTTCGATGATTATCTTCGCAGGACTTGTAGCAGCAATTCCAAATGTTGCGAACCAAGTTTATCTGCAACAATTCCAAAATGCAGGCGATCAATTATTCATGCACATCATAAAGATGGTTTTAATTGGTCTCGTTATTTTAGCGATAGTTGTTGGTGTTATTTACATACAACAAGCTGTGCGTAAAATACCGATTCAATATGCAAAAGCTGTTTCAGGAAACAATCAATATCAAGGAGCAAAAAACACTCATTTACCTCTTAAAGTAAATAGTGCTGGTGTAATTCCAGTAATCTTTGCTTCTGCATTTTTAATGACGCCGCGTACAATTGCGCAGCTCTTCCCTGATTCAAGCGTCTCAAAATGGATTGTTGCAAATCTTGATTTTGCACATCCAATTGGAATGACACTTTATGTCGGTCTTATCGTTGCTTTCACATATTTCTATGCATTTATTCAAGTAAATCCTGAACAAATGGCTGAGAATTTGAAAAAGCAAAATGGATATGTACCTGGTATTCGCCCTGGTAAATCAACAGAACAATATGTAACGAAAATTTTATATCGATTAACATTTATCGGCGCAATTTTCTTAGGAGCAATTTCGATCTTACCGCTCGTATTCACGAAAATTGCTACGTTACCGCCTTCTGCGCAAATTGGTGGTACCAGCTTACTTATCATCGTCGGTGTAGCACTTGAAACGATGAAGACTTTAGAAAGTCAGCTTGTGAAACGTCATTATAAAGGATTTATAAAAAAAGTAAATTAAGTAAAAAACACAGTTGGTTATTTTTCCAACTGTGTTTTTAATTCTACTACCTTTAATTTCCCCACCAATATGTCAACCACTTTTTCCAAGTTCACTATTTTTTCTTCTAAAGCTTGAATGCGTTTATCACTCTCGCCTACATCATTGTTTTTAAAATTATTAGTAGAGCCTTTGAACTGCTCCCCTATTTCAGAAATTGTATTATCAATAGTAGATTTTGATTTTTCATCATTATCGTTTGCATATGTATTTGCTTTCAATTCAAATTGCAGTTCATATGTATTTCCAGTTAACTCTTTAGCTATTTCTAAAATTAAATCTTTATAAGAATGCTCAACCCATCCTTGTTGGAATTCATTTTCAAAATAAATGATCAATGAATTTTCATTTATTCTGGCTGTCGTTTCTTTAACCCATGTTTCATATGAAGGTCTTGAAATTATTACTTGCATTTTATCTTTTATTTCATTCCAAATTGTGCTGTATTCCTCTTGTATGGGAGTGTGCTGATTATTTTGCGCATGATGTATCTGCAATGTAGGAGTAGTGTTTGGTTTTATTTCGAACCAAATTTGATATTCTTCATTTGTAAGATTTTGTACGGTACTTGAAATTATATTTTTATACTCCCCTTCAAGCAAGTCACGATGAAAAGCATCTTCACAAAAGATTATTAATTTATTATCTTCAATATTAGCATTTGTATTTCTAACCCACGTCATAAATGTTTTCTCTGCTACTTTAGGCCTTAATGCTTTCTTTACTTCATCCCAGCTATTAAGCCTTTCTTTTCGAACATCTTTCAACTTAGGTGGTTCGCCATTACATAGATCAAACTGAATTTCAAACGTCGTATGAAACATTTCTCTTAATGTATTAAATACTAATTCTTTGTAATGAGATTCTAACCAGTCACGTGCAAATTCATTCGGACAATAAATTGTTAATATATCATCTTCTAAATAAACAGTAGTATTCGTAAACCAAGTTTCATATGATGGTTTTGAAATTCGCGGTCGAATTTGTTCCTTTACTTCAGTCCAATTTATTTTCATAATAACTCCCCCTCTATTTACAGTTCTCTTTCATATAGCTTAATAATATTACGACTTTCCAATAAATAAAGTCAATCCGTATCTTTAATAAAATTAAAGCAGCCCTATTTTATACAGGGCTGCTTCTTTATACAACTACATTTCCTTCTCAAAAAATCTCCCTTGTTTGAAATAAGACCGGAGTGTGGATCGATTAGCTAAAAATACACCAACCAAAATGAAACAAGCACCTATCCCCATTGTAGGATTTAAAGGTTCACCTAATATAATATACCCTACAATAATAGCAATTAAGGGTGATACATATAACCATGTTGACGGGAATACAGGATTTGTTTTTGATAAGAGCCAATAATATAATCCGTGCCCACCAATTGATCCGATAAAGATAAGATATAAAATAGGCCACTGTACACTCCATGAAGCTAATACAGTTACATTCGGTTGTTCTACTATGACAGACACGATTAGTAGTAAAACACCTCCATAAAACATTTGAATGCCATTAATGAGAAACGGTGATACACTTTGTAAATCCGAAAGTATTTCTTTTGAGCGAATAGAACCTATTCCGTAAAATAACTCTCCAATTATTAAAATAAAACAAGCGATACTCCAAATAAAACTTACTTCTTGGTGCATTCCTGGTAAAGAAACAAAAACAACGCCTATGAGTGCAATAATTAAAGCTAGCAGTTGCTCTTTTTGTAATTTGGTTTTATTTTTCTTTGCCTGTAATAACAAAATCATCATCGGCCCTGTAGCAGATAGTACAGCAGCTAACCCTGAGGAAATATATTGTTCCGCCCAGTATAATGTAGCGAATGTCATAAACGTTAAGCAAAAACCAGCATACATAATACGTTTTGAAAATAGATGTGGCATTATTTCTTTTCGCTTTAGCTTAAATATAATCATCAGAATTACGCCTGCTAAAAAGAAACGAATTCCTGCTGAAAATAATGGAGGCGCCCCTGCTTCAATTCCTATTTTTATCGTTAAAAATGTTGTTCCGAAAATAATACATACTAAAATATAATTAATAATGACCATTTTCCTTCCTCCTTTTTACTCTTAACATGAGTATAGAAGGTGTGGTGTATAACAGTGTAACTATGTATATAACAGTTGCCTAAAATCGTAGTTGATTCTCTTTAAATTTTTCGCTTTAATTAAATAAAAATGAAAAAGGTGAAACCATGAAGATTGTCCTTCGTAAAGAATCTAACATACCGTATTATCAGCAAATATATATGCAAATTGTTGAAAGAGTACAAAGTGGTATGCTTTCGCATGGTGACGCACTTCCATCTTTACGCTCTATGGCCGAAGATTTACAGATTAGCTTATTAACTGTTCGTAAAGCATATAAGCAGCTAGAAAAAAAGTCATATATACGTATTGAGCAAGGTAAAGGTGCTTATATACATAAACATGTAAAGAAAGATTTCAAACCAATTCCGTATAAATGGCAACAAGCGAAAACGATTAATGTTATGCGATCTCAATATGCAATAAATCAGCATCGGAAATATTACGATTTTTCACAAGCGATTTTATATCCTCGCTTATTACCAAATCCATTCTTGGCAGACGAAATGCATAAAATACTTAATAAAGACCAGATGATCTTAGCAACTTATGGGCCAATTCAAGGTGATTATGAACTACGTGTTGAGATAGCAAATTACTTACATGAACACCAGCAATTACTGACAGACCCATCTCAATTATTAATTACAAGCGGAGCACAACAAGGAATTGATTTAATTGCTCAAACATTATTAAAGCCTGGAGATATTGTATTAGTGGAAAGTCCTTGTTATAGTGCTGCTCTTGATATTTTCATCAATAAAGGTGCTCAAATTATACCTATTTCTCTTGATAATCATGGAATTCGCTCTGACTTAATCGATGATATTTGTCAAAGTAAAAATCCTGTTTTATTGTATACGAATCCAACTTTCCAGAACCCAACAGGTACAGTAATGAGTAAAGAACGGAGAATGGAACTGATAGAACTAGCAGAGCTATATGAATTTTTTATAATTGAAGATGATTCGTTCGGAGAAATATATTTTGAGGGCGCGACTGTTCCCCCTCCGATTAAAAATTTTGATACAAACGGTCACGTAATATATATAAAAGGATTTAGTAAGACGTTAGCACCAGGACTGCGTATCGCATCACTTATTGCTGATGGACCTATTTTCGAATGGTTACATGCTGTAAAAGGTTCAATGGATATCGGTAGCCCTTTATTAACACAAAAAGCACTTTTACCTTTTTTACGTGCAGAACGTATGAAAAATCATTTAGAAAAATTACGTACAGCTTTACAAATTAGACGTGATATAACGATTGATATATTATCACCACTTAAAGAAATAAGCTTTGAAATACCAAATGGTGGATTTAATTTATGGATTACACTCCCTGATTCGATAGACCCCTTTACCTTATTACAAAAAGTAAATGAATTGGATGTCTCCTTTTTACCAGGAACAGCTTGTTTATTAAATAACGATATAAATAATAACCAATTAAGGATTAGCTATTCTATGTTAAATGAAAAAGATATGTTGATTGGTTTAGAAAAATTACATGATACAATACGAAATTATACGCTTTAGAAGCATATGCACAATATCTTTAAGCTAATAAGTAAATACCCCAAAATATTTTTGTTTGGGGTATAATGACTTTTCGGAAGTTACTTTATTATTTTTATTCCAATTTCATTACAATCTTACCTCTTACATGTTGACCTTCACTCAAAATATGAGCTTCTCTAACCCCTGCTTCATTAAACGGTACAACTTTACTTATGATTGGTTTAATTTTTCCACGTGCAATTAAATCAGATAATTCTTCAAGTTGCTTTCCATTTGGTTTTAGCCATAAAAATCCTGATTTTATCCCATTTACTTTTTGAATTGGTTCATGGACAATCGATACTAAAACACCACCAGGTTTTATTATTTGAAAACTTTTTTCTTGTACTTCCCCACCTATTGTATCTAATACAATATCAAAATCTGATAGTAGTTCTTCAAATTTATCTTTTCTATAATTAATAACGAGATCTGCTCCTAAAGACTTTACAAACTCTTCATTCTTACTACTCGTAGTTGTCGCAACAAAAGCTCCAAATGATTTTGCAATTTGGATTGCCAAATTTCCAACTCCACCAGCTCCCGCATGAATGAGTACTCGGTCATGTTCTTTTATTTCTGCATAATCTACAAGACTTTGCCACGCTGTAAGTCCTGCAAGAGGAATAGAAGCTGCCTCCTCGAAACTTAGATTAGTAGGCATATAGGATACTAAATCCGATTTTACTGTAATGAATTCAGCATAAGAGCCCTGTCCTATATTTTCAGGTTTCGTAAACACCTTATCTCCTATTTTGAATTCCTCTACTTCTACCCCAATTTCTTCAATAACTCCAGCTGCATCTAACCCTAAAATGATTGGAAATGAAAATCGTAACTGCTCTTGTAAGTCTCCCTTTCTAATTTTCCAATCAACAGGATTAACAGATGTTGCGAAAATACGTATTAATACCTCGTTATCTTGAACAACCGGTTTTAAAACTTGTCTTTCTTTTAATTCTTCAACATTACCATATTGATCTATAACAATCGCTTTCATTTCCTCTCCTCCTTGCTGTTTATTTTAATAACATACAAATATTTCTCAAAATTTTTTGCCTTGAATTATCATAAACTTATTTTTGGGGGTAATTATGTAAGAGGCATTATACATTCCAAAACGATACTTGCACACACCTTAGAATCTTTCAAAACTGTATTTTCAATTTAATTCAAAAGAAATGGAGAGAACGCTATGACTGAAAAGATATTTAAAGTAAACGGGATTGATATATGTACAGAAAGCTTTGGGAACCCTAAAAACCCAGCTATTTTATTAATTATGGGGGCTACGTGTTCAATGGTGTATTGGGATGAAGAATTTTGTGAGCAGTTGGCTAACACAGGGAAATTTATTATTCGTTTTGATAACCGTGATGTAGGACGATCTGTTGCATATGAACCTGGTACTTCCAATTATACAGTTACAAATATGGCTGAAGATGCAATTGGTGTACTAGATGCTTATCATATTGATAAAGCGCATCTATTTGGTATGTCTTTAGGTGGTATGATCGCTCAAATTGCTGCTGTAAAACATCCTGAAAGAATTTTATCGTTAACATTACTCGCTACAAGCGTAATAGGCTCTGACGATAACACGCGTGATTTACCTCCGATGGATGAAAGAATTTTAACACATCACGCAAATGGCACACATTTAGATTGGACAAATGATAAAGTTGTAGCAGAATATTTAGTTTCCGGATCTCGCCTATTATGCGGGTCCAAACGAACATTTGATGAAAATAGAGTCTATAAACAAGTAATACAAGAAATTGAACGAGCTAACAATTTATTAAGCATGTTTAATCATGCATTACTTCAAGGAGATGATGCATATGAAGGTGTGCTTCACTCCATACAGGCACCTACATTAGTTATTCATGGAACAGACGATACTGCACTTCCTTTCGAACATGGTCTCGCACTAATTGATGAAATTCCTAACGCTGTTCTATTAACCCTTAAAGGTGCCGGACATGAAATTCATCCAGATGACTGGGAAGACATAATCTATGCTGTTACTGAACATACATCTAAATTATAAATAAATAACGAATAGAAGGGGCATAAAATATGGTGCGCCCCTTCTATTCGTTACATGTAAAAAAGGCCCATCACCGTATCCATATGTATAGTGATGGGCAATACTTATATTTTTCTATGTTTAAAAAAATGGACAATCTAATTGATCAACAGATTCCCATGATTTTTTTTTTATATTTTCGGTGGATTTATTAGCTTCTAGTGGTACGTTTTTAAAAGGGTTTACTTCAACCTTTAATATGGAAGATGGCTCTACGTATAATGAGAAAACATGGCTACTTGGTATAGCTTTTGACACATCAATATCTCCTACTTGTTTAAAAAGTTGCTGCGCCGCAAAGAAAAAGAAATTTGTTGGGTTGGATTGTTTATTTAGCCATGCAAGCATTTCAGGTGATACTGACTTATGAATATTGATTTTCACTCGATCACCACGTTTATATCGCCTAGATCGCATGCTTCCACCAACTAACTTATCGTTAAGTTTGTAAATCCTAACTCTTTTTGCTTATGCTCTCTATATTTTGGTGAACAAGTGTAGACTAATAATCCACGTGCATTTGTAAATAAAGGATTATCTACAAAGATTACATTTGTTAGTCGTCCTTTTTGTTTTAAAATCATCTTTAAACTATTTTTAATAATTACTGCGCCCCCACCATAAATAAACACGTATGGATCGTCCTTCATATCATCAATTTTATTTATGATATCCGTTGCGACACGCGCTGCTAATCCTAATAATGCTGGTTGTGATTCCTCAACTAATAACGCATTTCTAGGGTGCTTTTCATTTAAATAAATTTGGTTAAACTCTGTAATGCTATCAATCGTCTTTGTTGGATATTTCCGGTTCCATCTTGTAATAATTTGTAGTAACGTTTCTTTCACACCATATGATAAACCCTTACTTAATTGTGGTCTAAAGTTAACACCTAATGAAACTACTTCTTCTGTCGTCCCAGCGCCTATATCAAAAGATAAGAGTGTTTTATCAACAAAATCAATTTCTGATACTTGATTTTGTTCACATTCTATTTTATGTTTCACAACATTTCCTTCTTCATCATATACAATGCCCCACGTCCCAGAAGCGCCCTCAGGTAGGCATTTACAATATTCGATTGAAATATTAATTGTCACATCACGCCCGTTAGGATAATGGAACACAACCTTATGATTACCCATATAACGTTTTGCATTTTCCGCAGCTATTTCTTGTGTAATGAGCTGCATAGGAAGAGCAACAGATAAATCATATCGAATATTAATATGGCTAGAAGTTGGACTTTGACGCATAGCACTTACCGCTAAACCAGATAAAATTGTAATAACCATTAACTCATCAGTTGACTTATTTGATTTCTTCTCAACCTCAGTACCTTTTAATTGATCTTGAATGACCTTTTCTCCAACGATATACCGCACATTATTTAACATTAACGATGGAGAACTAATGGTCACGTCAATGTGATTTTCTAACTCAGATAACGAAACATCTCCCTCATCTAACAATCCAGTAGGCTCTCCTATATATAAAGCATATATACTCGGAATAAAAATAGGATCTTGCCCTTTCACCATTAACTTCAAACCGTTATTTCCTGCATCAGCACCAGCTTTTAATAGAATAGACATAACTACCCCCTAAATTAATCTGACATCCCTTCC
The DNA here is from genome assembly GCF_051948935.1 of Bacillus sp. Brlt_9. Taxonomy (NCBI): domain Bacteria; kingdom Bacillati; phylum Bacillota; class Bacilli; order Caryophanales; family Bacillaceae; genus Bacillus; species Bacillus sp. Brlt_9. Next base: position 224,240 of record NZ_JAYJLO010000005.1, on the reverse strand, counting down.
AAATATATGCGAGCCCATTCTTTTACATTCAAATGTAATGTAATTTTTTATTTATCGTAAAAACAAAATATCGTATTCTTGCCCCTTTATGTAAAAAGTATTTGACATAAAACCTTTCCAATTTTATACTATGAGTGTAAATAGTTTTTTACATTTTAGGAGGTGTTATTTCTAAATTGAATCATAAAAAAATCATTTTCATAATCATCGTTATATCATTACTCGGAATCCTCTTACATGGCGCATATAAATATATAACGGAAGGTTCAATTGTAGGCGGAACAATATTCGGTTTTTCGTTAATACTTAGTAATTTAATTAATCAAATTACTTGGGGAGATCCAAACGGCGTGTCGGAAGAAAGCCAAGATGAAATGGGACAGCAAATTACATATAAAAGCTTTAAAATTGCTTATTTTGTACTTATATGCCTTATGTTTTTTATTTTAATATTATCAGAAGGATTTGCATTCCTATTACTCGATGAAATAAAGAATCTTCCACTTTTTATTGCTCTTTGCTCTTCATTCTTTATTTATCCTATTGTCGAACTTATAATCGCAAAACAATATAAATAAAAAGGTGAGATTTTCTCTATACAGAAAATCTCACCTTTTTATATTTACATACCCTCAACTATCGTTTTTAATTTATTCACAATCCGCCAATTCCTTACTGTAGCTGGTATATGTAACTTCTGAAACTGGTTCATTAATTTAGAGTTTCGAATGCTACTTTTGAAAAACAAAAACACTACCTTTTCATCTATATAACAATCTTCAGTCTCATTTTTTTGCATAAGCAGCTGATTTTTTTCTATTTCAGAAAGTTCATTTGCTAAGAAAGCAACATGTATACTTTCCCCTTCTAACAATGAATCAGCTTCATAAGGACACCTTTTTATCATATTTATAAATTCCTCATTTGTTCTTAACATGACAGGCACATCAAAACTAAAAACGTTTTGAATTTCCGATTGTATTCGTTTATTTAGAAAATCAATATCTTTTTCAGATTCAAACACGATATTACCGCTTTGAATATATGTTTTTACTTGTTTTAACTCTATTAATTCAAACATTTGCTTTAAATCAGACATTTTGATTATCTTATGCCCTCCTACATTGATTCCTCTTAGTAATGCGATATAAATTGTCATATCATTTCTCCTCGTATAAATGTGTTACCCAATTGATGTAAAGTGATTTAATTTTAATATAAACTACAAGAACCTTGCTACATTGTATTGAAGTAAGGTTCTTATAATTGTTTAATTTCGTTATAGATCCGTTGACTTTTTAAACAAAGGTATATACCCTCCACTAGGTCCATAAGCAACTCCAATCTTTTCCCATCCATATTTTTCATAATAGTCTTTAAGATCTGAAGTAAGATAAAGAAATTGGTACCCTCTCTTTGCAGCTTCTAGCAGTCCATGATTCAACAATTTTGCTCCTACAGAATCGCCCCTAAATTTCTCATTTACAAACAAACATGCTAGCCAAGGAATCAAATCCTGACGACTATTTAAATCATTGCGAATTAATGCATACGTTCCAATGATCTCATCATCTACTTTTGCAATGTAAAAACTCGGTATGTCATTTGGATCAGTTAGAGCATTAATCATACAATCTTCATAGAATGCACGCCCACCTTCCTCACCCCATTCTTTCCAAAAAACATCTATGGCCTTATTAAATAAGTCATCCTTCTTTAGTAATTGAATGATTTCCATAAAACTTATACCTCCCAAAAGTATTAATTAATGATTGTATAACTATAAAAACTAAATGTATTTCAAGTAACTTTATTTTTTATGTAACTATCTACAATTTCTTTACTCTTAAATATAGCCTATTAATATGTATTCTCTTATTGTCTACATAAAAAAACTTACTACTTTGTTATGCAAGAGTAAGTTTTTTCTCGTTATTTCATGATAGGTAAATGCATTATTATTTGTTGACCAATCGGTCCCATTCTTCTAAAACCTTTATCTTGGAAGCCGACTTTTTCGTATAAATTTTGTGCAGGAATATTTTTTTCATTTACAGCAAGTACAACCTCATTTTTTATCGGGAAATAGCATTTTACAAACCCTTGTAATAATGCCAATGACTTTTCAGCATATCCTTTTCTTTGTCTATTGTGATTTATAGAAAACGATGTTAAAAGTAAAGCATCCTGATTGTCTGTGAACTCCTGTACTCTATCTCCTGTTTGCAATGCAAAAAGACCAACAGGTACCCCGTTGTAATCTAAAATAACAATTACATTTTTTGTGCGATCACTCTTAGCTTTCTCCAGCAATTCACTTGGATCTAATGTGAATCGAACTTGTTCACTTGGTAAAGTAAATGTTTGTATAACTTCTTTATATTTTTCTTTAAACGGAACTAATTGTATTTCCCCTGTATGTATGTTCATGCGAAACTCTCCCATTTTTACTTATTAACTTAAACCTTGCTGCACTTTAGAGTGTACTTTTCCATCTAAAAAGGTAATTTCAACTAATGCAGTCGAATCGCTTCCTTTCCAAGCAAAAATTTGTTTAATTTGTGTAGAATCTTCTACCCCTTCTTCTATAAGTAAATTACCATCAAAACCAATTACATCTTTCACTTCTGTATAAGTCATTCCTTCATTTATATTCGAGAAATGATTTATATTAATAGATTCTTTCTTCTCCCTTTCCATCACAGTAGAAGAAGTTGCTGTTTGTTTTTTCACTTCTTTCTTCTGTTCACACGCTGTCATACTGAAACCTAAGCATAAACTAAAAAATATTAATGCGCCTTTTTTCATCATAACAGTTGTCCCTCCCATACTAATTAAACCATATATTCCCTTAAAAATAAACTGAATATTTAATATTATATTGAAAAACCCTGCACAATTCAGTACAGGGTAAAAGTTAATTTTATTTATTTAAATGATTATTTGATTGGTCATTCTGCTCTTTTCTTAGTTCTTGTTCTTCATCTTTTGGTAATTGTTTATCATTATCTTTAACTGGATTCGTTTCTCGATTTTCAATCATGTCATTTGGAACTTGTGGCATTACTCGGCCAACGATTGCTGCTAACTCATCAAGAATACCTTCGCCTGTTTTTCCTTTTTTAATTTGCTTTCCAATTTGTTTTAGTCGTTCATACGTATCAACATCTGCTACAACGACTGCATTAGCACCATCCGGATCGTTTTTTAAACTTTCTGCAACAGAGTATTTAATAGACTCAACACGAGTGCGATCGAGTTTCGCTTTTACATCTATACCTACAATAGCATATTTACCAACCACTACCGCTGTTGCATCATTTACACCTGGCACACTTGCGGCTAAAGATGCTAAATGGTCCGCTGCTTTTTCATTTGGCTTATTGGATTTGTTCGCATAATTAACATTTTTCGTCGAAACATTTTTTTGCTCTGGTTTTTCGTTTGGATTGTCCTTTTTTCCAATACTACATCCAGTTATAAAAAAGCAAAGCATTAACATATATATTAGGATTTTCATTATTCTCACCACTTTACTATTAAAGTTTAATCATAAATTTTTTCAACAGCTTGCATTTTCTTCACTTTTTCCTCTGCACCGCTATTTGCATTAATGAAAATTTGGTACGTATCTTTCCCTAAAGTACCTATAAATTCATAGCAAAGTACTTCATTATGCAAATCATTTACTACGACAGCTTTGCGTTCTTCCATAACTTTAACATCTGGATTGATTTTCTTTTTTGCTTCTGCTGCAGTTAGCTTTGCTGATGGAACTGTTCGTTTTTGATGTGATGCTAAATATTCTTTAGCGGAGAATCCAACGATTGAACCGTCATCTAAAGCGATTTTCATTTGGATTGCCTCTGGATAAATTCGTATGCCATTTTCATTTACTACATACGTAAATACTCCAACATTATCATATTGTGAGCTATCATAAAGCTCCATATTATTAAACTTATGGTCCTTTAAGAATTTCAAACCTTTACTTCCTGCATCGTTTAAACTAATTTTTTGTTCTTTAATTTCTCGATTATTCATTACCCAAATTGGATATCCACCTTTTCCGGTAATATCCATATAAAACTCATTATTCGTTGCGGAATCTTTAATTTTCACACTATAGAAAGATTCTTTTGCACCTTTTCCACTTTTCTCAACATCTACTTTTTCATTTCCTTTTAAATTCAAAAACGATTTTGCAATTTTCGCTGCTTCATCTTTAGAAATTGCTTTTCCTTCTGCTTCAAATCCGCCTTTTTTATTTTTTTGCGCACTTGTAAAGGTCGGTCCGAAGTTTGTAGACGAATACGATGTTACATTTTTCTCTACTGTCTTTAATCCGTCAATAATTGTATTGTCTGCAGGATCACGATTTGATGCGAGTGCCATCTCAACATCCATCCAGCGTAAATTATTTTTCAATACAAGATGTTGTACTTTTCGTAGTTCATCTTGAATGTTACCTGCGTTTGAATATAACGTTTGCAACGTTTTATATTCTTGATCATTTAGCGGTTCTTTTTCTAAATCACGAATAGCTGCACGATAACTAAAATCACCGATATTTGCTAAAAATTCTTCCGTTTTATTAAAAGGCATTAATGTTAAAGGAAGTTGTCCTACATCCGAACGAGCTTCCGATGTTAATCTCCATACGTCTGCTAATGCAGGTGATAAAGATGCACGTGAATTCATCGCAAGCGTTGTTCCAATTTTGTCGTGCAATAAATCTACCTCGTATGCTAAATCATGAAACGCACGTTGATAGCTATTTTCTGCTCGAATTAATACTGCATTCTTCTCTTGATGCTCTTTATAACCCCAATAACCTGTTCCAACTACACCGACTGTTAATAATACGATTATAATACCTCGTAACATAGTTCCACCTCCGCTCTATTTACAGAAAATATGTTTCCCAATCTTTTTAATTTGTGGACGAGTCCAAATCCATTTACTTGTTGCTGTATCTGGATTGAAATAATACAATGCGTTTCCTGTTGGATCCCATCCATTTAGCGCATCTAATACAGCTTTTTTCGCTGTTTCATTTGGTGTTAAATATATTTGGCCATCCGCAACTGCCGTAAAGGCTCTCGGCTCAAATATTACTCCTGATACAGTATTTGGGAACGATGCACTTGTAACACGATTTATAATAACCGCAGCTACTGCAACTTGTCCTAAGTATGGCTCACCACGAGATTCTCCATATACTGCGTTTGCCATGAGCTGAATATCATTTTGAGAATAACCATTTGGAACATTTGTCCCTTTATTTTGAGGTGGTTTATTTTCCTGTGCAGTACCACCACTATTTCCTTTATTCGTTGTCGTTCCTTTATTAGCAGTTGACTTGTCATACTTCGTTGCTTTTACTAGCATTTGTTTCGTTTTAGTTCCAGCTAAACCATCAACAGGTAATCCGAATTTCTCTTGAAAATTTCGAAGTGCCCAGTATGTACCCCATCCGAAAACACCATCCACTTTTCCCGTATAAAATCCGTTATATTTCAAACGAGACTGCAGTTCAATGACATCTTCGCCAGATGCCCCTCTTTGAATGACTTGATTAGAAAAGGCTTCTACATTCTTTAGTTGTATACTACTGACCATTAAAGACAGTCCTATGAACGCAAGTAAAACTGCTATTTTAAAAATAGCTTTTTGGCGCATAATTTTCCCTCCTTAATTATGTAAATGATTTCTTGGTTATGTTTTGTAAAAGCCTCGCTTTTATGTAAAGAAGACAAAAAAATCCAAACTCATATCGTTGAAAAAATATGTAAACAATATAAAAAAAGATAAAAGGAGTTAATCATGAAGAAATTGTTAATGCGTGTCGCACTCGTCATTCTTTTCATAACAACATGTTCAAATATATATACCAGCTCATCAATTGTTCATGCGCAGCCACCTTATGCGAAATGGGGTAAACTTGCTGTAGAAAAGACGAAAGAACAATACCCAAAAGCAGAAATTGTCGATTATCTTCATATAGGTAGAAAACCAAAAACCGTTCAAATAACAGTTGAAAAATTTAAATTGTGGCTACGTGAAGATGGAGAAGAATATGGTGTTTTTGTTGATGTAGAATTTGAAACGAAGACGGAGAAATTTATAAAGATGTCGTTCCAGAAGACAAGTCGATAAAATGAAAGAACCCCACTGTTTACATTTTTAACAGTGGGATTCTTTCATTTCTAAAATTCATTTTTTAAATTTCGATTCCCTAAAAACCTTACCAATATACAAATAGCACCAATCACAACTGCTATCCCAATACTGTATAAAAATAGTCTACCATATCCACCTATTCTCGGATCTAAAAACGGATAAGGGTACCAATTCACAAGTGGACCACGCATTAAGCTATATACAACGTAAAAACACGGGAATAAGAGCCAACTTGCAGTTTGTTTCCAAGTGATTTTCTTACTAGGTGGATTTAGAATCCAATCTAAAAGCATTGCAATCGGCATGATATAATGTAGCACCGTATTTACCCATGGTATTGCGGTTTGAAGTGATTCTTCTAAACCTCTTAATAATAAAAAATAAATGAGTCCAGTCGTAAGTATGTATACAGTTGCCGCACCACGAAGTATACCAAACTGTTCTGAACGACCAAATGTAGCTGTTCCAATACTACTTAAAAGGAGAATACATGCAACTAAAATATTACTTTCAATTGTAAAGAAACTAAAGAAATTAACTGGATTAAACGGTTTCACTTGTGCCCTTATTAGAAATTGCGTAATAAGGGCGCTAAATGCTAAAAGGCTTAAACATAGTCTAAATAAAGATAACGTTTTTACACCTTTCATACATTCTCTCCTCTCCTTATATAAACTTATAATTCTCTTGTACATGCTCAATAAATAACTTTAATGGAACGAGCCCACGTTTAGGCATATGACTACTTATTACAGCTACGACTTCTAACTGCGGCATGATAACGATATATTGCCCGCCATATCCCATAGCAAAGTACATACAATACGGTATGTGAAATCTTTCGTTATTCAATACCCACCAGTGATATCCATATGCCCCGACATGTTCATACGTTTCAAATAGAGCCGTACTTGATTCTTCTAACCATTTCGATGATACGATTTCATTCCCCTGCCAATATCCATTCTGTAAACATAATATTCCTAACTTTAATAAATCTTTAGACTTCATTTTCATACCGAAGCCGCCAACATGTACTCCTTGCGGGTCTTGCTGCCACTCATATTCGGTAATTTCTAATGGATCAAATAAATATCTTTTCGCAAACTGCTCTGTCGACATTCCAGTAGCTTTTTGGATAATGTAGCTAAGCAAATGCGAAGACCCTGAGTTATAATTCGTTTTTGTAGCGGGTTCTTCAATTATTGGTTTTTCTAATATGTACTGCACCCAGTTATCCGATTCTACAAAATCATTTGGGAACACTACTCCATTTCCAAATTCTTTCCAATCCTCACCTGTAGTCATCGTTAATAAATGATAAAGAGCCAAATCCCGCTTTTCATTAGATACATTTTCAATCCACTCTGTAATCGGTGTATGTATATCATTTATATATCCTTTATCCATTGCAATACCTATTAATATAGATACAATGCTTTTTGTAATCGAATTTATTTTATATAAATTACTTGCACATTCGGGTGTTTTATAATACTCAGTTGTTAATTCCCCTTTTTGATAAACAAGAAATGTATTTACTTTTTTCTTTTCAAATTTATTTTCTAGCTGCTTGAAATCCAATACTTTACCTCCAATTAATTCATTACCTAATTTATTATATCTTGTAGCTTTAATTAAAACATACTTGTGTTCAAATAAAAAACAAACCTGCCAGTAATGAACTGACAGGTTTGTTTTTATAATTTCGTGCGCACATTCCAAAGCTCTGGGAAGAAACGTTGATCAAGTACTCGTTTTAAATAAGATACACCAGAAGAGCCGCCTGTTCCCATTTTATGTCCGATAATTCGTTCTACCGTTTTCATATGACGGAAACGCCATTGTTGTAGCCAATCTTCAATATCAATTAGTTTTTCAGCAAGTTGGTATAAGTTCCAATATTTTTTCACATCGGCATACACTTCAAGCCATGCCGCTTCTACTGTTGCGTCTTCTTCATAAGGCTGTGTAATATCACGATTCAACACATCTTTATGAATAGGGAATCCTTCTTTTACAAGTGCTTGAATTGCGACGTCATATAAACTTGGTGCATGTAGCGCCGTATGAAGTCGAGCGTGTAATTCTGGATCTTTTTCATAAATTTTTAATGCATGTGGCGTTTTATAACCAAGCGCATACTCAATCATACGATATTGATACGATTGAAAACCTGAAGCTTGACCGAGCGAGTCACGAAACTCAATGTACTCGGATGGTGTTAATGTCGCAAGAATATCCCAAGATTGAATAATTTGAGACTGAATTTTTGATACACGTGCTAACATTTTAAAAGCTGGTTGCAATTTATCTTGTTTAATAGATTCAATTGCTGCATGTAACTCATGTAAAATGAGCTTCATCCAAAGTTCACTTGCTTGGTGAATAACGATGAATAACATTTCATCATGGTGGTCTGATAATCTCTTTTGAGAAGATAGTAAACTATCTAATTGTAAATATTCCCCGTACGTCATATTCTCTTTAAAGTCCGTATGAATCCCTTTTTCCATAATTACCTTTTCATTTTCTTTCATATTAGCCAAACGCCCCTTTTATATATTTCTACTTATATTGGTCTAATAACTGCTCGAACTGGACTTCCATCTGCCTCTGTTAAGGCAAGTGGTAATGCGATCAATTCATAATCGCCGTCTGCTACGTGATCTAGTACGACATTTTCTAAAATGTGTATGCCATGTTTAAACAATTGATGATGCGCTTCTAATTCTTTATCATCTAATGGATCAACTGACGGTACATCCACCCCGATTAAACGTATACCTTTCTCTGAAAGAAACGGTGCTATATCCGCACGTAAATGCGGGATTACATCTGGGAATTCATTCGCTTTACCATGTGAAGATGTGCGTAACAACAAGCGTTCTACTCCTTCTAAATGAAAGTTTTCTAATTCCTTTTTCCCGATGCTTTCAAGATTAGAAACGTCAATGATTCGCGTAGGTCCGACATAAACTTGAATATCTAAATCTAACACTTTCTTTCCATCATTATCAAAATGAAACGGTGCATCAATATGAGTACCTGTATGAATACTCATCGTTAACTTTCCAACATTTACTGAACCACTCTCTTCTTTTGACCATGATACTTCATACGAGAACGGTGTGTCTCCTGGCCAAGTAGCAATATCATTATTTAGCGGTTGTGAAATATCAATCCACTCTGATGTTTTCATACTTATGCCACAACCTCTCGCTTATTTTCAAACTGTTTATACTCTTCATCTTTCATGATTTTCTTTAATATTTGTACAGATTTCCAGACTTCTTCGTATGTGTTATATAAAGCGACTGGAGCAAGTCTTACTCCATTAGGTGCACGGAAATCAGGAATAACTCCATTTGCTTTTAACGCTTTACATATGCGCGCTGCTTCTGCATGCTCTAAATAAATATGCCCGCCTCGTTTTTCATCCTCTAATGGATTTCCAATTGTAAATCCGAAATCTTTTAATTCATGCCCAATTAATTCAAGCATGTATCTTGTAATATGTAGGGATTTTTCACGTAAACGTTCTATACCAGCATCTTTAAATATTTCAAGTGAACCGATTAAAGGTGCAGTACTTAATACGTGCGGTGTACCAATTTGATACGCACCTGCATGATCAGCAGCTGTTAATGTATGTTCCATATCAAACTGCTTATCTTTTCTAGAACTAAACCAACCAGACAATCCTGGAAGTCTATTAAAATGTTTATTATTTATATAAAGGCCCCCAACACCGCCAGGTCCTGCATTTAAATATTTATAATTACACCATACAGCGAAATCAACATCCCACTCTTTGAAATGATGTGGAATAGATCCTATTGAATGACATAAATCAAATCCGATATGAATACCACGCTTATGTGCTTCCGCTGTTAAACGTTTCATATCAAGAACTTGGCCACTTCTATATAGTACAGAAGGTAATAAAATTAACGCGATATCATCTGTCATTGCATGAATAATATCATCTTCAGAAAGTGTTCTACCATCTCGGCTCTTCACTCGTACTAAATGCTCATCTGGATCTAATCCTTTTAAACGAATTTGACTTTGAAGTGCATATATATCGGACGGGAATGTCAACTCATCCGCAAGGATTTTTGTGCGAATTCCTTTCGGCTCATAGAAAGTTGCGATTACTTGATGAATATTCGTTGTCGTGGAACCGGTTACAATAGTTTCTTCTGGTAAAGCTCCAATAAGAGGTGCAGTCAATTCACCTAATTTCTCCGAAAGGAAAAACCACGGATGCTCACCCTCGGTCCAGCCGTCAATACCGTACTCTTTCCATGAATCTAGCAAAGTAAGTAACGATTTCTCTGCTCTTTTTGAAAGTAGCCCTAATGAGTTTCCATCTAAATATATTGTTCCTTCTTTTTTATAAAATTCAGTTTGAAAATCTTTCAGTTCATCATGTTTATCACATTCAAGCGCATACTCATAAGTTGGTTGAAATGGTTCTTTATACATGGTGTCACCTTCTCTTAATTTTCTTTTTATTCTAACTAATTGAAATATATCACCTTAGTTGATATAACGTCAATGATATTATGTCAGTTGACTTTATATATGAATTTCTTTTACAATACAGTTATATTTTCAGATATTTCAGTATAAAGAGGTGATTCTTTGAAAAACAGTACTCTTTCATCAAGAAAACACCGCTCCTTAGAGACAAAGAAAAAACTATTACACTCTGGTTACACTATTTTTATACGTAACGGATTTCAAAAAACAACAATTACACAAATTATAAAACATGCAGAAACTGGTTACGGAACGGCATATGTATACTTTAAAAACAAAGATGATCTCCTAATTAGTTTAATGGAAGATGTTATGAATCGTTTTTATAATATCGCTGAACGCTCTTTTTCTCCACAAACAAAAAAGGAAGCACGTATAATGATCAAAAATCAAGTTAGAGCATTCCTGCAATTAGCAGATGAAGAACGCGCTATTTTACAAGTTGTAGAAGAAGCAATAGGATTATCAAGAGAAATACGGCAAAAATGGGAGGAGATTCGGGAACGTTTTATAAAAAGCATTAAACAGGATATTACATACTCTCAAGAAAGTGGATTAGCACAACCTAATTTAAATAAAGAGATTGTAGCACGCGGTTGGTTCGCGATGAATGAATCGTTTCTTTGGACTATTACGCAAAATGACAAAAAGATTAACTTAGAGGAAATTGTGTATACGTTAACGGAGATGTATACGACGGGGTTATATAAATAGCACACCTGCAATAAATACGGTGTGCTATTTTACAACTATAAAAATATTTTATCTGGGTATGGCAATGCTAAAAGGGGCTTTTCAGATAAAGGGAAGTATTTTAGTTTTAACGATTCACCATCTATCAATTTCAACTCGCCACCGCTAATTTCACACTCAAATACAACAACAATATATTCTACCTTATCTCCATTTGCATATGTATAACGAAACTCTTCCCCTCCAAATACCCCTTTTTGTTTTTTACTTGTACTTTCAATCCTGTTTCTTCCCATACTTCCCGAATTACTGCTTCTTCTGGAGCTTCTCCAGGTTCAATTGCTCCAGCTGGCAAACCCCAGTCTTCTCCACCAGGATATTGAAACAAGATTTTCCCTTGCTCATTTTTAATAACAGCAGCTACACTCGGTATTAGAATTAGTTCATGGCCTAATTTCTCACGGATTTTTTTATAATATAGCGACATCGACATATAATTCTCTCCCACTCCATTAATAAATAACTGTATTTTCTGAAACTCATTGTATAATAATACCAATAACAATTTCTATATAGAAAGGATAAGAAAATGACCCAAGTACAACTAGTAAATAGCTTTCTATCATTTTTAGGTACGACAAAACAGCCTACTAGCTTAAAGTTTTTAAATGAGCTTATTAAAGCTCATCAAGAAAAAATAAAATGGGAAACCCTTACTAAAATAATTGACTGGGAAAAGGGTAATGAAACAGGTAATTATTTTCCTTCCATTGAGACATACATAAACCGTATTACAACAAAAGGTCTCGGGGGTACTTGTTGGACGCACTCAATTGGATTCCATTGGTTATTATCAAATCTTGGTTTTAATGTTCATTATATGTATATGGATCCCGGACATTTATGCTTACAGGTTAACTTAGACCAACCTTATTATGTTGATGTTGGTTATTGTGCACCTTTATTCCAAGCTTACCCACTTTATGAATCATTTCAAGTAAGTAATGTAAGAGAAACTTTCACTTATGAAGTCTCAAATAATAGGATTAAAATTGCTAGAAATCCAGGTCCAGCAAAAATCTTACATACAGAGCCAATACATTTATCAAGTATGAAAGAACTCATTACAAAGTCTAACGATTGGCATACATCTCCTGTATTAAAGAAAATTCAGATTTTCGGTTATATCGATGGTATTCCAACTTCTATTAATGATAATGTTTTAAAACGATATTTCCAAGGTAAGAAAAGAGAACAAATCATTACATCTTCTGAACTTAATTATTGGATAACAGAAAGATTTTGTGTTGATAAAGAAATATATGAAAAAGCTATTGAGATTTTCAATAAAAAAATCTTCAAACAGTAAAAGCGTTACTCACGAGATTGAGTAACGCTTTTACCTTAATATATGTTTAATATTAAACTTCTTGATGATAAGCAGCTTCTACACATTCTGCTAGACGCTCCATTTGTTCCATTGCTAAACCTCGTGAAATCCAGCCTGTTAACTTATACATAATTTTATAATAAAAATTACTAGGTTCATATTCTGAAATTAATGTTAGTGCTGTACCTTCCTCATCTTCTTCTAACATATAAGTCATCGCTGAATAACCTTGCTTCATTTCACTACCTAGTGAAATAATATGTGGTGCATCGTATTCAAGAATTTCTACTTCTGCCTCAAATATTTTCTTACCTACTTTTTGAACAGAAATATATTTATCTCCTATACGTGGATTCTCTTTATCTACATTTGAAGGATAGCGATTTTCTATTATAAACGTATTCCATTCTTTTATTTTTTCATCTTCTATTATGTAGTCACATACAACATCCATTGATGCTTTTATTACTATTTCTATTGCAAAACTCATTATACTGCCCCTCTCAAATACCCTATCCATTTCTATTTTAACTCAATCATTATGCCATATTTTATATAGTGAAATACAAGTAGAATTTTAACTTTTTATTGTGAGGGGGGGTCAATAAATAATCATTTTTTATTAATTTAAAAACTTATTCATACAAAATATTTTATTAAAGCTACAACAATTAAAAACAAAGCCACAAGTAGTAAAGCAATTCCTATACTTATTTTTTCTTTTTCGTTATTTTTTAAATTTTGCACCCCTAAACTAACTAACAGAAACCCTAAAAGCGTTTGTAAAATTAGCATACTTAGTTCCGAAGTATCATTCCAACTATAAATGGAATACCCCATTATAATAATTGCAAGTAAAACAGTTACGATCCTATTCATATGCAAATCCCTCCTTTTTAAAAAGAAACCGCTAAGTTTCCTTAGCGGTTTTTATTAACAATTAATATTTAGTAAAAGTGCTTTTCATGAATTGGATATAAGTCAAAAGAATTTCCTGGTCAATATAACTATGCGTGCTAGCCCATTTTTTCTTTATCTAGTCTACTTACAATTCCAACTATAAATTTATATTCAACCCTCCTCTTCTTAACCTTTTTAAACCCTTCTTTCGTATCAAAAATTAAACACGTTTTCCGAAACCACATTCGTACGTATAGTGACTCAAAATAAATAGGTTTTATAATCCCTCTTTCTTCAAATTCAGTTCCATCTTTATTTTCGGTTTCTGTTCGAACAAACCACTTATTTCCGATGCCAATTTCAATATACTTCACATAAGTCCTCCTTCTGGAAATTAATTTCTAACTATTCTATTATTTCCCCGGTAAGCGCACATTCCGACAGAACATGAGCCCACAAAGAAAAAGTAGATTACAAAAATCTACTTTATAACTTATATTTTTGCATTCGTTTATAAAATGTACTTCGAGGTACATCTAAAAGTTTTGCAGCTAATGAAACATTTCCATTTGTCTTTTCTAACGCTTCAATCATGCTATCACGCTGTATTTTTTCACGGAAATTTAATGTGTTCTCTGTTTTATTTTCTGCTTGCAATTCAAATTGAGGTTGATTTCCCATCATTGTTTGTAATAAAAAAGAGATTTGTTTTTCGCATATTTCTCGTCCTTGCGACAAAATGTAAATGCGTTCTAATACATTTAATAATTCTCGAATATTTCCGGGCCATGTATGCTGAGAAAATTGATTACAAATACTTTTTGGAAATACAACATTCCAATTCTTTCGTTTGCAAAAATGTTTTATGAAGTACGGAATATCCTCTTTTCTTTCTATTAACGATGGGACATATAGTGGATAAACATGTAAACGATAATATAAATCTTGACGGAATTTCCCTTCTTCTACTAATCGCAATAAATCTTTATGTGTCGCAGTAATAATACGAATATTTACTGGCACCTCTTTTGAACTGCCAATTGGGGTTACTGTTCGTTCTTGTAAAACACGCAATAATGCGACTTGCATCTCTGGAGGCACTTCACCAATTTCATCTAAAAATATTGTTCCTCCGTCTGCTTGTTCGAATTTCCCTTTATATCCTTGGCGCCGTGCACCTGTAAACGCTCCTTCAGCATAACCGAACAATTCACTTTCCATTAATTCTTTCGGTAATGAACCGCAGTTAACAGCTATAAAAGGACCATTTTTTCTTGGACTATTTTCATGAATCGCTCTCGCAACATATTCTTTTCCTACACCTGTTCCACCACAAACATATACACTTGCGTCAGTTGGTGATACAAGCTTAATTTCTTCTAATGTATGTTGAAATGCACTACTTGTCCCAATCACTCCAGGAAAAGTGATGCCATTTATAAATGGGGACGTTGAAAATGATTTTACTTGTTTATTTTCCTTTACATAAATACATTTCCCAATCATTCTATTATTACTGTATACTGGAACTTCTAATTTAGTTTTCAATCCATAGTGCATTAAATCTGCAAGTTTCATTCGTGACCAATTACATACTCGTTCCCGAACCCTCTTGCTTGCAGAAACGATAACATCACGATGATTACAAATTACAACTTGTTCATCACTATCAATTACATCTAAAAAACGATGGATTAAATGCAGTTCATTTTGATGTACTCGAATACTACATTCACGTTCAATCGCATGTGCAATCGAAGTTACCATTCCGAGCATATATGGATGCGAAAATTCAATTGGACAGGAGAAATCTAGAACGCCAATTAATTTCCCATCATCGTTATGAATGGGAGCGGCCGCACAGCTCCAGCTATGAGATGCGACAGAATAATGCTCCGTACCACTTATCATAATAGCCTCTTCAATCTCAAGCGCGGTTCCTATCGCATTTGTACCAACAGCTGCTTCCGTCCATTTCACACCTTCAATGAAATTTATATGTTTCGCTCGTTTCAACGTTTGTTCATTTCCACTTAACGATAGAACGTAACCGTCTGGATCAATTAATAATGCCATCATTTGCAGTTCATCAATGGTTTTTCTCATATTTTGTATTTGAGGGATTGCGATATCTAGGAAGATTTCACTCTTTTTCTTTTGGTCTTGAAAAATATTAGAAGACAAAATTTTCTGACCTTTATTCATATGAGGATTCACATTTGCTTGTTTACATCGATGCCATGACTCTGAAATTCTTTCATTTATACGGTTCGAATCAAGGACTCCTTCATCAACAAACTTTTTCCATGTATGTAAGTAAAACGGTGAAGCTAGCATTGTATCATCTCCCTATTCATTGTTTTGGAGATCTGTAAAAAACATACTTTTATTATAAAACTGAATAAAAGCGTTTTCAACAAAACTAGAAAGACGACACAAATATGTTAATAATTTGAATATCTTAATGCACTTCTTTATTCTTTTTTAGTAGCACTATATTTTGTATAATGGAAGCAAAGAAAATACATAACCAAAACCACTTTTGTGGATTGCCATTTATAAAGAAAACAATCACGGCTATTGCAAATAAAATTGTGGATGCTACACTAAAATATAATTTTATTTTCATTCCCATTATCCCTCACCTCTCTATCACTTTACAGTACACACTAACTCTTCATTTTTCATCTCTACTATGTACTCCTGTAAAACATATTGTTTCCCTCCATGTTTTTCATACCATTCATGTATTTTTTTAGTATGCTTCTCATCACTTCTAATTTTTGATTCTATTTCTTTATACTGTTCATAACTATCATATTCCCATATGGCAAACACTTCAGTCGTGCCATTCTTATTATCTTTCATCCAGCGCCCTATTAGCCTAGATCCATACTTTAGCTGATTAGGTAAGTTCGTGTTATTGAAATGATCATTAAAAATTTTAACAAATTCATTTTTTACTATATAGTACTTTCTTCTATAAAACATACATTTCCACCTCTTTAATGAACAGACTCAAATACACCTTCCCATTAAAACCGTATTATAATACTTTTCATCTGACAGTTTTTTATCATTTTTCAAAATTCCTTCTATTTCAAAGCCTAATTTTTTATAAAGCTGAATGGCTTTTTCGTTTGTCTCTAATACTTGTAATGATATCTTTTTAATCTCATTTTCATCAGCCCAATGAATAGATTGTTGCAAGAGACTCTTACCAATTCCGTATCCCCAAAACTCTCTTAAAATACAAACGCCAAACTCTACTTTATGTGATAATCTTTTCAAATTTGACCCTTCACATCTTGAAAACCCTACGATTCGGTTGTGCACTTCTACAACTAAAAAGAGATTCTTTATTTCTTCACTATCTGTTTTTATTATTTTTTGGAACCCAATCTTATCTATAAATCCCTCGCCTGCTTCTCTATCCATATTTTCAGTTTCGCCATCGATCTGAACTCTAATTTTCGATAACTGCTCCGCATCCGTTTCAACCGCAGAACGAATTGTATAAATTAATCCATTAATATGAAACTCTTGTCCTTTTATAATCATTGTAAACTCCTTTTAAATGGGATCAATTGACGCTATTACAATTTCTTTACCTTGTTCCTCAAATTGTTGAATCATTTCTTTACTAGCTTCTTCGTCTGTTATAATAAGGTCAATTTCTATTAGTGACTCTCCTTTTATAAAGCAGTCTATTCCGAGTATATTATGAGGAGCTAAACAAATATTTCTTCTAGCAATTTTACTTACTGTTTTTCCAAAATAAGCAACTTCCGGCGTTGCAGTACTTATACCATCCAATGAAATACCACCACCTGTAGAGAAATACAGATCAATAGATAATCTATGGATCATTTCAGAGGCAATTGTATCTGTCATATTTCCTGATGGTTTCACCTTTCCACCAATTAAATACGTTTCTACATTCTTATACTCCCGTAACTTACTAGCAATTTCTAAAGCATTCGTAATAACTGTAAATGATGTTTCAGGTAAATATTTTAACATAGCATAATGAATAGAAGCCCCACCAATAAAAACGGAATCTCCTTCTTGTATATAAGAAGCTGCAATTTTTGCAATTGCGCCTTCATATATAGAACCATTACTATAACGCTCAAATGGCTCGGCAGCTAAATTCCTTACTCTAGCAAGCTCAATTGCACCTCCATGCGTTCTTTTTAACAAGCCATCTTTCTCCATAATAGACAAATCTCTCCTTATAGAATCAATAGACATATCGAAGCTTTCAGCTAGACTCTTTGCAATTACTCTTCCATCTTTCTTCAGTAACTCTAAAATTTTCTCTCTACGCTCTTCAGTAAACATGTTCGCACCACCATTATTGAAGATTCAGAAAATTAATCTATATTTCAATTATATGCATGTTTTTTCTGTTTTACAATATTTTCAATACTTCTTTATTCAACTCTATACAGGTTTTCTCCCTTTTTCTATCCTATTAACTTGACAACTAAATAAATGCATATTTTTATATTACGCAATTACCATTTTATTCCCCCTTCTATTAATGTAAAATCATTCCTATGTTTATCTTTTTAATACAGAAAGGTACTACACCAAAACAAGAAAAAAGCACTCTTGAAAAGAATGTAATGCACTATGAAGAAATATTTAAAAAAGAATACTATAGAGCAACTGTTGAAAATGCAAAATGCTAAAAAGGCTCCATCTGAGTTTTCTTTCACTACCGACATTGAATTTAATATGAAAACTTTACCAAAAGATTTAAATAATATGTATCTATACATAGATAGCAAAGTTGCTTCATTAACAGATACATATTGGAAGCTTGATAATTTAGCAACTAAATAAAAAACAGTCAAATAAGACTGTTTTTTGTTTGTAAAGTTTACTAGTTACCTATCTTAAGCAATACATCTTTTGCACAAATCGTCACTTCTTCAAATGGGCAATCAAATAAAACACCCAATTCGAATCCTTCATGAATAAGATCTATTTCATGACATAACCACCAAGCACCTTCAAAATTTTCCGGAATAGAACATTTCGTTACGCCTGTAAAAGTTATTTGTAGTTTATCAAATTCACTGAAAGTACCACTGCAATCTAAAGTTATAATTAGCGTATCTTCTGACCTTCTCTCTACTGATTTGACTACACTATCATGTAGTGAGTATTCATGTAGTTGAACGACATTCTGCGGGAGCTTTTCTTTTATACTAGTATAATTATCTATACAAGTTTGTTCTAAGTTATTCATTCTTTTTTCATAATCTTCATTCCACTCAAGCATAAGTTTCTTTAACTTTGCTGATGGGTATTCTGAATTAATTGTATTATCATGAATGTACGGATGTAGTGACTTAGGTAGAAACTTTAATAAATCTTCTTTCTTTTCTTCCACGTCTTCTCTTAAACTTTGCTTATAATCCATTCCTACCTTTTCGCTCTCTCGCAACATCTCTTCCCATTCTTCTACTGTTTCTGGGAAATTTAAAAAACCAGATACTTGCATTTCTTTATACCAATCTTTATTAAAATACTTCAAAGACTTTCCCCCTAAAACATTTTAAGATCCAACAAAAGCGATATATCTATTTATTATATCATTCCAATAACTATTTTTTCTAAAGAAAAAATGCAAAACTGTAAATATTCCGCCTTTTATTTCTAAAACTTCAGAATATTTACAATAGTTTATAATTAGAATACATTTTACTAGTACAAATATTCACCTGTACAAAAATCTAAACAAAAAGGGATGGTTATATGTTGAAGAAATTAGTAGCAGGTACATTAGTAGCGGGATTTGCATTAACTGGAGGACTAGGAGTAGCAAGTGCTGAAGAAAAAAGTAACACAATTAAGTCTTTTGATTATTTAAAAGTGGATGAACAGAATGTTAATTCACTTACAAAATTAAGTGATCAAGATAAGAAAGACATCCAAATTACTATGGTATTACCAGAGCAAAATGAAAATGGAGATTGGTTAGCTTACGGTTTTACTAGTAGAGAAACATTAGATGCTTATATTGAAAAGGATAAAAAAGTACTTAAAAATAAAATTAATCCTTTAGGTAGCGGTGCTGGTAGTACTGATTTTTATGAACATAAAGATAAAGGTGGTCAATATATTTACTGGAGCAGCGGCTTTAAAAACTTACCATCTAGCTGGAACGACAGAATTTCCTCTGTAAGTACAGCATCACCTTCTGCAAGTTATTCAACGACACTTTGGGAGCATACTTCTACACAAGGATATGGAAAAGGTGTTATATTTAAACACGCTGATTGGTACGGTAAAACTGCTAATCTAGCTGCTGATTGGAACGATATTACTTCAGCGATTGACGTAAAAAAATAATAGGATATTCAATTTCTTCTGTAAAAATTCAAACCACTATTCTCTCATACATTTAGAGAATAGTGGTTTATTATAATTCCATTTAAGCATGTACAGCATGTCCTACCGCTTGCAATAGCGCTTCATGAATCGCTTCAGATAAAGTTGGGTGTGCCGCAATATAATCTCTCATAATATCAGCGGTAACTTCTGTATGAATCATTACAGTTCCTTGTCCAATCAGTTCAGTTGCATGTGGACCAATAATAGAAATCCCTACAATTTCTTGATATTTTGGTTCCACAATAACTTTTACTTTACCTGTTTGTTCGCCAATAATAAGCGCTTTTCCGTTTGCTGTAAAAGGAAATTCTCCAATTTGTATGTCACCGTACTTCTCTCTTGCATCTTTTTCTGTTAAACCGACACTAGCAATTTCTGGAGCTGTATATATACAGCGAGGTACAGCATGGTAGTTTACTTTTACATCTTCTCCACTCGCGTGTAATGCTGCCGTAGTTCCTTCATGGAAGGCAACGTGAGCAAGCTGGATTCCACCAATCACATCTCCTGCTGCATAAATATGTGATACATTGGTTTGCATATGTTCATTCACAGAAATTCCTTTATTTGAATATTGAATGCCTGCTTTTTCTAAATCTAATTGTTGTACACGTGGTTTTCGGCCGACAGAAACGAGAACAAATTCTGGATTAACTTCTTGGATACTTCCTTCATATTCAAATGAAGCCTGCTTCTTATAATTATTTAATCCTTTTAAAGCTGCTCCTGTAAATATTTCTACACCATCATTTTCTAGTTTCCCTCTTAAAATGTGTGCGATATCTTCATCTTCACCTGGTAATAATTGCGGTGCCATTTCAACAATCGTAACTTTTGTTCCAAGACGACTATAAATACTTGCAAACTCGCATCCTATTACACCACCGCCAACAATTAATAATGATTTTGGTATATAATCTATGGACATTGCATGGCTACTATTTAAAATCCACTTTCCGTCAAATGGAGCAAAGGGTAATGCAGTCGGTTCTGAACCTGCCGCTATAATGAACTGTTCTCCATCTACTACATCTTCTTTATCACCGTATATAACTCGCACACGATGATCCGTTTCAAAGTTCGCTTTACCTTGTATAACTTTAATTTTATTTTTCTTCATTAAATATTGAATTCCTTGGACAAGCTGCGTTACGATTTGTGATTTCCTCGCCTGCATTTGCTTCCAATCAATTGATATACTTCCATTGTTAAGTGTGACTCCATAATGATTCGCTTTTCTCACAATATCATGCACTTCTGCACTTTCTAACAATGATTTTGTAGGCATGCACCCAACATTTAAACAAGTCCCGCCAAGATCAGCTTCATCAATAAGAGTGACATCTTTTCCATTTTGAGCCGCGGTAATTGCCGCTACATAGCCAGCAGGTCCGCCACCAATAACGACTAGTTTACTCATTCTCTCACCTTCTCTTTATAAAAGAATTGTTACAGGTTCTTCTAAATAACGTTTAATTGTGCGTAAAAATGCAGCTGCTGGTGCACCATCTAATACACGATGATCAAATGTTAAACTTAAAGGTAACATACTGCCTTTTTTTATTTTCTTTCCTTTATATACTGGAACATGTTCAATTGCACCTACGCCTAAAATACCAGTTTCCGGCGTATTTAATACTGGCGTAAAATATTCAATTCCAAAGCTCCCTAAATTACTAATTGTAAAGGTTGTACCTTGCATATCATCACTACTTAAACTACCTTCTCTTGCTTTTTGTGCAACGTTTTTAATTTGTTTAGATAACTCTACTAAAGATAAATTATTAGCAAAGCGAATAGCTGGAACGACTAATCCTTTTTCTAATGCGACTGCCATACCTAAATGAACATGTTCAAATTGATGAATAGTATCATTTATATAAGTACTGTTCATTTCTTTATGCTCTCCAAGCGCTAATACAACAGCATGAGAAACGAAATCCGTAATGGTTAGTTTGTTATCGTATCGTTTTTGCACAACGTCCGCTATCTCTTTATGTAAAGCAACTAAATCTGTAACATCTACTTTCATCGTTAATGTTAATTGCGCACTATTTTGTAAGCTTGCATGCATACGGTTTGCGATTGCTTTCCGCATACCGGTAACAGGAATTACTTTACTTTCTTCTTGTTCAAGTACTTCTGGAACTGCTACTCTTTCTTCAAGCGCCTTTAATACATCTACCTTTGTAATTCTTCCACCGGGACCAGTACCAAGTAATGATATAATATCAAGATTTTCAGTTTTTGCAATTTTCTTCGCTACTGGAGATATTTTAACTCTTTGCTTCGTCACATCTATCACATAAGGGTCTGGATGTGGGACCTTTTTAGGTTCTGGATTAGATGTTTTTTCTTCTACAACATTTGTACTTTCATAGACTTCTACTTTTTCATTCGACTTACCGATATAGCAAATTACAGTGCCAGGTGGAACTCCCTCATCTTCACTAACAGCTATATCAAGAACAGTTCCATCAGCTGGTGCTTCTATTTCCGTTTCGATTTTTTCCGAGTTAATACTAGCAATTAGTTCACCTTTTGCTACATTATCACCTGTTTTAATATTCCAGCTCGTAATAATACCTTCTTTCATCGCCATACCTAACTTCGGCATTACAACTTCTACAGCCATACTTATCTCTCCCTTCTCATCGTTTTATTACACATGTAATAAAGATTGGTCTCCGATCATTTCTGATACAGTTTCAATTACTTTTTCTGGCGTTGGCAAATACAACTTTTCAAGAGGTGGCGAGAACGGAACAGGTGTATGTGGTGCTGTAATTCGTTTAATAGGTGCATCTAACAAATCAAATCCTTTATCCGCTACAATTGCCGCTATATCTGTTGCGATACTACATCTTGGGTTTGCTTCGTCAATGACGATAAGACGATTTGTTTTTTCAACAGATGCTAAAATCGTATCTTCATCCAGTGGTGATAAAGAACGTGGATCAATTACTTCTACTTCAAGTCCTTTTTTCGATAATTGCTCAGCAGCTACAAGTGCTGTATGAACTTGTTTTCCAATGGCGACGATTGTTACATCAGAACCTTCTCGTTTAATATCTGCTTTACCTAATGGAATTGTATAATACCCTTCCGGCACTTCACCTTTCATATTGTAAAGTGTTTTATCTTCAAAGAAGATTACTGGGTCATCATCTTCAATTGCCGCTAATAATAAGCCTTTTGCGTCATATGGAGTAGAAGGAACGACAACTTTTATACCTGGAATGCTTGTAAATAACGCATACAAACTTTGTGAATGTTGTGCAGCTGCGCTAAAACCTGCACCATGCATCGTACGTACTGTAACTGGCACTTTCGCTTTACCACCGAACATATAGCGGAACTTTGCACCTTGGTTTAATACTTGATCAAGACAACTACCGATAAAATCATTAAACATTAATTCAGCAATCGGACGTAATCCCGTTGCCGCAGCTGCCATTGCTGCTCCCATATAACCAGCTTCAGAAATTGGAGTATCTAAAATACGATTCCGGCCAAATTCTTGCACAAGCCCTTTCGTAACACCGAGTACACCGCCCCACGCTTCATCATCTTGCAAGTGATCCACTTGCGCACCACCTGCAACATCTTCTCCGATTAAAATTACATTTTCATCACGACGCATTGATATTTTCATCGCTTCATTAATTGCAGTTGACATACTTACTGTTCTAGTCATTATTTTTCACCCTCCTCTTATTTGTAAGAAACGTATACATCTTTTAATAATTCTTCATCCTCTGGATATGGACTATTTTCACTAAATTCAATTGATTTTTGTACTGCTTCATCTACTGCCTTTTCCATATCCACAAGTTCAGATTCAGTTAATAAAGCTTCATGAATTAAATGCTTACGGAAATTCACAATCGCATCTTTTTCATTTAAATGTTCTTCTTTTTCTTCTGAAGTTTTATATGTTTGCGCTTCACCTTCGAAATGACCGTAATTTCGATATGTCATACATTCAATTATTGTTGGACCACCGCCATTACGTGCGCGCTCCACCGCTTCTTCCGCCGCTTTATATACTGCGAGTAAATCTTTTCCATCTACTTGGACACTTGGAATATTGTAAGCTTTCGCGCGATCTGCAATGGAATCACAACTTGAAGCATATTCAAATGTAGTTGCCTCACCATAACCGTTATTTTCTGCGATAAAAATAACTGGTAACTTCCAAATCGCCGCTAAATTAACCCCTTCGTGAAATGTCCCTTCATTATTTGCTCCGTCACCGAAGAAACAAACACTTATATCTTTCGTTCCTTTATATTTAGCTGTCAATGCTGAGCCGCAAGCAAGTGGAAAACCTCCGCCTACAATCCCATTTGCACCAAGCATTCCTTTATTTAAATCGGCAATATGCATGGAACCGCCTTTACCTTTACATAATCCTGTCGCTTTTCCAAAAAGTTCAGCCATCATACCGTTTAAATCACAGCCTTTTGCGATACAATGTCCATGTCCTCTATGCGTACTTGTAATACTGTCACGATCCGTTAAGTGGGCACATACACCAACTGCTACCGCTTCTTCACCTGCGTATAAATGAACGAAACCTGGTAGAACGCCTTGCGCGAATAATTCATGTACCTTATCTTCAAACTTACGAATCTCTAACATTTTTTCATACATCCAACGAGCTTGTTCTTTCGTAATTTCATTCCCTTTACTTTCAGTTGTTTTTAACATGTCCAGCCCTCCTATTTTCTTGTTCATCTTTTATATTGCAAATACTGTGCCAAATTCTAATCCTTGATTTCATAGGTTTTCTCTATTCTTTCAAAATAAAAAAGTGGACAAAATGAGACACTTGTCTCGTTTTGTCCACTTTTGTTCACCTAATTTGAGAATTATGATCTTATTCATGATCAAAACTCTTCTGTAACTTTCGGATATAAATAATTTGACCAATATGATAAGCATTATGAGTTGTTACATTCGCTAGTACTTCCCACCACTTTGCAGAAACAGGAAATCCAACTACATCACTTTCAACCTTTTCTTCATTTATAAGGTTTTGCCATTGTAATAGTTTCTCTAGTAGTTTTTCTCTTAACTCATCGAAAGATTGATTATCTGAAAGCATAAAACTTTTGTTATTATCACCAATAGCAGGTACAGCATTAACATTTGATTCTTTGTACCTAGTTTGCCACGTTGAGTTCCAATACAATAAATGTTGTACAATTTCAGCTATACTATTACTCTCTTCATTCGGTTTCCAGAAAGCTTCTCTCTCAGGAAGATCTTTCACTGCATCTGAAAATGGAATATACCAACTAGGATCGTTTGCATTCGCCAACAATTGATCTGCTAATACATCTTTCACATGGGCCATTTTTATTCCCTCATTTCATTAACGTATTCATACTCACTTCTCTATATACGATAAGTCCGTATAATTCCCTCTTTTAAAAAAATTATAGAATATAGAATTAACATGAATAGCACTCAAAGAAAATGTAAGAATAATAGATTTTCTTATCATAACTCGTTATGATAAAAGTAAAAGAAAGCTGGCAGAAAATGAATAAAAAAATCGCAATCATTACAGGAGCTTCAAGTGGATTTGGACTATTAACTACACTCGAACTTGCAAAAAAAGATTATTTAGTTATCGCTACCATGAGGAACCTTGAAAAACAAGGAAACTTAATATCTCAAGCTACTCAACTCAACTTGCAGCAGAACATAACAGTTCAACAATTAGATGTAACCGATCAAAACTCTATACATAACTTTCAATTATATATAAAGGAAATAAACAGAGTAGACATACTTATTAATAACGCAGGATATGCGAATGGGGGCTTTGTAGAAGAAATTCCAGTAGAGGAATACCGTAAACAATTTGAAACGAACCTTTTTGGAGCTATATCAATTACACAGCTTGTTTTACCTTATATGAGAGAACAAAAAAGTGGAAAAATTATTAATATAAGCAGCATTAGTGGTCAAGTTGGATTCCCTGGTCTATCCCCTTACGTTTCTTCAAAATATGCATTAGAAGGCTGGAGTGAATCCCTTCGTTTAGAAGGAAAACCTTTCGGAATAGATGTCGCTTTAATTGAACCTGGTTCTTATAACACGAATATATGGGAAGTTGGTAAAAAACTAGCTACAAACCAATCTGATACTACTTCTCCTTACAAAGAATCTATGGATAAAATACAAAAACATATTAATAGAGGCAGTGATACATTTGATAATCCAATAGATGTTGCTAATAAAATCGTAGAGATTGCTGAATCTAAGCGTACGAATTTACGATATCCGATTGGAAAAGGTGTAAAATTTATGATCTTTGCGAAGAAGATCCTTCCTTGGAGATTGTGGGAATACCTTGTTTTGAGAAGCTTTAAGAAAATGTAATAGACTTTTGAAAGAGGTGCGAATTAAATGTTAGGTTTACCGTATGGAAAAATATTTTTAGTTCCGTGGACTGAAGAGTGGGAAATTGAGTTTATGAAAGAGAAGCAACTCATTGAGAAACAAATTGGCGAACATATTTTAGCGATACACCATATTGGTAGTACTTCTATTCCACATTTAAGTGCAAAGCCAATTATTGATATTGCAATCGAATTAGAAGATTATACGGACGGTTTAACATGTATTGAAAAGTTAGAACCGCTAAACTATAAATACAGAAAAGATGTACTACCTGAGCGATATTATTTTAATAAAGGCGAACCACGAACTCATCAAATTCATATGTATGAACAAGGAAATACATATTTAATAGAGCAATTACAATTCAGAGATTACTTAATAAACAACAAAGCTTCTCGTATACAGTATGAACAGTTAAAGATGCAACTTTCAAAAGCTAATCCTAATGATAAACATCAATATGCAGAGGATAAAACGAATTTCATTACATCCATATTAGCCAAAATACATGATGAATTTAAATAAGAAACCATTTAGTAGTAAATGGTTTCTTATTTATTAGTTAACTCTTTATTTGTACCATTAATAATCACCTTATTATGCAGCAGGTGGAACGAAATAAACTAGTATTGAGAGCATCAATATACATGTAACCATTCCCGTTATCGACAGTATATATTCTTTTGATTCTCTATCATACTTCCATTCCATCCATGCTCTTAAAGTCGATGATATCCCTAAATAAATGAACATGACATAAGCCATTTTAGAGTTTTCAAATTTAAACATATAATAACAACTACCTATTATATAAATAATAATAAGCCCTATTTCTAATTTTACATGTAAACTATTCACATGCTTATATCCAAAGAAGCCCCTTATCTCCATATTCAATTTTCTTCTTAAAAACTGTTCTAAGAAATATCCACCAATACCCAGTCCAATAATAATAATCAAAATTGTAGAGGTACTCATTGTTGTTCCCCTCCTATTACTTTATTTATTTTTAGAAATAAAGTGGACTATATTTCGGTTATTCTCTTCTAAATAACTTACAATACTTTTAGGATATGTGGGCTTCTCCATTAATTCATTTATACTTTTCCAAGTTAATTTAATATCTTCATATTCTTTATGTCTTATTTCATTTGTAATTATCTCTTCAACAGTTCCCCAATGTAGCAATGTACAGTGATGTCCTTTTCCGTTGTTCCACTCGAAAATATCCTCATTTACAACAGCTAACTCTTGAACGTCAATCTTCAAATCGTATTCTTCCATTAATTCTCGCTTTATTGCTTCTTTTGCTGTTTCACCAAATTCAATAGAACCACCTGGAAAACGATAAAATGTTTTACTTACATCACATTGTACAAGTACTTCAGAATGATCTTCATTTAAAATCATCACTTCCGCACGTAATTTAGGTATTTTCATTTTGTCACTCCGTTCATTCCACATATGATTAAATCCAATAACTATAAAAGAAGAGATTAAACATAATCCCTGTTATGATTAATAATGGAACTGTTCCTAAAGAAATGACATATTCCCTCGATTCTTTATCATATTTCCACTCCATATATGATTGAAAGCAGTATAAAGTTATCAAAAATAGTATGGGTAAATTACTAATATAAATAGGATTTATAGTGGCACAT
The DNA here is from genome assembly GCF_051948935.1 of Bacillus sp. Brlt_9. Lineage (NCBI taxonomy): Bacteria > Bacillati > Bacillota > Bacilli > Caryophanales > Bacillaceae > Bacillus > Bacillus sp. Brlt_9. The sequence continues at coordinate 196,037 of NZ_JAYJLO010000005.1, read as the reverse complement.
ATCATCGTAACAATTATATAAGAAATGATAAGAGCCCTAATTCCCCATTTATGAGCGTTGTTTACATATTTACTATTCCAGTCAGTTTGTTTCGGTATATTTAATTTTTTTCTCACTACTTTTTCCAAAACAACTAAAAATATGATCCATAATATTAATAAAATTCCTTTCACAAAAAACAGTGATGTCTCCTCCTTTACCTTTTCTCCGGCTGATCACTCGGATACGTAGTATTTCTTTTATTTTCAACATCCCAACTAATAATTGTCGCACTATCTCGTCCGCATTGATGATGAACGTGCTCTAATACATGACGAACACTTTCTTCAAGGTCTATTATATTTCTGTTCATATCGTTATACAGATTTAATGGTGTTTCATAGTGTCGTTCCCCGCATTCTAATACTCCATCTGTAACCATTATAATTCGATTCTTTCCAGTACGTAATTCACGAATGCCTGTTGAATAGCAAGGGACTGGTAAATTAAATGTGTTTACATTTCCAATCCATTCGTAAAAATGACGTTGATTTAATGCATATTGTCCTAACTTATGTAACTCTTCATGAAATACATAAATAAGGCAATCACCAATAGATAACCACCATATGTAGTTTTCTTTTCTTACACATATTAAGCACGCTGTTTCACCTTTTACTCTTTTGCACTTTTCTTTAAATGAGGGGGATTGAAAGATTGTAAGTAGATGATTTTCAACAGATCGAAATACTGTATCAATCGATTCATTCATCATTACTTTTATATTTTCATATTCTTTTTGGATTGTATTTACTACTAAATCAACACTTTCCGCACTATTATGTCCATCTAAAATAGCTGTAAATTCCCAATCACCATTTGACCAAACTAACGCACCATCTTCGTTCTTTTTTGCTCCGGCGCTTATATTCCCACCGTATTTTCCAAGTACAATGTCACCATATTGTTTAACTGAAATTTCTCCTAAGCACATTTCTGTATTTCCAACCCATGAATATTGTCTATTATTTGTTATATGCATATTCACTCACCATATACTTTCGTATTCTTTCGCATAGTTTTTTGATTTTCTCTGCGTCACCATATGGCGCACCAGTCCATTTCGCTACTTCAGTCGGTGACCAAAACTCTTTGGGTGTATTTGGATAACGAGGTATGATGTGCATATGCATATGTGGTACACCATTCCCTGAAACAAAAGCATAAATATGTTCTGCTCCCTCACTTTCTTTTAACGCTTTACTTACCCTACTTGTTATAAGTCCGAACGTTTTCGCTTCTTCATCTGTTAATTCAGCAAGGCCAATTACATGTCTTTTTATATCTATCATTACATAACCAAGGTATGTTTCTTCACTATCCCAATGGACATGTCCCACGTAAACGAGTTCATCTTCGTAAATAGCTCCACCTGGAACTGTAATGTTTCCTCTATGTTTTTCACAAATAAAGCATTTTGGTTCTACTTGATTGTTTGTTGACATATCCTTCACCATCCTTTTTATTAATAATATCATAAAAAAAGGAAAAACAGGATTTATATTCCGAAAATTCATTCTTTTAACGAATCATTTTTAGAAATAAATTTACACCTCATTATTTCTTCAAAATTGCAACCCCAATTACAATTCCTATGACAATTCCGATTACTAAATTATTAGTAAAAAAACCTTGAAACACACCGATCACAACCCCTATACCGATACCTATTGCCAAGGCATCATTTCTTTTATTATTTTTAGCCAAAATTGCATCTCCTCCCATCTTGTCTCCTTAAATAACATACATTTACTTGAATGTATTACTATATTCACTATCTCACTTGAACATTTCCAAAAAATGTACTTTTACTTCACATATAATCTTTTCCATTTTCTGTACATACTCCTTTTATAATCAAAAAATTCAAGTAACCATTGAATATATATAGGCATTTACTATAAGAAAGACCAGTAATTTATTGAAGGAGGAAAGATTCAAATGCATCCTCATTGGAATCCAAATTTAAATCAACAATATGTGTATTCCCCCCATCCTGTAAGGAATACGTTGCATCAAGATTCACAATATATGATGCAGCGTATCGCAAGTCTTGAAAGTCAATTAGCGAAATTAATCTCATTAATCGAAGAAAATAATCATTTAATTAAATCGATGGAACAACATAACCAAGTTTGTGCCCCAGCTGGTGGTTCTGTCATTGTTCGTATGTAATCTTTTCAAACAAAAACACACTTTGTATAATAAAGTGTGTTTTTGGTTTATCTTCTTTTTTGATGAAAGCCTTGCGTAATACGGTCTAATATAATCGCAATGACAACAATAGCTAGACCTGCTTCAAATCCCATTCCGATATTTACTTGTGTTACAGATCGGTATACATCAACCCCAAGACCTGGTGCCCCTACAAGAGATGCTGTTACTACCATTGATAAAGAGAGCATAATACTTTGGTTCACACCAGCCATGATTGTTCCCGTTGCGAGTGGTAATTGTACTTTAAATAATTTTTGTGATGCGGTAGAGCCAAACGCATTCGCTGCTTCTATTAAATCTTCTGGAACTTGTCTAATTCCTAAATCAGTAAATCGGATTGTCGGCGGCATTGCAAAGATTACTGATGCTATAATCCCAGGTACTACACCTACTCCGAAAAATGTAATCGCAGGAATAAGATATACGAAAGCCGGCATTGTTTGCATAAAATCTAATGTCGGTTTTAAAAATTTTGAGAAGCGCTCATTTTGAGATGCTAAAATACCAATTGGAATCCCGACAATGATTGAAATAATAACAGATGTAAGTACGAGCGCTAATGTTTGCATCGTTTGTGCCCAGTAGTTAATATTCAAAATAAATAATAATCCGATGAGTGTAAACATAACTAAAGATACTTTTCTCGTTGTGTACCAAATGAGGAAACAAAGGATAATAATCATCAATATAGCTGGTATTATTATTAAAAAATTAGTGAGTAAATCAACGAATCCGCCAATAATATAAGAGAATCCTCGGAATAAGCCTTCAAAGTGCTCATATAAACTTGCAACAAATGAGTCGACCCATTCGCCTAATGGAATACGCGGTATATTATTCATCGTCTTTCACCTCTTCCTCAATGTTACCTGCAAGAGCTTGAATGACACTTTCACGTTTAATAATTCCTCTTAGCCTTTTCTTCTCATCAATTACTGGCAACGGATATTTCATCTCCGCCATTTTCGCATACGTTTCTTCCAGTAAAGTATCTAAATACACGTGCGGGATATCGTTAAGCAATAAATCAGCAATTGGCCATTGCTTTTGTACTGCTTTACTCGCATCATCTGCCGTTAATATTCCTAAAAACTCATACTTTTTGTTAACAACATATACAGTAGAAACACCTGCATTCCTCATAATTTGAAGTGCTACACGTGGTCCACGGTCAATTAATAAAGTTTCAGGTCGTTTTAATATAGATTCCGCCGTTATTACTTTTCCTAAATTTACATCCGCCACGAATTTCTCTACAAATTCATTCGCAGGACTCATCATAATTTCTTCTGGCGTTCCAATTTGGACAACTTCTCCATCTTTCATTAACGCGATTCGATCACCAATTCGAAGGGCTTCATCTAAATCATGCGTAATAAAAATAATTGTTTTTTCCATTTTATCTTGTAATTCTAACAGTTCATCTTGCATTTCTTTTCGAATCAGTGGATCTAATGCACTAAATGACTCATCCATAAGTAAAACATCCGGATCATTCGTAAGCGCTCTTGCAATGCCAACACGTTGCTGCATACCACCACTAAGTTGACTTGGATAATTATCTTTATGATGGTCTAATCCAACTAACTTCAAGGACTCTAACGCTTTTCTCTCTCGTTCCTCTACTGGAACTCCTTGTATTTCTAATCCATATGCAACGTTTTGCAAAACGGTACGATGAGGGAAGAGAGCGAATTTCTGAAACACCATGCTCATCTTCGTTCTTCTCACTCTTCGCAACTCTTCTTTTCCCATCGTTGCGATATCTTCACCATCTATGTATATATGCCCTGCTGTTGGTCTAATCAGTTGGTTTAACATGCGAACTAACGTCGATTTCCCGCTACCAGACAACCCCATAATAACGAAAATTTCTCCCGTATATACTTCGAACGTTGCCTTTTTTACGCCAACGTTCATTCCTGTCTCTTTCAAAATTTCCGATTTGCTTTTTCCTTCTTTTAATAAGGTAAGCGCTTTTTGCGGGTGTTTCCCAAATACTTTTGTTACGTTTTCAACACGCACCTTTGTATTATCCATGTCACTACTCCTTTTCTACCCATCTATTCACATAGTGTTGCGATTTTGCAAAGAAATATTACATAAAAATAACATTTATAAGATTTCTTTAAAATTCTCGTTTCCGTTCATAATAAGAATGCTTACTTATACATTTATTTAAAAAGGCAAACGTTTCTTAGGAGGTTTTCAATGAGAAAGAAAATATGGCTTATATGCCTTGCATTATTTATTACTATGATTTTCTCTTCATGTAATGCAACAAATGCAAATTCGAAAGGAAAAATTAAACTAGGTGTAACAAGTTGGAAAGAAAACATTGCAACAGCAAACATGTGGAAAGTTCTATTAGAAGAAAAAGGCTATAAAGTTGAACTCATGTACTTAGAAAAAGCGGCAATTTGGACTGGTGTCGCTCGCGGTGATGTTGATGCTAATTTAGAAGTGTGGCTACCCGTTACAGATAAACCGTTAAACGATCGTTATAAGGATGATATTGTCTTAAAATCAAAATGGTATGAAGGTACTGGTCTTGGCCTCGTCGTCCCTTCTTATATGAAAAACATTAACAGTATTGAGGATTTAAACGCGCATAAAGATGAGCTAGATAACAAAATTGTCGGAATCGAACCCGGAAGTAGTCTTATGAATTTAACGAACAAAACAATGAAGGAATATGATATTAAACTAAAACTTGTCCAATCTTCTGAGGCTGCAATGATGAGTGAATTAAAGAAAGCATATACGAAAAAGAAACCAATCGCTGTTACGCTTTGGAATCCGCACTGGGGCTTTTCAGAATTTGACTTAAAATATTTAAAAGACCCTAAGAAAGTATATGGTGAAAAAGATGACATTTATTACTCTGTTCGTAAAGGTTTCGAAAAAGATCATCCGGATATCATAAAATACTTTGACAAATGGAAAATGAACGATGAACAGCTTGGTACATTAATGGTCGAATTAAATAAAACGAAAGATCCTGAAGACGCGGCGCGAAAATGGATTAAAAAGAATCAAGCGCTAGTTGATGAATGGGTAAATGATTAATAAAACAGGCTAGTGGATTAACATATCCGCTAGCCTGTTTTCATCTTATTTTTTCGTAACAACATCATCTACTATCCCATATGCCTTCGCTTCTTCTGCAGTCATAAAATAATCTCTTTCTGTATCGTGTGCTACTCTTTCAATTGGTTGCCCCGTTTTTTCTGCAATCATTTTATTAATATCATGCTTTAACTTCAATATCCTTTTTGCTGTAATTTCAATTTCTGTTGCCTGACCTTGCGCACCACCAAGCGGTTGATGAATCATAATTTCACTGTTAGGGAGTGCAAACCGTTTTCCTTTTGCACCTGATAATAATAACAATGCACCAAATGACGCCGCAAACCCCATACAAAGTGTTTGCACATCCGGTTTAATTAAATTCATCGTATCTAATATCGCAAAACCTGCTGTCGTTGAACCACCAGGACTATTAATATACAGGAATATGTCTTTCTCCGCATCTTCGGCTTCTAAAAATAATAATTGAGCCACTACACTACTCGCTACTTGATCGTTAATTTCTGAACCGATCATTATAATACGGTCTTTTAATAACCTTGAATATATATCATAGGAACGTTCTCCTAATTTTGTTTGTTCTACGACGTATGGAATTGTATTCATTTTTAATCCCTCCAATAATTGTTATGCCGCGCAAAGCGTACAACTGTAGGCAGAAGGTTTTTTCACACCAAATAATAAGACTGGCTGTTTAGATGGTAACTTAGTAAAATCTATTGTTGGAAGAAGTTTTGTTAACAATTCCGGCTTTTCCTCACGAATAGACGTTACAACAATGTCAATATCATCTGTGAATTCGACTATCTCAATCCCTTCTTCACTTACAGTTTTCAGCCTATTTCTACTCCGAAATAAAGAAGCTTTTACTGCCCCTTCCGATATGGAACATACTTTAGCAATTTCAGCGATACTATATTGAAAAACATCCTTTAATAATAAAATTACGGATTGTTGTACATTTAATGAAGATAATACTTTCCCTACCATTTCATGCAAATCTGCAATGTTCTCTTGTGGTTCTTCAAAAGTAATTTGTTCTTTTATTTTTTCATGAACCGATTTCAACTTCATTTGGTCTAACCAACGATTTCTAGCTATTTTATATAACAGCGTCATACAAATATCTTTATTTTTATATTTTTGAAGAACTTTACAAACTGTTTCTTGGGCGAGATCTTCTCCGTCCCATTTGTTTTTCGTTAAAAATGTACAGTACCTTTTCAATTCTCCGTATTGCTCAATTAAAAAATTTATATTTGAATGATTCATATCGATATGATTTTTAAAAATATGAGTTACTTTTGTGCACAAAATAACCACTCCTTTTCAGCGCTTACTTAATTAACGATTCAACAAATAAAAAAGTTACGGGGCATATAAAAAAATTATGTTTATGTTTAATAATTCGCGGTCATAAATATGTTATGTACAATTTTACGTGAGGAGGAACAAATTTGCCAAAATTAACAATTGAAGGTGCGGGAACTTTTGATGTAAAAGAAGGCACAAAGTTAGTATTAGCGATTGAAGATAACGGTGTACACATTCTCCATCGCTGCGGCGGGAAAGCACGCTGCACAACTTGTAGAGTAGAAATTATAGCAGGTGAGTTTTGTGAAGCGAATTCTAATGAAAAAAATGCGATTACGGAAAAAGGAATTGAAGATCACTTACGTTTATCATGCCAAATGCACGTACATAAAGATATAGTCGTTCGCCCTATACTTACAGTAGAAAATTCAGGTCTTGATGCAGGCCCGCGTCCAGCAGAATAATATGCTAAATTTAAAACAGCTCGCTGGTGAATATGCTGCTAATTTTGTAAAAGATGGGATGATAGTTGGACTAGGCACAGGTTCTACTGTATATTGGACGATCCAAAAATTAGGTGAGCGTGTAAAAGAAGGATTATCATTTCAAGCTGTACCAACGTCAAAAGAAACAGAAACTTTAGCTAAACAACTGTCCATTCCATTAATCTCCTTAAATGAAATGGATATACTTGATCTCACAATCGATGGTGCTGATGAAATTGATTCAAATTTACAGCTTATAAAAGGCGGTGGTGGCGCATTACTTCGTGAAAAAATCGTTGCCACTTCCTCTAAAGAACTAATTATCATTGCTGATGAATCGAAACTCGTAACGCATTTAGGTATTTTTCCATTACCTGTTGAAATTACACCTTTTTCATGGAAACAAACTGAAAGGAAAATTCAATCTTTAGGTTGTCATACAACGTTACGTTTAAAAAATAATGAAACGTTTATTACCGATAACAATAACGTAATTATTGATTGTGTATTCCCTCATAACATAACGAATCCTGCCAATTTACACACGCAATTAAAAATGATTACAGGTGTAGTTGAAACAGGATTGTTTATTAATATGACTAATAAGGCGATTATTGGAACAAAAAATGGGATAAAGGAATTATAATGAAGGCTGACTCTTACAGTCAGCTTTTTATAATTTCTCTTTATTGCGTATCATTATGATATACTATGAAAACAAAAGCATATCACACTAGAAAGGGCTGAACAATTTGCACTCCAAACTCATAATAGAACTTACTGATTTAGAAACTGCCTTTCATATTCGAAAAGAAGTATTTGTAAAAGAACAAAATGTCCCTCTTGAAGATGAATTTGATACATTCGATGAAATCGGTGAGGCATGTAAACATATTTTAGTTTATTATAATGAACTTCCTGTAGGTACAGGTCGTATACGATTTGTTGACGGCGCAGGAAAATTAGAGCGCATCTGTATTTTAAAAGACTATCGTAAATACGGATTAGGAAAAGTAATAATCAAGGCGTTAGAAGAAGTTGCTCGTGACAAAGAAGCTACAAAAGTAAAACTACACGGTCAAACACAAGCTGAAGGATTTTATAAAAAACTAGGTTATCAAACTTCTTCAGATGTATTTATGGAAGATGGTATTCCGCACGTTCTTATGACGAGAGTATTATCATAATAAAAAGGGTAGTATATGAATTCATATACTACCCTTTTTCATTAATAGAAAAGTGAATTCTCAAGATTTCCTTTTGCATCAAAGCCCATCATCTCTTAGTTCATACCTAGGTAAAGCTTACACTGTTTTCCATAATGATAAGGCATAGATCCAGTTTGTATCCCCATTTCCTTTATAACTCTGGACTGCTTCATATACTTTTCCCTCGTGTAGAACTCTATCTCCCTTCTCATATACTTTCTTTGCATCCCACTCTTCATATAAAGCGCTTTCAGTTTTTGTAGTAATTGTGAATATATCACTCTGTACAGATTCATTTCCAGCTACATCAACAGCTTTCACTACATATTTATAAGTAGTATTAGGAAGTAAATTTTTATCCATATAAGAAGTCGTATTAGATGTTGCAATCTTTTTCATTGATCCTTCTGTTTCTCTATAAATATCATAATGGTCTACACCAATATTATCGTCAGATGGACTCCACATTAAATCTACACTAGATGCTGTCGTTCCCATACTATGTAATCCTTTTGGTTGTGTTGGTGCTTCTGTATCAGGAGCCTCAACTGTTGTTTTTACTGTAAGTGCTGCACTTTCTTTCGAAACATTTCCAGCTGCGTCAATTGCTTTTATAGTATAAGAGTATTCTGTACTTGGTTGCAATTTTTTATCAATAAAATGAGTTCCTGGTACTGTATCAATCATCACTCCGTTACGGAAGATTTGATACCCTTTTACCCCTACATTATCCGTAGAAACGTTCCATGCTAGTTCTATACTATTCGCTGTTACTTTTTGTGCCTGAATTCCATTTGGACTACTTGGAGCTTCTATATCTGGTTTCACATCATTGATAAGATTAACATCGATTACATTATAGAATGCATTTGCTGTATCAGCTACATCCCATACTGCTAAAATCACATGGTATCCACTTCTATCAGTAGGTACATTAACTTTGTGAGTTAAATGATTTAAAGCTGCAGAACCATCATGTTGTACAGTTCCAATTGGTTCAAAATCCGCTCTTGTAAGAGCTTTATTTGGGTTCCATCCTTTTTTGGTAATATAGTAATGCCATTTACTCGTTAAGTGAGGCGCTGTATATTTCCAAGTAAAACTATTTTCTCCGCCTGTGATTGTATTTTTAAACCAACGATTTTCAGTTTGTTGATCTAAAATACCGCCAAATTTTCCGCCTGCAGAAGCGATTTGTCCATCAATTGGGCCACCTTGCGGGAATCCTTTTGGTGCTTCTAAGCTTTGCGGTTCATACATAACACTTCCGCAGTTTACATTTAGTGCACCATAAGTTGGACTACATAAAGCAGATCGACTGCCAGGCTTTTCAACAAAACCGTGCGCGTATGCATTTTGAGGAATAAGTGTCGTGCCAATAATTCCGGCTGTTAATGCTACAGCTCCTAGACTTTTTTTGTTCATTTTCATGTTTTGTAGTTGTTTTAATAATCGATTATTCATGTTCCTGTCCCCTTCTTGTTATACTTTGTAGTGTAATGTGGGCTTCGATGTAAAAGAATAACAAGAGACAAACTTGTAACGATGTATATGTTCGTTATGTATACACCGCAGTGAAAATATATTTCATGACATGTGAAATAATTCACTTGATGAATATATCATGACATAGAAATCATCAAAGTATGTGCAGAAGTTGTGCAGAAATGATGAAAGCATTAGTAACACGTAAAACTATGGTCCGAATTTATAAAACAGAATATTTAACATTTCAAAACAACGAATTCTCCGCTTCATATAAAAGAAGAGTGTCTATATCATTTCATATAGACACTCTTCTCATGTATAATTTTCTATTTACTTCTCTAAAAATAGTCTTACTTCATTTGGAGATTTTAAAATAATAACATCTTTATCCTGACTCGATTGATTTAACCTTTTTAAAATTGAAGGTCGTTTCGTTTTAGGATATTCCCATATCCATTTGAAAAATTGCAAGTCAAACCTTTCTTCACATCCAGCACCCATATCCGGTCTTGTTTTATTCCGATATTGTACAATCCTTTTAAAAGCACGATAAACACATATTGTTCTATGAATATCAAGAAAGATAATTGTATCAGCTGCGTTAATTCTTATGTCCATTGTCCCGCCATAATTCCCATCAATAATCCACTCATCTTCTTTAACTAATTCATTTTGAACCTTTCTTTGCTCTTCTTTCGGTACACCTTCCCAATTCGGTTTCCAAAATAACGCATCCAGATGATGCACTTTAATATTTAATTTATTACCTAACTGTTTTGCTAATGTAGATTTTCCTGAACCACCAGAACCTATTAATATTATTTTTTTCATAAATACCCCTTTTTAAATCTTTTATTTTTTTCGTAACATAAACTCACAAAACATTCCAGTCCCAACACCAATTGTATAAACCACTATATCACTCCACAAAAATCCGTAACCTAATACGAGTCCACCTAAAGTCGTTGCACGAATGCTATCTATCCATTCAGCATGATACAATTGGCTCACTTCAATCCCGTAACAAAATAACAAACTAATAAAAGCGACTCTCTTCGTTTCTATTTTAGGAAATAAAAATCCGAACCCTGTAAAAATCATGAGTGCCCATAAAGCATCACCTAAGTACTCATTTAGTAAATGAGGTAAAGCAAATGCTAATTTTCTAGAACAAAGACCTAAAATAATTATAACTATAGAAAATAGCGCATATAATAATCTATTTCGTTGCGTTTTCATTACAAGATCTCCTAATATGTATTTTGAAATTGCAAATAGGTAATTAAATACAATTCTTTTACTACCTATTTTTTAATGGCTTTTATAATAAGAAAATGCGGACTTGTATTTAGGTAATGATATGATTTTTCGTGTACTTCTCTCATCTTTTCAACCGGCCTCGGTTCCACCATTTTTTCTATCACAAAACAATTTATTGTTTCATTAATTACGTCTTGGAGTGACCTTCTAAAAAAGCTAACTTCTATTGTAATATTTGGTTTAACCCAAATATCTACTAATAATTGTTTTTTGAAATAATTTTCACTAGTAAACTTTGTAAAATCCATAAAAGGATGATGAATGGAGTATATAAATTCGCCACCTGGCTTCAATACGCGATGAAACTCCTGAAATACTTGATTCCAATTTTCTAAGTAATGAAGCGTTAACGAACTTACAATAACATCAAAAGTATTATCTTCAAATGGTAATACTTCTTGCAAGTCATGACAAAGAAATGTTGCTTTTTTGCCCATACTTTCCTTTGCATATTTCACCATTTCAGAACTTACGTCAATCGCAGTAACATTTGCTCCTCTTTCTACAAATTGAGAAGTATACCACCCAGCTGCACATCCAGCATCTAATATACTCTTCCCTTCTAAATTCTCTGGAATCATCTCCATCATCGCTGGCCTTTCGTAATAGCTGTTAAATGGATTGGCCACATCTAGGTTTTCTTTATACGTACTCGCTAATTTATCATATGTAACTTTGACCCTGTCTTTCAAATCATACACCCCTTATACATACTAATCTAATAACTCTTGCTGCTTTTTCTTTGAAAATGATTGTAGAACTAAATCATATGACCAATCAATCATCTTATTAATTTGCTCCTGCTCTACATCTTTATGTATATACACTGTATTCCAATGTTTTTTATTCATATGATACCCCGGAATGATTGTATCTGAATACTCTTCTCTTAATCTAAGTGCAAGTTCTGGATCACATTTTAATGTAATCGCAGCTTTTTCTCCATCTTCATGGTTTACTATCGCAAATATTTTATTATTAATCCTCATACACGTTGCATTCCAACCATCAGGAGAATCTTCAGTCGCTTTTCTTTTTGATAAACAATATGTTCTAGTTGCATTCATTTTAATTCGCACCTCTTATTCTTTCACGATTTGATTACGATGCATTACAATTTGCTTTGTTGCTTGAAATTGCTGTTCGCCGTAAAACTTTATTAATTTCTCTCCGCAAAATAGACTAACTATATGAACATGAGATATTTCTTGAAGTAATATTGTAAGCATCTTCCCTCCAATACCTTTATTTCTTACATTCTCATGTACGACAACATCTTCTATGTACGCTCGAAAAACACCGTCAGAAACAACTCTAGCAAATCCGATTAATGCATTTTCTTCCCATACCCCAATCGCTACACTATTCTTTAACATTTTTTGAATATCGATTTCTTTTCTTTCTGACCACCAACCGACAGAGTCAAAAAGCTTTTTTATTTGTTCTACGCAGATTGGTTGTTCATGTTGCAATTTATACGTGTACATTTTCTTTCCCCCATCAAATTGCTCATTATATTTATTTTGTCCTATTTTTCTTTCTCCAATATAAAACTATAGAATCCCGCCTGTTATTAAAACCTTCATAAAATTAATTTATAATATCAATATTACATTTGCAATCGTTACTCTCTCCCTTTAACATCCTTTAAATTAAATATAAAGAATTAAAGGGGATTAGTGAATATAATACCAAAAACAGTTCTCATATACTATTTAACTATTAAAACTTGAATTTCTTTCAAGAACTGGTAAAGTTAATTAGGTGAAAAATAAATAAAGTGAGGCGATTTTTTGAAAAAGTTTAGTTTATTACTAACAGCATTTGTCATAATCTTAACGTTATTCATCCCTAATTTTACAAGTGCTAAAACTTTTCCTGATGTCCAATCTAATCATTGGGCAATTAAAGAAATTAATTATTTATCGGATAAAGGTATTATTAATGGTACGCCAGAAGGATATTTTAAGCCAAGTGATAATGTAACGCGTGGGCAAATGGCCTTAATGCTAGATTTATCCTTAAAATTAGAAAAGCCATCTAATTATAATCATATTTTTTCTGATGTAACTAAAGGTATCTATTATTACGATTCTGTACATAAGTTAGCACACAACAACATTGTACAACGTGAAACAAACTACTTCCCGGATCGCTCATTATCACGTGCAGAAATGGCAGTAGTTCTTGTTAAAACTTTTGATTTGAAACCTACAGGTGCCGACGTGAATTTCCCTGATGTTCCATCTAATCACTGGGGTTACAATTATGTCAAAATTTTAGCTCAAAATAATATCACTGCTGGATTTCCTGATGGTACATTTGGTCCAGATATAAAAGTAACTCGTGAGCAATTCGCTGCATTCTTAGCTCGTGTTTTAGAACCAAATTTCCGTCCAGCTCTTCCTAAGCCTAAAGGAAACTTAGAGGTTCATTATATTGATGTCGGACAAGGTGATGCTACTTTTATTAAATCCCCAAGTGGAGAAACCATCCTTATTGACGCTGGTAACAACGGAAAAGGTAAAGTAGTAGCAACTTATCTAAAAGGATTAGGATACCAATCTATTGATTATATGATCGCTACTCATCCTGATGCTGATCATGTAGGTGGATTAGATGAAGTACTTTATGCTATGAATGTAAAAAACGTATATGCACCTAAAGTAAGTCATACAACTCAAACGTTTAAAGACTTTCTAACTGCAGTAGCTAACAAAGGATTAACAATTAAAGAAGCAAAATATGGAGTAACTTTACCAATCAACGGTTTAAACTCACAATTTTTAGCTCCCGTGAAAGAATACGGTAACGATCTAAATGAATGGAGTGCTGTATTAAAAGTAACACATGGAAGCAAATCTTTCTTATTTACTGGAGATGCTGAATCTAAAAGTGAGAAAGATATGGTTGCAACACATGGTTCTAGCCTAAAATCTGATGTATTAAAACCTGGTCACCATGGAAGTAAGACATCTTCTTCTCAGCCATTTTTAGATGCAGTGAAACCAAGTATTGCTGTGATCAGTGCTGGTGCAGGTAACCGCTATGGTCATCCTACACAGGAAACTTTATCAAAGTTAAATGCTATGTCTATTAATGTATATAGAACTGATTTAAATGGAACTGTAATTATTAATAGTGATGGTTCAGACATTTCTGTAAGAACGGAGAGATAATTATGAAAAGAGGTATTATTGACCGTTTTGAAGGCGAACTAGCAGTTATTGAAATAAATGACGTAACAATTGATGTTCCTAAATCGAAACTCCCCTCTTCTGCAAAAGAAGGTGATGTTCTTATAATCGAGGATGATACGTATACAATTGATAAGAACGAAACAGATAAAAGAAGACGTGAAATCCAAGATTTAATGAATAAGCTATTTGAATAGAAAAAAGAGCCCTCCTGTTGGATGGCTCTTTTTTTGCACACTTAAGCTAGTTATTGTTTATTATTTAACTTCATACCACCAACCTTTCCGATCAAGCCAAGCTTTCATAGCGTTTAATTGTGTATCACTAGTTGGATCGGAAATAAAATATGTTAAGCCATCTGATTGTAAAATGAAGGTAGCAGTCATTTTTAAAGAAGTTAATGCTCCCATAACATCTGGAGTTTCATAAGGTGAAAAGGCTCCCGTTTGAATGATATTTTGTTTAGAAACTTGTGCTTGTATATTTTCTTGTTTTGGTACCGATTCAGTAAACCAAGAAAGGGGTTTATTTCCAATTAATTGGTTTAAATCACATTTACCGATCCCTGGTACATTACCCGTCTCAGTGTATTGCCAAATATCACAAGGATATGCTGGTCTATTACCACCATATCTAGGAATCCATACAAAATCACTTTTTACGTTTGCCATACCGAAAGGTCCATACATATGATGGCCTACATATAATCCAACTTTTTTAGCACCTAGTCGGCGTAATTCATCGATAAATGCTTGGGTACCAGATTTCATATCATCCATTGTTTTCACTTCTACATCAGCAACCCAAACTGTAGCTCTCTTATCACCGCGATTCCAGAAATCTTGTGCTTCCTTCTTCGCATCAGCAATTGAAATAAAGCGGCAAAATGCATAGTTACCGAAAGGAATATTTCTAGTTTTCATTGCTTGGGCGTAATCTTTATATAAAGGGTCTACATAATTTGAACCATCCTGTACTCTAGCGATTACGAAATCTAGTTGTGGAGCTGCTACATCCCAGTTAATGTTACCGTTCCATTTCGAAATATCTACAATATAACCCATTGCATAACACCTCCTTTATCATTATTATATTCAGAGCTCGTCTTCTTGCTCTTCCCCTTCTAAAAATTCAACGGTTATTGTTAGTTCATATAGTAAATACGACAATTGTCTTCTACAAAGACAGTAACTCATTTCCAGAAAAAAAGAAAATGAATGTTATACGAATCGTACTTTTCATTCCCACCATTGCATCAAAATGATTAGTTACTATAAATTAAAAAAGCAACACCTTGTTGGTGATGCCTTTAAAATCCACTTATCTTGTAGAACAGGAATACGACTACTATAACCTCTTCTCTAAAAAGTGTTGACTATGTCCTTTAGGATGATCTTCAACAATACCGTATTCTCGGTAGCCGTGCTTTTTATAAAAGTCTGGTGCTTGAAAACTAAATGAATCTAATAATATTAATCTACAACCTTTTTCCTTCGCAATGTCTTCGATTTTATGTAACAGTTGACTACCATAACCATCATGACGAACTGTTTCATCAACCCATAAAAAATCTATATGAAGATGGTAAAAATACATCGTTCCTGTTACCCCGCCAAAGATTTTCCCATTCTCATCTTTCACTACAAAACTTACTTGTTCCATCGGCTGTTTTACTTCATCTGTTAAAATAGACATGTTATATTGAATTACTTTATTTTTTATGTATTCTCCTTCAGCTCGAGTACCATTTTCTATTTGTTTCATATAATTCTTCCTTTCAACTTAGTAAGCTATCTTTTTTTCTTTTTTAATATACTAATAAATACGAAACCACCATAAGTAACAAAGCATGAAAAGCCAATTATACCTGGTACAGAAACATAGCCTATTCTTATATAACTTATAACTGCAAAACAAGCGATAGACATAATAATAGATGGCCAAAATATAAGAGCTGTTTTCCTTCGACTCTCTTTCAATATACTTACTTTCTCTTCAGAAACACGTGTGCCAAAAAGCAATACAATACAAATAATTATTGCTGCAAAGTAAATTGTATGTAGTGACAAATTATGATCGTAAATCGCAATTCCAACTTCCAAAGCAATAATTGTTAAAATCAATATAATGATTGTTGAAGTTTTTAAGTTTCGTTTCAATTTTCGTACCTCTTTTTATATTGTTTTATCATCTTCTCAAAATTCGATATAGAATATTAAAAACCTTTTTGTTACATGATATTGATGCGTACAATAAAAAAGATAGCATGAAATTCCTCCATGCTACCTTTATAAAATAAATATTACCATAACACAAACATCTACTCTTCCATAGGCTTTTTAGGACCATTAAGCTCCAATTGATAAAAAGCTAAATCTAACCACCTATTAAACTTATAACCAGCCTTTTTGATTGTCCCTGCATGAACAAATCCATAGTTTTCATGTAAGGCAATACTTTTCTCATTATGCGCATCAATTCCAGCAATTAAAGTCATATATTCCCTTTCTTTTGCCATAGTAATCAATGCTTTCATTAATGAAGTTCCTATCCCACTCTTTCTATATTCCTTATGAACGTACACAGAATGCTCAATTGAATATTTATAAGCAGGCCAAGCTCTAAACGGACCAAATGTCGCAAATCCTACTATTTTATTATCTAGTTCATATACTAAAATTGGATAACCTTCAGCCTTTTTTTGTTCATACCAGTCTATTCTATTTTCAAGGGTTACAGGTTTATACGTATATACGGCTGTTGTATACAATATAGCATCATTATAAATATCTAAAATGTATATTACATCTTGTTTCCTTGCTTCCCTTATCATCACTTTCTTCCTTTCCTCTAATTTCACTCCTACATACGAATACGAGCTTTTCGGAAACCATCAAATATATTTAACGCAGCAGACAAAATGTAAATGATAATACCTCCACCAATTAACCACTTTTTAACTTCCTCTGGAGAAGTAGTAAACACATTTGCCATATACGTAATAAATCCTTCATTAAATAAATGCGGATTTACTACAATTACAATGAATACTATTGTTCCAACTATTTGAAGAATAGCATTCCCAATTGCCAGCTTTTTCGTCCATTGTCCTTGTACTAACTTATAAAGAGATATACCTATTTCAAACACAATCATAATTACAACGATTGGCCAATACTGAAGTAACACATCTTGATTAAAAGTTGGCGCGACAAACTTCAATCCGCTTTCTGTACCATGATATACACCTACAAGATGGTTCGCATAAAAATAAAGTGTTGCCCATATTGCCGTCCACATTAACCCGCCAAATACTTCGAACTTTGAGATCGACTTTTTCTTTGGAACATACGAAGTATTTTTCAAATCATCAGGCGTCCATTTTTTTAAACTTGTCGTCAACGGTTGAGTACCTTTGTCTTTATCTGTTCTTTCTAAAATTGCAAATACAAGTGTCAACCAGAAAAATACATGGAGGCTTACTTCGATAATTTCCCCAATTCCTTTACCTATCACATTTAAAATAACATTTAATATCGCTTGCTCACCATCATACCCTACAAAATTTTCTGCAACCATTGCAATGAGTGCGATAACAGCTGCGATCGGTATGATCATTTTTAATAATGTCGTATATACATCAAAATAACGTGGTCCAATTAAATGCATCGGCCTATCCAAGTACCCATTTGCCAATGAAACTGGACTCCCCAATTTTTCAAGAACTCTTTTTTCATCATCTTCATTATAATCATCAGGTAACATATCCTCGATTGTTGACCGTAGTTCAAGAATAATATCTTCACGATTTTTTTCAGGTAATCTCTTCGCTACTTCCTCAACATAAATATCAATCAAATTCATTCTTGTCCTCCTCCTTTAATAATTTATAAAGTTCTTTCGAATCCTTTATCCATTCCTTTTTCAACTGCAAAAATATCTCTAATCCGTATTCACTTAATACATAATACTTACGCGGTCTACTCTCTGTTTTGTCCCAACTGCTCGTCACTAGCTCCTGCTTTTCTAATCGACGTAGTAGTGGATATAACGTACTTTGATCGATTGTAATCCCCGATTTCTCCAATAATTGGACAAGTGAATACCCATACTGTGGTGTTCTTAACTGGCTTAAAACCGCTAATGTTAATGTACCTCTTCTTAGTTCAGTAATTAACGAATTTAATAAAGCATCCATTCACTCACCTCGTTTTCATTACTATATGTCATACAGTATGCGTTTTATACTATGTATCATACAGTATTATTGTGATAAAAACAATAATTAATTACCAAAAAATAGATAATAAAAAAAGCACAAACTATATAATTTCTGCTTTTTAGCTAACTACTTCAGGCGTGTGCTGGCATATGTTGCTGTAATTCTTCAGAAATCGATGAAACCTTATCAAAAACGTTACACTTCCTATATATCTCTACAAAAAATAGTGTTTTTTTCATTTTACACATACATTTTTTAACTTGATGCGATGGAGCGATACCCATTTATTAAAAATTTTATTCTCGATACCGCCAGTTGAAATTGTTATAATTATAATGTTTTAAATATTATAATTACAGGGTGAGGAAAATGAAAATTGCAATAGTCTGTTTCGATAACTTTACTGATATAGATGTTTTTCTACCGTGGGATTTATTAAATCGTGTACGTTTAGTTGGCGGTATTTCTGATTGGAATGTCCAACTATTAGGAACGAAAAAAACTCATATATCCATGTCTGGCTTACGTATTCCCATGACAGGAAGTATATCTGACATCCCTTATGCTGACGCTGTAATATTTGCAAGTGGTAAGGGTGTACAAGATTTATATAAAAATCAAGAGTATATAAATAGCATTCATGTAGATCCTCAAAAACAATTAATAGGAGCTATGTGTTCTGGGTCACTACTACTAGGAGCTAAAAAATTGTTAACCGGAAAAAAAGCAACTACATATCCATCCGTAGTAGAACAGCTTAAAAAATTTGATGTAGTTGTTATTGAACAAAGTTTCGTAAACGAAGGAAATATCTCAACTGCTGCGGGTTGTTTTGCTGCTAAAGAACTCTCAGCTTGGATCATAAGAACCCTAATTAATGAGGAAATGGTTGATACTGTGCTAGAAACTGTTCAGCCAGTAGGCAAAGGTTTATATTTTTAATTTCAAATCAGGTAATAGGATTAGTTGCTCCCCAAAACGAAAAAATGAGCTTTTTTTGTTTTGGGGAGCATAAAATTTCGTTCTGGGGTATTTTAAAAAATTTTATTTCGATGGCAATGAGGCAACATCAACAATTGCCTCAATATGAATTACACCATATACATGCGGATATTCTTGACCGTTAGAAGCAAGTTCATATTTTATTTCTGCTTTTATTAAGGATGGATCAATTGTCAGTAATAAAACATCTTCTTCATGACTAAAATGTTTTTCAGCGACTTTTAAAGCTTGTTCAAAAAACGAACAATGAATAAATCCCTCTTCTTTTAATGAGGCTTCATTAATTTCTCCATTTACCTTTGCGATTTCCCAATTTCTTTTCGTTATTACCTTTGTAATCATATTTATTCTCTCCCCATACCATTATATAGAAAAACAAGAGGTTCTTCTTTTTGTTACTAGAAAAGCCTCTTGCGTTTCATTTTTATTTTAATCCGTTAATTAAAGGCGATGCTTCTCCGCTATGGAAAATCCATAAATCATGAAGCGACCTTGTACATCCAACGTACAATAACTTCGCATCGTGTTTTGTATTTTTGTAATGTTCTTCATCAACGTCAATTAGTAGAACCGCATCAAATTCTAGCCCTTTCGCCAAGTATACAGGTACTACTGAAATACCACCTTCATATTTACTTTGATCTGCTTCTATGACGTTTACAGCCAGTCCTGCATTTGTTAATTTCTCATATATATCACGGCATTCATCGTCTGTTCTTCCTATTACCGCAATTGTTTTCACATCTTCATTTTGTAGATGCTTTAACGTCTTCATAATCTCATTAAATTGATCTTCTGTATGGATTACTTTAACATCTTCACCACTACGAAAAACTGGTGTTGCGAGCCCAACTGGAATTTCTGCATTTTTAATAATCTCGTTCGCAAATTCAATAATTTCTTTTGTAGAGCGATAACTTCTCGTCAGTTCATAATAACCTGTTTCTTGGAATACTTCCTTAAAAGCACCCCAATCTTCAATCCCTTGATAATCATAAATTGCTTGAGATAAATCACCTAATATAGTGAAAGAATTACCTAGTGTAATTTCTTTTAATACATAAACTTGGAATGGCGAAAAATCTTGCGCTTCATCAATAACAACGTGATGGAATTTCTGTCCGATTTCAATACCTGTTATGCGGTGATGTATGTAAATTAAAGCTGGTAAATCTTCTATATACACTTCTTTTTTACGACAACTCTTTTCAGTTTCTTTCACAAGTTCTTCAGGCAATACTTCGAATATTTCTTTACTTTTCAATATAGAACTATAAATTGAAAGTGAGCTCATTTTCGGCCAAAACTTCATATAGGTGTTCAATCTCTTTGTCGCTTCTTTTTTTAGTAATTTCTTCTCGTTTGTTTCTCCATACTTTTTCAGTTCAATTTCAATCCAGCGCTTCATTCGGCCGACTAATCTTTCTCTTCTTTTCTTTAATGGATAATGTTTATATTCCACTTGCATCCATTTTTTTATGTCTTTCACTGGAATAATGGCTTTGTCCCATGCTTCAAAATCACTTGTTGGTACTAATTCTTTTTCAAATTGAACCATTCTCTCTTCAATAAAGGACTTAAATTCCAGTGTACCTTTCAATTTACCAAGCATAACCTTTTCTTCGTCACGATTAATAGAAAACGCTTCTTTCAATTTTTCTTCTGTCTGCTTTAGTTTCACCGAATCATCTAACGTTCGTAATGCCCAATCTGGAAATGTTGTTTGACTAATATTCCCTACACCTAATTCAGGAAGTACACTCGAAATATAATCTAAAAACAGACTATTTGGAGCGAATACAATCATTCTCTCAGCTTCTAGCTGCTCACGATATTCATAAATTAAAAAAGCAAGGCGATGTAAAGCGATAGTTGTTTTTCCGCTCCCTGCAACCCCTTGAATAAGTAGTGGTAAGTTTCTTTCCGCACGAATAATATCATTTTGCTCCGATTGTATCGTCGAAACAATATCCTTCAGTTTATTATCTTTATTCTCACCTAATCGATATAGAAGAAAATCATCGGCATGCGAGACATCTTCATTTCCTTTTACATATGTATCAACAACACGTTCTAGTTCTCTTTTTCGAATAGAGATATTTCGCTTTAAATACACATCACCTTCTACTAATCCATCTGGTGATTGATAAAATGCTAATTCTTCTCCACCGGTAAATGAATAAAACATACTTGCGACAGGTGCCCGCCAATCAATTACAATTGGTTTCATTGTATCTTTATGTGAAACACCTACTTTACCGATGTAAATCGGCATCACACCTTCCTTGCCATCCTCCTGAAAATCTAATCTTCCAAAGTACGGTTCTTGTACACCAATACGTAAATTTTGCCTATTAGATTCTCTCATACTTTCTAGAATTTGTTCTTTAAAATCATCTCCATAATAAACCGGAATGTTTTCAAGCTGTTCTAATTGATCATCCATCGTACGTAATGTATCTTTCATCTTTTGTAACTCTTCTTCAAAAATATTGTTCATTTGATGATTCCCTCCTGTCCGTTCTAATTTTTCAGTCGAAATATAATTGTATTAAAAATCCATTTATAAAGTCAATAGTTTCAATTTAAATTTTCCGAAAAAACTCACTTTTCATCTTTCTAATTTTGAAATCTTATCATTATTTTTACATTATAAGAATAAAAAACCTCTAAATTACAACACTGTACATATAATAAAATAATGCGTACAAATGCTATTAATTTCTTTTAATAGCATTTGTACACTAACTTACTAAACTCTCATCTACCTTTCTATCGATTTCCTCCTTTCACTTGTAAAATAATGAGAAGTGTCAATAAGTAAATACAAAAAATAAAAAGGAGTTTATACGAAATGACTACAACCAATAGAAAGCATGTAAAGTTACATTTAATTATTTTTGTGTTAATTGTGCTAGCAAGTGGTTGGATCGGTGTATTTCTTGATTCCCTTCTAACAGATCAGCCTGAAGGAAATTCTTTAGGTATGGGCTTATGGCTTATACTTCCTTTCTTCGTCAGCATATTACTTAGAGTTCTTAGCCGAGATTGGCATGATTTTGGTATCAAACCAAATTTAAAAGGAAGCTTTAAATGGTATTTCGTAGCAATACTTATTTATCCATTCGTTACACTAATAACTATAAGCTTAGCTCTATTTTTCGGAGTCGTTAACATAACTAACTTTGAGATGTCCTCATTATGCTCACTCATACTCATTTCTACTATAGGTAATTTTATTAAAAATATTTTCGAAGAGTTCTCTTGGCGTGGTTATTTAACCCCAAAGCTTATTGAATTAAAGTTAAACGATTGGCTAATTTATTTAGTTTCTGGTTTAATTTGGGCTCTTTGGCATGCTGCTTATTATATAGTCTTTTTACCAAATGAGTATTTCGAATCCATTTCAAGATTAAATATGCTTTTAGCAGGCTGTATACTTATGGTTTGTTGGTCTATTATGTATGTCGAAATATATAGACTTACAAAATCAGTGTGGCCATGCGTAATCATGCATGCAATTGAAGATGCCGTTCCTACCATTTTAGTTACAATAACAGGTATTATTACACTTACCAACAGCAGTGATTTTTGGTTAAACCCTATTAGCGGAGTTGTTGCTACTATTATATTTCTTGGAATTGGGATCGTACTAAGATCCATAAGAATTAAAAAAGAACGACAATTAAATACGAGAGATAGTCAATTATTCACACTATAAAAGTAAAAAAGAGTAAGGAATTAATCCTTACTCTTTTTTACTTTTATACGATATGATAAACATTCATTTAATGACGCTTGCTCTTTATATTTTCTCTCTTCAAAGTCATACGCCCCTCCTGGGAAAATCCCAACTATACTGAAGCGAGCCTCTGCACATAAATTATTAATCTCATCTATAGTATAGCAACGTAAAGATTGTGTCACAATATCATTTGAAGAATCCGTTTCCCACCAATGGTCCAGCATTCTAGCATTTTCACTATCATATTCATATTTTCGCATTGCAGAATAAATCGGCATTTCTTGTCCATTTGCTTTTTCCCAATATAAAGGTTGATAAATATCAATAAGTGCACACCCATCATCTTTCAACCAACTATGTATGCGTTTTAATAAAAATAATTGTTCTGCATCCGTTCCTACACCAAATCCGTCCAAATAAGTAACGACATCAAACTTTTCTTCAAAATTAATTTTATAAAAGTCAGCACAGTGAATAACAATATCATTAGTAGAATGTTCTTTCGCAAACATAACTAACTCTCGTACTAGCTCAACTGTAGTCATCTTTACATTCAAATTAGACATCGCTCTTGCAAATCCACCATTTCCTGCTCCTAGCTCTAACATCGACTGAAATGTATATCCAACTTGTTCTTGAACTTCTTTAGCAACTTCCTGTAACCAATTTTCATTATTTACATCATAGCTTAGTAGTTCAAATTGTTTTTTATAAAATTCTTTTACATTTACTTCGTTCATTAATATTCTCCTCCTGTATATTATTTTTCTGCTACAGGTGAGAAACTAAATTTCTGATACCCATGAAAAATCCCCCTTTTGATTTCCCTATATTTACATTTTATCTAAAAAATATGAATTTTTAAAGTACTAAAACAAAAAAACAGATAATGGATGTTCCCACTATCTGTTTCTATGGCTGCCTTTATTGTCCTTGTTGATACTTCACCCAATCACCAGAAATGATAACTTTCTTTAGCATTTCTTTATCTTGAGCGACATACACAAATGCACGTATTTCCCTATCGCCTAAATAAATCATTTCGGTAATTCGGTCATATAAGTCACTCTCCGCATTACCTGTGTATTCTTCCAGTTCATCTAATTTTTGCAGAACATCGTCATTTACCTCGTAAACTTCTCCATATACTTTGTCTTCATTTGAACAAATCATTGCCGGATACCCTTCGTTTGTATCAAATAATTTGCCATACGTCCATGCTTCGTCTGCGATGCATATTGCACCTTGCATAAAATGAGCATTCGTTTGCTCTTTTCTTAACGTGCCATACACGAAAACGTGATACATATATCCCTATCCCCTTTATATGTCTCTACTTTCTAATTTGTAAATAAGCACGAATCATAAAGTAACTCACTTCATTTGGAAGTTGTTCCTTAATCGATTTCAATCCACCCTCTGCATTTTGTACGGCAGTTTCAATCAATGATTCATATTCTGAAGGAACAAAACTGTTCCAATTTACTTCCATTCCATCTTCAAAACAACGAATTAAATGATTTTCAATCGTTTGTCTTGATAAGCCACGTTCTTTCGCAATTTCATCTAGATCTATGCCTTGTTTATACATTTCATACGTTTCCAAATGAGAATTTGCTGAAGCTTTCCCTGACTTTTTCCGCTCTGTCACGACTTCTGTCTTAACTGTTTCAGCATAGTTTGGGTTTTCCTCAATAAAGTGCTGAACTGCTTGTAAAAAGTGCGAACCATACTTCACAAGTTTATGTTCGCCAATCCCTTTTACAGTTAAGAGTTCAGAGTCACTTTGCGGCATTTTCGCGCACATATCTTTCAACGTTTGGTCAGAGAAAATAACGAATGGAGGTACACCTTCTCCTTGCGCAATTTCTTTACGTACTTCGCGAAGTACTTCAAATAAAGGATGATCTTGAACAATTTGTCTTGTCTCTACTCGTTCTTTACGTAAAACATTCTCTTTACCAAGTAACACTTCTTTCCCTTTTTCTGTTACTTTTAATGTCGGATACGTACCATGTTCAACTGCAATTAACTCATCTGAAATTAAAAACTCAATAAATTCACTAACTTCTTTTACACTACGATTTGATAGTAAGCCGTATGTTGGTAAAGTATGAAAATTAAATTCAATAACTTTCTTATTTTTCGAACCAGTTAACACTTGTGCAATCATTTGTTTACCAAATCGTTGGTTCGTCCTAATCATACAAGATAGAACCATTTGTGATTCTCTCGTCACATCGATACTTTCACGGTCGTCCGTACAATTACCGCAGCGGCCACAATCTTCTTTCGGCTCTTCTCCAAAGTATTGCAAAATAAATGATTGTAAACATTGTTCTGTATGACAGTAGTCAGTCATATTTTGCAATTTTTCAAGTTCATTTGAAAAACGAGATTCTCCTGTCGATTGGTCAATTAAAAAGCGCTGTACTTGCACATCTTGAGAAGAATATAGCAATATACATGCACTATCTAAACCGTCACGACCAGCACGTCCTGCTTCTTGATAATAACTTTCCATGTTTTTTGGCAGTTGATAATGGATAACGTAACGAATATTCGATTTATCAATCCCCATTCCGAATGCAGATGTCGCTACCATTACACTCACTTCATCACGTAAAAAGAGTTCTTGCTGCTCATTTCGATCGTTATCACTCATACCAGCATGGTATTTTGAAACAGAAACTCCCGCTTTCATTAAATCCTCATATAATTGATCAACTACTTTTCTAGTAGCAGCATATATAATCCCAGATTCTTTTTGATTTTGACGAATATAATCCGCTAAATATGCATTACGATCTTGTCCTTTAATTACAGAAAATGATAAGTTCTCACGCTCAAACGTTGTCATAATCGTGTTTTCTTGATTAATTCCAAGCGTGTTGCAAATATCTTCACGAACTTGTGGTGTTGCCGTAGCAGTTAACGCTAATACAAGCGGCTTTTCTGGAAGATAATCTAATATGCGATGTATATGTAAATAACTTGGACGGAAATCATGTCCCCACTGCGAAATACAGTGCGCCTCATCAATTGCAATCATCGGGATTTTCATATCGATAAGTTGGTCAACAAACTCCATTGAATCAAGACGCTCAGGCGCTACATAAAGTAACTTATAATGGCCTTGTTTCGCTAACTGAATTCGTTGATTCGCTTCTGTAATAGAAATAGAACTATTAATATAAGTAGCTGAAATACCGTTTTGTACTAATGTATCTACTTGGTCTTTCATAAGTGATATTAATGGCGATATGACTAACGTCGTTCCTTCGAATACTAATGCGGGAATTTGATAACAAATTGATTTACCACCACCCGTAGGCATAATACAAACCGTATCTTTCCCATCTAATACATTTTTAATTGTTTCATCTTGTCCTCTTCGGAATGACGAATAACCGAAATAAGACGCTAAAAGTTCTTGTGCTTTTGTAAACAAAAAAGAGTCACCTGCTTTTCTTTATCTTTCATCTACTCCTATTATATCATCACTTATGTGACTTGAAAGTAATCAATACATGACGAACAGCTTGCTTTTTCATTATTTTATACTTCTTTATGTTTTAAAGGTTGATAACCACTAAAACAAATTTCAGGATAAATACACATTTTATTAACCTTCCTTGAATACTACTAATCTTATACATATGAATTTAGGAGGTTACTATATGAAGCAGCAAAATATGAGTTCCATCAAGCAAAAAACTGTACCGAATCAACTCAAATTCTCAAATAATGATGCGTGGAAATATGAATCATATTATAAATACCAGCCATTATTTTCTTATAGAAAATTTCCCTATTTTCTTTCTCGACTTTTTAAACGTTAATACGTGTGTGAAACATATCATTCATAATAATTTTCTCAATATAAACCTTATAGACTTACTACAATACAATTGATATCATATGAAATATTCTGTTGGATATACTCTTTAAGTTAACCTGCTTATATAAGCAGGTCTTTTTTGATTATTATATAGTTCAGTACACTTTTAAATATAATTGTAAATCTTTTCTACATTTTATAACCATACTCCACTCACCACAAATGATAATAATCACAAAAGGTTAAATATAAATTCTTAACATTTCATTATCCAATTCTTTTTTTCTCAATACACAAAACAAATTTCACTTGTTACTATAAAAGTACTCCAGATGAGTTTTTGCTCATCAACATTATCTAGTTAATGGGATCTGCTGCGGGAAGCGGATCCCTTTGACTTTATTAAAGACCCACTTTTATTTGGACACATTTACCAGGTTTTTTCAATAGAATTTTATGATAATATTACGTAGTCGAGTCCGACATCTCGGCAATACCCTTTTGAGGTTCTGCAACTTCCCTTGCAGAGCCTCTTTTACTTTATATTCATTTTATTTATATATAACACAATTGAATTCCTCATCTTTTTTCATATCAATTTCTGAAATTAATCTAGGACACGTAACTAAATATAAATCCCCATCATACTTTGAGTTATACATGTTCAAAGGAGTGTTACTGTTTATGTATTCTTATTGGCAATCGTATTACTCCCCCTATCATAACCCCTATGTACACTTTGATACATCTGTACGTAATTACCGAATTAGTAAAAACGAAAACTTTTTAAAAGGTTATATGCGTTCTTTATGGGAACAACATGTCGCTTGGACGAGATTAGCTATTATAAGTATTGTCTTTAATTTACCAGACGTTAACGTTACAGTTGGGCGTCTTCTTCAAAACGCAACACATATGGGACTATCACTTGAACCATTCTATGGTGAGGATGCTGTAAAAAAATATAGTGCACTCATTAAAGACCACTTAGTCATTGCTGCGGATCTTGTTAAAGCTGCAAAAGCAGGTGATCAAAATGCAGCTGCTGCTATAGAGAAAAAATGGTACGCTAACGGTGATGAAATTGTGGCATTTCTTACTAGCATCAACCCATATATAGAAAAAGAAGAATTTAAAAAAATGTTTTATGAACATTTAGCATTAACAAAAGCAGAAGCAATTGCCTTCCTAAATAAAGATTTTGAAGCAAGCGTAAAACTATACGATAAAATTGAAAAAGAAGCATTAGAAATGGCCGACATGATAACAAACGCAATCGTAAAACAATTCCCGCAAGTATTTCAATAATAATAAGCCGATTTGAAAAAACAAATCGGCTTATTAAACTTTCTATCAATGAAATTTCACCTCTCCTCTTTACATTTAACGTATATCGATATATTTTATTAATATCCGTTTTTTATAGGAGGAAATCTTTTGATTAACGCCATTGGTCTCGTATTTATACTCACAAATAAACACGAGAAAAAGAAAAAAGTTTATCTAAATGAAAAATTCGCATTAATAGACATTATTGATTCTAAGGAAGTAATTGATGATGAAGGGAACTCACTAGTAGAACTAACATGTAAATACAGTATTTATTTAGATGAAAAATATTATTGTAAATCACTCGATGATTATACTGGACAAGTATTTCCGTTCTTGAGCGCTAAAATAGGAAAAGGTCTTCTCAGAAACTTAAATTACTATTTCTCTTACGTTGATGCCTATGATAAAAAACCACCCGTTAAAGAAATTAGACCCCTTATGAAACAAGTAACGAACAGGTAATGTATAATACGCAAAAAAAGAAAGCGTCTAACTTCGGATGCTTTCTTTTTTGAATCCTGAACTCGTTAACTTCTATCCTTCTTCTAAAAGTATGTATTTAGGCATACTTTTAATTAAAAACAATGGAGGATTAAAATGAATGAAATACTCAGAAACGATTGTTAGTAAACGGCTTCGAACACTGAAAATATGTAGTATGTTTATCATGCTAGTTTTAATCGCATGGCTTGGATATACAAAATTACTTTATGAGAATGGATTTCTTCAAGAAAAGAAGAATTCTGTTGAAGTAATGAATACTAGTATTACAGGAGAAATCGAACAAAATTTTCATGTAAACTTACAAGGTTATCGTAAAACAGACCTTGATACTATAATAGATGCAAGTAAAACTGATCCGAGTGAACTATCATTAATAGAGCTAATCAATACTTCCTGTTCGCGAAATTGCATAGGTGAACCATTGACATATGTGGATGAAAAAAATGGATATATCTTTTATACGGAGTCTACTGGAACTAATGTAGCTATACAGATTAAAAAACAAGAAACGTGGGAAATTGTAAAAAAATCTGTTCAAGATGGAATTTAATCTTAAAAAATTAAAGAGTACTTAGCGTACTCTTTTTTATTATTAATACACTTCATGTTTACAATGACATTTCGGTTTCTCTTTACAATTACATTTTTCACAATCACACTTCGGTTTTTCCTTGCAGCAACATTTGTCACAATCGCATTTTGGTTTCTCTTTGCAACGACATTCGTGACAATCCCTACATTTACAACTACATCTCCCAAACATTAAATCGTCCCAAAATGAACGCCTACAATTACAATGATTCCCCATGAATATGCATCCTCCTAAATAGAATTCATCATATTCTATGATGAAAAGTAGAAAGAGGTTTGTTTGCTAGTCTATATTCTAGTTTTATAAGTATAATTATATTACTCCAAAGAAAAAAGCCCAATGTTTAGGCTTTAAATTTATATGTATTTTCTATCTTCTCGCTAACAATATAAATAACTGAAAAGCTCACGTAACAAGTTGGCTATAATTCCTTCCCTTCCCCCACAGCCCCTTTCAACCTCTGCAACATATACCCAATTCCTTTACACCCAGCTAACGGATACGTAATAATTTCTTCTTGATACAATTGTGTCACTACTTTCTTATGCTTCTTCCCTGCAAGTAAAACTATCTCATCAAACTGAAGCAAGTCTTTTTCAATCATCTGTTGTTTTAATTGTTCTATACTAATAATTTCATCGCTCTTTGAATCAAAGGCAAGATCATAGTTTTCTAATACAATATCATTTGGTCTTAAAAATCCATGCTTCGCCGATAATATAACCCAATTCTCGAAAAATAGAGTTGCATACGCCTGACACGCTTTTCCGAATGGGCTAATATATACATCTTTTGCCTCCATCGGTCCGTAATCCGGATACTTATCCCAGATTTTCTTTTTTCCGCATGGAATTATGCATAACCTTTTCATTTTTATTTCTTACCTCACTTCTAACTTTTTAAATATAAAAATATAGAATAATCCTCTTCTTCATAATCAGCTTCTATATCACCAACACCCACTACGTTCCAACCATTATTTGTTTCTATCGGCTTTTCATTCATTATAATATGAACTTGTGTCATATTCTTAAAATTCTCTTCAAAAGATGCTAAAACAGGTTGATTTATCATATATGTTTTATTATGTATACATACACTTAAAAAGGTTTTATGTAACGCTTTATTTTTGTTTAATTTTACATTCATTGGATTAAACAAATTTAATTGTATATTCCCTACAATATACAGATGATATCCTTTTTCCTTATAAAATTGTTTAAATTCCTTGTCTCTTTCGTTTTGAACAAAATGAATGATTTGCTTCGTTTCTTTACTTATTGCAAATTCATTATCTAAACTTAAAACAACATTAATATTTCGTTTTAAAAAAGCATATAACGATTTATCACTATTAAAGAAGTTCGTTTTCCATTCAGGATGGATTTCATCTAATAATAAACATAAAAGCATTCCTGTGCTATAGCAGCTCTTTCTAATGTTACAATTAGCATCATATGTATCTAAAATAAGTCCGCTATATTTTCTTAATGTTTCACTTTTATCATTTTTATATACTGCAATGCGGGCGTGCATTTCAACATACCAGGCCGGCCCCTCTATACTTTCAAGCATACACTCATAAGTTATAAACTCTTCTTTTATAAAACGAATCCTTTGTTCTCTTAGTTCGATAAATTGCTTAATATAATTATATTTCTCAGCTTGTGACTTACAATGCACAGCGTTATATAAACAAATTCGCTCTTTATTTCGTAATTCTATATTTTCTTCTATTATAGGATATTGAAATCCTAGAGATTCATTTGGAAATCTACTTTCTTTATTCAAATATTGATAGCAATGAAAAAGTTCATGCACTACAACCGCCAATAAACTTTCATAATCTTTATACCTATTCAAATTCACAATGGCAGTCGGATAATTTTTGAATAGAATAAGTGTATCACCTTTAAATTGGTCATCCCGCTTTAAAACGGCATACTCACCATCATCTTTCAAAAATAATGGATGATGAAATACATACACATGCTCATCATTATATAATGCAAAGGCAGCCCTCTTAAAACCAGGCCATAGCATATTCAATAATTCTATACTTACATCTTTCTTTATTCGATTTAATATATTGTTCATTATATGTAACACCCCTATATCATTCTACATACACCTATTCTATTCCACTTAAAAACAATCCTTTTATTTACATAAATGTTAGAAAAACATATATCTTATCTCAAACTATAATGTATTATATAAATATACATGTAATGATTTTATGAAAAGGAGGTGAACAAATGAAAAGTATACTCCCTGCACTAGTACTCTATATTATTGTTTGCATAATCGCTATTATCACTCCAGCATCTCAAGGCTATAATCATGTTGGCTGGAAGTTATTTGTTGGGCAAGCGTATGCTATACCTATTTTTCTCATTACAGCTATTATTACATTTTATATAAACAAGAAAAAATCTACGAACAAACAGTTATAAGGATAGCTAATGCTATCCTTATTTTAATTCATTAATCAGATCCAAAATTACACTTGCAGTACCTTCTATCTTTTCTTCAGAAAAATCAAACGTGACACCTGTTTTTTCATATATTACTTGTATAGGTAAATTCCAATCTGCACTCGCTCCCTCTTTAAAGAAATCAATCGCTTTTTCTGGGTCTTCTCGATAAATTTGAAACAATTGCATTGCCCCTATTTGTGCAATTGCATATTCAATTTTATAAAAAGGAAACTGAATAAAGTGAAATGACTCTAACCAATTTGAACCAATTTCATCTTCTAATCCGACAATATCTGCTGATGAATATTGATACCTTTTGCATAGTTCAATATATTTCTTATCACGTTCTTCCGGTGTATGGTTCGGATTTGTATAGAGCCATTGCTGAAATACATCTCCTGCAATTGACGACATTAATAAAGACAACGCACGATACAATTGTACGCGCTGTACTTCTTTATATTCATCCTCTCGCTTATAAAAAATAGTAAGCTTATCCATTACTAGTAACTCAAGACTGAGGGAATAAAGCTCAGCCACCTCTTCACGAAGATATCTTTCCTGCATACTACTATCATTGTTAAATTGTTTATAAAAATGAAATGCATGTCCCACTTCATGTATGAGCGCGTTAATCGCATAAAATGATGGACTAAAATTAGAATACACAAAAACCTCTTTACTATGAGGCAAAGTAAAACAAGCTGCTCCTGGCGCTTTATTTTCACGTTCTTCTACATCAACGAATCCTTCTTTCCTTATATGAATAAATTTCTCATAAAAATATAAATCTGTCTTCCGAAACATTTCTTCCACCCCATCCAATAAATCAACGACATTTTGGAACGGGGCTTTTGGTAAATTATATGGAGTAAGATCCCAAAGGCGATATTTTTTTACACTGAGATTCTTTTTAGAAAGACTTCCTAACTGCTCCCATATTGGTACAACATACTTTTCTATAGATTCATGGAGCTTATAGCAATCTTCAATACTGTAATCTCTGTTTTTTTGTTGAAAAGCATACTCACTATAATTATTAAATCCTGCATGTAAAGCAATCTCATTCCGTAATTGTACGAGCTCATTCATAATACAATCTATTTCCATTTTCACTACACTTCTCGCTTCACATAAAGCGTACCAAGCTCTTTCACGAATAGCTCTATTTGGATTATCTAACTTTGCTTTTACGTATGCATACGTCTTTTGCTCGCCTTCCCACTTTATAGATATGTTTGACATTATTTCTCTATATTTCGTAATTAGCTCTTGCTCTTTAATGAAAAGAGTAATATTCTTTTCATTAAACATTTTACTCTTCAGCACTCTTGCTTTTTTCATAAATCCGTATTTCTTCTCATCTAATAAGTCTGAAAACGGACACTCTCTAAATTTCTGATCAAAATTTGCATTGTACCTTTTTAAAAGTGGTTGAATTGTATTTTGATTATACATATGTAAATCACGTATATTCCTGTCATTTACACCTCTATATGTGGCGATTAGACTACTTGTTATCTCCTCTTCTATTTCAGCAGTTACACGCAGTTCATCCAAAAGCCAACTCTCTAATTCTGAAACAGAAGCAATATGTCGCTCTAAAAGTAACTGTAATTTACTCTCAACACTATTAAACATA
The DNA here is from genome assembly GCF_051948935.1 of Bacillus sp. Brlt_9. NCBI lineage: Bacteria > Bacillati > Bacillota > Bacilli > Caryophanales > Bacillaceae > Bacillus > Bacillus sp. Brlt_9. The sequence goes on along the minus strand of NZ_JAYJLO010000005.1, from coordinate 162,319 downwards.
CACAACCCTCCTATTTTAAATTTTCTGTTTTTTATAGATAAAAAAGGACAAGTAGCCAATCCGACTACTTGTCCTTGCTGTTTATCTGTACGCAATAAAATTAAGCTTGGAATGCTTCTGTTAATACTGGTACGATTTGTTTTTTACGAGATACAACACCTTTTAAAGTAGCAGTGTTGTTTTCTAGAGATACGTTGTATGCTTTCTCAACAACATTTGCTGCTTTACCGATCGCAAGACCGACAGAATCGTTAGTTAAGATATCAGTTACAACGAATAAGAATAGGTCTAAACCTTTTTCTTCTACTACTGCAGAGATAACTTTTTCAAGTTCCGCTTGGTGAACAAGAACGTCGTTTGTATCAACAGCGTTTACTTGTGCGATTTCAACTTTCGCATTACCCATTTGGAATTCTTTAGCGTCAAGAGAGATTAATTGCTCCATTGTTTTTCCGCTTAAGTCAGCACCAGCTTTTAACATTTCTAAGCCGTAGTTATCAGCATCTACACCAGCGATTTCCGCTAATTCACGAGCTGCTGCTACGTCTTGCTCTGTGCAAGTTGGAGATTTGAATAGTAAAGAATCTGAAATGATTGCAGATAACATTAAACCTGCAACTTCTTTACGAATTGTAATGCCGTTTTCTTTGTACATTTTGTTTAAAATTGTAGCTGTACAACCAACTGGCTCACAACGGTAGTAAATAGGATCGCTTGTTTCAAAGTTAGCAATACGGTGATGGTCAATAACTTCTAACACACGAACTGATTCGATATCGTTAGCACTTTGTTGACGCTCGTTATGGTCAACTAAAATAACGTTGTCCACTTCGCTTGCTACTGTCTCAACAAAACGCGGTCCTTCTACTTTGAAATAGTCTAACGCAAATTGAGTTTCACCGCTGATTTCGCCTAAACGTACAGGCTCAGCATTCATTCCTAATTCTTTTTTCAATTCTGCATAAGCAATTGCAGAACAAATTGCATCTGTATCTGGGTTTTTATGCCCGAAAACTAGTACTTTTTCCATGTTTTCCACCTCTTCATGAAAAGGATATCTTAAAGAAGCAAATATGACAATATTTAAAGCCCATTTTTTTATAAATAATTGCACTTTCTTCTATATTTTTCATCGTTTTTCGTAAAAAAGATCATCTAAAATGAATTAGATGATCGAAATGTATACTTTATTTAAAATAAGGTAGGAACTTGCACTACATGATTTAGCGCGAAACGCGATGCTAAACCGTTATTTACAAGGTTAACATCTATCACTTGATAAAACGCATTTCCAGTGTCCGCAATTTCCCAAACAGCTAAAATAAGGTGATATCCATTTCTATCAGTTGGTACGTTTGCTTCATGTGTTACCGAAGTTCCAGGTCTAGTTCCCCCATCATTTTTCACATAAAATGGTACTAAATCTAAATCAGATCGTGATAATGGTTTATTTGGATTCCAATCTTTTTTCGTAATATAGTATTTCCATTCTTTCGTACTATGAGGTGCGGTTAGTTTCCACTTAAATGTATTCGCGCCGCCGTTTAACGTAACTTTCTTCCACCTATCAACTGTTTGAACGTCTAAAGCAGGGAAATGGCCAGCTCCTGCAATTTGTCCATCAGAAGGTCCTAATTGCGGGAATCCACCTATTCCTTCTACACTTTGAGGCTCGTATTGAATTGGTCCGCAGTTTACATTTACCCCTTTCTTACATAAATAAGAACGGCTTGCTGGTGATTCAACGTATCCATGAGCGGAAGCTTTTTCTGAAAAACCGAAAGTTAACAATCCCGTAAGTAATATGCCACCACTTAATATAACTTTCTTCACCTTCTGTAAACCTTTCGTTTTCATCACATCATCCCCTTTCCCATAATAAAGCGAAAATAACTATAGTTGCCTAGTCATCTTCTCTACATTCATTATAAGTCGAGGAGCATAATGAAAAGAACCCTCTAAAAACTTTCTCAAATTCAATTAGTACATTAAACAAATCCAAATAGCACAGCTAGATAAATATAGCGGTTTTATTTGAATTTGAGCATAATAGCTATAAAAATTTATAATAAATAACTGTTGCATCTAAATTACCATTTGGAGAAATTGCGTATTCTGGTATTTTTCCAGCTTCTTGATAATCTAATGATTTATACAATCCATTCGAAGGATCTCCTTCTCTCGTATCTAGCACTAAAAGAGTCCTGTTTTCTTGCTTCGCTCGCTCCTCTGCTTTTTGCATAAGTGAACGTCCAATGCCATTACGTCTAAAGTTGGGATGAGTCATCAACTTACAAATTTCAGCTCTATGAATCCCATTAGGCTTTGTAACTAAATGTAATTGAATACTCCCTGCCACTTCATTATTTATTTTAGCAACATACAAGAGCACTTCTGGTGCTAAAACAGTTTCCCAATATTTCGCTGATTCTTTTTGTTCCAGTGGAGGTAAAAAACCAATTGAAGCCCCATCATCTACAACCGTTTTCAAAAGGTTAGAAAGCTCTTCCACATCATCTTTTACTTGCTTAATATCTTCAATTACTACATTTTGCATTACTAATCCCCCTTTTGTTTCATTGTATCAATTTTAAACGAAGGAACAATGAAATACTAAGATGAAATTATTAGAATCTATAATTGGTAAGAGCATATACAAAATTCTTTCTGATGTAGAGAAATCAATATATAAAGACATAGAATATTAAAGTGCATACAAATTTAATTTCACATAAAAAACGTTTTAAACATAAAGTTTAAAACGTTTTTTCTATTCAATGCTTTTGATTTTTCAGTTCACTTAAACATTCCTGTACTAAAGTTACCGCTTGACTCATTGCAGCTCCACCAGCAAATGCTGCTGATACACCACACGCTTCCAGAATTTCTTTATCTGAACACCCTTGGTCAAGACAGCCTTTTGTATGATAAACGGTACAATATTCATCTTGCGTTGCTAGACTAATTCCTAATGCGATAAGTTGTTTTTCCCTTTTTGTTAAAGCGCCCTCTTGAAAACAAGCTTGCGTGAATGCATTATATGTTTCAGCAATTTCAGGAATTTGGTTTGTAAAACTACCGATTCCTTCTTTATAATGATGTAAAACATCATTTACTGAACTATATTGTTCGTGTTCCATCTTATTATTACCCCCATTCTCATTATGTGTACCTATTGTAGTATGTGATGAAAAGAAGGCAATATACCTCGTTTAAAAGAATGAATATTCAGTTTATTTAAACTACAATTTCAGACTATCATCCAATACTGATTGTTCTTTATAATTTTTCCTTTCAATCTCTTTACTTCTCTCTTCCCAAAATGTTAAACCTTCAATTCCTACAGTTTTAGGATCAAATACCGGATTTTTCCCTTCTTTTTTCTGTGCTTCATAATCTTTTAACACTTTTAATGCGATTTTACTTAGTAGTAGAATCGCAATTAGATTTAACCAAGCCATACTACCAATTCCTAAATCACCAAGATTCCATAATAGCGAAGCTGATTCTACGCTACCGATGTAAACCATAATTAAAAATCCAATTTTTAAAACTGGTTTTAACCAGCTACGTTTCAGCTCACGATCTAAATAAGTAAGTGTCGTTTCAGCGATATAGTAATAAGCAAGCAAAGTTGTAAATGCAAAGAAGAAGATTGCGATTGAAATAAATATTGGACCAAATCCCGTCATAACAGTTTCAACTGCTTGTTGTGTATAAATTGGACCTGCATCTACATTCCCTATATTTTTTACAATAGCGCTTTTTCCTTCAGGTATAACATTATACATACCTGTTATTAAAATCATAAGAGCTGTCGCTGTACATACAACAATTGTATCGATATATACAGAAAACGCTTGAACTAACCCTTGTTTTGCAGGATGGGATACTTCAGCAGCAGCGGAACTATATGTCGCTTCTCCAACGCCAGCTACATTTGAAAATACAGCGCGCTTTACACCCCATGCGATTGCTGCACCGACAATTCCGCCAAACATTTCATTTACACCAAAAGCACTAGAGAAAATTAAAGAGAACATACTTGGAATTTCTGTTACATTCGCAATTAATACGATACATGTAACAATTACATAACCAATTGCCATAAATGGAACAAGCATTTGTGAAACGCCAGCAATTCTCTTTACACCGCCAAAAATAATCGCTGCTAATAATACGACTAACAATATACCAGTTATATATTTACTAATACCGTTAGAGTTTTCAAATCCAACTGCGATACTACTAGATTGAATACCAGGTAGTAAAACACCATATGAAAGTGTTACAACGACCGCTACAATAACTGCAAACCATTTCATTTTTAAGCCTTTTTCAATGAAGTATGGTGTACCACCACGATATTCATTTCCAACTTTACTTTTATACACTTGAGATAATGTTGATTCAACAAATGCACTCGCTGCTCCTAATAGAGCCATTACCCACATCCAAAATACAGCTCCAGGTCCGCCAAAAGCGATAGCTGTCGCGACCCCTGCAATATTACCTATTCCAACCCTACCTGATAAAGCTAAACAAAATGCTTGAAAGGATGAAATTCCCGTCTCCGAGCTCTTCCCTTCAAATAATAATTTAATCATCTCTTTAAAATAACGAATTTGTAGAAAACGAGTTGCGATTGTAAAATACACACCTGCCCCTAATGCAAAAATCACTAACCCAATACTCCATACTTGCCCTACTAACCACTCTACTAATTGCTCCATCCAAATCCCCCTTATCATTCTTTTGAAAGCTATTTTATATATAAGAAAACGGACAACTATTATTAAACCTTACAGTTGTCCGTATCTCTCATTATTTCATGCCTCTATTGATTAACAGTTAGATTCTCTATTACTTAATATTTACCCAGACACTTTTCACTTCTGTGTAATTATCAAGCGCATATGATCCTAACTCACGACCGATACCAGATTGTTTAAATCCACCAAATGGTGCCGCTGCATTTTCTAAATTATAATCATTGATCCATACTGTTCCTGCCTTTAATTTATTGGCAACTTGATGTCCTGTTTTAATATTTTGTGTCCATACGCCCGCAGCGAGTCCGTATGAAGAGCGATTTGCTCTTTCGATGACCTCTTCTGTTGAATCAAATGGAAGTACAACGACAACTGGCCCAAATATTTCTTCCTTAACTATCGTCATATCGTCAGTAACATCTGTGAATACCGTTGGCTGTACAAAATAACCTTTTTCAAATGCACGCTCACCACCAGCAGCAACAGTAGCACCTTCAGCTTTTCCTTGTTCAATGTAATGTAGCACACGCTCTTGTTGCTTTTTAGATACGAGCGGACCCATTTCCGTCTCCTTCTCCATACCTGCTCCAAGTTTCACGTTATTCGCCATTTTCACTAGTTCATTTACGACTGTTTCGTAATGTTTTCGGTGAACGAACACGCGAGAACCGGCACTACAATTTTGGCCGTGATTATACATAATACCTTGGAATGCCCCATTAATCGCTTCTTCTAAATCAGCGTCTTCTAAAATGATATTTGGTGATTTACCACCAAGTTCTAACGTTACATGTTTAATTGTTTCTGCAGATTGACGCATAATATATTTTCCAGTAACTGTTGAACCTGTGAATGCTACCTTATCAATATCATGATGGTTTACGATAGCAGCTCCTGCTACAGGACCAAAACCTGGAACAAAGTTTACTACACCATCTGGAAAACCTGCTTCTTTAAAAAGCTTCGCTGTATATAATAATGATAAAGGCGTTTGTTCTGCTGGTTTTAATACGATTGTACAACCAGTTGCTAGTGCAGCTCCCATTTTCCAAGAAGACATAACAAGCGGAAAATTCCAAGGAATAATTTGACCTACAACCCCAACAGGTTCATGGCGCGTGTAATTTAAGTAATCTTTTGAAATCGGAATTGTTTGCCCAATAATTTTTGTAGCCCATCCTGCGTAATAACGATAATTTTCTACAGTCGCTGCAATATCATCATCTAGTGCTACTTGATATGGTTTCCCGTTATCTAAAGCTTCTAACTGCGCTAATTCTTCTCCATGCTCTTCAATTAAGTCTGCTACTTTATAAATAAGATGCGCTCTTTCAGCGGTAGTCATTTCCGCCCAAGGTCCTGATTCAAATGCAGTTCTTGCTGCTTTTACTGCTGCATTAACATCCTCTTCTTGTGCTTCGCATACGACAGCTAGAACATCTTCTGTTGCTGGATTGTATGTCTCAAATGTCTTTCCGCTAATGGAAGGAACAAATTCACCATTTATAAACATTTTAATTTCTTCATTTAAAAACGCTTTCACTTTCGGTCTCAGCTCAATGTTTGTCGTTAACATATAGACTCTCCTCCTTATTTAAACAGCTGCATGAGCTGCAATTTTTGAAATAATCATTTGAAGTTTTTGATCTTCTTCTTCAGTTAATCCGAGTCTCGGATAACGAGAAGGCCCTCCAGCTTGCCCGTGTAATTCCATTGAGCGTTTAACGATTTGTACATACTTTCCTGATCCTTCAAGAAACTCGCAAAGTGGTAAAATAGCATCGTTAATTTCCCAAGCTTTTTCTAATTCACCATTTTGGAAATGCTCATACATTTTCGTAACAAGTCCCGGTACGATATTTCCGGCCACCGAAACCCATCCCGTCGCACCAACTAAATAAGATTCCATAACTAAATCTTCAGATCCACAGAATACTTGAAAAGCACCTTGGCCTTGTCTTACTAAATCTCTAGCTTTTCGAATATCCCCGCTAGATTCTTTAATATGTGTAACATTTTCACATTCTTTTCCAATACGTAGCATGAGCTCCGTACTCATATCAACACCAGATGTAAACGGGTTATTGTATAACATAATTGGTATATTTACAGCGTTTGAGATTTCTTTAAAATGAAAATAAATTTCCTCTTCTTTCGGTTTACAATAGTACGAGTTAATAATTAATGCGCAATCCGCTCCATGTGCTTCGGCATGTTTCGTATATTCAATTGTCTCTTTCGTCGTTTCTGCTGCAGTTCCAACAATAACTGGAATACGTCCATCAACTTCTTTTAATACTGTTTCTACCATTTTAAATCGTTCTTCTTTTGATAAACTAACAAATTCCCCTGTACTTCCATTAATAATAATGCCAGCTACTTTTTGCTCAATAAAATAGTTTACGTTTTGTTTTACACCGTTCCAATTAATTTCTTGCAACTCATCCATCGGTGTGATTAATACTGGAAATGCCCCTTTAATTTTTTTCATATTTATCTCTCCCTTTAACCATTTTATTTTAATAAAAATCCTGTCGGAAACGGATCTGTAGGGTCTAATAGAAACGTCTGCATCCCTGTAATAAACCCTCTACTTTCAAAACGGAAAATATAACCTGTTTCTTCCTTCTTCACTTTTTCAACAGTTATAAAGCTATTAAATATACTTTCATTTATAAAAGGTTTATCCGCTATATAATCATTTTTAAATAATGTATGAACAAAAGACACAATAGTAGAGACAAACCCTGGCGAACGTACGATGAAGTTATCTTCATGAAATGTAATCGACTTTATATGGTTCTTTTCTTTCTGCGAAGAATCTACTAAAATAAGTCTTTTTATAAGTGATTGTTTTTGTATAGCTTGTAGTGTAGCTTCCCCCCATTTTTTCAATTCAGAAATGTTTTCAATACGAATTTCTGGCGAATACGCACCTTTTTCTACAACTGCATAGACTTTATCTGCCTGTATGAGAGAGTAACTTAAATTACCGACTTGTAAATTCCTCTCAATCATATAACATAGTTTGCTTTCAAACGAAACAGATATAACTTCATCATTTTCTACATACGCATAGACTGAGAATATGCCAGATAACGTTTCGATTTTGTATTGATTCGTCTCTCTCTTTTTTAAATATCCGCTTTCTAGTAACATCGTTATGACTGCGACAATACCACCGTAGTGGAGAGGAATTGATCCTTCATGATTAAAAAATAATACAGCTGCATCGACTTCCGAATGAATAGAAGGAACGACGATACATCCATTTAAACCGATAAAACCACGCGGTTCATTTAATAAAAGCTGCATTTCATCTGCTAATTCACCTAAGAATTGTTCGTTTAATTGTTCTAAATTGTAGTAGTACTTGCATGGTACATCTTTTATTACACGAAATGCCTCGCCATTTACGTGTACGTCTACTGCTGTATACATTTTTTGAATGTTCATTTTACATCCTCCGTTTCATGTTCCATCGGCGGAATTAGCAAAAAGCCTTCTTTAAGTGGATCCTTTTCATTGTAAAAAAATCTATGCATACCCATAAGCCAGGCTGAACCTGTAATTTTCGTTACGACAGCTTCAATATTTTCAACATTTGTCGTATTGATGACGCTTCCTTTAAATAGAGAGCCAACGATACTCTCGTGAATAAACTCTTCATTCATCTCGATTTTTTGATTTGCGTATAATACAGCTAATTTTGCTGATGTTCCTGTACCACATGGAGAACGATCAATTCCTCCTGGCGGAACGACAACTGTATTTTTTACGTTAGCGCTTTCATGAATAGGGTCTGTATAAAATTCAACATGAGTTAATCCTCTAATAAACGTATGTTGCGGATGAATGATTTCAAATTTCTCATTTATGATATTCCTAATATGAATTGCCTTATCGATAATTGTAGATGCATTTTCCGGTACTAACTCTAAACCTACTGACTTCGCATCAATAATGGCATAGAAATTTCCTCCATACGCAATATCTGCTTTAACAGTTCCAATTCCTTCGACTTGTACGGTAATATGTTTCAGTAAAAATGCTGGTATGTTACAGAAAGAAACTTCTTTCGCTTTTCCACCCTGAACAAAGATATCCACTTCAACTAAGCCGGCTGGCGTGTCTAACTTTAACGAAGTAATTGGTTCAACTACTGGAATTAAACCTGACTCAATTAAAGCTGTACATACACCAATTGTATCGTGACCACACATCGGTAAATATCCACCTGTTTCTATGTAAATAACACCAATATCTGCTTCAGGATGACATGGATCCGTTAATAATGCTCCTGACATTACATCGTGACCACGCGGTTCATTCATTAACAATTTGCGAATCCAGTCATAATCCTTTTTCATATGTAACATCTTCTCTGCCATCGTCTCTCCAATTAACTTTGGCAGTCCGCTAATCAATGTTCTCGTTGGATTCCCGCCCGTATGTGTATCAATTGTCGTAAAGACTCTTTGTGACCTCATCCGTTTAACACCCTTTCTGTAAAACGACTCAAACGAAGTGGTTCAATAGGAATGATTGTTTCTTTTTCATTTAATAACTCTTCAATCACTTTCCCAGTAACTGCGGCAAGACTAATGCCGTCCCCTTCATGCCCTGCTGCTATAAAGTAATTCGGGATATGTTCCACACGTGAAATGATTGGCAAATGATCTTCTGTCCACGGACGTAATCCAGCGTATGAACGAATCACCATCATATCCGCCATTTTCGGATAAAAGCGTATTGCTCTATTCGCAATACATTTAATTACCTCGTTATTTATCCTCGTATGAAATCCTACAAACTCTCTACTACTACCAATTAAAAAATTTTGGCTTTCTGTCGGCTCAAATACAAGAGCTACCCCATATTTTTCAGTTAAAGCATCCACTTTTCGTTTTCCGCCAAATTTAGAAATTAAATAACCAAATTCCATTACTTTACGGCAACCAACGTGTTGTTGCCTTGAAGCTACAATAATATGTCCTTTTCTCGGTTCAATTGGGATATTTACATCAAGCATTTCTCCGATTTTCGGAGTCCACACACCAGCTGCGTTTACTACTTGCTTCGCAGTAAACGTCCCATTTGTCGTTTCTACAATAAAGGAACCGTCTATATCTCTTTTCATTTCTTTTACTTCCGTATGATTAAATGCTTTCGTACCAAATTTCTTCGATTCTGCAAGAAGTGAAAAAGCAAGAAGATATGGATTTACTGTCGAATCCGTTGCACATTCTAACCCGCCTAATAAATCGTCCGCGAAAAATGGTGACTCTGCTCTTATATCTTGTCTATCAAGCATTCGAAACGGCAATCCAGCTTCTTTTTGACGATTTACCCATTGCTGCGCTGCTTCCATCTCTTCATCCGACTCACATACGAGAATACTTCCTGGTGCCCTATATTCAAATGAGTGCTCTAACTCTTCACTTAAATCAGTTACTAATTTTTGACTAACTAATGACATTTGACTATCAAACCCTGGGTCTTTATCAATAGCCAAAATATTTCCGTCACACCGTGAAGACGTCCCACTGACAAATTCTCCTTTTTCAATGATTGTTACGTCTCTTCCATATTTTGATGTGTAATAAGCGATAGAACAGCCTATAATACCACCGCCTATTATTAAAACGTCACAGTGCCTCACGTAGCACCCCTCCCTTCTTTTTAATCCCTCACTTTCTTTTATGCAATTGACGTGCCAACTCTACATATATACACTTTTTATAAATAATATTTTTATTTGTAAAAATATTTTAAATTTATCGTAAATAGGTGTATTATTTTTTTATCACTGTCAAAATTTTTATACATAATAGGAGGACAATATGGCATTCTCATTTCCCACAATAAAAGAATTTCTAAAAACTTTATCCATTGATCATACAAACAGCATGCAACATATCGAGCAAGTTAACGAAAAGTATTATTACCACCCTTCTACTACAGAAAAATACAACTGTGCAGTTATTTACAAAGATGATTCATTTACCGCTTTAATTGACGCGTTTTCTCATGAAATGGCCGTTATCGTAATAAACGAAAATAAAGAGACTATATGCTGTATAACGGCTCAGCAAATCATCCCGTTTCTAGTTAAGTCTTACAATGAACTACAATCTTTCTATAACACCGTAATACAAACAACTGATTCTTCCGTTACAGTGATCGATGATAAAGAATGCGTTCAAACTTGGACAGATGGCGCCGAAAAAATTTTTTCAGTCAATCATAATGAAATTATTGGACAACCTATCACTCGCTTTTTTGACTATAAAGATTTGGAGATCTTACAATCATTACATGACGGAAAAAGCATAATCGCTCAGTTCCATCAGCCTCGTCCAGATTTGTTTGTATTAATTAATTCAAATCCAGTGTATTGTAACGATGAAATCATCGGTGCTGTCGTTTCAGAAACTGATGTTACAAATCAAGTCGCTTTAAATGAAAAGCTATTTAATATGTCACATGAAATGCACCGATTAGAACAAGAGGTCGCAAAATATAAAGATGAATCAGACCCTTTCCTTGCGATGAATGGAAAGAGCCCTGTAATACAAAGAACGATACAATTAGCTAGAAAGGTTTGCTCGGTGAAATCAACTGTTTTAATACTCGGAGAAAGTGGGGTTGGAAAAGAAGTATTCGCGAAAGCAATACATGAAGCAAGCGAAGCAGCTAAGGCACCTTTCATTTCAATTAACTGCGGCGCCATTCCAGAAGCTTTATTTGAAAGTGAATTATTCGGGTATGAACGTGGGGCGTTTTCTGGTGCAAATAGTAAAGGTAAGAAAGGTAAAATAGAGCTCGCGCAAGGCGGTACATTATTCCTTGATGAAATAGGAGAAATGCCGCTCGATATGCAAGTAAAGCTTTTGCGTGTACTACAAGAACGAAAATATTACCGTGTTGGTGGAGAAAAAGAAATTCATATTAATTTCCGCATTATCGCGGCTACAAATCGTGATTTACAAGAAGAAATGAGAAAAGGTACGTTCCGAGAAGATTTATACTACCGACTAAATGTAGTTAGCTTGCATATTCCACCACTGCGAGAAAGACGCGAGGATATTATTGAATTAACCTATTCTTTCTTAAACGATTTTTCAATCAACTATACCAGACCAATTCGTGATTTACCTTCCAGCATTATGCATGAACTGCTTCATTACAATTGGCCAGGTAATATTCGCGAGCTGCGTAACGTTGTTGAAAGACTTGTCGTATTTGCGACTGACGGTATTATAAAACAAGAATATTTACCATTCCATACAACTGAAACATTAGACAATCATACGGCTCATTCTCTATTACTCAGCAACAATAATACGATACTCTCTTTGCAAGAAGAGATGGATGAACATGAGAAGAAAGTCATTGAGAGGGCTTTACGCATATTAAATGGGAATAAATTAGAATGCGCGAAACAGCTTGGTGTTACGAGGGCTACCTTATATAACCGTTTAAAAAAACTTGGGTTACAATAAATCTTCCCTCCTCTATATTGGCATAGTTTTTGCATTATATAATTTGTGCAAACCGAACTAGAGGAGGAATTCATATGACGAATAAAGATCACTTAATTGTTTGTCGATGTGAAGAAGTTACATACGGTCAACTTCAATCGACAATTGCTGAATATAAATGCTCGGCAAGAGAATTAAAACTAAGAACACGTGCTGGCATGGGATTTTGCGGTGGCCGCACATGTAGAATGATGATAGATCGAATGATTGAAAGTGCAAATCCTGACGTAACTACTAATGAAATCCCATTAAAATATCAACCACCTGTGCGCGCAGTTACCTTTGGAGCGGTAGGTGAAAATCAATGAATAGAATTACCCATCACCCTATATTAGGAAGTTTAAATAGTATTAAACGCATTACTTTCCAATTTAACGGACAACAATATGAAGCATATGAACATGAAACGATTGCGGCCGCTTTACTTGCAAACGGAATAAGAACTTTAAGAGTGCATGAAGATAGCGGGACGTCGCGAGGTATTTACTGTAATATTGGACATTGTTCTGAGTGCCGCGTCACAGTAAATAATCAAACGTACGTACGAGCATGCTTAACTGTTGTAGAAAAAGATATGATTATTGACAGCGGCAAACAGCACCCAAATATCGTGAGAGAGATGGTGAAAAAACAATGAACGATGTCATTATTATCGGTGCTGGACCAGCAGGATTATCAGCCTCCATCTCTTGCGCTAAATTTGGACTGAATGTACTTGTTATTGATGAATTTATGAAGCCTGGCGGAAGATTACTCGGTCAATTACATCAAGAACCTACTGGAGAATGGTGGAACGGGATAGAAGAATCAAAACGCCTTCAAGAAGAAGCACAATCACTTTCAGTTGATATTCGCTGCGGTGTTTCCGTCTATAATTTAGATAAAGATGAAAGTTCTTGGTTCGTACATACGAATATCGGTACGTTAGAAGCACCTTTCGTTTTACTTGCTACTGGCGCTGCTGAGTACTCCATTCCCCTTCCTGGTTGGACAATTCCAGGAGTTATGTCAATCGGGGCCGCACAAGTAATGACAAATGTACATCGCGTTCAAGTTGGGAAAAAAGGAGTAATTATTGGTGCTAACATTTTGTCATTTGCTATTTTAAATGAATTACAATTAGCGGGAATTAAAGTGGAACATATCGTACTCCCTGAAAAAAGCGAATTAAGTCAAAAGGCTGGTGAACCAGAAGAAGTTTTAAATTCTCTCTTACATGCTGCCCACCTTGCCCCATCACCTTTATTACGTATAGGTAGTCGATTGATGAAATATAATTGGGTGAAACAAGCTGGATTAAACTTCTATCCAAATAAAGGTATGAAAATAAACGGCACACCTCTTCACCTACGAAAAGCAGCTCTAGAAATTATCGGAACAGATCAAGTTGAAGGTGTACGCGTTGCCAATATTGATACGAAAGGAAACATCATAACTGGATCGGAACAAATATATGAGGCAGACTTCGTTTGTATTGCTGGTGGCTTATACCCTCTTGCTGAGCTGGCTGCTGTAGCTGGCTGCCCTTTCCGTTACATTCCGGAATTAGGCGGGCACGTTCCACTGCATTCCGAAACAATGGAAACCCCTCTTCTCGGTTTATTTGTAGCCGGCAATATAACTGGCATTGAAAGCGGGAAAATCGCAATGGCACAAGGAACTGTTGCTGGATATTCAATCGTAAAACAAGCAAATAAAAAAGCTCATGCTGTTGAAGAACATTTACAACAAGCGATCCAATATGTACATACCGTACGTCATCAAGCCGCCATTCAATTTAACCAGGGTGTTGATATCGGTAGACAGAAAATGAATGAGATTTGGCGTGATTATTCCCTGGCATATGCACATACTAAAAAGAGCTGCTGAGATTACTCTCAACAGCTCTTTTTCCTACTCATCTGAGTTATTAAATTTCGCTAATGCGTAAATGCCTTCTTCATCATCTAATTCAAGTTGTAATCTTGCTGCAAATGAATTGACATTATATTCTCTGTCAAGCAATAAGCGTAGTGCTTCGATTAAATTCGCTTGAATTAAAATTTGTTTGCGACCATTTACCTCTACTTCAGCAGAGAAACCGTAGTCATCGTCATACATTAGTTCAACTAAAACTTCTTCTGGACCGACTTGTCTTTTTTCAGCGATATATACGCAAAGCGCATTGATAAGTTCTTGTTCGGAAATTTTTATTGTTTCCATGCTACTTCATCTTCCTTTTTCTTACGTTGGTCTTTGAAGTATTTAAATGCACGCACTGCTAACATTACGATACCAGCCATTACTAACATATTTACCATAAACGCTAATACAGAACCAAGAGCTCCCATATTTGCAAATAAGCTACCCATTAGTAAACCACCAAGACCACCTAGTAATAAACCTTTCATAAAGCTTCCTTTATTACTTTTTGGTGCTGTGTTTGTTGCTTTTGTTTTTGAATCTGTTGTTGTTTTTTGTGAATTCACGTTATTATCTTTTTTGTTCAAATCAACTTTTGACTTTTGACCTGAACTTGGTGTGTATGATTTTTTACCAGATTTGTAACTCTTCGCTGCTGCGTGATCTACAAACATGAAGCTACTAGCTCCAAAGATAACCATGAATGCTGTCATGACTGCTACAAGTTTTTTCAACATATTATATCCATTCTCCTTTTATATAGATATATGTGAAATCTACCTTTCTACTAAATTCAGAATGATAGATTTGTTTTTAAGAACATTTTAAAGGTTCTTATGAACTTATTATATGAACTTTTGTCGAAATATGCAAGTATTATTTACTTCCGACAGTTTGGTGACAAAGGAAAAATTAAGCAAAACAGAATTGACTTTAAATGAAACAAAACATATTATAGGTTCATAAGAACTTTTTATTATTTTTGGAGGTGAAAAGATGGAAACATTTCATCTCACACGAAACGAAATGGCTACCCTTCTTCTATCATTAAGAGGATGGAATACGAAAAAGCCTCTCGGTATTTTACAAGAAGCTTGGGCAAAGACACATAAAAAAGATATTGAAAGCGGACAAAGCGTAACTGCTTTTATTACTACCGCACTTTCACCTATTTTTGAAAAACTGATTAAAATTGATGATACAGACGTCGGTTTTTCATTAAATGAAATCGTTGCGCTTGGTAATCAGATTGAAAATACAAGTTTTTCAGTAACGGCCATGCAAAACTGGGTGAAACGAGATATAAAAGAAATGATTGGCTCTCCTCAAAAAGGGAAAAAATATTCAATTGAACAAGCAGCCTTACTATTCATTGTTGAAGATTTAAAAACAGCACTTGATTTTGAATCCATTCGTAAGCTATTACGCCTTATCGTAAATGACCCAGCCGATCGAAGTGATGACTTAATCAATCCTGTTCATTTATACGGAGCATACTCTTCTCTATTTGAAGAACTTAATCAAGGGAATTGCTTACAATTAAATGCAACAGATACAGTTCATACAATTGAAAACATCGTAAAAGAAAAAGCTGATAAAATCGCAAGCAAGTTTGATCAAATTAATAACGAGCAACGTGAAGCGATTCGTAACGCCATTATTATCGCCACATTATCTGTGCATACCGCTTATGTACAAATGTTAGCGAAACGTTACGTAACAGCAACTTTATTTTTACAAAATTTAGATGTGAAACCGTAAAAAATAGAAGCAGAAATGCTTCTATTTTTAATAATGAAAACAACCATCCACCTGTTCTAAATATATAACAGGTGGATGGTTGTTTTTTTAGGTAATAATTATAAAAAATCATAATCGCCTATTATTAATTCAAAAATGATCATTTCATTCTATTAAATTTCGAACAGGTTTTCTCAATAAATTTAATCCATTCATCTTTGTAACTCTTTATAAATTTCGATTTGAGCTTTTGAACTATTAGCGAAATTTAACCAATCCTGTCTTACATTACTTATGTTTTCAGTTACCACAAGTTCAACAATATCTAGATGTGAAACATTCGTTGTTATCGGTTTATTTATACCATTAACTTTAGCACCTGACATATACTTAGCACTCTCAGGGTTTAATGCGAAAGCAAAATCGATTACAGTAGAACCTTGCGGTAAGTTCACGGAATCTAACTTAGGAGTAAATGCTACAATGTTATCTTGGAATAGTTCATATGATACTAAATCATAAAATTCAATCGCATCTTGAGTTACTAGATCATTTGTCTTAATAAAATGATCCATCAATTTATGAATTATATTTTGCATCCCCTTATCAGTTATACTTTTTGTAAGAATATGAAATACCCCTTTATATCGTATCTCCTGATTTATTTTTGTTTCAATACATATCACTATTTCATGGTTATTGATCACCACTTTGGTCTTTAAGTATTTGTTTAATACATCACCTTCAATTGCTATATTATCTTCAAATTGATATGGAATTGGTTTGTATAGCTGATGTATAATTCCTAATATTTTATAACAGTCTAAATTATTTGAGGCCGTGATAATTATTTTTGATACTGCTGTAATGTCTTGAATATCTTGGAGACGAGAATAAGCTGTATAAATAGGGCTTACTTCATAATCAACTTCAAATATTAAAGATGTATTTAGAAAAGTATTTATATCTCGCATTATATTTTGAGACAAACCCCCTAATAACTTAACATAATTTTGTAAAAGAATTTTCATTCCCTTATATTTAGAATGATTTAGATAATAAAAACCTAAATCTTCTAACTCGTGTTGAATATGAAATAGCCCCAGCCTTTTATAAATCGGAGCGAAAATTTTGAGTGTTTCATTTGCATAAGGAACTTGTTTCTTTACAGCTTTCACCTGTAAAGTTCTCATGTTATGTAGACGATCTATTACTTTTATAATAGCTACTCTTATATCTCCTTGTGTAGCTAACAATAATTTCTTTAAATTTATTGCTTCATACTCTTCTTTATTAGGGATTTGTTTTTTATCAATTTTAGTTAACCCTTCTACAATATCAGCCACTTTTTTACCGAATATATCACGTATATACTCAATTGTGTAATCTGTATCCTCCACCACATCATGTAGTAATGCTGCAACTAAAGTTATAATATCTGCCTTACAATCTAACAAAATTTCAGTAACTGCAAATGGATGAGTAATATACGGCTCACCTGAAACTCGAAATTGTCCTTCATGAGCTTTCTCAGAAACTAATATAGCTTTATGTAATTGTTCTAACTCTTCTTTATGTAGATATGAGGCCTTTTCTAATAATACTTTTTTCATATTTTCACCTTCATCACGTTAATTTTCCATAAAATTTTATTAACATTATAATTCGTTATTTGAAAGTGAAGTACCTGTCTAAGTGTTAAGAGAATATTTATATTTTTATTCTCCTCGAATTATTATTAAATTTTTGAACCTATAAGCCACCCTTTGAAATACTTTTTATCAACCGAATCATGTCTCTATCCCAAATAGAAAGTGGTTCATAAATTTGAAACTTATTATGCATATATTCCCCTTGTCTCTTTGTAAATTAAAAATATCATTATAGGAAATTTCCAATACATCATCATTTACTATAATACTTATGAGAGACATAAAAGAATTGAAATAGCAATCCCCTATACAAATAAGGTATAATCTACACATAGTGAATCTTTTATATTATTAAGTATCAGGTTCACCTATTCAAAAATACATAAACTAGAAGGTGCAACAATGGTAAGTAGTTTTATTCACTCAGTATTAACATTTTTTGAAGGGTTAGGTTATTGGGGCATTATGCTTGGACTTATGATTGAGATTATTCCGAGTGAGATCGTCCTTGCTTATGCAGGTTATTTAGTATTCAACGGTAGTATCTCATTTATAGGCGCAGTTATATTTGGTACAATTGGCGGCGTTATTGCTCAAATCTTTATTTATTGGCTTGGACGATACGGTGGACGACCTATATTAGAACGATACGGAAAATATATTTTCATCCATAAAAAACATATAGATGCAGCTGAAGATTGGTTTAATCGTTACGGAACTGGTGTAATTTTCACTGCACGCTTTATTCCAGTAGTACGTCATGCGATTTCAATTCCTGCTGGTATTACAAAAATGCCATTACTACGCTTCACTACATTAACAGCACTTGCAATCATTCCTTGGTCTATCATTTTCATTTATTTAGGTGAAAAATTAGGTCAAAATTGGGAGAATATAAACGATATTGCGGGACCATATGTGAAATCTTTCGCAATTGGCGGTGTCATACTTATCCTTCTATACTTCACCCTTAAAAAATGGACAAAAAAACGTAAAAATCTTGCTTAAGGTAATAATAAAAAACCGCTATACATTCATTACGAATTATAGCGGTTTTTTATTATAAAATTGACTAATCTTTAAAAATCACAAGAAAACCCGTTCGTTTAACATTTACATGGATAAGCAACACTTCACTCATTCCTTTCGTATATTATCTCAAAAAGGAGTGATTTCCCTATGCATTGGCAACAAAAAATACAATACTTAATTGGACGCCCTATCGGTATTTCCTTCATTAATGGGCAAGGAACTTCTGGTGTATTATGTTCAGCACATGATGGTCAATTATATGTGTATGAATACCTTTACCACGCTCAGTTCGCAATGAAGCATTATGATTTTAGACAAATTCAAGATATACATGCCTTTCCGAATTGCCCACATCAGAATCATCTTTATTAAAAAAGGAACAGCTTATAGCCGTTCCTTTTTCTCCACACTTATTTCTCAGTATAAAAGTTTTGCACTGCTTCATCAAAGTAAATCCAGCCTTTCCAGCCTAAATGAATTGTATCTTTTAAGAAATACTTATCATATTCATGGCCAGAGAAATCAACTACTGGGTATCCTGCTTTTTCAACTTGTTCCCGAACTTTTTTATAATACACTTCACGGCGCTCTTTAGGGAAACCAGCGTAATCATACCACGGTCCGTTTACAGGTACAGAAATAAAGAGTGGCTTAACATTTTTCTCTTTAAAAATATTTAAAACAATTTGTAAGTCATCATATTCAGGTGATTCTTCATACGATTCATTTGCTCTAAAGTTTTTTAAACCTTTTAATTTTTTCTTTAAATTATGTTTATAGTAATACGGATTTTCAATTCCAAATGTGTTTGTAGTAGATTCCGCTTTCCCTTCTTCTTCTGCATGTTTACGTGCATCTACCCAAGAAATTGAACGTAATCCCACATTAGTTTTTTCTTTCATCGGCTCAATCTTAAATATAGAGTTAAATAAATCTCTATGATCTAAAATATTTCGATGCATATAAGCAAGTGGTTTGACTAAACCTGCTTTTATGTTATGTTGCGTATCATTATATACAATACCTTCTAATGAATTTTTTAATATATCATCTTCTTGAACAACTTTATAATCTAATAGTCGTTTCGCAATTTGCTTCTTCATTTCAACATTTATTTTATCATTAAAAATAAAATGATATGCTTGTTGCTTAGAGAAATTATTCGTAAAATCCCCCTGTGATACCCCAGTCTTTGTAAACCATTGTGGTGATAAAACAAAGACTACTTTTTTACCTTCTAATCCATCCATTGTAGACGTCATATTTAATATATGAGCTAAACTTTGCGTACCGCCAATCCCCATTAAATATGGCGTAAAACCTGCCGGATTTACTTTAAAGTAATTAGATGGGTGATATGCATCCATTCGTAAAAATTCAGATGAACCATACATTGGTAAATACTGTGAATTCTCTAACATTTTTTGCTGTAAGAAAACCCCTTGTAATTTTTCTTTTTGTAAGGAAGTTGCCGCATCTTCTACCTTCTTATCACTAATAAGTGATAAGAAACTTTTCGATGGGATTAATATGATAATGAAAAAAAGCACACACGCTAAAATTATGGGTCCAAAAGCATGCTTCATTTTCATCGTCTCTTCCTCTTTCTCTCGCTATTAAATTGTAACCCTTGTTTTTGACACGTCATTTTTTTCTCCTTTTTCTCTATACATGTTCCATTCTATTTATCTATTATATACATGTATGTATTTCTTTCCTTGTCCTATTAAGTCCCATAGAAATAGCACAAGAAAATGTTTCCATAGAAACACGTTAATTATACAAGATTCTACATAAATTTCACACTGGAATTTGAGTAATAATTTTATTTTTAAACAGTGAAAAAACATATAAAATGTCTATAATCCATCAGATGATGAATTAAATTCAAAATAAGATACGTCCACTATAATCAACATCATTCCCTTCCAAACACTATTTATAGCCTAGTAAATCATACCACAAACTATATATCTAACTTTAAATAAGAAAAACAGACTATCACACATGTGAAGTCTGTTTCTCCATACTTTTATTTTTGTACATCTGCCCATTTTAAACTTGTCGCTGGACCGAATTGATGTACATATAAATCTTTCACATATGGCTTTTGTAAGTACGATAATCCTCGCTGGAATACTGGTGCAATTACTGCGTCATCAAGTAACATTTTCTCAGCATCTTGCATTGCTTTCCAACGAGCTTTTTCATCATTACCTAATTCTGTTTTAATCTTCTTAATTAACGCATCATATTCAGGGTTTGCATATTCTGTGTTGTTCACACTGCTTCCAGAAAGAAATACTTCTAAATAAGTCATTGGATCTGGATAATCCGGTAACCAGCGTGATAATGACATTTCATATTCTTTTTTCTTCTCTAACGCTAATTTTTGCGTATGCGGTTGTAATTTTACATTTACCTTTAAGCCTGGTAAGTTTTTCTCTAGCTCTTCTTTAATGTATTCCCCTACTTTTTTGAAGTTTTCTAAGTCATAGTTTAATAACTCAAGCGTCACTTCATTTGTACCTGTCTCTTGCTTCGCCTTTTCCCAATATTCTTTTGCCTGTTTTACATCAGTTTTATTAAACTCACCTGCTGTACTTCTAAAATCTTTTTTATCTGGACCTTTTAAAAATCCTTTTGGTACATAATAGTTAGCAGGAACTGAACCATCATTTAAAAATGAAGTCGCAAGTCCTTTCTTATCAAACACTGTACTTAGCGCAAGACGTGCATTTTTATTTTTAAGAATCGGTACATTTTCATTAAATCGGAAGAAGTACATAACCGGATCTGTATATTGTTTAAGCTCTTTATTATTTTTATATTTATCTACGAATTCTGTTGAAATGACAGCTCTATCAACTTTATCTGTTTCATATAAATTTACCGCAGTTGAAATTTCTTTTACAATTTGATAGTTTATTTCATCTAGCTTCACTTCTTTTTTATCCCAATACTTATCGTTTTTCTTCATTGTAAAACTCGCTTCATGCTTCCAATCCGATAATGTAAATGGCCCGTTATATACCGCTTTATTTGCTTCTAATCCGTATTTATCACCTTGTTCTTTTGCATATTTTTCGTTAATTGGATAGAAGGATGGTAAAATAAGTAGTTTTGTAAAATACGGTACAGGATGCTCTAACTCTACAATGAACGTTTTATCATCCTTCGCTTTCACTCCTAATTCCTCTAACCCTAGTTGTTTCTTATTTATTTTCTCCGCATTTCTCACATCGTATGCAATGTATGCATATTGAGAAGCTGTATCTGGATTAATAAGCTGCTTCCAAGCGTATACGTAGTCTTGTGCTGTTACTGGGTCTCCGTTAGACCATTTCGCATCACGCAAGTGGAATGTATATGTTTTCCCATCTTGACTCACTTCATATTTTTGTGCTCCAGCTTCAATCACTTCATCATTTTTCGATAAACGGAATAATCCTTCCATTACGTTATTTAAAACGTTAAACGATACTGCATCTGTTACTTTCCCTGAATGTAAAGACGGGATTTCACCTGTTTCTAGTAACTGTAATACTTTTTTCTCATCTTTCGGCTTTGTCGTTGTTTTTTCTTTTGCGCAGCCAACTAAAAATGAAGAAGCTAATAAAGTACTAACTAATGAGTAACGAACAACTTTTTTCATTTAAAAACCCCCTCTACTTTTTAAGGTAAGTAACGACGAGCACCAGCGTATTCTTCTATATATCCTGGTGTATTGAGCGGTATAATCTCTACTGATCTTTCAGCTCTCGGCGAGTGAATCATATTTCCGTCACCAATATACATCCCCACATGATGAACACTGCCTTTTCCTTGATCATGTGCAAAGAAGATTAAATCTCCTTTTTGTAAATTCTCTTTATCAACTGCAACTCCATTTCTCGATTGCGGACCTGAATCTCGCGGAATTGTAATACCGTGTGATTTATAAATTGTATGTGTAAATCCAGAGCAATCAAATCCGAATCCACTTGTACCAGCCCATATATACGGTAATCCTAAAAACATTTTTCCTGTATTTATTAAATCATCGGCCGTCGGAGTTGGAATATCATTTTGAGAACGGTAAACCGTGCCATCATTTTTTCGTAGCCAAGCTTTCTGTCCATTTGGTAACAAGACGCGATATGAAATCGTATCTTCATTAAGTAACGGCAATCGCGTATTATAGCTCACTTCAAGCGATTTATGTTTTTCAGAAGGATTTATATATAAAATGGCTGTCGGTTTCGTTACTAATACGAAAGGTTCATTTGTTTTATCTGCAAATTCTTGATTATATGTTAACTGTTTTTCAGGCATCCATCCTGGGTAACCTTCTTCATTTCGAGGTGTCGGCTGACCATGGACTAACACTTTCACCCAGTCCCCTTTTTTATCCACAACTGTTACTTCTTGACCTAATAGCGCTTGCGTTTCTAATTTATTTGCATTTGTTAACCAAAGTTTCTCATCAAGCGTCATTGATTTCGTCCACTTCCACAAATCAACTGGATTTGTAGCGCTCGGTGCATCAATTGGTCGTAATGAATCAGGTGCGGTCCAAAGTGTCGCGGCAGATACATCGATAAACGCCTTACTATCTTTCTTCTCTTCAGCATTTGCTGATGTAAACGATGAAAATATAAATAAAGTTGTTAAAAATGCAGTTCCTACTTTTTTCATACATATCCCCCTTAAAAGATAGTTTACTAGTCTTTTTTCCTAAGATTTACTATTCACTGTCGATTGAAGGTTTACCTTTGACCCAGAATAAGTCATGCCTTCTGGTTCTTCCATTAACCAAAGCGGCGCATCGAGATCGAAGTAATGAATATTAGGGTGGGCAGCTGCTAAATGGGCTACAGCGCTAACGGAAAGTGAGGATTCCATCATACTTCCGACCATGCATTTTACCCCAGCTGTTTCGGCGATATCGGCAATACGCCACGCTTCACGTATGCCACCACATTTCATTAATTTAATATTAATTAAGTCTGCATATCCTCCTTGAACGATTTTCAATGCATCACCCGCTGAAAATATGCTTTCATCTGCCATAATAGGCGTTTGCACATGATCTTTGACGTACTTTAATCCATCCCAATCTTTCGCATGAACAGGTTGTTCAATAAATTCAATATTTAAATTGCGATTTTCCATCTCTTTAATGATAGAAACTGCCTCTTTTGGATTCCACCCCTGATTTGCATCTAATCGTAACGTCGTATTTTTTGGTACGCTATTTCGAATCGCTTCAATACGTTCTAAATCTAAAGGAGCAGATTTCCCCACTTTAATTTTTAAAGTTTGAAATCCTTTTTCTACATGTTGCTTTGCCTCTTTCGCCATAATGAAAGGTTCATCTACACTGACGGTAATATCTGTATGAATTTCTTTCTTCCCACCTAATAATGCGTAAAGTGGAACGTTTTGATATTGACAATACACATCATATAAAGCGATATCTACTGCCGCTTTCGCACTTGGATTTCCAATACAACTCATTTGAATGTGCTGTAGTAACTGCTGAAATTGAATAATATCTTGACCAATTAAACAGGAACGCATCGGCCCTAAAATGGCTTCTTCAATCCCGCTTGCGAAATCACCCGTAATAACTGGCGTTGCGGCTGCAGCACCTTTGCCAACAATCCCTTCATTTGTATGAATAAATACATCTATACTTTCTATTTCGGTTACGGTACGAAGAGCTGTTTTAAACGGTGTATGAAGATTAACACGTCTACGATTTACTTTCACATCTGTAATTTTCATATTGTTCATCCTTTCGTTGTCTAACAAAGTGGAACTTTAATCTTTAAAAACAAATTATGTTTTTACGTACAATTCATTTCCTCTTTCACTTACTTTCAATGCAAGAGATTAATGTGAAATAAAAAAATCCAGCCATAAGAAGATTCTTACGGCTGGATTTTGTCTAGGAATGTGTAGACAAAGCAGCGATTTGATTATATTTTTTCTGCGCATCTTTTAATGCTACAAGTAGTGCCTTTTGAGACGAACCGAAATAACGATCTTTTATTTCCATTACTAACGTTGGATCATTAATATTTTTATGTAGAAATAAATATTTTACGAATTGAGATGTTAATGCAATTGTCGCTGAGCAATCTGCATCTACAATTTCCCCAGTTTCCTTAACAAGCACAAACGCTACAAAATAGCTTTTAAACTTTTCAGTAATGGGATTATTTTGAGGTGCTTTCGCATCCCCTACGACATAAATTGTATTTGAAGCATACACAGCTATCTTCCTTTCTAATACAGGATAACGGTTTTCTTAATAGTCGTATGAGTGATTAACTCAACGTTGATTAAAAAATGTATCCGCTTACCTTGTATTATAATACAATTGACAGAATTTTAACAACGTTTATTCCGGTATATATTCCATAACTATAAAAACAGCTCACACTCTTCATTTTTACAGTATGTGATTGTTTCTTGTACCATGCCATTCATACATGAAAAAACAGTTAGCGATCGCTAACTGTTCTATTACACTACTTCGGCAACACAAATATAGTTTCATTTGACTTAGAAAACTGATATTCTTTTCTCGCAAACTTCAAAATTTCTTCCTCATCGTCTGTTAAATTTTCTATGTTAGTCTTTAAAGACGCTTCATTTTTCTTTAAAGAAACCAATTGTTTTTTTTGATTCGTTATTGTATCTTTTTTTTCTACAATTATTTCTTGTTGTTTCGTTAAAATAAATTGAACGTACAAAGTAGCCGCTGCAATAAATATAAACATGAATATAAATCGCCTTAGTTTTTTCTTATTAATTGCTCGATTCTCATTAGACTGTGATAGTTGTTCTTGTATATTAGGAACATTTATTCGCTTGAGTTTCCTCATTATGAAATCCCCCTAACACATATATTTTCACTACCGTCGGCATGATCTCTTACTAACTTAAATTCTATTCTTATAAAATAAGCTCCTTCACAAAAATATCTCACAAATAAACCAATTAAAGATAGAATTCGACGACATTTCCATATTTACATTGAATTTTTTTATGTATGCTGCCATAAAATAGTAGTTTCTGTTATTCTTTTTCTACTATTGTAGAAGAGTTTTTTTACATACGAAATTTCTCCTTGTTTTCACATGATTCAAGGAGAAATTTCGTACATTCGATAACACCGGAAATACTGATTCAAAATTAGAAGTTGGATTATAGATTAGCTCTTACGGCACTTATCTATATACGTTCAATATAAAAAAGCCCAAATCGGGCTTTTTTAATGTTGCAAATCTATATCATATTCCATGCTTTTTGCTGTTTCCTCAGCAATCTCGACACCTAACAAATTTTTCACAATATGAAATGACATGTTAATACCAGCTGAAATACCTGCCGATGTAATAATGTGTCCTTCATCTACAAATTTTACATTCTCCATAACTTCTACATTCGGAAAATCTTTTTTGAAAGTTTGAATACTAGCCCAATGCGTTGTTGCTTTTAAATTTTCCAGTAAACCAGCTTTCGCAAGTAATAGCGCTCCAGTACAAACTGAAGTCATTAGCTTTACTTCTTTCATTTGCTGACGAACCCAATTTATTATACTATCATTTTTCACTTCACTTTCCCTAACGCCTTTACCACCTGGAATGATTAAAATATCAACTGGTGGTAAATCTTCAATACTATAATCCGGCTGTACCTTTAATCCATTTCTTGCTGTAATCATTTCTCCATTTTGGCTAACTGTATACACAGTAAATGGTTTTTCTTCATACGCTTCGGTTACAGAAAAAACTTCAAATGGCCCTGCGAAGTCTAAAACCTCTACCTCATTAAATAAAAATATGCCTACACTCCACTTATTTATCATACATTCACTTCCTGTTTTAAATGTTGTAAAAGGTGCTCGTATCCTTTTTCTAATGCAATATCATATGTTGCTATCCCATCTTTCAAAATATTTAATTATACTCTTCTATATGTTCTATTGATTATGATATTTTCCTGTTAAAATATCAGTTTACATAATAATATTATCTAGTTAAATTTTATCTTTTATTTTAAATATTAAAATTTTCTGTTAAAATAAAATTTATCATTTTTAATACGGAGGGGAAATTATGTTACAAGTAATGCCTTTAAATAGTGAAGACTATGATTTAATTACAGCTGCTGAAAGAGTCATTGAAAAAAACTATAAATACGGCCGTCATCACATCGGTTCCGCTGTACGAACTAAAACGGGTAATATTTATGCAGCAGTGCATGTTGAAGCGAATGTTGGAAGAATAACAGTGTGTGGTGAAGCTATGGCGATTGGAAAATCTATTTCAGAAGGCGATCATGAATTTGATACCATTGTAGCGGTCGCTCACCCACACCCCCATGAAGATATAGAAAAATGTTGGGTTGTTGCTCCATGTGGTATGTGTCGAGAATTAATAAGTGATTACGGAAAAAATACGAACGTTATACTTTCATATAATGGTGAACTTGTAAAATGTAACGTAATGGAATTATTACCTGAAAAGTATACAAGCGACGTAGAATAATCATTCAGACTTTCAATATACTAAATAATATTATTCCAATAAAAAAACAATCCGTTTTTAAAATGGATTGTTTTTTTATTTCTTTTTTATGCAGTTTATTTTATTTTTCTATTTCCAATAATAATTTCATTTTCATTAATAAAAATGAAATCCAAATATTCAAGTACGAATTACGGTTAATTTTTCATTTGAAAACTAAAACACCATTT
Organism: Bacillus sp. Brlt_9; assembly: GCF_051948935.1. NCBI lineage: Bacteria > Bacillati > Bacillota > Bacilli > Caryophanales > Bacillaceae > Bacillus > Bacillus sp. Brlt_9. The sequence goes on along the minus strand of NZ_JAYJLO010000005.1, from coordinate 134,925 downwards.
ATCCTTACATTCGAAAATCATAAATGTAAATCTTCTAAAATCAGCAGTCTTATCATACCAACCTATAACAATTCTGTCTTCTTCCCTTACCTGTTTCCTTTAATACATATGATTTTAAAACTAGCGCGGTTAATGAATCCGTTAATGTTTTATATGATAAATTAGATAATGCTAATAGATCGTTCGTATATAACATTCTATGCTTCTCTAATAATAATAGTACTAATCGTTCAGACGGTTTTAATGCCTCATCACTTTCTAGTATAAAGTCGATATTTTTCATTTCTCTAATTATTACTCCTTATATAAAAAATACTTACATAGCTAATTTAATATAAAAATAATACACAACAAAAAATGAAGTATATTAAAATAATATCATTTTAAAACACTATTATACTATAACATAGAAAAAGCATTTCCCGAAATAGGAAATGCTTTTTCTATGTTACTTATTGGTTTCTTCTCAATTAATATGTTCTACCTTAAATATTTCTTGCAATATGCGGCTTACTATAATGACTTGTTCCACCACCACCTACTACTACTTTACCGCCTTTTTCAAAAATTAATAATTTACTTGAACCATCTGCAAGAAGTACTATTACTTCGGCATTGTTACTTGTTGCTACATAAATTACATAACCGCTTTTTGATATACACGTTTCCCAATTCACATCAAATTCTGATCTTACTACACGATTTGAATACACTTGATTTTCAATTCTGTCTTGTTCTACGCTTTCCAAATTTATCACCTACTTCTCTAAAATATCATTTATAGAAAAATAACAGTTCCATTTAAAATAGTGACTGCCTTTAATATAAGTAGTATATGTAATTGGTAGAAGGATGTTTGGACAATGAAAACGTAATAACATGTAAGTAATATACAATTGAAATAAGGCAATCGATACTGTATCGATTGCCTTATTTTCATAAATAATTCTTTATTTTTCGTTTCGCACAGCTTCAAAAGTAAACATTTGATTTGCATTTGACGGTTCTTTTTCATAAACATAGTCAGCGGAGTACGTAATGTTAGAGAAACCTATACTTTCTAACAGAAGTTTAAACTCTTCTATTCCATACCAGCGCACTGCAAAGCGTTGCAATTCCGTTTGTACTAACTGCCCTTTACTCCATTTTTCATATTTTAAATATGATAAAGTAACTTGGTTCAGCCAATCTATTTCAATTGATTTATTTTCTAATGTAATTCCGTCTCCGCTCGGCAAAGAAAAAGTTGATGTATGAATTTCCCCAGTCTTCCAGTCATGCGGAAGCATAATATCTACGATTAATCGCCCGCCTGGATTAAGATGTTCATAAAAACATTTCAATGCGTTTATAGCATCTGTACGATTTTCAATTAAACAAAAAGATCCAGTAGGAATGATAATTACCTCATATTTATGTGGCAGTGAAAATTGTTGTAAACTTCCTTCATATAAATTAGGATGTAAACCTCTCTCTTTACAGCGTATACGGCAAGAATCTAGCATTTCAGTTGAATAATCTATACCATCTACTGTAAAACCAGCTTCAAGAAGCGGGATGATGACGCGTCCTGATCCTACTGCCGCTTCGAGAATTCTTCCGGTGCAATTTTTTAAACGTTCTTCGTAATACTCAATGTCACCATTTAAAGAATAACCGACAGGCTTAGTGAAATCATAAAGTTCCGTGCAAAGTGTACTATAAAAACTAAACATTTATTTTCTCCTCCGTTTTTTACGTACGGAAGATTTTCTTTCAATTAATCTTCCTGTACCTTTATTTTTAATAAAAATTCGAAAGAGCTGACTGTCATAATATATCACTCGCTTTCCATAAAATATAATTATATTCTATAATATTCCCTTAAAAATGAAAATATAAAAATGAAAATTCAGACTTTTGATAGGAGGATACGATGAATTCATTAATTATATTTCTTTTACTCCTTTTTGCTTTAAATGCACTAATTTTCTTTATAGCAAAGAAGTATAAACGAATATGGAAAATAGCCAGTGGCATTTTCATACTTTCTTCTCCCGTTGTTTTCTTTTCCACTTTGCATGTTATTGGTGAAAAAGTAGAAGATGGATTCTCTGGAGGTGTTGCTGCGCTTATCTTTGGTGGCCTATTGATCATAAATGCCATTTTTTATTTATTGTAAGCATTTTTGTATCCACCAATAAAAATTCACATTAAACTCCCCCTTTTCAAAATGTAAAGAGCTTACTAGGCAGTAAGCTCTTTACCCATCACTATTTATTTCACAATTGGCAATGTCACTTCACTTAATTTTACTGTAAGCTTCGTGCCAGCTTTCGGTCTAATCGTATAATCATAGTCACTAGCGATTAAAACAACCCCTATTTGATGCCCCGCTTTAAATACATAATCGTCTGGCTGCATGTCCCATGTAAATGTATAATCTTTGCCCGGTTGAATCGCTGTTGAACTTTCTATACTCGTTAAGTTTTGTGGATCCATCCAACCTCTCGTTACGATTTCCGGCTTCGTTCCTCCATAATCAACAAGTAAAGCTGTTAAATTTGATACAGGACGATCAATATTTCCTGTAATTGAAATCTTTGGTGTACCGCTTATACGCGTATCTTTTTGCAGTACAGGCATTGTATACACTAATCGATTGGCTACTTCTAATTCTGGGTTTGCTACTAATTGGTTTGATTTCATTTTTGCATCATCTACGAATGAGAAAACTTTATTTACAGAGCCCATACTTAATGGCAAATTAACTGCTTTGTTACTTAAATACATACGAACTTTTGACGGCACAGCTGATGGATCCGGCCAGTTTTTTAATTTTTCCCAAGTTTTATTTTCACGTTGTATATCAACCATTGGTTCATTCATAATCCCATTTTCAATTCCATACAACCAATAATCGAGCCATTTATTTTGTGTTCTTTGCCAGTCATTCGTTGATGTTCCACCATGTCCACCTTGATGTAACCACATTTTACGAGGAACATTATTTTCTCCAAGTGCATCCCACCATTGCGCGAACTGCTTCGTCTTTACATTCCAATCATTTAAACCATGCACAACAAATACGCTCGCTTTTACATTTTTAGCATCTTTTACATAATTACGTTTATCCCAAAAATCATTATAATTACCAGTTTTTCGGTCTTGTCCAGCTGTTAATTCTTTTATTACTTGTCCGCAAACTTCAGCATTTTCTCTTGTTAGTACTGCTTCTGCCATATTATCTGTATCTTCTCCTTGGTATCCACCTGGCGCAATGACTGCACCGTTTGCACGATAATAATCATACCAACTACTAATCGCTGCGATTGGAATAATTGTTTTTAACCCTTCAACACCAGTCGTCGCAACCGCATTCGGTAACGTACCATTATAAGAGACTCCTGTCATCCCTACATTTCCTGTAGACCAATCAGCCTTAACTTCCTCACCATTTTCTGTGTATGCTTTCGCACGCCCATTTACCCAATCAATGACAGATTTCGTTCCTAGTATTTCTTGATCGTCTCCAGTAGTCGGACATCCATCTGATTTTCCAGTTCCAATACTTTCACCTAAAATAACTGCATAACCTCTCGGAACATAATAATTTCCGTATGAACCAAGATTAACAGCTCCATACGGTTTCCCTTCATACGCATACAACTCTTCATCTACATTATATACAGGAACATCTTTTAAACCAGATCGATATGGACTCATTTCATAAATAACAGGAACTTTCACATTAGGATCTGTTTTCGGGCGCATAACTTTTACTGACACTCTGTCTTTTTTACCATCTCTATCACTATCAACTTCCGTCTCTACAAATAGATTTTCAATGATTGCTTCATCAAGCGAATAAATCGGTTTTGTCATCCCATTTTCTAATTCAATTTTCGTACTTGAACGTAACGCATCTGAAACAATTCCATTTAACTTCACGTCATGCTCATTTATGTAGTTTGTTTCTTTATTGTCTGCATACGCAGTCATACTAGAAACTCCTGACGTAATTGATAAAGATAATATTGCTGATAATGTTGCTATTTTCTTTTTCCCCATATCCTTCCCTCCCCATTTATTTCTCCTTTTACTATACAATAAAATTACTGAAAATTCAGTTTATATTTTATGCAACAACTTGAGAAATTTGTAGAACACTCTTCCAACAAGCTTTCGAGGTTATATACTCTGATTAATTGCTCTCATATAATCAATAAAAAACATCGCCTATTAATAGACGATGCTTCTAATTGTATTGCATTAGTCATTCTTCATATTAATATAAAACCGTATTTCTCCCTCTTTAGTAGATACGCCATAGTCAAAACCATGCCTTTCTAAAATACTTTTCACTATCGCTAGTCCTAATCCTGTACCTGATTTTTCTTTACTTCGCGAAGAGTCTAAGACATAAAAAGGTTCCCAAATTTTATCGACATCTTTAATTTGTTCTGCATTAATCCCATTTTTAATTTGAAAATATACACTTTTATTTCTCTCTTCTAAAGTGATTATTATGTTTTGATTTGTTGTATATTTTATTGCGTTAGAAATTAAATTTTGAAACACCATTCCCATTTTATTCAAATCCGCATAAATGACCTGATTTTTAATATTACTGTTCGTCTGCAACTGTATTTCTTTCGACTCTAGTTCAATTTTATGCTTACCTATTATACTTCGGACTAATGGTTCAATAGGGAATTCTTCTTTTTGTAAAACATCTCTTTCTAACTTCGAAAATCGTAATAGTTCTTCAATTAAGTTTGATATTTGATCTGTTTGTTTAATAATTGTATCTACGTATGTCCCATCATCCAATCCATCCTTAATTCCCATAGAATATGCTTTTACTAATGCAATGGGTGTTTTTAATTCATGCGTCACATCACCCATAAATCGTTTTAAATGTTCATTACGATCTGTTAAATCTTGATGTGCTTCATTCAATTTATCACTCATGATATTAATACTATCGGCTAACTCTCCTATTTCATCATTCGTTTTCACTTTCGTTCTTTTAAACTTCAAATGTGAAATATCCTGAGCTACATCGCTTAGATTTTTCAATGGAGTCGTTATTATTTTTGAGAGTATCCACACAAGTAAAATAATAAGAAGGAGTGAGAAACATACTATGTATAAGTAAAATGTATTTAACGTTTTTATAACCTCATTTGAATGTGCGATAGAAGTTCCCATTAAAATTATCGTATTATCTTTTGCAATATATTTAGCGAAAAAACTTGCTTTTAACTTCTCTTGATCATACAGTTTATTCGATTGCCCTTCCGCTTTCACCTTCATGACTTCGTCTTTCGTAATCCACAGTTTATTTAAAACTACTTTCTTTTTCGTAAGTTGCATGCGTAACGCTTCGTTCATATCATCTTCGGACTGATTGATTGACGTATATGCAACCGTAACGTTATTTTCACTTTCAATTGTACGAATTACATCTTCTAACTCATTTACAGGTGTATTTTGTATTTGCACTGTAAATTCATTTAAGTTCTCTCTCGTTTTGTGAATATTATATTTCGGTAATAGATAGTTAATTAATAATAAAGATATCGTAAAAATAAGTACCACAGTTAAAGAAATGCTGAGAAATAGCTTTTTTCCAAGTTTATTCACTCTGCTCCTCCAAACTATACCCTAGCCCGCGGTGCGTCTTTATAATATTTTCTCCAACTTTTTTACGTAATCTTCTTACATGTGTATCAACAGTCCGCTCTTCTCCAAAATAGTCAAATCCCCATACAATATCTAACAATTTTTTACGAGTTAAAATCATGCCTTTATGATTTAAAAAACACTTTATTAATTCTAGCTCTGTTTTTGTGATATCTAACTCTTTGTCATTTTTATAAACTTTATTTTTAGTGAAATCTATTTTCAAATCTTGAACTTGAATGACATCATCATGCTGTATTAACTTTTTCGCTCGTGTAATGAGTACACCTGGATGAAATGGTTTTTTTACGTACTCATCTGCACCACTTTGAAGCGCCGCTAATTCATCTTCGCTTTCACTTTTCGCTGTAAGCATTAATACTTTAACGCTTGAGTTCTTTTTTATTTCCTGACAAACAGTAATACCACTATGTTTCGGCATCATCCAATCTAAAATAGCTAAATCAATTTTCTCTTCATAAAATATTTGAAGTGCTTCCTCTCCATCTTTCGCTAATAAAACCTCGAAGCCTTCTTTCTCAAAATAAGCCTTTAAAATCCTTAACATATCTTGTTCATCATCTGCGATTAATACTCTCATACATGATCCTCCATTACTTTTAAACAAAAACCAATTGTATTATACAACTTCTTTGTTACATCAATGTGACAGAAAAATATTTGAAACTTTTAAGGGTATAGTAAAGACGAGGTGTTGTACTATGATAAAAAAAATCGGGGTCATTACTCTTCTTTGTTTCTTATTATCAACAAATGTTCTTGCAAATAGTAATCAACAAATTGAAGTGTTTGATTGTCAAAAAGAAATGGTCGTTCAAAAACAATCTTTACATCCAGCTATTCAAAAAGAAGCTGTTCAATATGCTAAATCCATTACTGGCCCGTTCAAAAACTTAAACGTCGTTCCAAAAGATGGTCACATGATAAAAATCCCTTTATCTAAACCAGTTTCTATTACGAATCAATGGTTACATACAACAATTGATGAAGTACTTATACTTCTCCCGCTTAATCAAAAGCCTTATATTATGCTTTACGATGATGAAAATAATCCTCATTTTTATTATGTCAAAGGTGATCCGAAGGGATTATTGAAAGAAATGAATGTGAAACATAATTAAATAGAAACAAGAGACTTTATAAGCTAATAAAGTCTCTTGTTTTATTCATATAATACTTTAAAGTGACTAGTTCCTTTATAAAATTCTCCTTTCACAAATCCATTTGCAGTATAAAACGCATCACCTTGTTTCGTATCCGTATGCAATACAACCACTTTAAAATACTTTTCTGCATGAGATAATAGTTGGTTTAATAACAACTTCCCTAGCCCTATACGACGATAGTCCTTTGCAATATAAAATCTCCTTAATCGGCCAATCTTATTATTTTCTGAGTATGGGTCCTCATTTAGTCCTCCAATTCCAATTAACTTTTCCCCTTGAAAAATACCATATAAACATTCACCATTTTTATTAAATGTATTTATTTTGTTTTCATATTCACTTATTAGTTTTATTAGAAAATAAAACCCTTCGCCTTTGCTTTCCTGAACAAGATATTCGTGTTCGTATATCATTAAATCTTCAATTTGTTGAATATGTATATCTTTCAAGTAAATCCCCCTTACTATGAAAATACATAAAAATGCTCTAGAATTATTGATTCTGAGCATTTTTATGATTGTTATCTTATTCAATTCGTAGTATGTGTATTCTTCACTTCAGATGTAAATCGATAATATAGTTGTTTAAGTCTTATTGAACTAAAGCAGCTGTTTGTTTAAATGAATACATTTATAATGTCTCTCAAATATAATATCAGTTTTTAAATTCACCATTCTTCTCTAACAGGTTCAGGTTCAAGTTATAATTTATTAATCTATATGTTTGTATAACCACTGTTCAAATACCTTTAACTGTTCCTCAGTATGAAAATAATGTTCACCCGTCTCCATGATTTCTAATTCACAACGATGTTTTTTTCTAAAATCGTTAATAGTTTCAAATTCACACAGTTCATCATTAGCTCCATACATAATATATGTATCTGTATTCCATGTACTAATAGGATTCTCTTTTACATAGCATAAATAATCCCAATATAACTTTTGACCAATCGGTGTCTCTATAATCATTTCTTTTTGCAAAAGCTCTGGTGTTACATTAAACCATTTCATCATATTTTCGATAATTCGTTCCATATTAACTACTGGGGATAAAAATAACGCCTTTTCTACCACATCATTTTGATAAGCTAAAAGGCTAAAATAAGCACCTATACTACATGCAAACACACTTATTTCTTTCCAATGTTCTTCTGCGTAATTCATAATTATAGATAATTCCCTAACACAAAACTGTACTTTGCAAGGAGTATCATCATTTTTTCTTTCTCCATGCTCAGGTAAATCAAAGCTTAATACTTGATAACCTTTTTGATTAGCTTCTTCAGCTAGTATTTGAATAACTGTATCTTCCTTATTTGACATATTTCCATGTACTGCAATAAAAATCTTTTCACTCTTATCTCCCCATAAAACCACAGGAATATTACTAATTTTAAAATTATTTTTAAGCATATTCCCTCCATAGAATAAGACATATAAGACTTGGTCAAAAACGCAAACACTTTATAATCCAAATCAAACTATTACTAATTTATCACAAATGAATTATACTATCTCTCTACCTCTTTATTACAGAGTCTACTTTGTATTTAACATCTTTCTTTTTTCCATTTCTTCAGAAGCCAAAAGTACTTTTTGGGGTTCCCTATTGAGCTAATCTATTCCGTTAGTGGAAAAGGGACTTTTAAATACCTTTATTATCTCTGCACAGCACGTAATATCCCCTTCAACTCCAGTAAATCATCTATTACTATATCTGCCTGGGCAAGCTCATCTTCTTGTGCAAAATCAAAATTACAACCAACTGCAATCAAGCCATTTTCTTTAGCTGCATGTATATCAGATAAACGATCCCCAACTACGGCTGCTTCTTTTATATCATATTTGTTCAAAATACTTTTTACTAAGTCGCTTTTATTAAGCGAGTTTATTTGTTCAATACTAAATGTTTCAGTAACCCATTGGTCTAAAGCATAATAAGATACGATTGCTCGTAAGTATTCAGTTAAACCATTACTTGCAATATATATTGAGCAATTATTTTCTTTTATATATGTAAAAATCTCATTTACATTCGGATATAAAGCACCTTTTCCGCTCTTAATGTTTTCAATTAATCTTTCTAAAAAATATGCATCTGTTTGTTCTCTTACTTCAAGAGAATGATTCGGTAGTAACGCTTCCCAAACTCTCGGCAACGGCACGCCCATAATTTCACGGTACTTATCAATAGGTGTTACCGTATCCCATAATTGTAATGAACGTAAATGATCAAAAGTATCATCTAACGATAATTCTAAAATTTTATCTGTTTGAAATAACGTTCCGTCCATATCAAAAATTAATGCTTGTAACATTTCATTCTCTCCTTTTGAATTATAATACAGTTTTACTTGATATATTTTTAAGCATCTCAACGATAATTTCTGAACAATAATTTGCGGCCGTTTTCGCAAAGTCATCATAGGAAACTTGTGCTTCATCGTCTGCACTGTCAGAAATACATCGTATAACGAGAAATGGTATTTCATTAATGTAGGCAACCTGTCCAATTGCTGCACCTTCCATTTCTGTACAATGCGGTGCATATTCATCTATTAATTTCGCTTTTAGTTTGGAATCTTCAACAAAACATTCACCACTTACGATTCTTCCTTCATGAACCTCTATTTGTAAATTACTACTATTGCATGCAATACGTGCTAACTCTACTAATTCCTTGCTTGCGATAAATTCTTCTTGGAACGGGAATAAGTTTTTCATTTGAGTTTTACTTACATCATGGTGGGTAACATTTGCTGAAATAACGATATCACCAACTTTTACATCCGGGTGTAACCCTCCAGCAACACCCGTATTGACAATAGCATCTACATCAAATTTATGAATTAATGTTTGCGTACATGCGGCTGCATTAACTTTCCCTACACCACATCTTGTAACAATAATTTCTGTTCCCATGAATTCACCAATGTAAAAAGGCATTCCCGCAATCGCCTGTTCCTCTTGTATAGCTAGTTTTTCTAAAAGTAAGTCTATTTCAATTTGCATTGCTCCGATAATGCCAATTCTGTTCATGGATGTAATCTCCTTTTTTCTTATAAGTCTGCCAATATATTATGTAATGTACTATAATTTTCAGCTATCCAATTCATTTCATCTGCAAAACGTGAAGGTGGTACACTATTCTGATCCATATTAGCATGAATCCACCATGTACTCTCCATATACCAAAGCATTTGAATTGCCCGAACAATACTCCCTACCGGAAAATCTAATTTATTACGGTATCCCGCTAAAAATGATGCAACTAGACTCTTATTTAATACTCCATCATGTAAGGCACAAGATATAATCGCACGCCCAATATCCAACTCTACATAATCATAATCCATGCGATCAAAATCTAGAATTGCTGAGATTTCATCGTTATGGAATAAGAAATTATCTACCCATAGATCACGGTGCACCCACCCTTTTTTACTATTATAAAATTGATCTATATTTACTAAATGTGTTGCTTCTTGCTGTAATTTTATATGGGAGAGAATATGTTCTTTTCCTAGCTGTTCTGCTTCTCTCCTTTTATCTTCCCAATGTTTCAACCTTTCCTCTTTAGTAGGCGGAACAAATTTAGGTTTTTCTCCATCTATTAAAGAGCCATCATTTAACAAATCATGCATTTGACCTATTGTATTACCAAGAGAGTAGATTTCCTTTTCATTCAATTTTCCTGTTGAAATTAGATTACCTTCTTTATGTTCTAAAACTATAAATCTTTCATTATTTTTTGATATATGCATTACATTATTTTTATAAGTTAGGAGCTTTGGACAACTTACACCATTATTATGTAGTCTTTGCTGTTGTTGTAATGCTTGTAGTAAAATTTCTTGGTTATACATTTTGTACCGTTCTTTATTATATTGCTTTAATACAAAAGATCCTGCATCTGTTTCGAGTTTCCATTTCAAATTTAGCCAACCACGATGAATAGGTATTGTATTTCGAATTTTAAACTTAAATAAAGATTCACACTCCACTTTCAGCTCTTGAAAAATCATTGCAGCTTTTTTATTACATAATGGCTCAATCATCTTACTTATCCTTCCTTAACGTGGCGTTCCTTACATCAATTGCAAATATTCATCAACATCTTTAGAAATTTGTCTAAAAGCTTTATCCCAGAATGCATAGCTTGTTATATCTATTTCAAAATGTTTTTTTATAAGCTCTTCCACTGGAGCCTTTCCAGTTTCTCTTAAAAACTCTTTATATTTCGAATGAAAAGTACTTTTACTTTCTTGAGCTATTTCTAATAAACTAAAACTAGCTAAATACCCAAATGTGTATGGATAATTATAGAAAGGAACATCTGCTATATAAAACTGAACATATTTCATCCAAACAAGCGGCTGATATTCTGATAATGCATTCCCGTATGCTTTTTCTTGCGCTACTATAGATAATTTCTCGATTTCATCAGCACATAAAGGACCTTCTTTACACTTTTCATAAAAATTCTTCTCAAATTCAAATGATGCTCGTATTGCCATTACATAATTAAAACAGTTCCTTATTTTCCAACTAAGCACTGACTTTTTCATATCTATACAATCTGTTGTTTGAATTAGATAGTTTAAGAGTACCGTTTCAAAGAAAATAGACGCTGATTCAGCTGTACTCATTGGCAAATAATCATCTAAAAAAGAAGTAGATTGTTCAAAGCTCATATTATAAAAATGCCAAGCATGTCCTAGTTCATGTGCGAGTACTCTTACATTATCAATACTTCCATCATAACGCATTGAAATTCGCGATTCTTTCTCACTGAAGAAAGGAGCGCAAAACCCGCCTGGTGCTTTATTATCTCTCGGCTCCGCATCTACCCATCCATTCTCTATTGCATTCCGTGCAAATTCTGCTAATTCTTTATCTATATTTTCAAACGCATCGTATATATTTTGAACCGCTTCTGAAAAAGGAATATGAATCTCATTATTTTCCTTTACGGTCATAAGTTCATGCCATGTAATCGAAGCTTCTTCCTTCTTATACACGTTTACAATACTCGCTAATTTATCAAGGTTTTCTTCTGCCACATTCCACATTTGTAATAATCCATTTTCAGAAATGCCATTCGCATGTAAAGATTGAGTTAAAATATCTATGTCTTCTAATTCATTACTCTTTGTATTACGTAATCTCCCTATTTGATTCAATACAGTAGCAAAGATTTCTTTTTCCTTATGTAAGGTATTTGTTAATAACTCGAATACTTCTACTCTTTCCTTTTCATTATTACTATTCATTGCAATATTATTTGCTTGGCCAAATGATAATTGCTTATTATCGTGCTCTATTTCTAATTTATTTCTTAATTGTATGTACATATTTTCCCATGCACTTAGTTCATCTTTTATTAACCTAGTATTATCGGTAATTTCCACTTCACTTAGCGTTATTACCTGCTGTACTTCACTTTTTAGTTCCTTTACCTTCACAGTCAATATAGTATTTTCAGATGAAACACTTTCTTCAGCCGATCGGCAATACAAATAGTATTCTGCTTTTTCAATAGCTTGTATAAGTTTTGAAAGGACCCCCACATCTGTTCTCTCATAATATTGTTCTTTCAATTCCAATATTGGAGTTAGAATATCCTCAACCGGATACAATCGATCTAAATCCCACCTAGCAATTTCGTGCATTTTTATAGCCGCCTCCTATTTTTACAAATAGTTACAGATGTTTCTTCCTACACAATTATATATGAAACAAGAAAATTTTAATATCTTTAAACATTTAGATTTCCATAGAAGCAGTTTTATGTATACACTTTTCTTCTGCACTAAAACGTACATAACATAATCAGATAAACGATACAGATACTGGAATAATTGAAAAATATACCGCAAGGATATCATTAGATGCAGTTGGAAAATCAATTCAAGCATTTTTAAGAATTGAAAATCTAAAGATTCCTTGCAAAAAATTTGAGGAGAAAATCTACGAAGAATATAGAATTCTCGAATGTCATCGAGTAACAGGTGAAAGTAGCTATTACTTAAAAGTAGCGGTTCACTCTATGAAGGAATTAGAGGAATTAATTGATATCGTTATACCATTTGGAACAGTCAAAACTTCGATGATTTTATCTTCACCGATACCATATTGACCGATTATTACTGATTAATAAGAAAAAAGGATTGATCAAAAGATCAATCCTTTACTCTACTTCATTTAAGAAAAATAGCGTTATAACGCCAGGTCCTGTATGTGCTCCGATTGCTGCACCAATTGTATTTACAATAAATACTTCACAGCCAAATCTTTCTGTAATTAATGCTTTTAATGCTTCAGCTGTTTCTAAATCGTCACCGTGAGTTATACCGATTGTTTGACCTTTAAGTTCTTTTCCACGCTCTTCCATTATATCGACAATTCGGCTTAGTACTTTCTTTTTTCCTCTTACTTTTTCAAGTGGTACAAGTTTTCCCTCTTCCACGTTTAAGATCGGCTTAATGTTTAGTAAACCACCGATAAATCCTGCGACTTTACTTAAGCGTCCACCTCTAACAAGGTACTGTAAGTCAGCTACAGTGAAGATATGCTCTATATGGTTCATTAGAAAATCAACACGTTTTAAAATATCTTCTTTTGATGCGCCGTCTTTTGCCATTTTAGCAGCTTCTAATACGACAAGCCCTTGACCAAGCGAAGCACATTTCGTATCAATAATTTCTAAATCTAAATCAGCATATGTCTCTTTCACTTCTTCTTTAATAACAACTGACGATTGATATGTACCAGAAAGTTCAGATGAAAAAGCTAAATATATACAAGGATTACCTTCTTTTGCATAAGAAACAAATTTCTCTTGGAAAGTTTCAAGTGAAGGCAATGACGTTCTATAAACAGCGCCTTCTCTCATTTTTTGCAATAATGTAACTGACTCTAATGTAACTCCATCTAAATACTCTGTTTCTGCTTCATCATAAACACGGAGTGGAATTAAATCAATATCATATGCTTGCAGCAATTCTACCGGTAAATCCGCCGCACTATCCGTAATGATTTTAACACCCATTTTTAAACCTCTATTCTGTTAAAAATATAAATATGAAAATAAATAATAGTACTTTTAAATTATATACGCAAAACTTAAATGAAGAAAGGAAAAGACTTTATATTATATGCACTATTATTCAAAACTTGAACTGTTAATAAAAATCATCTCAATTTAACCACTTTTTCCTGTATTACATTCTGTATAATAAAAATAGAACGAATTTTCCAAAGGAGGTAATACAAATGAATATTCATCTAGCTACATCTATTGACTTAGAATGGATTAATACACAATATGATTCAATAGGATTCTTACCAAGCGATTTAAAAATAGATAGAGTTGCAATCATTTCATATGACAATGAGTATGCAGGTATTGGGCGATTAGTCCAAATAGATGAAGATACTATAGAAATGGGTGGGATTTTTATTCTCCCTAAATTTAGAGGGCTACAATTAGCTGGGGAACTTGTTTTATTCTCAGTAGAAACTGTGAAAAAATTACAAGTACAAAATGTATATTGCCTGCCTTTTGAGGAATTAGAAAACTTTTATAAGAAATATGGCTATACAGAGGTCGATACTACGAAAGAAGTTGTTCATCCAATTATTCTAAAAAAATATAATTGGTGTTTGGATAATTACGATAAACATGTTTTATTATTTAAGTTGTAAGTTTTGAAAAAAGAATAAATGCACTATTACATCATAACTAGTAATTATCTTTTTACTTTAATTAAATTCTTTACCCAAATAACATATAAAATAATTTCCATATCTATTTCTAGTACGTGTTAACAAATTCTATTATAAATTTGTTAGCACTTTTTTTAAACATAAACCAGAGGAGATCCATACAATTAAGTAACTATCTCAGTTAGTAACAATCATCTTTCATACACATAAAATTGAATTTATTTATTTAGGATAAACCGTTTAGAAGATATTTCGTAGCACTGCATGATTTACAAAAGAATACATATCGATACGCTACGAATAATAACAATCAACTAATCAAGGGAATATAATGATTTTTATTTAATTTTCACTTGTACTTCTTGTTCCTGTATTACTTGAATAATTAATTCTAATACAATATTTTGTATTAACTGATGCACATTATCATGAAATGTACTTTGTTCTGATATGTATTCAATACATTGATTTATATAGCCCTCTACCAACAAGCTTCCTTTTTCAACTGTAAATGTATTTTGTCCATTCTTTTTTACTTTTGGTACTAAAAATTTGGTTTTTGTCAAAACAATTTCCTGTTCCACCTCTTTTATTCCTATGACTTTTTCTTTAAATATCACTTTTTCTCGTAAACTAATTTCACCTTTATATCTTCCTATTTCTATTGGTAGTTTTGCTGTTATAAAATTATTTACTTCTTCCCCATTTTCACTCTCTAATATTATGCTGTGAATAGGAATCCATGAAGATGTCTCTACCTTATTCTCTTCATTATTTCTTTTAAGATTTTGGTTATATAATTCAAAATGAACTCTCTTTTCATGAAGATTTAAAGAAACTAATTTACAATAAGTATCCGAATGATATTGTTGCACTGTAGTTAATAACTTAGAATCTACTTCACGCCCTCCTACATCTTTTTCATTCTGAAATACAAATACTTCTTGATTTTTCACATTTATTTTTGGGAATATTTTAAAACTAGACACTTCTGAAAAAATAGAAAATGGAGTTTTAAGCACCATTGAGCGCACTAAAGGCCCTATTTGCGGTCCAGACGCCTTACCTTCTTTCTCTAATTTTGACGCTGCATCTTCTCCCTTTAATTCAGGTGGTACCTCCTCTTTCTCTAATTTTGACGCTGTATCTTCTCCCTTTAATTCAGATGGTACCTCCTCTTCCTCTAATTCTGGCGCTGTATCTTCTCCCTTTAATTCAGATATTACTTTCTCCTTCTCTAATTCTGGTATTTCTTTCTTTAATTCTGATGGTACCTCTTCTTTCTCTAATTTTGGCGCTGTATCTTCTGCTTTTAATTCAAATGATATTTCTTCTTTCTCTAATTTTAATGTTGCCTCTTCCTCCTTTAATTCAGGTGGTACCTCTTCTCTTTTCCCTCTTCTTTCTTGTAAATCATCTTGCATATTCATTTTTTTATCTTTATAAATCATGTCCCATAACCCCTTACCAATCCATGGCTTATTCATCACCATCCCCCCATCTAATAGAATTCATAAATGCATGTTATTTTGTACGTAGTTATTTTGTACGTAGTCATTTTCATCATTATATATGTTTTATAATAATAAAAAAGACATTGTCTTATTATTAAAGACAATGTCTTTTTGTTCTTACGCTTGTACTTGTTGCACTTGTAACACTTTTAAAGTAAGGTCTAATACAATTTTTTCACGAAGTGTCTCAAATGAATCATTTAATGCTGTAGGACATGGTGAAAAATCTAATTCAAAGAAATTAGCTGCAATTAATTCACAATATGGTTGTTCATTATAATAAACTGTGTTTTCAAAGAAATACTTGTCCAATCGAGGCAAATCGCCATTTTTAGGGTTAATGAAATGAGATGCTGCATCTGAAGAAGCAGCTATTAGAGGAAGTGTAAAGAAATCGCCCTCTGTTAAGTCTGCAAACCCATAAAAATTAACATTAGCAATACGGTCAAATAAAGGTGCATTACACTCGGCAGATGCATATTCAATATTTTTACGAATATAGCCTTCTACAAATAATTTTGCTCTAGTAACTCGGCGGTAATTTGTACCTGGCACTGGTGTAAAAGCTACCGGTACTAACTTGCATTGTGTTAAAAATACATTTTTTAATACACGTTTAATTTCAACAGCTGGAGGATCAAGAGGAATATTCGCTTCGACAACGATTTGTACAGTTCTCTCAGCTAAAACAACGGGTACTTTTATTAATGCATTTGGTGTAATAATAGGTGCCGCAGCCTCATCAGATAATGGTGTTTGAGTTTGTGACTCAACCTCGCAAGGTACATTAATTGGACATTCTTCACTCATATTTATAGTCTCCTTTATATGAAAAATTTAGAGTTTTTATAACTCTCTATACTGTATATGCACTTCTTCTATTAATGCATGGGTTTGTATCATAGTCATTTTTATCATTTACAACTAATAAGACTACTTTCGTTTTAATAGATAAACACACACCCTAATATTTCGAATATCTACCTAGAAAAACAGAAAGTCTTAACCCTTATATGATAGAAATAATAAGAATGCTAAAATTAATTTTTATAGAGCCCTTCATTTTATCTAGCAAAGGAAATATTTAAAATTAATCATTATCGCACATAACAATATCCACAAAGCAGAACATCACGATTATTTTCCCCTTCTATTTTAATAATAAAAACCGACTAAAAAAGCCGGTTTTGTACTCAATAAATCGCAAAATCCCCTCATTATTAAATTAATTTTTTATTTTCTAATCTTTCTATATGAATTATCAACATTTCTATCGGAACCATTTTAGTAATCATTCTTTCCCTTAAAATTCTTTGATTTATACAATTTGTACAAATCCTAATTCATTTACCTATTATCCACAAAATACGTATCATACGCCTTATCAAAAACATATCCTAACTTTTCTGCTAGTTTAGCAGATGTAGTATTTGCTGCATCCCAGTTTGCGTATATCCCTTTGTCTAGACAGTCCAAGATTAACGCCGCGCTAACTATAGTCGCCAACCCTTTTCTTCGATGATTGTAATCAGTCGCAACTTCAATCTCAATTCCATCATCATAAATGCTATAAGATGACGCACCACATACAACTTCTCCTTTATACAAAATACTATACCCTATACCTCGTTTTAAATAATCTTCTACTGATTGAAATTGACTTGTAAAATCTTCAGAGACCTTATGTAGTGTAGGGATATTTATGATATGTTCATCTATTCTTCGTAACTCGTATCCTTTTGGAAGCGCTGATATAAAAGATTGTAATTTTGAACGATCAAAACCTTCCGCATTACGTTTGAATTTATACCGTAAAAACTTATCTATTTTTCTTTCGTAACTTGTTTCTAAACGCTTTTTCCACTCTTCACTATTTACGATTACTAACATTCTCTCAGGAATGTTACGTACTAATTCTTCTGTTTCTTTTGCATTCGAATCCCCAGCGTAAAATGTGAAAATCCCTACCGTAACTTGCGCTACTGTTGGATTTTCAAGATCATTTACCCAGGCGGTACCCATATGTCCTTGTAAATAAGAAAGTAAAACAACGTTATTGAAATCCTCGAATATAGTAACTAATTTTTCTCTCGTATGTATATTCGCTTCATATATCATTTACATTCCTGCTTTCATTAGAATCAATGTACTTCTACTTTTTTCATAAATCCTTTTATTCTACATATAAGCAATCGTCTACTAAAATCCATATAATTATAAATTATTCATAAATATAAAATTATTATAACATCTAATAATAAGTAAATAACTGTCCTGTAAAAAGGTTTACAGATAATATACTTAATAATAATTCGCAATCTATAATCTTTTATTATGTAAAACCCTCGACATTAGTTTAAGGGTTCATTTAAATATATATGTTATAACTCATTCTTATAAACAAATGATTCTGTTCCTCCGTTTTTATATATTTTAGTCACTTTAACAACTGATGTGTACGTATGATCGTCATTCGATATTATCTTTTTCATCTCTTCTATCTCAGTATTACCTGCTCCACTCTCGATTTTCAAACAGTTCGAGATGTTGAGGTACCCACTCGATGCGAAAAGAATAATAAACGTAAGATCAGGGAAATTAATGAACAGTATTCCAAACTTTAAAGGATTCGCAGCCGTATCAGATAAAACTAGTCGGAAATTTAATAATTCAGGCACTTGAACAAAATCTTTAGAAACAATCGCTTCACCCATTATAGTAATTTGTTTTACGACATTCCCCATCTCATCTATAAATTCAGTACAACTAGGTGCATCAATCGTTTTTGCTTGTAGTGATACATTCAATTCTGGATTGTGAAAGTCGAAAAAGAGCATACTTCCATCCGTTAAACATTGCGGACACACATTTCCAAGAAGACAAAAATCCTCTTCAATAAATTTAACTTTCGTTTTACAACTACAAACCTTTCCTATTCGAATTGCATCAATCCTAGAGCAATCTACAAAGATAACCTCATTGTCCTCTTGTACGAAGGATACGATACCATTCCTCTTATTAAATGAAAGAAAATAAGATACACCAATTCCTTTTCCGGCAATTACAATACTCTCAACTTTTGTAAAAGGCTCTAGACTTCGTAAAAATTCACAAATGCTATTTTGGCAACATCGATAATTTCGTTTCGGCTCACAACCCACTTACACTCCATCCCTTCCCTATATGTTTTATCTAATACATATAATATGAGCGGAGTATGAGAAAAGCTTGGACAATATAACTTTAACGGAAGGAATTTACACTAACACCAAGGAATCATACATATTTTTCGCTATAAATACATATAACAATTTCATCTTTCATGAAAAAAACGTTATAATGAAGTGTAGCCTCTACGATTACGTTATAAAGGAGATTAAAACAATGGCTAAAATTAAAGTATACCAAGCAAAAGAAGAAAATATGGAAGCAGTAAAAAACATTATTGATGTTGAGGAACAAAACCCGACTGCTGAAAACTTACAAAATCTATACGCATGTGTATTAGATACTGAGGATATGGCATTGCCTGAATCATACATTGAAGAAGATATCTTAATTGATTCTATTGAAGTTATGGTTAACGCTTCTCAAAGCAAAGTAAGAGACTTAGGTGCTTACGATGTAATCGAAGTTCAAAACAAAGGTAAGAAAACACAAATTTTATTATTAGCAGACGAAGAATACGAAATCATCGAAGGCTAATCTAAATTCGTACATACGAAAAAGCTCCCTTCCAATTGGAAAGGAGCTTTTTCATTATGCTTTTGATATTTCACTCTTTTTATTCGTTTGTTGTTTCTTAATTACCATGCGCTCATTTCCCATAAAGAAAATAAATATGAATGCTAAACCAGCTGGTACCAATGCCCACATAAATGTTTGGACAATAGAGCTAGAAAGAGCGTCAATAATTTTTTCTAATATTTGCGGCGGAATTTGAGATCTTGCCGATTCTGATAGAATAGCTCTTGAATCTCCTAAAGCGTTTGTATTCATTCCCCCACTCATACCTTTAAACGCCTCTTCTAATTGATCTTGGAAACCTGTTCTTTGGATCATTCCGAAGATTGTAATACCTAGTGTCATTCCTAACGAACGAATGAAGTTACTTGTTGAAGTCGCAGATCCTCGCTGTTCCATACCGAAGTTGTGAATAGCTGCCATACTTAATACAGAGAATGAGAATCCAACTCCAAATCCGATAATAATCATATACACTGTTAATAATGCACGACTTGTTTCTGGCGTTAATGTGCTTAATAAGAATAGTCCAATTAGCATAATAACCGCAGAAATTATCATAATGTTTCGGTAGCTAAGCTTCGTCGTTAAAAATCCGCCTAACTGCGCTGTTACAACTGATCCTAACATCATCGGTAAAAGTAATAATCCTGAGTTTGTTGCAGTGCCGCCGTATACACCTTGAATGAATAACGGTATGTACACAGTTGCCGACATAAACGCAGCACCGTAACATAATGCAATAATAGTGCTCATGCCGAATAATCGCTGTTTAAACATTTCAAATGCTATGATTGGCTCTTCTACTTTTCGTTCAATAAAAATAAATGCAATAATTAAAATAGCGAATCCACCAAATAAACTTAAAATAAAACTAGAATCCCAATCATACTTTTGTCCACCAAGCTCTAAAGCAAACATTAAAGAAACTACTGCACCAACTAAAGTAATTGCACCAAACCAGTCAATTTTTTGCTTTCTATGCACTCGTGACTCTTTATAAAAGAATGTAATAAAAATAAGTGCTAAAACGCCAAGCGGTAAGTTAATATAAAATACCCAATGCCAGCTAATGTAATCTGTAATATACGCACCAAGCAATGGACCAAAAATACTTGATAACCCAAATACTGCTCCGAATAACCCACCCATTTTCCCGCGCTTTTCTGGAGGGAAAATATCAAAAACGATAGTAAACGCGATCGGCACTAATGCCCCGCCGCCGATACCTTGAATGGCACGATAAATACCTAACTGTGTAATATTTTCAGCAGTACCACAAAGCGCCGAACCAATCATAAAGACGATTAAACCGAAAATAAAGAATCTCTTTCTACCATACATATCTGATAGTTTACCGAATATCGGCATACCTGCCATTTCTGCGACCATATAGGCAGAAACGACCCATACAAAGTTTTCAAGGCCTCCTAAGTCACCAACGATCGTTCCCATCGCTGTTACGACAATGGTATTATCCATTGATGCCATTAAAATACCTAGCAATAAGCCCGCCACAACAAAGCCGAGCTTATTATTCTTCTCAACCATAACCTTGCTCTCCCTCGTACTACTTATATTTGTTTATGTTCTTTTACGACTGCATTACCTTTTTGTTTAAAACTAGTATGATATTCTACAACACTAATTTCACAACCTGGACCAATGGTAACGTTGTTTCCTCTTACTACTTCAGCGATAGTATGCTCTAAATAAATCTCATCTCCTTCAATGATAGACGTTTTGAGGCTTCCTGCGTGACTTGTAAATGGAATAAATCTCGCTTTTTTACGAACGATAATCTTTTTACCACCGATTTCTCTCACTTTACTTCCTTCATAACGAAGTGAAATTTCAATATTTTCAGCATTAAGTAATCCATCACTTTCAAGGCCACCCGTTAGTGATAATTCCTCTACTTCAATATTTCCTTTCACATTTAAAGCGCCTTTCACATCTACGAAATCACCAGTAAACTTTCCCTTAACTTCTATCATACCCCTTACTTTCGTTTTTTCAATATGTGCATCACTATGCATTTGTGTGTTTCCATATACTTTTACATATTCCGCAGTTACATTTCCTTGTACTTCACTATCACCATACACGACATAGTTTTTCACTTTCATATTACCGCGTACTTCACTCGTGCCGTACGTTTTAAATTCATTACAGCTCATATCATTAGAAATTGTTCCTTCACCGCGTATCTTCACTTTGTTATAATCCCCGCCTGCTGAACTACCAGAACCATTGACAGTAAGACTATGTGAATGTTCCATATTACTTTCTCCCTCCTATTAAACCTGCTTTATTTCTTTTACATTTGCACTTTTATCAACAGTTAGAATACCCGTATATTCAATCAGTTCAATCTCACAGTTCGGTCCTACTGTAACATTATTTCCTCTTACCGTTCTTATGTGAGCATAATCAATATCGATATTATCACCTTCTAACAGTTCAGCTTCTAATTGTAAACCAAATACTGATTTAAACAGTCTACTAAAAGTACCCATCCTATGTTTTACTTTAATCGTTTGACCACCAATTTCTTTCGCTCGACATGTACCGTGAATATTTATATTTATTTCATCCGCGCTTAATAATCCACCAATTGTAAACTGTCCATCAGAAGAAAAAGTATCCACTTCACAGTTGCCATCAATCGTCGCTTGACCATTGATTTTAAATTCTTCACCAGTGACATTCCCACCTATCGTACCTTTTCCTGCAATTTTCAAACTGCTTGCCTTCACATCTTTCGTAATAGTTGCTTTCCCATCAATTCGCATCGTTTCAGCATGAACTGTGCCATCGACTTTACCAGATCCGCTAATTCGTGCACTGCTACTTTTCAAATCACCAGTAACTGCACCGTAACCGTTACATTCAAATTTTTCACATTCAACATTTCCATTCACAGTCCCTTTTCCATTTAATTGCACTTTATGAAACTCGCCGCCATTTGATGAACCGTAACCATTTATAATCAAATTATCTGTACGCATACTTTCTCCTCCACTACAACAGTTTCGTTTTTAATGCTTCGGTATATTTCATAATCGCTTCGCGTAAAACAATTTTGGTGCCTTTTTCAAAAATTAAATCGTCTACGTTTGAAACTAAGAAACAAGTAGAAATCCCTAACTTTCGGACGATAATTAAATCACAAGTTTTATGCTTAATCGCTTCATAATTTTCACATAAAACTTGCAAGACCATTTTTCCTTCTTCTAAACTAATCTCTCCTGATTGTAGTAATTCTTCAAGCATATACACATAAAGAATATCTACAAATTGAAACTCTGTTGTTTTATTCGTTCGTTCTATGAAGAATTGTAAAACTGGCTCTGATGCAATCCCTTTATGTAAGACGTCTTCCTTAGTTAAAAGAATTTCGCTCACACTCGGTGAAAACATATTCGCTAGTTCATCAAGTGATAAATCCTCTTTCATCGTTTGGATTTTATCAATACGCTCTAATATCTTTTCTTTCGGAAAAAATGTCTCCTGACCTGTGAATGTTGATTTTCGTACAAACCAATCTTCCGGTATTAAATTTTTTCTTTTCCACCTATATAACTGTCCGTATGAAATACCAGTTAGTTCTAATAAATCTTTTTTTGAAATTAAATCTGTACTCAACTGTATAACACTCCTTCCTGATAACAATGTAACATAACACTGTTACGTTGTAAATGGACTTTTATTATAAGTAGCGTAACAATGTGTAAAACAACCCTATTTCACACAAAAAAATAGGGTTCTCACGCATCCTATGAAATGCGTAAAAACCCTTATATATCAACATGTAAACCATATTTCATAAAAATCAATCCACCCTTGTGAATTAATCATTATATTTTGTACTTTTTCGTGAGAAGTTACTTGTTGATTGTTGCGGTATAAAGGAATAATATGAATATGACGTAACAAAGTGCCCTCAATATCGCGTAACAATGTAACTCTATTCTCTAATAGTTCTTGTTTAAAATACGGGGACAATGTTTTATGAAAGTCCATGCTGCTTTGCCCATGAATAAAACTGTTTTTTGTAAGAAACATATATAGTAGACTATCTTCCATTCGCTCGCTAATAGTTGCACTATCATGCATCATATCCGCCTTTTGTATCGTACTCATTTCCAATAACTCTTCTATTTCGAGAAAATTAGTTTCTACATGAATCCCGTACTTCGCACACTCTTTCTGTATCCATTGTGCATCTTCAACGTGATCTCGTCCTGTAAATGTATAGAGTTGTAGCACTTCATTATGATACGTACTTCTCTTAATTAAACTTTCTATATCTTCCTCAATTTCTACTATGCTTTCATTCGCTAATATTAGTTTCTTTGCCACTTCTCCACGTTCTCCGCCGAGTTCTTGAACAATTTTATCGCCATGAATAATTTTATGTAGAGCCTTTCGAAATAGCTCATCTTGCATTGGTCCTTCTTTTACAAGATTGAAAGTTACATATGTCACGTTCGATTCAAGCCGAGAAATTTCTTTATTATATTTTTCTTTATCTTTATACTGTGCCTTTATTAACACGTCATATGTATTTACACTTTTCTCTACATTCATTAGTTCAATTCGGTCAAGAAAAGGTCTTTCACGATAATATAAATCGTGTACTTCTAATATAAATAAATGTGCATCCTTCTCTCGTAATATAAATGGGCCTGTACCAATGAAGTTTCCTGCATCATCTTCAATTACGATAGAACACTGTTCTGCGCTAAGCATATGTAAAAACATCCTATTTTCAGTATGTAATCGAATTTTAACAACATATTCATCCACTGCACGGACACTTTCAACATGTTGTAACATCCATGCGTGTGGGTTGTTTTCAGCTTTTATAAATCGATTCAATGAATATATAACATCATGTGCAGTAAGTCGTTTTCCATTATGAAGATATACACCTTTTCTTAAATAAAATGTCCAAACCTTGTCAGCATCATTATATTCCCAGTGAAAAGCAAGCCTTGGTTCTATAGAGTTTGTTTCCTCATTTACATATACGAGTGTATCAAAAATATGTTTAACCATATGACATTCTGATCGCATCGTAGCGTAAACCGGATCTAAAGCGATGTTCAGGTTCATTTGTACTTGCAAACGAAGTACGTCTTTTCTTCCTTCAGCTGTCCGTTCTATTCGATGACCAAATATGGAATCTACCCAAGCTCCATACTCTTTCTTTACTAAAGGAAATTGTGAGCTGTAGCGTTCCACAAATGAGATTCCACTTTTCACATCCCCCTTTTTCGTCAATTCTTTTCCTCTTTCTAAAATTAGTGGAATTGGTTGCTTTTGAAATATTAATTTAGAACGATTCCCTCTCCCGCGACCTGGAAACCAAGTAATCCAATGTAATTCTTCTAATTTTTTTATAATTAATTTACTATTACGCTCCGTACAAAATAATGTTTCTGCTATCATTTGTACTGTTACTTCTGCTTGTTCTCCTTCTTTTCTCCCTTTACCATAGGCGCACCATAGTTCTATATATTGATCTAAAATAAACATCATAATCCCCCTAAAAGGTGAAAAATATCCCCTTTTGTTTCTACCCTTTTTCCATTTCTCCTTTCATCTTATCATTTCAATATAGAAAGGAGGAATTAATGTTGAACAATCTCTTACTACGTTATAACAAACCGATTATTATAAGACTGTGCGGTGAATTATTAACCCGAACAACTGAGTCTATGTTAGCTCTCATAATGATTATTTACGTTAATGAAATGTTAAACGGTAATATGATAATAACAATGCTCATTTTTGGACTACAACCTCTCTCAGACATTGTATTTACACTTATTGCTGGGGGAGTCACTGATAAATATGGGCGAAAGAAAATTATGTTACTTGGCTTATTGCTGCAAGGCGTTGCAATCGGCAGCTTTATCTTTGCTCAATCTGTTTTTATTTTTGCATTGTTATACGTCATAAATGGGGTGGGCCGTTCCTTATATATTCCCGCTCAACGTGCACAAATTGCTGATTTAACAAAACAAAAACAACAAGCAGAAATTTTTGCTCTTTTGCATACGATGGCTGCAATTGGTTCCGTAATTGGTCCAATAATTGGCGCTATCTTTTATCGTACTCACCCTGAATATTTATTTATAATGCAAAGCATTACACTTATGGTATATGCAGTAGTTGTATGGACACAGCTTCCAGAAACTGCTCCAGCACTTACAATGCCAAAGCAAAAACTTGAAGTATCATCTCCAAAACAATTTGTACACAAACATTACACCGTTTTGGGACTTATGATTACTACACTTCCTATTAGCTTTTTCTATGCACAAACTGAAACAAATTATCGTATTTTCGCTAAAGATATATTTCTAGATTTTGTATTCATACTCGCTTTTATTTCAACATGCAAAGCTATTATGGAAATCATTCTGCAAATTTTCCTCGTGAAATGGTCTGAACGATTTTCCATGACGAAAATTATACTTATTTCTTACATCTGCTTTACGATAGCTGCAATTGGCTATGGGTTTTCAGCAACAATCTCGTCACTATTTTTCACATTACTCTTTTTAGTCATTGGAGAAAGTATTGCTTTAAACCATTTACTTCGATTCGTTTCGGAAATCGCTCCTACAGATAAGCGTGGATTGTATTTTTCAATTTACGGGTTACATTGGGATATATCTCGAACGTGTGGTCCTGTAGTTGGTGCAGTTTTATTAAGTCAACTAGATGGTAGTATGCTATTTTATATTTGTGCTTGTTTCTTACTAGCTGGAGGCATTATGCAAGCTCTTTTTGTTCAAAATTTAGAACGTAATAAACTAAAAAAAGACATTTCTGAGCATACTCCTCATTTTTTATAAGCTGCTTTCTTAATCCTTTTAACAGTAAAAAAGAAGGATGTCACAAAAGTCTCCACACTTTCGTGACATCCTTTCTGTATTATCCTGCCATTTTATTTATACTATCCTCTGGTGAAAATACCGAAATATGATTTACCTTACCAGTCGATTTTGGAATAATGAATTTCAGCTCAAACTGATTGTTTACTTTATATATATATAATTTATCTTCCCCATTTACTTTAACTGAAGCTGCTTTTCCTAATGCTTTCTCTATATCTTGTAATGTAATTGATTTTAGTTCAGCATGATAGGAGCGTACATCAAAAACTTGTGATCCTTTATTAAAACCGAAGGATACATTTTTATTTGTAAAGGTAGCGTACATACCGTTACCTGCTTGTTCTGTTTTATCTGCTTTCCCCCAAGCTTTTTCTATTTCTTCAATATCTCCTGTATGCGCTGCAAACGGAACGCTTGGTACTTTTCCTTCTTTCGCTAGTTCAAACAAATCTTTAACATGCTTAATTGATTTTTGATTTATTTCTGTATCCTTCGTACTTGAATCTGTCTTTGGTTTTGTTGATCCTTCATTATTTGATTCTGCTTCAGGCTCTTCCTTTTCTTCAGAAGAATTATTCTGTTCGTTATTACTATTTTCCGATGTTTGGTTTGTTTCCTTTTTTTCGTCTTTTCCTTTACATGCTACTAATGAAAATAGGCATGTAAAAGAGAGTAATAATATAACTATCTTTACATACACTTTCATACATTTCAGCCCCCTATCATAATCTTATTCATCTTGATAACCAATCCCTTACACTACTTTTCAAATCGTGTTTGTTCCAAAAAGTAAATGCTTCACTCTCTCCTAATGCTTGCACAACATATTCTACATAAGCTGTTCCTAAAAAATAACCAAGTCGGTTGTATCCAAAATATTGTCCGCCAGATAACCGGAACCACTCTTTCTCTTTTTCTAACGTCCATCCTTCTATATAATCTTCCAAAAAACGTTTCTTTATATGTTCTTCATTTTCTATATAGCATTGTAACCAACGTTCACCATCATCGTTATATAAGTAATACACTGATTCATTTAAACCTTTCATAAATTGTTTTGATACATATGTTGCAACACCTTCACGATACATATTAACTGCCGCGTCGGTCCACTCGGCTTCACTCCAATCCATTCCATCATTTTGTAACATAACATTATGATATATATGTCCTATTTCGTGAGCGACAATTACACGAAGGTGATTCAAATCTGGAGATAATTTTTCTACCGCAAAAAATACGTCTCCAATGATTTCCCTTTCCACAAATGCATTTGAACCAAACCCTCCAACAAATAAATGAAATTTCACATTTACATCAAAGTTATATTTATAATGGTATTCATTCGTTATCTCTTGAATAATGGTCGGTAATGTTTCTGCAATGATACGAATATCTTCTATTTTTGCAGGATATTGTTTAATAGCATTCGAAAGACGTTCGCTCGTATGTGGACAATGATACTTAAAGTATTCTTCAAATATCTCTGGATGCGAAGTAAAGTATTGGTTGAGGACTGCTAATTCTACATCGTTACTTTCCCATAATTTTAAAAAACTTGGAATTATATTATTTATCATTTTTCCCATCTCCTTATATATCCCTTCTCCCCATTTACATTGCAATCCTTCCTTAAACGTAAGAAAAAGCAACAAAGAAGAATGAGCCTTCTTTGTTGCTTTTTCAGTTTAATCAAACCATTTATCACCATCAGAAATCCATTTACCATTATGCAAATCATAACATTCATCATAATAATGAAAAAAAGCTGTCCAAAAAGGACAGCTTTACATATGTAGTTTTACACTTCGATTGACTTACCATCTTCAACAATATGATAAAGCAAGTGAGCTAAATGATGAATCGGGCCATACTCTTCCTCTTCTTCGTCTGTTTCACCTTGGAACTCAAGATCATTTAAGTATAATGCTAAAAATTGATAGTAAAGTTTTAAATCAAATCCGTAGCACGCAGTTGGCTCTTCATGATCTCCTTCGTATTGTAACATTAAGTATTGATCGTTTCCTTCTGCATCTTCTGCATCAAAGAATACGAAGAATCCAACGTTTGTATCTAAATCAAATAGATGACGAGTGCCTTTTTCTGTTGCTTTATCGAAGTCCTCTTCACTTAATTTATGTACTGTTGTCGCTTTAGCATTATCTTCTTGATGGAAATTTACTGTAAATGTTTTCAATGCTGACACCTCCTGATTGTATAATACTAGCATAACATATAAAAAGGACTGCTTACAAATGTAAACAGTCCATACATTCATTTCCGCATTGCTCGTAATAAAAAGCTTACGATGAAAATTAAAATAATCGCACCGATTAAAGCTGGAATAATTGCAAATCCGCCGATTACAGGGCCAAAACTCCCAAGTAATTTCGTACCAATCCAAGAACCGATAATACCAGCAATAATATTACCAATTACGCCACCAGGTACGTCTTTTCCAGTAATTAAGCTTGCGAACCATCCTAATATACCACCGACGATTAAAGACCAAATCATATAATAACCTCCTTTACATTTCACAGATCAAAATATAATTAAAAACAATTGCTTACCATTAGTTATGTTACATTTTTCATTAGTTATTCATACAGAGTAACTATTAGATTATTTCAAAATAATGAACGAACAATTTTTTCGACTTATGGTTAATGCCTTTCATATTTCACATATTAAGGACAGTCAGACTTTAATATTGACCGCATAAACTCTTCTTTAAAAGCGGGATAGTTAAAACCAACTGCAATTTTTTGAATAGGCCTATTATCAAAAGTTGTCGGCTCAGCAATTTTTCTAAAGTCTGCCACACTTTGTCCTCTTGTTACATCGTTTGTCGTACTAATCCAAACTGCAGATTTTTTATATTCAAAAATATCATCATTAATAAAAGAAATGAACGGAAGTAAATCGTGAATCGGACTTCCAGCAATACCCGGGTATTCTTTTTTATAAAAATTTTCATAATAAAAATCAATCATTGGTTTAATTAGCTTCGCCTGCCCTGTTCCTTCTTTATTAATAATTTCCACCATTTCAGGAGTAATGAGTGCTTCTTGCGTTACATTTAACGGATAAATAGTCGCATTCTTCGCGTACTTCATCACAATATTCGCGGCGATTGGATCCCCATAAAAATTTGCTTCTGATACAGGAGTAACGTTACCAGGAAATAAAAACGCACCGCCCATAATATAATACGAACATACCTTATCCATGACATTTGGATATAATAAAAATAACGTTGCCAATGTTGTTAATCGTCCTGTCGCTACAATAATGATATCTTCTGGACAAGGCTCAATTAATTTAATTAATTCACAAAAATTTTCCCGTTTACAAATCCTCATATCAGGTGGAATAATTGGTCCTAAACCGTGATCCCCATGAATTTCAGGAAAAAACAAAGGTTCTTCAGCAGTCATCGGCCTTGCTGCACCCTCAATGATTTTTACTTCTGTAGCATAGTATCTTTCTAAAAAATAAACATTTTCCGTTACGATTTCTCGCGATACATTTCCATATTCAGCAACAATACCTATAATATCTAATTTACATGTTTTATTTGCATAAATTAAAGCTACCGCATCGTCAATACCAAAGTCTCCAAAAAAGATGATTTTCTTATTAACTATCCTCACCCCTCTTCAACATAATCTACTATTATTATTATGTAAAAAAGACAAGGCTGTGAAACGGTGCAAAATAAAAAAGCCGCCTATTTATTGGCGACTTCAATCTTTTTATAAGATAAATATGCTAATACATTTTTACTTGAATCATATTTCGGATTATTTCCTTTTCTCGGTTCTCTCATATGAGTTTTTTCAAATCCAGGAATGTCCGGCATTTTCTCCATAAATTCAAGCATTTCTTCTTCAGTTCCTTCAATACGTATGCGAATCATTATTACTTTTCCTCAATTCTCATTTTCTCTGTACTAAGTATAACGTACTTTGAAAAGACTGCAAGAATTTTATCTTTTTAATGTCGCGCTTTTTTTACATACAAACAGTGCCATTTCAGTATAAAATGAATCTATTTTATTATTTTCAAATTGAATATGAAAGAATTCTTGCATTTCAACTGGTGTTTTCATCATACATTCTGTTAACTTCATACGTTTCTGCAACGGTACATTCATCATATCGCACCACCAGTCAAATTCAAATTTCTTGTCAAAAGTTAGACATGACTGCATTTGCAAACCGTTCTTTTCTAACAAGGCAATCCATTCTGTTTTTTTCAACGCACGTTCATGACTCGGGTCCCGCTTTTTTTCTATAAAATTATAAAATGTATCGTATTCATTATTTTCCGGTGAAACATTATCTATTAAAATAAACAATCCATTATCTTCTAACGTACGATTTACTTCATAAATAAACTGAGCTGGATTCGTAAAATGATGTGCTGCAATTCGGCATGTTATCGTATCAAAAGAACGATCAGCAAACGGTAAACTTTCTGCGTTTCCAGCAATAAAAGATACATTTTCATGTCCATTGCTTATAATGAAATTTTTCGCATTCTCTAACATTTTTTCTGTTAAGTCTAAAGCAACTACTTCTTGAAACAATGGGGCTAATACATTCGCAACATGCCCACCGCCTGTAGCAATATCAAGAAGACGATTATTATGACGAGACTCTACCTGTTGAACTACATATTGTAAATCAAGTCCTTTAGCATGAATTTTACTTTTCACATATTTTTCCGCATTATTACCAAACTGCTGTTTCACAAGCTCCTCTTTACTCAATTTATCATCTTCTTTCTATTGTTATTTTCACGATTCAGATAACTAATTAATTCTATTTCATATTTTCAATTCCTCTTTTAGATAGATTATATGTTGCTTTGAAAAAATAAAAAAACCGTAAGAATATATCTCACAGTTTTTTTAGCTTTCTATATAGTTTCTTTTTCCTTTTCTTCATTTCCTGAAGATAGGCTACCAATAGCATCCGCCGTTACTTCAACTACAAATTCACAAATACCTGCGACCACTTCTCCAATCACTTCATCCATCTTTTTACCCCCCTTACTTTATGTAACTTATTTGTAGTATAGTAGCAATTGATTAATTGAAACTATCGGAAAAGGTGACACAAACCTTACAATTTTGTAAGCTCTTTCATTTTTTCACTTATCTCATTTGAAACTACAAGTATTTTTAACAGATAGATCGGCCATCATAATATGAGGTAAGTCATCATCCCGTAGAGGAGGCATTTAAAATATATTACGTAAAATTAATTAAAGGTCAATCCTTTTATGCTTTTAATCGTCGTTTTTTAGTATCTCAAGAAGAAGAAGTCTCGGAAAAAACGTATAATTACTTACGCCGAAATGAATTCTTCGAAGTACGTAAAGAAGAATTTTCTGCCTAATTTACACTTAAAAGTCAAACACCGCTCACATGAGAGGCGTTTGACCTTTTTTATTTCCTATATCGATGTTAATCGATTCTTTTATAAATTGATACATTTCTAATTCTAACTCTGTCACCTTTTTTCTATATATACCCGATTCATTCACACTTATCCATAACCAACCTTTAAACAAGTCTTTTTTTAATTGACCTGTTATATAAACCCCTGTTTTCATAACTTGTTCTTCATGTAATAAAACATACTCTCTTTCATTCTCTAATAAACATAAAGTTTCCCCAACTATTTCATCTTTACGAAGGAGAAACTTGTAAACTTCCTCTTTAAACTTTACGCTAATCAAATATGTGCTACATGGGTTTACTTCATATAGATGCGTTTCTATACTATTCACCTCCTATCAATAAATAAATTTTAACATCCGGATATTTAAATATAAATAGTTTTATATAAGAATTTACAACTGGATTACACATTCATATTTTTACACTCTTTTGATATACAAACTTACTAACATTTACACAAATCAAAAAGATTGAAATCCACTCATGAAACACGTAATATAGACTCTGACTCTAAAAAAGTTCGTTACTAATAATACATAAAATAAGGAGGTTTTATATACGAGTTTTTCATTTTAAAAGACGGAGAGGTTTTATATTATGTGGCGCAATAAAAATGTTTGGATTGTTTTAATTGGGGAGTTTATTGCTGGTCTAGGGTTATGGCTTGGTATTCTTGGTAACCTTGAATTTATGCAAAAATATGTCCCTTCTGATTTCATGAAATCCGTCATATTATTTATCGGATTATTAGCAGGGGTTCTAGTCGGTCCTATGGCTGGACGCGTCATTGATCAGTATGAAAAGAAAAAAATTCTTCTTTACGCTGGGTTCGGTCGAGTTATTAGTGTGATTTTTATGTTTTTCGCTATCCAATTTGAAAGCATCGCCTTTATGATTGCATTTATGGTTGCTCTTCAAATTTCAGCAGCATTTTATTTCCCTGCATTACAATCTGTAATTCCACTTATCGTACGTGAGCATGAGTTATTACAGATGAACGGTGTACATATGAATGTAGGTACAATCGCTCGTATTGCAGGTACTTCACTAGGTGGAATTCTTTTAGTTGTAATGAGTTTACAGTATATGTATGCCTTCTCAATGGCAGCGTACGCTTTATTATTCCTCTCAACTTTCTTCCTACAATTCGAGGATAAGAAATCAATAACACCAAGTAAACAAGCTGCAAAAGATAATAGCTTTATGGAAGTATTTCGTATATTAAAAGGAATTCCTATTGCTTTTACAGCACTTATATTAAGTATTATCCCTCTATTATTTATAGCTGGATTTAATTTAATGGTAATCAACATTAGTGAAATGCAACATGATCCAACGATTAAAGGATTTATATATACCATTGAAGGTGTCGCATTTATGTTAGGGGCCTTCGTTATTAAACGTTTATCTGACCATTTCAAACCTGAAAAATTATTATATTTCTTCGCAGCTTGTACCGCTTTCGCACACCTTTCATTGTTCTTTAGCGATATAAAATGGATGTCTCTTACATCATTTGGTTTGTTTGGTTTTAGTGTCGGTTGCTTCTTCCCTATTATGTCGACAATTTTCCAAACGAAAGTGGAAAAAAGCTATCATGGTCGTCTCTTCTCATTCCGTAATATGTTTGAGAGAGTTATGTTCCAAATTGTCTTACTCGGCACAGGCTTCTTCTTAGATACGATTGGATTGCAATATATGGTTCTCATTTTCGGTGTGATTTCATTATTAATTATTTTCATTTCATTATCTAAACAGAAACAATATGAAAAACACCCTTCACAATCTGCGAATTTATAACATAAATAAAGACGCATGGATCATATTTGATTAATCCATGCGTCTTTGTTATATAAAGCCTTATTTATTACGCTTATTATAATTATTTGAAGGAGTACTCTCTTTCGCTTTCGAATACAGTATACTAACATGATATATACAGGAGGTGCGAAATTGTCTGATGGTATGCAGTTATTTAGTATCTTTATTTTTGTATTAGCTCTGTTTAGCATCATAAACTTTTTAGCAATTTCCTTATCTGGACATAACCTTAAAAGAAGAATTATTGCAGGTTTCATTTTTTTACTACTAACTCCTATTGTTTTTTTTGCTACCGTAGCATTCGCTTCTATATTCGATAAAGCTGGATTCGGCGCCGGCACGTTAGCCTTTATTGTTGCAATTGTATATATATTAAATGGAATAGTAATCCTACTTTCCTCTTTATTTTTCCTCAAAAGAGACATAACATAGACTATAGTACTCGGCATGAATCTGACTTTCCATTAGATTCATGCTTTTTCAATTCCCTCTAAATTTTTATATGAAATTAAATAATTCTTTATAAAAATTTAAACTTTATTTATTACAATATTCCTATCGTATTTGCACGTTTATTGAAAATGAAAAGAAAGGAGTACAAAATGAAAAAGGTTTTATTAATTCTTCCAATATTCATCGTTCTACTGAGTGGATGCAGCAATAATGATATATACGGTTCTTGGGAAGTCATTGACAACAAAAATGGTCTTTGTCCTACATCTTATAAATTTGAAACAGTTGTAAAAGAAGAAAAGAAAGAAAAAATTGTTCAAAACTTAGTAGAAATGCAAACAACGAAGCAAAAAGAAGATTTATACAAAGGTTCCTTTGTCAAAAATTCTAATGTATATCACATTGATTATGGTAACTCGTTTACATCGGATCAAACTTTACAAGTTGTCGATGGCAAATTAAATGTATACTTTTATGCAGTTGAAAAATTATGTACATATAAAAAGAAATAATTACACTTCATTTAAAACGCAGAAAATATTTTCTGCGTTATTTTTATCCTTCCTCTAAATTTGTCAATCGTTTTAATTTTCATAAAAAAATGATAAAATGTAACCATGTGTTTTCAGAATAATTAAAAACGCAGATAGAAAACACTGTTTTTAGGAGGGGTTTTGATGACTTACACGTTAGCAACTAGAATGAAAGCATTCCAATCTTCTATATTTAGTGAATTAGGGGCCTATAAAAAAGAAAAAATTGCAGCAGGTCACAAAATGATTGATTTAAGTATCGGGAATCCAGATATGCCACCTGCTGACTTCGTAAGAGAAGAAATGGTACATACAGCAAGTGAAAAAGAAAGCTACGGATACACATTAAGTGGTATTCAAGAATTTCACGAAGCTGTAACTGAATATTACAACAACACTCATAATGTTATATTAAATGCCGATAAAGAAGTTTTATTATTAATGGGGTCACAGGACGGACTCGTTCATTTACCTATGGTTTATGCGAATCCGGGAGATATTATATTAGTTCCTGATCCAGGATATACAGCTTATGAAACAGGAATTCAAATGGCTGGAGCAACATCTTACTACATGCCTTTAAAGAAAGATAATGATTTCTTACCTAACTTAGAGCTAATTCCTGAAGAAATTGCGGATCAAGCGAAGATGATGATTTTAAACTTCCCAGGGAATCCCGTCCCAGCAATGGCTCATGAAGATTTCTTTAAAGAGGTAATCGCATTCGCGAAAAAGCATAATATTATTGTTGTCCATGATTTTGCTTATGCTGAATTTTATTTTGATGGTAATAAACCAATTAGCTTCCTCTCTGTACCTGGCGCTAAAGAAGTTGGCGTAGAAATCAACTCTTTGTCAAAAAGTTATAGTTTAGCAGGTAGCCGTATTGGATATATGATTGGAAACGAAGAAATTGTTCGTGCACTTACTCAGTTTAAATCAAATACAGATTACGGAGTGTTCTTACCCATTCAAAAAGCAGCATCCGCTGCACTAAGAAATGGCTCTTCGTTTTGCGAGAAAAATCGCGGTATTTATCAAGAACGTAGAGATACTCTAGTCGATGGATTCCGCACATTTGGCTGGAATGTCGATAAGCCAGCTGGTAGTATGTTCGTCTGGGCCGAAATTCCGAAAGGCTGGACTTCTATAAATTTCGCTTATGCATTAATGGATCGTGCGAATGTCGTTGTTACACCAGGTCATGCATTTGGACCTCATGGAGAAGGCTTTGTACGTATTGCACTTGTTCAAGATAAAGAAGTGTTACAACAAGTTGTTGAGAACATTAGAAATAGCGGTATTTTTTCTCTTGAAAAAGTAAATGAATTAGTTAAAAATTAATGATAACTCCCCTGCTTAACTGTAGCAGGGGTATTATTTATTGGAGGTACTTATATGCATATTAAAGACACTCTTCCCCATCGTTATCCATTTTTAATGATTGATAAAGTAACAAATGTAAATCATGGTGAATCAGTTACGGGATATAAACTCATTTCAAATAACGAGTGGTTTATAAATGCTAATCAAAAACATATGCCTCATATGTTAATTGTAGAAGCACTTGCTCAGCTTAGTGCATTTGTACATACAAGTGATTCTAATGGACTAGGCTTCCTTTCCTCGTTAGATGGGGTTACGTTCCATGAAAAAGCATATCCCGGTGATAAACTTAATTTGCATTATGAGTTAACTCGCAATCGCCGAGGTTTTATTCTCGGTAAAGGTACTGCAACTGTTAACAATCAGCCGATTGTAACGATAGAAAAACTATTAATATATAAAGCAGAATAGAGACGATGTAATTCACCGGGATATCTATCTCCTACAAATTCGTTTCACCAACATGACAGCGTAAATAAATTACTTGGTTAGGAGCAGGGAAATGGAAAGTACGATCGGTATCGATGCTGGAGGAACATTAACGAAAATTGCTTATTTGAACGAACAAAAGCAAATAGCTTTTGAAAAATTTTATTCCAATGAACAAGATAAAATAATAGATTGGCTTAAGAAAAATGCTGTTATAAAACAAATATGTATTTCAGGTGGTAAAGCAAAACAATTACAGCAACTACTTTCAGACTCATATAACATAGTAGAACTAAACGAATTTGAAGCTACTCTTGTAGGTGTCCGATACATATTAAAAGAAGAAAAATATGATATAAACAACTTTATTTTAACAAATATCGGTACAGGTACTTCCATTCATTACGTTTATAATGACCAATATATTCGCGCTGGCGGAACCGGTGTTGGCGGTGGTACTATTATGGGGCTTTCAAAATTATTAACAAATATAGATCATTTTGAAGATGTGATTCCTTTAACAAAATTAGGTTCTAAAAAAGCACTAGATATCACGGTTGGAGATATTTATGGTGGTATTCTCTCTCCTATTGATAATAGCTTAACTGCAAGTAATTTTGGTAAAGCCGCTATTTCAGAATCAAATTATAATAACTCAGATATACTTGCTACTGTACAAGGACTCGTCGGTGAAGTCGTTACTGCATTAAGCCTTCAATTCGCCGAAACCAAAAACATTGACCATATTATTTATATTGGTTCGACTCTATGTAATAACATACACCTTCAAAATATTATTAGTAGCTACACAAAATATCAAAATAAAACTCCACTCTTTTTACAAGATGGTGGTAATAGCGGTGCGATTGGTGCTTTACTCCATGTTACGAATAAAAAAAGCTGACACTTGTCAGCTTTTTGAAATACGAATTTTATACGCTAAAACAGTCTCTAAATGTGAAATCTTATCTTTGCTACTGTAAAAAAACTTGTTCACTAACTAGAGATGCTTATTGAAATAAATTTCATTTATAAATACACTAACTTAATTATCAATTTACTGCAGCTTTTTTGAGTAATATACTGAAAGCAAGTTAAATTCTATATGTAATAATATTGGAAAAACAATTGATAGTGAGGAATCCGTAATCATACCATATATGATTCCCCCTAAAAATGCGAACAGCATAAATTTTATACTAGTCTGATTAAATCTATAATATTGTAAGTGAGATACAGCAAATAGAAAGGAAGATATTAGAATTGGTAGAGTAACTGGTATGTAAGCTATTTCAAAAAAAGGGTGTGTCGAAAATGAGTTGTTAAGTATTGGTATAATCATCCCTCTAAAAATTACTTCTTCAAAAATTGGATACATAATTACAAAGTTTAAAATATTCTTTTTCCCGCTTGGATTATATCCTGAGTATCGTGAAATGAAAATATTCGTTATCACGGCAATCAAGATTAATACAACCATTGATTCATAGTGAATTGGTAAACGGAATACATAATTGTCTTCGTAAAAATAACTAATTATCGTCAGTAGTGTTCCCCATATATAAATAATCTCATTTTTAATCTTGCGATACAACTTTTTTCTAATAACAACTCTTACTGTAATATCAACAATTTTATATGAAAAAGCTAATAAAACAGCAAATACTAACGAAATAAAGTAGCTCATATCGATTTATCCCCCATCTAACCAAGAGCTTTTTTCATTTCATGCATTTGTCCCCGTCAACACCACCTTCTTATTTCCTATATTATAAAATTTTACCATATAGTGGTGGTTTATAGTTAAAAATATTAGTTGAATACGATATAATGATTACAAAACAAAGACCTCTCTATTGAGAAGCCTTTGTTTTTACACTATATGATTATTTTCTCCCGCCAAACTTTCCTAAACTTTATATAACAAGCAATCCTCCAAGGAATAATATACGAGACAGCAACAACATAAAATAATAAACCTATTGTTTGCTGATCTAAGTCAACAATATATTGTCTTGAACCATATCTCAAAACGACAAGTGCAATAAAAGTAATTAAAAAAGCTGCACTTTTTTTCGTATAAATATTCCCATCATCTCTTCGTTCATAATTTGTTAAAACTATAAGTGGTACGGCGAGAAGAATCCCAATCAATACCGCTATAACTACTTGTAATATAGCTGGATGTACGGGACCAAAAAACCATAAAATACACGGTGTTAAAAATAATAATGGCCACAAAATACGTATCCCAGTTCCCTTTATAGGTTTATACATAGATCGATAACGACGCCAGAATATTAGTAGTGCAATGCATAAGAAAACTGTAATGAGTGAAGATGTGTCTCCCATTTTCTATCCTTCTCTCTATAGTAATCTAATACTATTTTAAATCGTTTATTCGAATGATACTTTTCGAATAAATATACTACTAGTTATGATATAAAGCACAGTTAATCCAATTGAAATAACATTAAAATATGGAATATCTACTGAGGATACATCACTCGTAAATAATAAACTGGTTACTCCCGCCTCTCCATAAAGCACACTATTTGTTGATAAGAACAGCGTTCCACCAATCATAAGACCAATCCACTTAAACCGTTGCTTAAAAACTACTACCACTTGAAAGAAACATGCTGTTGTAACATAAAATAAAAATTGCAAAATAAATTGTTGTATCGATTGCTCCCCAAAATTAACATTTACTACGTTATATTTTAAATCTTGCAGAAGCATAACTTGAAGAAATGAAAATAATGCAGATTGAAGTACAATGTAACAAATTGCTCCGATAAAATATTGTATTCTCGTAACACCGAATGAAATAGCTAAACGAAATAGCTCATCTTGTATGATGAAAACACTCCCTACTATAAATAACATAATTGCTATTGAAGGGTTATTTATAATTTCAGGTAAATAACCAATGTTTGCTCCATATAAATGAGCAGCATTTAAAGCCCCTTTTATTAATAAAGCTACCATCCAGAATATTAAAATTGCTTTATAATGAAAATTTATATGTAACTTCAACTGCTTCATTAACATTGTCATTTCACTTCACCACCATTTATGTGAATAAATAGTTTTTGTAATGTAATTCTATCAATTACTAAACCTTCTTTTTCAAGAGAGGAATAATCTTCATTAGAAAGCTCTTCGCATATAACAGTAATGCCTTTATTTCCATAGACTTCTCGATTTACTACTTTCTTATTAATTGTAAACTTATCTACTTTATCTTTTTTTCCTGAAATAATATGAGCTTGTTGTAATAAATTTTCCACTGATGATTGAACAACTAGTTTTCCTTCTTTGATAATGATTACATCTTCAATCACATGGGTTACTTCTTCTACTAAATGTGTTGATAATATAATTGTTCGTGGATATTCACCGTAATCCTCTAGTAGTAAACTATAAAATAATTCTCGATGTGCTGCGTCTAAACCAGTAGTCGGTTCATCAAAAATTGTAATTGGTGCCCTACTTGCTAACCCTTGAATAATTCCAACGACTGTTTGCATGCCGTGTGATAGTTTATGGTATTTTACTGTCATATTAAGTTGGAATTTATCGGCAAGTTCTTCTGCGTACTTTCCATCCCAGTTTTTATAAAACATGCTGCACATCTTAAAGATTTCTTTTACTTTATAACTTAAATGTGCTTCTTCTTTCACTCTCACAAAACAAATATTTTGCATCGCTTTACTATTTTCAAAAACATGTTCACCAAATATTGATACGCTACCACTACTTGAAGTAATTTGACCAGCAAGCAAATTTAATAGTGTCGTTTTTCCTGCACCGTTTCTACCGAGCAAGCCATATATTTTATGTTCTTCCAATGAAATCGTTACTTCATTTACTGCTACTTTATTTTTATATTTTTTCGTTACATCTTTCGTTTCAAGAACAATCATGCCTATTTCCCTCCTTCGTAATTTTTTGAATCATATCCATCAATTCATCTTTTGATATTTCTAATACTTTTGCTTCTTCCCACACTTTCGGTAAATATTCGGTCATAAAAGTATTTTGTCTTTTTTTAAGTACGACTTCTTTCGCTCCCTTTGCAACAAACATCCCGATCCCTCTCTTTTTATATAGAATCCCTTCATCCACTAATACGTTTACCCCTTTACCTGCAGTAGCTGGATTTATTTGTAACATCTTCGCAAATTGATTTGTTGATGGCACTTGTTCTTCTTCAAGTAATATGTCTTTTAAAATATCAGATTCAATCGTTTCTGCAATTTGTAAGTATATTAATTTATTTTGTTCCAGAGTAGGCTTCACAATTTCACCACCTTAGGTTCATAGGTTCATTACTTATGTAACTAACCATATCACATAACAATATTTATTTCCATAAATTTCTTTTACAAAAAAAGAGAATCATTCGTTTAAGAATGACTCTCTTTCTAAAATTTTGAAGTTACAACTCTTGTTCTCAAATTTTTTTCATTTTATTTCAACTGTTGCACTGGGTATTTAGCAAATAAAGCTTTCCGAAACTCTTTATCATTCATAAGCATTGTAATTTTTTTATTATTATCGTTAAGGAACTTTACTACTTTCTTTTTATCCCATATATCATCTTCTTTTGGAAAATCATCAAATTTTTCATACATGATTGATAGTATTTCTTCTCTTTTTATCGTATCCTTACCATCAAACCAATACGTCTCAACCATATCTTCTGTAAGGGCTCCAGTCCCTCGTGCACCATAGTTCACCTTTATACTTTCATTCTCTAAACTTATACTTTGAAATGTTTCACTACCGGGTAAATAATTAACAATTGCAACCACATCTGAGTTATTACCAACGTATGTCCCCGCATATTTCTTAAAAGCACCAGGTTCAACATCGGATATTTATTTTATCCTTTCCCCGCTAGAACAAGCAGTAATAAATAAAAAAATTGTTAGCATAACAACCACTTTACGATGCATATATTTCATTTAGCATCCCCATTTTTATCGATATTTCGTTCATTACAATACATCTTCTCAAAACCCTTTAAATATACGCATTTTAATCAAAATTAAAAATTTTCGATTTTTATGTTTACAATTATCCATTAATTGTATATACTTACTAACGTAAGAAAAATATTCTAAAAGGAGGTCGAAGGAAATGATGAAATTACAATTACATGCTTTAACTTTAGCATTAACTGCACCTTTGTTTTTCGGACAATTAAATATGAATTCGACCACCCTAATGGAGAATTGAAAATCGTACATTAATTCGATTAATTCATAAATTCGCCACAGGAGGTCGTATACTTTCCTGTGGCTTTTTCACGCCCTGCCATAGGAGAACTATATCTTCCTGTGGCTTTTTTGTGCGATTTTTTAGCCTCTTACATCATTTTTTTAAGAAAGGAGCAACATTCGATGACTATTAGCGTATTGTTTTTAAGTATTACGATTCAAAGAAATACAATTTCCAAAGATGAAATGTTTCATAATGAGCAAATTGAAAAAGCTATGAATGATGTTAAGGAGCGCCAAGCGCTTTATTGTGATCACCTGTAATTCCTTTTCGAAAGGAGGAATTCATTTATGACTTTTCATATTTTCTTTTTTACGACTGTACTTCAGAAAAGCACTTTATCTGAAGATGAAATCATTCGTAAACAACAATTTAAACAACTAACTGATAAAATGACTGACATTAAAAGTTCATACTACACACAAATGTATTAAAAATATATTTTTAAGGAGCAATACCTTCATGAAATTTAAAGCATTCTTTTTAACAATCACTATTCAAAAACGTAAGCTTTCACAGAAAGAAATTTTACGTGAACAACATATTCAAACTATTATGGACGAAGTGAAAGAGCGTCAAGCTTCTTATTACAGCCGTCTTTTCTAAATAACTTTTAAAGGGGCAATACACTTATGAAATTTAAAGCATTCTTTTTAACAATCACTATTCAAAAACGTAAGCTTTCACAGAAGGAAATTTCACGTGAGCAACACATTCAATCTATTATGGACGAAGTAAAAGAGCATCAAGCCTCTTATTACAGCCGTCTATTTTAAATAACTTTTAAAGGAGAAATACCTTCATGAAATTTAAAGCATTCTTTTTAACCATTACCATTCAAAAACGTAAGCTTTCTCAAAATGAGATTTTGCGTGAGCAACACATTCAATCTATTATGGACGAAATGAAAGAGCATCAAGCTTCTTATTACAGCCGTCTTTTCTAAATAACTTTTAAAGGGGTAATACACTTATGAAATTTAAAGTATTGTTTTTAACCATTACGATTCAAAAAACTAAGTTCTCCGACAGTGAGCTATTACATGATCATCAAATTAATAAAGCTATGGAAGATGTAAAAGAACGTCAAAGTCACTACTGTAGCCATCTATAATTCCTTTCGAAAGGAGGAATATATCATGAAGTTTCACCTTTTCTTTTTAACAATTACAATCCAGAAAAAAAACTATACTGATGCTGAATTAAAACAAGAACAACAATATAAACAGGTTATAGACGAAATTCGAGATCGTAGAAGCAAATACTACTCTCACCTATAATTCTTTAAAAATATAAAACTTGAAAGGAGTCGATTATGATGTTGATAGCACGCTCTAGGGAAATGATTTGGATAGTTCAGAGGGATTCCACATAGTTTTATCTTTGCTATATCAAACAAGTTTGCCGTTATATTTGATGTGTAATAAATATATAATAAAATTGCATCAATAAACTTTTTAATATTGATTTCAAAAAAAGATACACCACTTGAAAAATGGTGTATCTTTCTCAACATATACTATTTTCGATTACTTCGTTTCGTCTTAAACAGTCTCACTAAGTTCGATACAACTGTTTTCGTTACTGCATAAACTGGCACTGCCAAAATCATTCCGATAATTCCCGCAAAATTACCTACCCCTAAAATTAAAATAATAATTGTTAACGGGTGGATATTTAATTTTGAACTCATAATACGCGGTGAAATGATGTTACTTTCAAACTGTTGTACAATTGTTACGATAATAATTACGTACAACGCTTGCATCGGAGATACGAACAGACCTACAATAACAGCTGGTGCTGCACCGATAAATGGACCTAAGTTAGGAATGATATTTGTAAATGCCGCTATAATTCCTAAAACGAAAGCGTACGGTAAATCGATAATTAAATAACCGATAAAAGTAAACGCACCTACAAATATACAAACGAGCGCTTGCCCTTGAATATATGCAGATAATGTTTCATTCGTTTCCTTAATGATACGAAGTCCTTCTTCACGGTAAGACTCAGGTAATAAACTAACTGCTTTCCCTGGGAATGCATGTCCATCTTTAAACATATAAAATAAAATGAACGGTACTGTGAAGATCACTAATGCCACGTTCGTGATAATACCAAATAAAGCCGTTGCACTCGACGTAATCGTGTTTGGTATATCCTTTAAGTATTCAATCGCATTTTTTTCAATTGTTTCAATGGAAACATAGTTTTGTGTAGATAACCATTCAAACAATCTATGATGGGATAAATCTTGTATGTATAGTTTTCCCTCTTTAATATAACCTGGCATATTTTTTACTAAATCCATTAGCTGTTGTGAAATTGTTGGAACAACTACCCCAACTCCAACCGCAGTTAATGTTATGATAAAAAGATATAACAGTAAAATCGCTAAATTTCTAGGTACTTTTTTATTCTCCAAAAAGACTAACAATGGGTTAAATATGAAGTATAAAAATAACGCGATTAAGATTGGGAAAAACAAAGTTGATATGAAGATACCAATCGGTTGAAATAAAAACGATATTTTTGTGCAAATAAATATGATCGCTACAACCATTAGCACTTCTAATGTCCAAAAGTGCACTTTCGATTTCAAAAAACTTCCTCCTTTAAACTAGCACTTCTCTTTATTGTACCAAAATACACTACGATTTCACATAATATTTTCCTTTACAATATTCCAAAATGCCAATAAATACACTACAATGAGATTACATACAAATTTGCAGGTAAAGGTGATAAAAATGACACAATGCATCAT
Source organism: Bacillus sp. Brlt_9 (assembly GCF_051948935.1). NCBI lineage: Bacteria > Bacillati > Bacillota > Bacilli > Caryophanales > Bacillaceae > Bacillus > Bacillus sp. Brlt_9. The sequence continues at coordinate 90,016 of NZ_JAYJLO010000005.1, read as the reverse complement.
TTGCAGAAAAGATACGAAAGAACTTAGTGAACAATATGTCATCCCAGAAATATTATGTGGATATTATTTCACAAACTCAATTTGTGATACTTGTCATGAACAAATGACAACAAATATTGATCGTCCCTTAATTCGGCATAAATTAAGCCAATATAAGATTGAGCAAATGAAAAAACAAATTGACTCCCCCCTCTATACGAATGAGCATGGCGAGGAACTTGCGGCTGCTGAGACAGATGTTGTTGAAGTAAGTGATGAAATACTTTATTCCAACGCATTAATTATGAAACTATGTAAAAAGCACGATATTTCACTACATAACGAAATTTGGAAAGAAGAACGTGTAACGAAAGTAGCTAGCTCTATTCAACGTGAATTACTTTTAGATAACCGTAAATACAAAATGAGTGTATTAAAAATGGCATATACTTTCGCTGTACAATCTGTTGATGGCTATTTTGAAGATCCAGATGCGATTGATATCTCTAACATTCTATCAAACGCCGATTTCATGGAATTAAAAGAAAAGAGCATCGTGCGCGATTTAAGCAAAAGTTCTTTATGGAATACATTAAATACAAATAGTGAGAACCATTACTTTATTTTATTAAGTGATAAAGATGGCCTGTTCTGTTTCATTCGTCTATTTGATATCTTTGATGTTGTCGTTCATTTATCAGAAAAGAGATATGAACTTCCATCACCAATTGTCGGCGTAAATAATGTAAGTAAGCAGGAATTTTATGTCCAAACTTTAAAACAGTATATGGATGGGCTATTTAAAGAAAAAACCCCTTCTATTTAATCGGAATCAGAACATACGGTCTCCTTTCTTGATGAAAAGACACTGTGTTATAATAAGTATGAAAAGAACAATACAATCACATAAACTAATTATTAATTGTATATAAATAAAAAAGACTAGTGTGCGGCTACACACTAGTCCACGTAACTTAGCAGATTGGATTGTTCATTTATCCTATTTGTTTCTTACAAACAAAACAACCCACATTCTATTGGCATAGGTGGGTTGTTATTTTTTGAGCTTGTCTATTAAAACGACGACGAACGTTAACAATGCAACGAGAAACAGTCCACCCTGCAGTAGCAACGCTATTTCACTCACGTATTATCACCCCCCTCCTATACGGAGAAGTGATAATTGAACAACCAACCATACCTTAAGTTACTATTTAATTTTACCATATTTTCTAATAGTTTACGATGAAAACCCGCAAGTGAAATACTTGCGGGTTTTCTATCCCGTATTAACAGGCAGTAAACAAAATGGAGCAAAACATAGGTGGAATTGTCTGTTAATACCCGATTAGTTGAACTTTATTTCTCACTATTTTTTTAATGCATATGCATCAGCTATCATTTCACCAACAATTTTATTCCCTTGTTTCTTTTCTTCTTTTAATAAAGGAAATAACAGTTCTGCCACTTCATATGCTTCTTCTAAATGAGGATATCCTGATAAAACAAACGTATCAATTCCTAATGCTTCATATTCTTTTATTCTTTCTGCTACCGTATGCGGATCACCTACAAGGGCAGTACCTGCACCACCTCTTACAAGCCCAATGCCAGCCCATAAGTTAGGACTTATTTCTAACGACTCTCTCGAACCTTTACTTAAATGTGTCATCCGTTTTTGACCGACTGAATCATATCTCGCAAATGTTTTTTGAGCAAGCTCTATTGTTTCATTATCTACATATTGAATTAACTTTTCAGCCTCTTCCCATGCTTCTTCCTCTGTTTCTCGTACAATTACATGTAACCTAATACCAAATCGTACGTTACGCCCCTTTTCTTCTGCAAGTTTTCTTACTTCTTCTATTTTCTCTTTCACTTGCTCTGGTGGTTCGCCCCACGTTAAATATACATCACTATGTTCAGCTGCAACTTCTTTACCTGCAGCTGACGATCCGCCAAAATAAATTGGTGGATACGGTGTTTGAACTGGTGGGAACACGACTTTACTATCTGTAACTTTAATATGTTTTCCTTCTAAAGAAATACTTTCTCCTTGCAGCGTAGCTTTCCAAACTTTTAAAAATTCATCCGCTGCTTCATATCTTTCATCATGTTCCAGATACAATCCATCACCTTGCAATTCGACCGGATCTCCTCCAGCTACTACATTAATAAGTAGTCTTCCATCTGAGATTCTATCAAATGTCGATGCCATCCTCGCTGCAACTGTCGGTGACATTAGTCCTGGTCTAACTGCTACTAAAAATTTTAATTTCTCTGTTTCAGCAGCAAGTGCCGACGCTAATACCCATGGATCTTCACAACCTTGCCCCGTTGGAAGTAACACACCCGTAAATCCTAAATAATCGGCTGCCTGTGCAACTTGTTTATAATAACCATATTCAGCTGCTCTTCCTCTTTTTGTCGTTCCTAAATATCGACCATCTCCATAAGCTGGAATAAACCATAACAATTCCATACTATTACACACCCCTTAATTATTTTGTGAAAAATCCACTAAAACACTTTATATAAATTACCCCTAATAATTTACCCTGCTATTTGCGGGCAGTAAGATCCCCACCTCAAAATTCAGCGAAAGCAAAGAATTTAGGTGGGAGTTCAACTGCCTATACAGGCCTGATTGGTTCAACTAATTATCAGTGGGGATGAAGAAAACCCCACTGATTAAAGTTTCACTTTATATGTTAATCCCCTGTCTCTCCTTTAAAATTATCTCTCCATCTTAAAAACTTCACTTCTAGTAAACGTACGAGTGAATCAGAAAACTTCCCAACGAACGCAAAAATAATAATACCGACAAATACAATATCTGTATTTGAAAATTGCCTTGCATCCATAATCATATAGCCAATACCTTCTGTAGATCCCATAAGTTCTGCTACTACTAAACTCACCCATGCAACACCTAAGGATAACCTTGCTCCTAGTAAAAGGTTAGGCAATGCAGCTGGTAAAATTAGTTTTGTAATTAATTTTCTTTTTCTAAACTCAAACACTCTCGCAACATCAAATAACTTTGAATCCACACCTCTAATACCTAAAAATGCGTTTACGTATAAAGGAAAAAATGCACCATCTGCAATTAATAACACTTTCGATGTTTCTCCAAAACCGAACCATAATACGAAAAGTGGTGCCACAGCTAAATGAGGTACAGTTCTTAACATTTGCACAGATGGATCTAAATATTGTTCACTTCTCGTTGAAAATCCAACAATCGTTCCTAAAATAATTCCTAAACTTCCGCCGATAAAGAAACCAGCCGCAGCCCTGAATACACTAATACTTAGATGGCCGAATAACTCTCCTGTTTTAATAAGCTCTTGGAAAGCTAGAAAAATATCTACTGGTGTTGGTAAAACTGTTTTAGAAACAAGACCCAATACGCCAGCCAACTGCCAAATTATTAATATAATAACTGGTATAGTAATCGCCCTTACTAAAACTTTTACATTTAACTTTCGCACCTTCTTGACGCTGGTTTTCTCAATCGTTATACTCGCTGGTTTAATAACAGCTTTCGTATTTTCCACTTTACAAAACCTCTTTTCACTTCGCTTTCAATGCTTTTTCTACGAAAGAATTATCTACAACTTTTTCCGTCTTAATTTCTTTCTTTATAGAACCAAGCTTATATTGAAAATCCGCTGTCTTTTGCTGTTCTGCTATTATTTCTTTCGTTACTGGAACTAAAATTGGTTTGTCATGATTAAACACTTCTTTTACAATTTCAGCATCTATTTTCTTTGCAGAAGTATATATTTTTATTGCTTCATCTAAGTTTGACTCTTGCCATACACGAGCTTTTTCATAAACCTTGAGAAACTTCTCAACTAATTCTGGATGTTCTTTTGCAAATTTTGTTCTTGCAATTAAAAACTCTGGTGAAGAAACATTTAATCGTTCACCATCTGCAATAACCTTAGCTCCTTTATTTAACGTATGTAGTGAAATGAACGGATCCCAAATGGCCCATGCATCTACTGATCCTGATTCAAATGCGGGCTGCGCTTCATCTGGTTGCAGTTGAATGACATTTACATCTTTCGCATTGATACCTTCTTTTTCTAATGCTCGATACAATAAATTAAATGCGCTACTTCCTTTTGCTACGGCAATTTTTTTACCTTTTAAATCTTTTACGCTCGTAATCTTGCTATCTTTTTCCACAAGAATTCCTGTTCCTTTCCTCGCATAACTTGTATTAGCAATTTCGGTAAATTCAATACCAGCCGCTTGCGCTGAAATAACCGGGGAGTTTCCAACTTCGCCAAAGTCTAATCGATTTGATGCGATCGCTTCAAAATAGGGAGGTCCGCTTTGAAACTCTGTCCATTTCACTTTAACTCCTTCTTTTTTAAATTCCTCTTCAAACCATCCTTTTTTCTGTGCTAATAATAGTGGGCTTAACCCTTGCTGTATACCAATTTGAATTGTTACATCTTCTTTCTTACTACTTGCTGTGTTTTTTTCACACCCTAATAAAAATATAGATATAGCTAATGCAAAAGAAAGAACTTTACCTTTTTTATACATATATAATCCACCCTTTTCCTATATACTCGTTTGAATCAGTCCCCCGTGTTCAAACTGCTGTAATACTTTCGTGCGAATTTCTTGGAATAATTCCGAAGTTTTACTACGTGGATAAGGTAAATTATTTTCAATCACTTTATGTATTTTTCCAGGCTTTGCACTCATGATAATAATTCGGTTTGAAAGATATATCGCTTCGTCTATATCATGAGTAACAAATATCATTGTCGTTTTCTTCTGCTCCCAAATATTTAAAAGTACTTCTTGCAAATGACTTCGAGTAAAAGCATCCAGCGCTCCAAAAGGTTCATCAAGTAATAATACATTCGGATCTCTTAATAACGCTCTCGCTATCGCAACACGTTGTGACATCCCGCCTGAAATTTCTTTCGGATACGATTTTTCAAAGCCATCTAACCGAACGATTTCAACCCATTCTCTCACCTTATCTTTCACATACTTATCTTTTAACGACAAATCTGCAGCAATATTTTCTTCAACTGTTAACCATGGAAACAAGCGATGCTCTTGAAATATAAATCCTTGCTTCTTACTCGGTTTTGTTATACGCTCTCCGTCAATAATGATTTCTCCTTCAAAATCGCTGTCTAAACCTGCAATAATTTTTAATAGTGTACTTTTTCCGCAACCACTTGGACCAATTACTGTAACAAAATCCCCTTTCTCTAATTGAAAATTAATATTCTCTAATACTTGAACAGTACGAGTTTGTTTCGAAAAATATTTTGATACTCCATCAATTGATACAGTCACTTTTCCCCCTCCTTGAAATGATTCATCTAAATGAACAGATTCAGTATTTATGCAATAAAAAAACCAAAGGCATTTTATCAATAGATAAAATGCCTTTGGTTTCTCCAATCAGCAATACGTAATGGAATTAAGTACATATTATACAAACTTTTCCGATAAGTCAACTCGGTTTTGTTAAAACATACGTATGATTTGTTTAAACATCTTGACTGTTGTTTATTTGAAAATTATTTTTTATGGTCCTTAATCCACTGTAACCAATAAGAAAACTCACATGCCAAATGCATTTGATGCGATTTAATAAGACTATTAGGACAAAGTGCTGGGAACTCTACAACTAGACTTACTTCTATACCAGTGTCTGTATCTTTGAATTGATGTCGAACTCCACCAATAGTAGTACCGTCTTTCATACGTGCAACACCTGTTGATTGGTATTGATAAGACTTGTCTCTAGGTGTCTTCAATCCCGTTTCGTCACCAAAAACAATAAAAAATCGAACTGGAAACGGAGAATTACCAGTAGTTTCGATAACCTCTAATTCATTTTGCCCAAAGGGTCTTAATACATAGTGATCAGGACAAGCTGATAAATTCACTTGATGATTTTCACTTGATTGTTCAAGCATAAAACTATCAATTCCATTTATCGCTTCTTCTGCTGTAATCCCATCTAAATAGATACTTGTTTTTGAAAATTTTCGTCTATCGCCAGATAAAACAGTACAAATACGCATACCCATTTCACTTAATTTAAGTTTATATTTTAACTTATCATACATTTCATTGGATGAATAATTTAACTTTAGTTCCGTTAGTTTTTTTATCATAACGTCTGTATCATTTAATTCCAGTTCTTTATGTCCTAATGTATTTAAAACTTTTTTAATACGTTCTCTTTTCCACTTTGTAAGTTGTTCATTCGAAATATTGTTTCCATCAATTATAATCTTCATATACATTCTCCTTCTCTTTGATCGTATCGTAGTGTATTTAATACTAAATTAACCATTTCTTGCTTCGTATCTAAATTCAAATTCGCGTCTGAATGGGCAATACTACTAAGACCGTATAAAATAAATCCTGAAGCTAATAATGAGTTAACAGTATTAAAAACCCCTGTTTTTACCCCTTCTTCAATCACTTGTCGAATTAATGGCTGCATTCGCGTAAATAATTTCTGTTCCAGTTGAAAATGTTGTTCCGTCTGAAACGAACTCACATTTTTATAAGGTGCTAATTTTTCGATAAATGTCCAAAATATATTTAGAGAATCTTTCATCTTTTGCATGACAGATCGTTCATTAGAAATAAGTATTTCTTCAATTAACTTCATATTTTTCACAATAAAATCATTTAATACTTCATCAACAAAATTCTCTTTAGACTTGAAGTAATAATAAAATAAGCCCGTTGCTACACCAGCATGATTCACAACATCTTTTATGCCAAATCCTTTCATACCATTTTTCATATATAGTTCAAATCCAATATCCATTAACTCTTGCCTTCTTATATCTGGTTCTTTTGATATTCTTTTCATACGTCATCTCCTAGTATGTTTTCTCTGCGACTGAATCTGATTCAATCATAAACGACTGAACTATATTCAGTCAATATTCGTTTCCACAAAAAAGAGTAATCCCAAGAAATATACATCTAACCTTAGACTTATCAAAAAAGTTAGATCATATAACTTAAGACTACTCAATTTCATTAAACACATATTTTCTTTTCAAATCAATTTCACTTTAGTTTAACCTCACCATTTCTGTCTCTACAATCATTTGAGGAAGCGTCTTTTGAATTATTTCCTCTAATACATAAAGAGCTTCATTCACATAGCCACCCTCAAAACCCTCTAAAGGCTCAGGTAACTCATCTTCATCTAAAATAAAATATTCTCCGCTTGGAAGTACCAAAATATCAATAATTAAGTCTTCAAATGAAACTAGTTCGTCTGTTATTTGCGTATTTTTTACAACATTAAAATAAGAGCCTAAATACATTCCATTTTGATCTCTCCATATGTATAAATTGTACGGACGATCTTCCCAGTAGTATGCAATGGTGTAACTTCCTTTTGGGATTGTTAAACTCGTACTATGTGTAGTCATTGTAAATGAATACTGAACCTCATGAAATAACACGATACTTTGCAACTGCTTTTCAAGTAATAAGCAAGTGTGATCTACTACGGTCGAGTCATACCTGATTTTTCTTTCTACAATTTTACTTTTAAGTGTTAGTAATTTATTCATTCTTTGTTTCCCCTTATGCTATTTCTAATCTTAATTATATCCATTTATATAGTCATAAAGAAGTGTTTGGTCTCCAAATACACAATAAAAACTCCTTCTTATTTTAGAAGGAGTTTTTCACTGACCATGTTTCATATTTTTTCACTTCTAATGGAAGCTCATTTGTTTTCAGCCACTCTACTGCACTACATACAAGCGGAGATGAATTGTCTTCTGTAATGCTTTCGATAGGAATCCATCTAGCTCCTAATGAATCTTGTTCTTCAAATTGTTCCGGTACTACGAATTCACATTCGCAGTTTTCAACATCGTAGAAAACTGCGATATGATGTACATATGTGTACTCCTTGAACTTTGATGGAATTTGAAAATCAATTGTACCTATTTGTTTTACTACTGTTACCTTTAGACCAGTCTCTTCTTTAATCTCTCTATGAAGTCCAGCTAATAATGATTCCCCATCTTCTAGACTACCACCAGGTAGATCATACCGATTTCTATATGGACCTTTCATTTTATCGATTATTAATATGTGATTGTTTTCGATACAAATGCCGTACACACCAAACGTACGATGAAAATTAGTAACATTATTCATGTTTCAAATTCTCCATCACCGCATCATAAAACTTCCGTTCCTCATCAACATTTAAGTGAACACGACTTACTGTTTTAGAAAATCCATATAACAATTGCGCCTTCACTGACTCTTTTAGTGTTATTTCAAATGTTGGAGGTTCCTTTATAAATTCCATCACGGTTGCATCAAGAACCTCTTTCTCTTTCTTTAAAAGTTCTCCTTTATAAAACGTAATTTTATCAATTTGTTTAAATGGTATAATAATTTTCTTTCCTAATCCAATTTGAATGATAATCTTTTCTTCCGCAACAATAATTGGATTTTTTCGCATTGCTTGTATTTCAGCTAAAAAATAAAACATTGCATACACGTTTAAAATAAGTAAAATCCATGCTATTACTGGATTCCATTGATGAAGCAAATAATGAAAACCGATACTTTCTATTAAGGTTGCATGGATGATCATGATATATACACCTATTGCACCAGTCTTTTTATGGTATGAGTATACACCTTCACCTTCTGGCACTTTTTCACGCCACGATAAAAATGCATAATAAATTAACTTACACTCTGTTACAATGATATCTATTAATTTATTTCTTTTCATAGTGTCGTCAAACGCAGCATCAATTGCATAAGAAAATGAAGAATACTCCCTTTTATATTCTTTATATTTTTTTATTATGTTAGGAAGCTTTCTAACAATTTTATATAGAAGGAATAACTCTAAACATACAAAAGCAATTTCTCCTGCAACTATAATATAAGAAACGTATGAAAAAGCTTGTAAATAGTCGCTTGGAATAATAAATCTTGCAAATATATAACCAGCTATTACGACAGGGAATATATACGTTAACGAGTATCTTTTTCGAATAATAAAGAAATACGTAATGACCGGAATTACAAACATACAATCTAACAAAGAACCAAGCACTACTTCTTTCGGAGCAGCTGGTACAATTGGAAGAGCATACAATAAATAGTTTGATAACAAGATGAAAGATATTAGTCCAAACCAAATACCTTTTCGCCTTCGTGATAATGCGAAATTCATACATTCACCCTCTTATTTAAAAACCTCGTTTAAATGGTCTTTATAAAATGAAATGGCACGTTCAAATTCTTTTACTTCCTCTGCTTTTACGACTGTTTCAAGTAATAATTTCATTGCAGTTTCATGTTCGTTTACGTTATATTTTGCTAAAGAGAGAAACACCTTCATCACGTCATTATCCGGAAACTGCTGCAAACCCGTTTCTAAAACTGTAATTGCTTTGTCATATTCACCTATACAACGATATGTACTGCCAAGACCGATATATGCATCGCAAAGTGACTCACCATCAAGTCCATTTACAATTGCCTGTTCATAATACGGCACTGCCTCTGTTTCAAGTCCCATTACATCATGTATCCAGGCGCATTGAAATAGCACTTCTGCATCCCTCGTAAAGTTTGTTAGCCCAATAAGTATCTCTCTGGATTGCGCATATTTCTTTTCGTTTCTTAGTTTAATAGCTTGCTTTAATAAATGTTCCATAGAATCCACTCCTCACCAATTATGCTATGTATCCATCTTGAATGGTTAACGTTCGTGTAAAAGTTAAATTCCCATAAATTAAAGTTTCACTTACCTATATATATTATGCGGATTCATTCTTATCCAAATACTAAAAATTATAAAACAGTAATGTGATTACAAAGTACTTCTAACCTTTTGACAATTTCTTTCGCTGTTTCATCTTTCCCATTACATAACTTCCCTTTACCGTCTTGTCCAATTACGTAGTGCACCGCTCCGCGTGAATATAAAGAATGTGGTGAATTCGCAATCATTACACTCGCCTTCGCTTCCTGCATTCTATTTTTCGCTCTTTCGAACAGTTCTTCTTCATTTACATCACTTTCAAGCTTAAAGCCAACAAGTACCGTTTCTGGATCCCACTGTTTTATTTGCTTTAATACTTTCGGTGCCTTTTGAAAATGTATAATTGGCGCTATATCACTTGAGATTTTTCCATTCATATCAAGAACATTGCCCTCTTGATCACAAATTTTGTCTACAATCCAATCTGATCCAGCCGCTGCCATTATGACCGCATCAACCTTTTCATGCGTAATTATACTCTTCATTTTATCTTGTAAATCAACAATTCCTTCAAATGGGTGTAATTCCAATTGATTATTTATATCGTTCGGTTTCTCAGCGAAATAACCGTGTAAATAAATAACATGTGCCCCTTTACTGATAAGCTGTTCGGCGATTATTCTTCCGATTGTTCCTTTTGCCATATTCGTATGACCACGTACTTGATCCCATTTTTCTAAACAACCACCACTTGTAATTAATACCTTTTTCCCCTTCATTGTAACCATCCCTTACTTATTTTTCTTACGAAACCATTCTGTTCCAAAGTCAACTATATCACGCTGTTTCATAAGACGACACTTTGCGTTTCCTATTTTCCCATTTGTTACAGTTCCCTTTTGTTCAAACGCTACACCAATTTCTATAAACTTATCAGAATCGTAATCCATATCAATAAACTCTTTCCATACTCTTTCACCATTTTCTATTATAGGCGCCCCTACTTTTATTAACTCACATGCACCAGAACGTACTTCAGATAAATGTACAGACGTATTAGAGTCATATCCAACACCAATTAATAATATGTATCCGTCTAAATCGTATATTTTTCTTAATGGAGACTCTTCTCCTAAACTCATTGATAGTGATTGATTCATCGTTATTTCTTCTGCACGTTTTCCCCATGCCGCAAAACTTCCTAATGGATGGTTGCTACGTACTACATTCGGATATGTACGAAAACATTCAACTACCTTCCCCATTGCTCTTGTTGGAGTTATATGTGGCTCAAATGCTGGTACGTTATCCCGAATAATTTGCCACCACTCTTCAGGTACAGGTGGTCTTGACCAATGTTTCGGATCAGATAAATCCGAAGATTGCGTTGGCATAATAATGGTTCCCTCTTCTGTAATGACTTTCATTAATGCCTCTACTACCGCAACTGCTCCGCCTGATACCCAGCCTATAGAACTTAGCGAAGAATGTACAATCACTGTCATTCCTTTTTCTAACCCTAATTTTCTTAAATCATTTGTAATTGTTTTAATTGTATTTGGCAATGGCGTACTTGCCACTATGTCATTCATTTTCACGATTGTTCCCCCATTTTGTATTAAACTACTACATACATATATTATCATATTTTTCTTAATTTTTAACTTAATCATTTTTATCAACACATTAAAATAGTAATATATTGATTTTATATAACGAAAAGAACAATATAGGCGTTACATCAAAACAATAAAAACACTCTGTAAACGAAAGAACCCATCAAAAATGATGAGCTCTTTGTATCCTTTATCCTTCTATTGTAACACCTGTAAACATCGATAAGTTTCCCGTTATTTTTTCACCTACTCGTAAAAATAACCCTGCGGCTCTCCCGCTAATACAGTGTGAACCAATTAATAGTTTACCGGTATACGGACCATCCCATGTATCAATTGTATAGTCAGGCATTTCTATGTATTGCTGATATATTTTCCGCTGTTCAAAATAATACGCTGTTTTATCTTCTGCTAAAAGCTCATCATTTTCGTATATAGATACTCCTCCGCCTTCACGGCCATATAAAGGTTTAGAAACATATGATTCATTTCTTTCTATAAACGGTTTATTTGTAAAATATGTTGGTAAGAAGTATTTCTCTATAATTCCTCGCTCTTCTTCCTCAAAGAAGACTCCATCTTCGTAAAGTTGCCAAATTAACGCGAGTACACTTTTATTTTGCATAAGAAAAGCTACAGGCGGATTTATGATTTTCACTCTTCCTTGCGCTATATGATCTAAAAACTGAAGTCCAATTCTTTTCCCATTTTTATCGGTATCTGAAACTAAATATTCGATTGGATATAGTCTATATAAATAATAGATTCGTTCACCATTTGGCGTATATATACCATCATCTGCAACGACGATATCTTGTATACCTATATAGTCGGTTAATTGATCTAAGCAATAGCTTCTTAAAAATTGAACTGTTTGATGATCTTCATCGTGCCAATCATAACTAGTAAAATATATCTTCTCTTCAGGACGTATATTATAGTCATGTTTAATTTGTTCCCATGCCTGAACAATATGCTCTTCTATATGATTGGGGTGATTTACATCATGATAACGACATAACACTTCATTTGCGACAGACGGCTCTAAATAACCTGTTGGTGTATCACAATTTACTTCTATTAACTTTATATCTTCACCATTTACGATAAAGTCAAACCTTGTAAAATATGAAAACAAACCAATATGTTTCATTCTCACAATTTCCCACGTTTCAGCTGGAAATCCTAGTTTTTGAAAATCTTCTGTCGTATTGACAATATATTGATACGTTCTATATAACACATACATAATTTCCTCTGTTGCTTTTGAAATAGCAGTATAAGTTTTTACTGGCATACGATACATACCCGTTGCCATATATTGATTCCATTCTTCCTTCTCTAAAAGACTCGGCCATGTAAATCCATTCCGACCAGCCTCTTCTGCAAGTGAAAACCATACTTTCATATACTCTTTCTGCTCTTGTTCTGTATACATGATCCTATTATCCTTTCGTGTTATGATCCCGCCGGCGCTTTTGCATTCCCAATTCCACTGGAACCAGAATTCACTTTCGGAGTTTGAGTCGTAGATGATTTCGGCGTATTTGTATCTGGCGTCACTTTATTTGATGTACTCGGCTGTTGTTTATTTAAATCTACTTTATTGGAAGAATTATTGTTGTTACTGTTAGTTCCGCCGTAGTACCCTCCACCACCGCTGCCACCAGTTCTACTTTGGTCTTTTTCACGATATGGAATAATATTATTTGCATATGGTTTCTTCATTATATTTGGTTTTACTGTATAATTCATATTTGTAGTTCTGCTTGCTAGTAAATATCCTGCTACGAATGGAAGTATTGGTAAATGTGAATTTTCATTATACGATGAAAATGACGGATTCATTTCCTTACATAACTCATCATTTTCTACATTTTCATTAGTAGGAGTTTTATCGTCACAATTTAATGTTTCTTGTTCATTACCTTGTTTTCCACCATCTGTTTTAACAGCAGTACTTTCTTTCTGGGCCGTTTCTTCTTCATAATCGCCACAGCCCGTTAATAAAAAAGATGACACCCCTATTGAAGTAGCAATTTTTATAAATTTACTTTTATCCATTCTCATGTGTTATACACCTAATTTCTTTTATCTATATTTTTCCAGTTACTTATATTATATAATGTAATTATTATCTTTTTCAAACTATACTCAACATGTATATTTGCATATTTTCAACTCCCGGATATTTTCCCCCTAAACTTTTAACCTGAAAACCGATTTTTTTATAAAATCCTACTGCCTCATCGTCTGTCTCTGCCTCAAGATAAGTCAATTGGTGCGTTCTTAATACTTCCTTTATCATTTGCAACGCAATTCCTTTATAACGATATTGTGGAACGACTGCTATATGACATATTCTTGCTTTATTTACTCCGATTATTTCAATACCTATACAAGCTTTTTCTTCAAATTTATAAAAAGTCCCTTTATTCCTTCCATAAAATAAAACTGCTTTCTTTAAGCTAGTTTCACTTGGACCAATTGCATACTGTAGCACATTTAATATTGGATCTTTCTCAATTTGTTCCACGCGTTTCAAATTCATTTCTACATCCCTTTCCATAAAAAAGACTAGCTCTTTATAAAAAGAGCTAATCTCATTACGCCGTTATTTTTTCTTCTTTCTTCACAACGACCGCTACATAACTATGTAGTATCATTCCAACAATAACAAGACTCATACCAACCCAAGATAAAGATGACGGAATTGGCGCAGATAGTAAGATGAGCTCTCCTACTAACGCAAATAAAACTTCACCGGATTGTGTTGCTTCTACTGTTGCTAGTTTTTGTGGATCATCTTTTACAAGATCTGTTGCAAAGAAGAATAATACTGTCGCGATTAAACCAGAACTCACTGCTACAATAAAACATTGGAAAACTTGGCTACTTGACGGTAGCCCGCTTGTTGATACTTCATAACCAGATAGTAAAAACCAAAATGGTAAACTTGCTAATGTCATACCAAGAACTCGCTGAAATACATCTAGTTCCCCTTTACAAACTTGCATCATTTTTCGGTTTCCAAGTGGATAAGCAAACGCTGCAATAATTACAGGAACTACACATAAAACGGTTTCACGAATTCCTAATGAAGAAGCATGTTCTACTTGCATGAGTACAACACCGCATAAAATAATACCTGACATAATTAATTCCTTCATTGGAAGTTTTTTATGTAATGGATCAACTGCAAAAAATGGTGTTAACAAAATTCCTGCAACGATTGTAATTTGCCATGTTGATGCAACGAGCCAACCAGGTCCAAAAGCTCCGGCAAAACTAAGTGGTGCATAGAAGAGGCCAAATCCAACGATACTCCACACTATCCATTCTTTCGGATTATTTTTCATATATTGAAAGAGTTGCTTTAAGTTACCTCTATACATGACAATAAGTAAGAGCATCGGAACCATAAAGTAGTACCGTAATGATGCACTCCAAATCCAGCTTCCACCTTCTAAGTCCATCGCCCGGTTTAAAACGAAGGTAAAGGCAAAGAAAAATGATGCCAATATCCCTACTGCAATAGCTTTCATTATAAAACCCCTTATAATAGTTTTTTTATTAAATAACGCTCAATCTATTCGAATGCAAAGTTTTTTAACAGCATATTAATTTATAAAAATAATAGTGTTTTTATTTATTATACAATATATTAAAATAAAATCAGGAGAAATTGCTACATCATTCGTTTCATGGATTCCACTAATCGAGATGTGTATGCATTTCATATCTGCTATATGCATATTGATCAGTGCATATCGTACAGATGAAGAGTTTTGGCTTTAGAAATAAATTAGTTATTTGGATGTGATCATATTGAAAACATATAAAATTTCCATGGTATTCACCTTATTGATGTTAGCTGCAGGGCTTTCTTTTCTATTTATTTGTATTTTAGCTTTAATAGATGAATTTTTCTCCCTTGGAATTCTAATTTTAATCATCCCAGGCATTTTTATATATTATGGTTTTTATCTTTTGAAAAAAAGAAGAGAAAATACCGGTTTTTATTGGGATGATGAAGGTATTATAATTGATTTAGATGGGAATAAAGTTTATTGGTATGAGATAGAAGATATTGTATATAGCGGTTTCCCAGACACAAAAGCGACTGTAATTTCCACTCACTATACGCATCACGAAAATATAAGAATACGCCATAAAAAATGGCAGCCTACAATTGCGCATATAATTTACTGGTATTTAATGGCGCAACCAAAAGACTTCCATAAAAATTTGATGTTAACTTGGGAAGAAAAGAAAAAAAAGCCAATTTAAAATGAACTCCCCCTAATCTATTAATTACGGGGAGTTTTTCACATTTACATTATATGTAGTTAATATTCTTTGTACAATTTTCTCAACCGACTAATATGAGCTTGATGGTACCGATTATGATCTGCTATATGCCATATCCCCCATCTTATAGTCGCATTTTCTCCCTTTTCATAAAAAATTTCTCGTGTTAAATCATATTCTGTTAGTTTCATGCATTCCTCATAAAACATATGATGCACCGCTTCATAATCTTGCATTAATTGTTGCAACGTCTGTTTTCTTAAACTTGGCAGTTCTCCTACTTCATTTAACATAAGTCCGTATTTATTTTCAAGTGCGAGTGGAACTGCTTCTCCCTTTAAGCGATACACCCAATGTAGATCAACAACTGCTAAATGTTGAAGTAGTTGTCCGATACTATTTTCATTATTTTCTGATCCTTTAAAAGACAATTCTTTCTCATCAATACATTCTACTAACTTTTGCAATCGTTTATATGTATCCGTAACCGTCGCATACAAAATTGCCACTTGCGGGTTCATATTTTTTTCTAAATGGAGATCTTTCATACTAAACTCCCTTTCTTACAAAAACAACACCATATATTCATCGTCACTATATACACCGTTCATTTTTAATGCTCTTTTTTCAATTCCATACGTTTGAAAGCCTATTGATTCATACAACTTTTTTGTTGGCTCGTTTGTGGACACAACACCTAATGTCAATTGTTCCAAGTTTAGTTCTCTTGCTCTTTCAATTGCTTTACATATTAACTCACGCGCAAGGCCACTTCTTCGATTACTCGCATCTACATACATCGCAACGATATGACCTTTATGTTTATACGCCTCTTTCTCTTCTGTTAGTAAAGTGACAACACCAACTAATTGATAATCCTCATTAAAAGCTCCGAATGTACAGCTAGTAGTAGCTGTTAAATTACTTTCCACTCGCTTAATAGGATTCTCCTGGCGAATCGCCTCTTCATAAGTTGTTACAAATGCCTCCGGATTTACTTGTAATGCTTCTAAACGTAAATCCCAATATTGTTTTGCATCTTCTTTCGTAAGTAATCGGATCATAGTTCTCCAGCCCCTTCAAGTTAACATAACATTTTTATAAACTACTATTTAAAGATTCGTATTCTTCTCTTAATATACTATAGCGATAACGATGAATGAACTTTCCTTGACGTAATCGATCATTTCTCATTAGTCCTTCACAAACAAAACCAGCATTTTCATAACTCTTTCTAGCTTGAAAATTATCTTCATCTACACGTAGCCAAACTTTTTCTAATTCAAATTCAAAGAATGCTAGATGTAACATACTATATAGGGCCGCTATTCCATATCCTTTGCCCCAGTACTCTTTATTACCAATCGCGATTCCCAATTCTGCATTTCTATTTGTTTTATCAAAGTTTTTAAGATCTACCCATCCAATATGTATGCCGTTCTCTGCAATGATAGCTCTTTGTTCATAACCATTTTTTCGATTTATACATGCTTCAATCCATTTTTTCGTATCTTCACGAGTGAACGGTGGATATCGATCTGGTACAACTAAATGTTTCGTTACTTTTCTGTCTAGTGACCATTGATATCGATTTTCTACATCATTTAGTGTCAGTTCTCTTAATTGAACGAATGGTACATTCACTTTGCTATCCCCTTTTTATTTTCCTATAGAAAACCCTTCGAACATTCTCCCTCCATACTGTTCTAGCGTTTTTTCTACAAAAGTAATTAAGTTTCTTTTCTCTCCCGTTGTATAAAAATGATCAAACGCCGCTACAAATTGATCTGCATATTGTTCATCATATTTTCTAAGTACTCTTATAAACCATTTTGAACTTCCAAGCCATTTACCATTTACCCTTAATACATATTCATGTAATAAATCAGCTAATAAATTCGCGATAAATAATTCTTCTTCTCTTTTTGATGCACCAATAAAATCATCCAAAGTATCTGTAATAAAATACCGCTTCTGCTTCATTGTTTCTTCAGTCCATTTAGCTGGTCCTTTATTTAGTAAATTATTTGCTTCTCTTTTTAATTTCTCAACAATTTCGATTTCACCTTTTAATACAATTCCCTCTGAAACTAATTGTGGTAACGAAGGTCTTCCGCGATCACAATCCATTTTAAAAAAGGTTTTATACGTTTCAAAATTATGTACAAACACTTCGGCTGGCCATCCATTACTATAGAAAGATTCTCTATAGCAAGATGACAAACTACGATCTATTATTACAATGTCCAGATCAGATGTTTTTGTCGCTTCCCCTCGTACAACGCTTCCTCCCAGGAAAGCTACATCACAATTCGGAAATCGTGATGTAATGATGCTTTGTGCCGTTTCCTTTGGTTCCATAGCCGTTCCCCTTTTCTTATTTCACTTTCTTTTTTTCAGCTCTTTCTCTCGCTTTTTTTATATACGGCTCTGCGTCTGGTGTTTTGCAAGATGTTGCCCCGTGATCAACCTGCACTTTTCCAATTTCACGTGCCATTTCAATCGCTTTTCTCTCTAATTCTTCATTACGAATTCCTATCGCAATTAAAGCACTATTCATCGCTTCTTTTTTTCTATTTTTTTCATTATGTATATTTACTTTAATCTCTTCTAGATAAGGAGAGAAGAAATCATCCTGTAACGTTTTATTTTTAATCGCTATATTTGCTAATAAAGACCAGCCTGCTCGTCCAATCCATTCATCATCAGACTTTGTCCACTCTTCCATTCTTTCTATCGCAATTGGCGACGTACAAATAGCATTCATCAAAACGTCCATTAAACAATAATAATCCACTTCCTGTACCCATTTATTTAGCTGTTCTGTCGTAACTTTCTTCGGATCTAAAATCATCGTTGCTAAAGTCATTGCATCCATATTTTTTGTTTCCCATAATAAAGTTGCTAAATCATGATCTTTTTTAATCTTCTTTTTTAACACTTTTAAATTGGCAAAACTAACCCCAAATAGTGGCTCTTTCGCTCCGTGATTTTTATACGTTTTACGATTTTGTTCTGTTCCATATTCCTCTAGTTGCTGCATTACTTCTTCAAGTAACATATGCCCACCTCTTTTTCTTTTATGTTGACTTCATATATGTATGTACGATATATTCTACATTACTTTTTGGTTTTCCTATATTTATTTTTTAAATACGGTATGTGAAATTTTCTAGTTACTACAGATAACTAGGATAAACACGAAAAACCTGTACATTTTACATATACAGGTTTCATTTCATCAATTTTTCATAGTGTAAGAAATAGAATATGATAGAACTTTTATTGGTTTGATTTTCTCTATGTTTGTTGTAAATTCTTTACATCTGACCACTCTTCTATAGACCCAGCATCCGGAAAAACTGTAATTACATTAAAATTCGCACCTTTTTCTTTTCCAATTTGTTTAGCAGCTAATAAATTCGCCGCTGTAGACGTTCCTATTTTCATACCAGTTTCATTATAAAAACGTGCCATTTCATACAAGGTTTCTTCATATGAATATGTCCATTGTTTTTCTATCAAATTGTCTTCCTGTTCTATGAAATGTTGTTTCCTTCCTAGGCCGAACCCACCTGATCCAGCATATTTCTTTAAATCATTTGGTGGTTGTCCGGAACCATAAGGCAATTCAGCAGGCATTACTAAATGTAGCTCAACTTTTTTTGTATAATTCTTTACTGCTTTATAGACCCCCATTAGAGTTCCACCAGTACCAGCAGATGCTACCCATGCGTGTATGGGTTTTCCATTCATTTGTGTAATAATTTCTCGTCCTGTTCCTTCTATATGACTTAATAGATTTGCATTATTATAATGTTGGAATAAAAAGTATAACTCTGGTTGTTGTTTGCTAATCTCAATTGTCTTTTCAATTACTGCGTAAAAACCCATACATTTATCAACTAAAATCACGTTAGCTCCATAATGTTTAAGTTCATTTAGTAGTGATTTACCAGTTCCAGAACTTAAAACTAACGTGCATTGAAGTCCTAAATAATAACAAATATAGCCAATTGATCTCGCTAAGCTTCCACCGCTATACTCTAAAATAGGTTGTTTTTTGTCCGCTTCTCGTAAATATTTATTAATCATTCCAAGCGCGGCTCTATCCTTAATCGATCCTGTTGGGTTGTGCCATTCACATTTAGCATAAATAGAAAGATCCTTCGTTTCTTCACATTCTAATTTAATGAGAGGTGTATTCCCAACATTTTTAGCAAACTCATTAAAATGCTTTAATGTCATACTTGTATACCTCCTGCATAAATCATATTTATTTTTAGCCAAAATACTTTCGACATTTTAATAACTCTCTTAAAAAACTCCCTACAAATGCTGTAGGGAGTTTTGACTCAATCATTTTGTTACACTCCAATACATACGAAAAGAGCTTCTTTATTCAAATGCATTCATAAACACAATTCTCCAACTATCTGGATCCTCTATTGTGGTCCCTTTCTCTATCCAATACGGATTTTCTGGTTCCACCTCATGATAGCCCATATCACTTAATCGATTCACTATTTTTTCAATTTCATCTTTATTAGGCATATAAAAAACTAGTAAATTATCTTTTGTCGGTGCAGGACATGGACTTCCATTAACGTGCGTTGTAAACTCCAAATGATACTCGGCATCCGGTAATCCAAACATAACCCCATCATATCCTTCATGATTGTGAAATTCTCCTATACGCTTTAACCCTAACCCCGTCTCATAAAAACTTATAACTTCTTCAAATTTATCTGTTGGTCTTGCAATTCTAAATTGAACCCAATTCTTCATGCAAATCTCCTCCTTTTCATTTTCCAAAGCTTTATAGTAATCATTATAGGTTACATATATTTCCTTCCACATCCCTCATTAGTGTGAGAACTGCCTAAGTTAAAAGGCCTATTAGTTTATAAATAGTAGGACTTTAGTATTAAATTTATATAAAAATAGTTATATAAATAATGAGATGAAATAAATAGTTCTTCCTTATATTTTATTACGTATGAAAAAGGTCTCCTTGTAGGGCCTTTATATACCGATGAGCAGATCTTTGCACAGTCTTATTCGCATCTTCCACCACACCATGGAAAGCATTATATAGTCGACTAAACTGGATATCTTTTACTTTCTCTGCCATATCTCTAACTTTATTCGCTGGTAATGGGATGAGGTTTGGATAACTATACATAAAACTTACCCATTTTTGATCGGAAACGACTTGTATAATATCACCTGATAACAAAATTCCTTTCCCTTCGTTACCGTCTTTCCAATGCATAACAGTCCCGCCCTTAAAATGGCCTCCTAAGCGATGCAATGTAAGTTCTTCCGATAATATCAAATGTTCCCCAGACCAAAATTTAATTTGTTTACTCGAGTGAACCACCCACTCTTTATCATCTTCATGAATATAGATAGGTACATTGAATATTTCCGCCCACTTTACTTGTGTAGAGTAATAATGTGGATGAGAAAGTGCTATTGCTTGAATACTGCCTAAATCATATATACTCTGAATCGTTTTATCATCCAAATAACTAATGCAATCCCACATAACATTTAGAGTTTTACTTTGTATTAAAAATGCTGTTTGTCCAATTGCAAATTTAGGTTTTGTAGTAATGCTATACAAACCACTTTCTTCTTTTATTATTTCATTTTTGTATAAATTGCTATTTTGCATTGTTTCTAATGTTGTCCATGACTGTCCAATTGGATTCACATATTGCCTTTCATCATTGCAAATATTACAACGGGAAGGTGCTTCTTTATTTTCGGGATACTGTACTCCACATGTAGTGCAAATATAATTAACCATATTCCCACTCCCTTTTTAAACTTAATTGTTCTTATACCAATATTTTAATAGCAAACAAAAATATTCGAATCAATAATTGGAATGAAAATGAAGTAATACGAAAGTATGATTAGCCCCTTCCTTTTAACACTTTAGTCTAATTTCTTTAATTTTTTATTTACTGCTTCCAAGAAAATAGAGTTTTAAATATATTAAAACTTTCTAATATACTTAACCCTTTAATCGTTAAAAGAAAGAGCAAATCCTCATAAAATAAATGAAGCAATTGAAAGATTTTGTTACAACTTTATCACTATAATACTTACTAATACACATCAGGGGGATAGTAGATTAAAATTAAGGAGAGAGTATAATAAAAATTGTAATTATACTGTACGAAGTATGTAATACAGAAAGCAGTAGCAACATAAAGTTTGTTGATAAAACTATCGGGTGAATTTAATTTGATGATTGAAGAGTTTGTAATGAGAAATGAATATTGATTTCAGGATTCATTTTAGAGAAAGTAAACATCACAAACTACATGAATTAAAAAGTAGCCTTAAGACAAAAGTTATATCCATGAAAGATTTAAATGCATATGTAATTTTATACAACCACTTTTTATAAAGTAAGAAAAGTGGTTGTATATTTTAGAAAATATTCTTTGTTACAAAATCACGCTACATATTTCATTAAACTACACCTACTCATTTTCTTTTTTCTTCTTTTGTTCCTCAGATGGCTCTTCTGTTGGATCTGGTTCTTGTTCATCCTTTTTGTTTAACTCATTATTTTTTTCATTAGCAGGATCTTGTTTTTCATTTTTTTCCTCCTGTCTTTGTTCAGAAGGTTCCTCCGTTGGATCTGGCTCCTTTTCGTCTTTTGGAGCTGGATTACACCCAATTAATAATCCTACTGTACATATGCTTGTCATACATATTGAAAGCATTTTTTTATAATTCAATTAAAGCACCTCCTAAAATTAATATCTCTTGTATTGTTTCCAATTCATAATTCAATTTATCCAATTTTTTATGACGTTTCTTTAAAAAGACCATTCCTTTAAAATCTTGCATACTTTTGGACAAACTTTTTTGCGCTTGTAAAAAGTTTTTTTGCAATTACCTACTTATAATTGCTAATATAGTAGAGTAGAACTTTTATAGAGAGAAGGAAAATTATGCACAATGGAATTCGAATGACAACTTTAGTGAAAAGGGCTATGTTGATTTGCGCGGGGGTATTATTTACATACGAAGCGACTTTAGGATCAACACATACTGCTCTCGCAAGTACAGAAGATGAAGCAAAATCTGTTCAACTTGTAAGTGAAATTCAATCGTCTCTTGCACCGAAAGAAGCTCCAAAACAATATAACGGGCAAGTTAGAAAAGTCGCTTACTTAACATTTGATGATGGTCCTGGAAAATACACAGCTGAGCTTTTAGATATGTTAAAGAAAGAAAATGCAAAAGCAACATTTTTCCTAATTGGTTCAAACGTAAAAGCATTCCCGGATCTTGTAAAGCGTGAAGATGCTGAAGGCCACTATGTTGGGATGCACAGTATGACTCATAACTACAAGAAGCTTTACACAGAAGGTCATTACGTAGATGAAATGAAAGAAGATCAAGGCTTAATTGCTGGTGTTCTAGGTAAATCGCCAGTATTAACTCGTCCATCTTACGGTTCAATGCCAGGATTAAACGAAGCGCTTCGTAACAAAGTTGTTGAGAATGGGCTAAAAGTTTGGGATTGGACAATTGATTCATTAGACTGGAGATATAACAAAATGCATGTTGACGCTGCATCAGCTAAAATTGTAGAAAACGTTATCAATGGTGCAAACAAGCCAACAGAAGTTATCCTTATGCACGACATTCATCCACAATCCGTAAAAGCAGTACCTGGTATTATTAAAGGGCTGAAAGAAAAAGGATATGAATTAGAAGCCTATAGCGAGAATGAACACTTCCCATTAAACTTCTGGCACGATAATCGTATGTAATGAAAAAGACTTGATTTCCTTTATCCGGGAATCAAGTCTTTTTATCGTTTCGGGAATTACTCCGCGTATATTCGACTCAAACTCCCCCTTCTCTAATATCAATACAAATTAAAGATCACATGCTATACTATAATCTAGTTTAAATAAGTAGGTGCCATATGATCGTATATACAGTACAAACTGAAGAAGCTTGGAAGCAATTTAAGAAACTTAGTTATTTAGAAGGTAATAAAGAATTCATCGATTCAGACGATATATATTCATATGACTGGATGGTACGCGTTGCTAAAACAAGATTGCCTCATTACGAAGGGAACTATCCTATTTGGGTCTGGGAAGCAACTAATTATCCAAATCGAAATCATACAGCTTGGGGTAGAAAAACTTCAAAAATGGTAATTTTAACACTAGACGTACCAAAAGAATGGGTACTATGGAGCTATTTTGACTATTGGTGCTGTGCTATGACTGATGGCTCAACATATTTACATACAAAAAATAAGTGTACTTTAGATGAATGGTATACATATATGGATAAAAAATACGGGATAATATTTGATTTCGACTATTTATTATCTCATCCTGATTGGTGTCTAGATAAAGAGGATTCGTTAGAAAAACAAGGTGTTATCGGCAAAATCCCCCTTTCCTTCGTAAAAAAAGTAAGGCGTTTTCGTGCTAAGGAAGATGCATCTATTCATACAATCAGAAGTGATAACTGGCATAGTAGAAAAGAAAATCGTATTAAAAAGATGAATCGAAAATTAAGAAAAAGAAACGAAAAGCAAAAAAGAGTGCAAAAGCGACTTATACGAAATTAAAACAGATTTATCAAAATTCAGTAAGAAATTATGGATTGAATATACAAATTCAATCCTATTTTTTATATTATCAACACTTTAGCACATATTACTCTTAAGGGGGGATATATATGGATTTTCTTTCAGCTGAATATTTGTCAGCCTTGCTTGCTATTATTGTAATTGATTTAGTGTTAGCGGGTGATAATGCCATTGTAATTGGATTAGCAGCAAGACGATTACCGAAAGATCAACAAAAGAAAGTTATTATATGGGGAACTATCGGGGCAATCGCGATTAGAGCCCTCGCTACTTTAGTTGTCGTTTGGTTGTTAAAAATACCCGGGCTACTTCTAATTGGTGGTGTACTCCTTATATGGATCGCTTACAAATTGATTGCTGAGGGCAAAGATCATGATATTAAAGCAGAAGAAGGATTTTGGTCTGCTATTAAAACCATTATTATAGCTGATGCATTAATGGGGATTGATAATGTTCTCGCTGTTGCGGGAGCCGCGCATGGCAATTTCTCTTTAGTCATCATCGGACTATTAGTTTCTATTCCAGTAGTAGTTTGGGGTAGTACATTAATTTTAAAATGGGTTGATCGTTTTCCTATCATCATTACGATTGGAGCAGCTGTTTTAGCTTATACTGCTGCGAAAATGATTGTAGATGAGAAATGGTTCGCTGCATTTTTCGAAAGTAACCCTTTCATTAAATGGGCGTTTATCATTGTTATCATTGCTGGTGTAGTATTCTTTGGAAAAATGAAACAAAAAACTAAGGATAACTCTGTATAATGACTACGTTATTTGTACAAACAAAAGCGCTACTCATCTGAGTAGCGCTTTTTACTATTTATTTCGTTTCTCCGTCTGCAGTCGTCTTTACCTTCGTTTTATTTTTATCACGATTGTTATAGTTGTACTTGGAACGATCGACCGGTGTAAATCCTTCCGGCGTATAGAATCGTAATAAGTCACCGTTTACGACTTGGTCAGAGTATTTTAATGATTTTTGAACCATTTGTTCATTTTGTTTTATTTCATCTGTAAATTCTACAGGTTTTCCAGTTGTTGTATCATAATATTTGCCGTTTAATGCAGTAACTGTTGGGCTTACGAAGTTGCCGTTACGGAACGCAACAACTTGTTTATGATCTGGTGATAATAAATCTGAACCAAATTGAACATAATTTTTTGTATCTGTTCCTAGTAAGTGTAAAAGAGTTGGAAGAACATCAATTTCACCACCGTATTGATGTTGTACGCCACCTTTCACACCTGGTACACGAACGATTAAAGGTACACGCTGTAACTGTGCATTTTCAAACGAGTTAATCTCTTTACCCATTACTTTTGACATTGCTGCGTTATGATTATCTGAAATACCGTAATGGTCTCCGTACATAACGATAATGGAATTATCGTATAAACCAGATTGTTTCAAGTAATCGATGAAACCTTTTACAGATTCGTCTAAATAACGTGCTGTTTGGAAATACGTATCTACAGATGAGTCACCTGTGTTCGCTGGTTCAATTGTCGCTTCCTCTTTATCAATTGGATACGGGAAGTGATTTGATAACGTAATAAACTTCGTATAGAACGGTTGTTTCAATGTTTCTAATAACGGAATGGATTCATTAAAGAATGGTTTATCTTTTAATCCATAGTTTACTACATCTTTTTCGTTCATATCATAGTATGAAGCATCAAAGAATTTATTAAAACCAAATGATTTATAAATATCGTCACGGTTCCAAAATGTTTTATAGTTACCATGGAATACAGCTGATGTGTATCCTTGTTGTCCTAAAATTGCTGGTGCTGATTGATACGTGTTATGAGATTTCGTTGTAAAAACAGATCCTTGCGGCAAGCCGAACATTGAATTCTCTAACATAAACTCCGCATCAGACGTTTTTCCTTGTCCTGTTTGATGGAAGAAGTTATCAAAGTATAGCGTATTCGCATCTTTTGTGAATGAGTTTAAGAACGGCGTAACTTCTTCACCGTTTAATTTATAATCAATTAAGAAGTTTTGGAATGACTCTAAATGAATATAAATTACGTTCATTCCCTTACCTTTACCGAAATACTCAGGGTTTGGACTTGCGTAAGTTGATGTTAAATAATTTCTTACTTCTGTCATATTATCTCCATCAGCTAACGCTCTTTCCGTTGATGCTTTCGCACTTTGAATACCATCATAAATCGTATAGTTATATGCCCCTAAATATTTCACAATATAATTACGATCAAACGTTCTTGTTAATAATTCAGGACGGTCAGATTCTGCAAGTCCTAAGTTAACACTGAATAATAAAATACCTGCTACAAATACTAGTGAAACTTTATGCTTCGCAACACGAATTGGTTTTGGATTTGCAAATTTCGTTGCTACTAACACAATTAAAATAATTGTATCTAAGAAGTATAGCGGATCGTAAAGATGTAGCAACGCAACAATACTACCACCTAAATCTCCAAAGTTATTCGTTTGTGTCAACGTCGGGAACGTAATAAAGTCACTGAAAAAGCGATAGTATACGACGTTTGCATATAAAAGAATCGACAATAATAAGTTGATAACAATTAACCAAATATAAGATCGTTTCCCTTTTGCAAATAATGCAAGTCCTAAAAATAGCACTGCTGAACTAAGCGGGTTGAAAAACAACAAGAATTTTTGGATTGTGTTTGAAATACCTAAATTAAATTCCGTTACATAAGCTGCATATGTTTTGAGCCAGAATAAAATAACGGCAAACAGAAAGAATCCAAAATGATTGCTTAGCACACTTTTGCTCTTTAATAAGAATTGTTTCATTTCTCCACCTCTTTTGATCATCCAAGGCTTATTTTTTATAAGTCTGTCTCTCTATTCAATTTTTTATCTTCAAATAGATTTTATTTATTTAACTATATGAAGAATACTAGTAATTATAATTTGAAGCTAGTATTTATTCAACTATTTCTTTCTAGGCATTTTGACCTTGGTTTCTATTTAACAAAATAAATTTGTAATATTTCCTGTTTTCTCCCAAAATTCATCCACTAATTATGACATCACATACTATATACTTTTATTCACCGCTTCGCAAATAAATATGTCTCCAGTTCTGGAACATTAATGTAATATAATAAATTCACAATTGATCACATTTATTTTTTCAATGTATATTATATTTCTTCAGTTATTTATGCTTCAGCTATTCTTCTATGTGCAACATCCAAATCTCTTTCCTTCAATAAAATTATTTTCGAATAATTATTCATAATCCATAAAAATAAAATTTATAAAAAAACCTCGCTCTCAAAACGAGAGCAAGGGTTTTCATCATTTATTATTGACCTTTGTACATTGCATCTACTTGTTTTTGAAGTTCTTCATTTTCTAAGAACTCATCGTAAGTAGCCTCTTTATCGATTACACCGTTTGGCGTTACTTCGATAATACGGTTTGCAATTGTTTGTACGAACTGATGGTCATGAGATGTGAATAACATTGTACCTTTAAATGCGATTAAACCGTTGTTTAATGCAGTGATAGACTCAAGGTCTAAGTGGTTCGTTGGATCGTCAAGTGTGATTACGTTCGCACCACTTAACATCATTTTAGATAGCATACAACGAACTTTTTCGCCTCCAGATAATACAGAAACGTTCTTCTTAACTTCTTCACCTGAGAATAACATACGGCCTAAGAAACCACGTAAGAAGCTTTCTGACTCATCTTGTGGAGAGAATTGACGTAACCAATCAACTAAGTTAGAGTCACTGTTCTCAAAGTACTTAGAGTTATCTCTTGGGAAGTACGATTGAGATGTTGTAACACCCCATTTGAATGAACCGCTATCTGGCTCCATTTCACCCATAAGAATTTTAAATAATGTTGTCATTGCAATATCGTTACGACCGATAAATGCAACTTTATCACCTTTATTTAAAGTGAAGTACACATTATCTAACACTTTTTCACCATCAATTGTTTTAGAAAGACCTTCAACCGTTAATAAGTCATTTCCTACTTCACGCTCAGGTGTGAAGCCAACGAATGGGTAACGACGTGATGATGGTCTAATATCATCTAATGTAATTTTATCTAATAATTTTTTACGAGAAGTTGCTTGTTTCGCTTTAGATGCGTTTGAGCTAAAGCGTGCAATGAAGTTTTGTAACTCTTTTACTTTCTCTTCTTTTTTCTTATTAGCATCTTGTGTTAATTTTAAAGCTAATTGGCTTGACTCATACCAGAAGTCATAGTTACCAACATAAAGTTGAATTTTACCGAAATCAAGATCAGCCATGTGTGTACAAACTTTATTTAAGAAGTGACGGTCATGGGATACAACGATTACTGTATTTTCAAAGTTCATTAAGAAGTTTTCTAACCATTGGATCGCTTTTAAGTCCAAGTGGTTGGTAGGCTCATCTAGTAATAGAATGTCTGGTTTACCGAATAAAGCTTGAGCAAGTAATACTTTTACTTTCTCTGCCCCAGTTAATTCTGACAATTTCTTATCATGAAGATCTTCACCAATACCTAAACCTTTAAGAAGGATTGCAGCTTCTGATTCTGCTTCCCAACCGTTAAGCTCAGCGAATTCACCTTCAAGTTCAGCAGCACGCATACCATCTTCATCACTAAAGTCTTCTTTCATGTAAATGGCATTTTTCTCTTGCATTACTTTGTAAAGCTGCGTGTGACCCATAATTACTGTTTCTAATACTGCGAACTCTTCATATTCGAAGTGGTTCTGTTTTAATACTGCTAGACGCTCACCTGGCGTAATATGTATGTCACCTGTTGATGGTTCAATTTCTCCAGATAAAATCTTTAGAAATGTCGATTTACCAGCACCGTTTGCTCCGATTAAACCGTAGCAGTTACCTGGCGTGAATTTTATGTTAACATCTTCAAACAATTTGCGATCCGCGAAACGCAAACTAACGTTACTTACTGTAATCATTTGTGTCCTCCTACTAATACCGCTTATTTCAGCGTTTTCTCACCGATTGTCTTAAAAAATCGCATATTACGACTCAATTATTGTAGACTATAGCTATTATATAGTAGAAGATGGATGAATAGCAACGGTTGATTGCTATTCCTTTCTTTCCAAACTCGAATAAAATCTTTGTTTTTAATAATATTAAAGTTACATACACAATTTAAGGATGATTTATTTTGAAGAAAATATTAATAATTGGAACATTATGTTTATCTCTTGCTTCCTTAACTGCATGTAGTAATAACAATGAAAAAACACCTACTGAATCAAAACCAGAGAAAAAAGAAACAAAAATAACTGTCGATTCAATTATCACTGAATTTAAAAATGCTGGTCTCCAAGCAGAAAATCCAACCGATCTTCCACAAAAAGAATTCGGCAATCTTCGAAAAGAAGGAAAACGTATTATCTTACCTGCTGTTGCTGAAGATAAAGGTGGTCGTTTATTCGAAATTACAAAGAAAGAAGACCTAGAAAAAGTTAAAAAATATTACGATGAATTAGGAAATTCTGCTCCTATGTTATTCTCCCATACTCACGAAAAAGGCAATTTTCTTTTACAAATGAATGGCGACATGAAGGATGAAGAATTTACAAAATATAAAGATGTGATGGACAAATTTATTAAATAAGAAAAATCCCCTTTTAAAAGGGGATTCTTTTATTTTCTTTTACTAAATTTCTTTGTATAGTCCTTCATTTTACTCGTTAACCCTATTAAAGCAGGTATCAATATTGGCATTACAATGATAGCTAACAGTAACAGTGCAACACCAACAACAGATGCTACTTGTATAAGCGTCAATACACCTGAAGGGATTAATGCAGCAAATGTACCACCTAAAATAAGCGCGGCCGATAATACAACTCCCCCTATGTGACGAGAGGCATTTACAATTTTCGTTGCTGGGTCTCCCTCTAGCTCATTATATCGCATCATTACGAAAATGCTATAATCCACACCTAAAGCGACAATCATAATAAAACTAAAGAATGGTACATTCCAGCTTAATGACTCTACATTTAGTAAGTATGCACTAATTTGTTCACTTATACCAAGTGATGCAAAATAAGCTATTAGTAAAGATCCAATAATGAAGAGTGTATTTAAAAATGACCGTGTAATAACGAGTAATACAATCGCAATTCCAATTAACATAATCGTAGCTGTACGTAAAAAGTCTTGACCTGTTACTTCTTTTAAATCAACGTTTCTAGCCGTTGTACCTCCGATTGCTTTTTTCGCTAAATTTAATTCTGTACCATTTAACGTACCGTCTATCGTTTTATTAATTTCTTCAATAATTGGCATCGCTTCTTTTGAATACGGATTTACGTCTAAAATGATTGTCATTTTAGCAGTCTTTCTATCATGTGACATATACGTATTCAACGCTTTTTGGAGATCCTCTCCCTCTAAAACTTCTTTTGGAATATAAAATTTCTCAGAACTTTTTGATTCATTCAGTTCTCCTAAATATTTCTGAGCATCCCCTAGACCGTTACTTACCTTTTCTAGGCCTTCTGTACTTTTAGATAGTCCTGATTGTAATTGCCCCATCTGGTCTTGCAAATCTTTTAGTCCAGTTAATAACTGCCCTTGCCCATCGTTTATTCTCGTTAAACCAGATTGTAACTCAGCTGATTTATTCGCAATTTGTTTTGAACCTGTAGCACCTTCATTCAAGCCATTTTTCAGCTCACCAGTGCCTTTTTGTAACTTAGTAACACCATTGTTCATTTCTTTTAAACCGTTATCTACTTTCAATAATGACTGATTCGCTTCTTTAAATGAACCCATAGCTGCTTTATGCTGCGTTGCTAATTGATTTAATTCATTTGAAAGCACACCTAATTGCTTTTGAGCCTCTTTAGCAATTCCTATCGTTTGTAGTATGTTCGGATCATTTGCTAATTCTGGTTTCGTTTGAATGAAATTGGTCATTAACATTTCAATTTGTTCATAACCTTTTTTCGCACCATCAATTGCTTGAGAAATACTTCCAAAGTATTGATCATACGAACTTAAACCTTTTTCTAACTGCGCATAACCAGCATGAAGTTGTGACGTTGCATTAGATAATACACTTATATTTTCATTTACTGAAGTTAACCCACTCTCAATTTGCTGCGCACCTTGTGCTCCATCATTTATACCATTTGAAAGTTGATTTAAAGCTGTTCCTAATGCTGTTACTCCATTTTTCGCTTCGTTTGTTCCATCTATAAGCTTTTGAACGTTTGCAAGACTATTTGAGTCTTTACTACCCATTTTATCTTTCGCAGTAGTTAATCCATCATTAATTTCCTTTATACCACCATTGGCATCTCCTAAACCTGTATTTAGTTCTCCAGCTTGTTTATTAATATATAGTTCTTTTATCTTTTCACCAGTTGGACGCGTCGGGGAATATACTTCTGAAACACCTTTCACTTTCAAAATCTTATCAGTTAGTTCATCTAAAGTTTGAAGAGAACTCGCCTCGTCTAACTTGTTATCCGATTGAATGACTAACGTACTTGGTGAAGAAAAACCAGGTGGGAAATGATCTTCTATTACGTTAATTCCCATTTTCGACTCATATTTATTATCTACTTCAAATAAATCATTGTAATTTAGTGTGTTAGAATATTTCATTACGAAAGGAATCGATATCACAAATACGATGATTAAAGCGACAAATGGTCTTACTACTGAGTTTTTAGCAAGAAATCCCCATAAACGACTATCCTCATGGCCTTTAAATGTTTTAACTGGATAAAACATTCCTTTTCCTAAAAGCACCATAAAAAATGGATTTAACGTAGTTAATACGAGTAATAATACTGTGACACCAATTGCTACTGCTGAAGTAGATTGATACAATTTAAAACTAGCTAAAGCAAGGGATGCAAAACCAATTAGTACTGCTATTCCGCTATATAAAACGGTTTTCCCTGCTGATTTAAACGTCTCTTTTGTAGCTAAAAATGCATTTTCTTGTTTACTTAATTCTTCCTTAAATCTTGTATATAATAAAATGTTATAGTCTGTTCCAACTCCAAACAGTACAACAACTACAAACACTTGTGTAAAGTTGGAAAACGGAAAATTAAATTGATCTACAAGGTGGGCAATAATCCCCATTGAAACTAAATAGGATACACCAACTGTAAGAAGAGAAACGATTGGAACAATTGGTGAACGAAATACAATGATTAATACAACTAAAATGAAAATGATAGAAATAACTTCTGTCTTTTTCACTCCCTCTTGAGAGGATGTAAGGAAATCACCCGCTATTAAATCACTTCCTGTTAAATACGTTTTTACCTCTTTCGTTTGCACTTTTTTATGAAGATTATTTGTTACTTTTGATATTTCACCATGTTTTTTATCTATCGATATTTGCGTTAAAATAGTCGTATTATCTTTAGAAACTAATTGTTTCTCCAAGTCTTTATTATCTAAATGTGAAACAACTTCTTTAATTCCTAATTGTTCTTTTTCATTTTGCAAAGCGTTGATTGTTTTTGTTATTTCTTCTTTTTGCTCAGTCGTTAAAGCTGTTTTACTACCACTATTAAAAACAGCTATAATGTCATACTTTTCTACCCCATCTTTATCCATTTCTTTTATCATTTTGTCAGCAATACTACTTTGTTCTGTATTAGGAATCGTAATGTGCCCTTTTTCTTTCACTAATTTATCCATATTAGGCATCGTTACGATCATTGTAATGGTAATAACTATCCATAATAGTAAAGATAAACTTCTCCAACTTTTTAATTTGCTCATTTGAATCATCTCCCGCTATTAAAATTTCACGTTCATTACGGAATGAATATTCATTCCTATTTTTTCAAAAATATCTTTTTTCGGAATGAACGTTCATTCCTATCTTTCTATTACATTGCTTTTAAATTCTATTAAACTACGAATTCCGGAATGAACATTCATTCCTTAAATTGTACAGGTTTATCATCGCCTGTTATTCTTTTAATACTTTTCTCGGAATGAATGTTCATTCCTGTCCTTAAAAAGCTATAGAATCAAATGATTCTAATAGCATTCCAACAACTCTCTTCCAGTTCTTTTACCAATTCTTCTGTATACTCTAATTGCCCTGTTTCCATAACTTTAATTAATTTTTCAATTGGTTGGTATACAATGATAATTAAAGCAATTGGTGGTAATGGACGAAGTAAACCTTTTTCGATTCCATCTTCAATCAAGTTCATGAAGAAGCCCATAAAGTCCTCGAATATTTCATTACTATGTTCATCTAGAAAATAACTATCACAGTGAGAATTTGTAAAAAGGAAAGCATCCGCATTTTGTCTTGCAAATTCAAATAAACGGTTATACGTATGGCTAAACTGTTCACGAATATTTGCATCGACCGGAAAATCGGTTTTAATTAATTCCGATAGTTGTAAAACACTTTTCGTAAATAAAGAATTAACAAGTGCCTCTTTATTTTCAAAATAACGGTAAATAGTACCTGCACCTACTTTTGCTTTTTCAGCAATCATCGGAATTGTTGTACCATCATAACCCCGCTCTGCAAAAAGTTGTATTGCAGCATCAAAAATGTCTTCTTGTTTGTTTTTAGCCATTTTTTCACCTCGATTTTCAGGAATGAAAATTCATTCCGTTTTTAATTATAAATTAGATGGATTAAAAGTCAAGTGTGTGACAAGTATAGTTGCGGGTTTTATCCCTTGTTTGTGAATGAAATTACATTAGCGATTTTCTTGATATATCGAATTACCGATAAAAATTGATACTGTTAGAAGAAGCTATCCCAAAATTTCATTGGGATAGCCCGACTTCATATATGCAAATTAAAAGAAATCATAAATAAATGCTTCACGCACAGGTACTACATTCTCAAATGCTTGTATTTCCTCTTCACTTCCACTAATTAATTCTATTTCATTAAGTTCTAGTGGGCGTTTGTAACCAAACATTATTGTAGATAGTGCATTTATATCTAGCTTGATTCCTTTATCCATTGCTTCTTCTATAATTGTTATTTCATGATTTGCAAGTCTCACTGTAACATTATTCCACGGAGCAAATGAATCTGTAATATGTAAGATCACTTCTTGTTGTACATTGTTCCAATTCAATTCATATTGTTTTAAGAACTGCTCCACATCTACAATTCTGCCCATAAAATAAGGCTTTATTTCTGCCTTCACGCGCGGCTCTTGCAGTGTGTATAATAACGGTTCGTTTTCACTTACTGTCATTTCAAGTTCTTTTATCATAGAATCATGCTGACAAATAAAGTTCCATAGGCCGTTTCTCGCTTCATTATGTAATGGAACAAATTCTTCTACTGTCATTTTATAGTTTTCTATTTTATATAACATGTAGCCAGCTGCCGTTTTATTTTCATCGTAATATATTGCTGATGTTAAGTCATCATAAACAGCCTGTAACCACCATTTTTCATCGCGGACTAGCATCCCTGAAAAACGCTCTGCAAATATTTCATAAATTTTCTCTACTTCTTCTGGATGATTTTCCTTATTAAAACGTTTCACAGTACCATTCACTTGTTTTTTCATAATTAAATCGCTCTTAGTCATATGACACACTAATCGATTTGCACAAAGTTCCCAGCCGTATTTACGGTAAAATGAAACGGCAAATGGATGTAGCATCGAAACAGTATATCCGTCATTTTTCATCGTTTGAAGTGAATGTTGAAGCAATTCTTTTACATACCCGCTTCTTCTGTACTCTGGATACGTCGCTACCCCCGCAACGCCTCCCATTTTAAATCGTTTTTTACCTATGTAAATATGAAACGGAATAAGATGTAGTTTTGCTGCTAAGTCTTTCCCTTCCATAATGCCGT
Source organism: Bacillus sp. Brlt_9 (assembly GCF_051948935.1). Classification (NCBI taxonomy): domain Bacteria; kingdom Bacillati; phylum Bacillota; class Bacilli; order Caryophanales; family Bacillaceae; genus Bacillus; species Bacillus sp. Brlt_9. The sequence goes on along the minus strand of NZ_JAYJLO010000005.1, from coordinate 54,861 downwards.
ATATTTCATGACTTTCCTTCATCTTTGTAAGTTGTTGCTGTAATCGTTCCTCATCTACTTTATATTGAAAAGCGTATTCTGATAAACGTAATGCTTCTCTGAACTTATCTTCTTTTAATCGTATAACGTTCATATATTTCTCCTCCATTCCTTATTTGAATTGTATCATAATTCTAAACATTACAGTTCGGTGAATGAAATTATACTGACTTAACGACACGAATCCAATTAAAAAAGCAGATACATGTCGTATCTGCTTCTCATTACTTTATTTAGCTAATTTTTGAAGTTCTTCGAAGAATGTAGGATATGATACGCCTACTGCTTCTGCATCTTCAATTGTTGTTTTTCCTTCTGCGATACATCCAGCGATCGCAAGCATCATTCCGATGCGGTGGTCACCGTAACTATTTACTGTATTGCCTTTTAGAGGTGATTTTCCGTAAATAATCATCCCGTCATCAGTTGCTTCTATGCGGGCTCCTAGCTTTGTTAATTCTGCAACGACTGTATCAATACGGTTCGTTTCTTTAACTTTTAATTCGTGCGCATCTTTAATTACTGTAATTCCTTCCGCTTGCGTTGCAGCTAAGGCGATAACAGGAATCTCATCGATTAATCTTGGGATAATATCTCCGCCAATTTCGATTCCTTTTAATGAAGATGTTTCAATCGTAATGTTTGCAGCTGGTTCTGATGCTCCTTCATTAATTGGCTCTATAGTAAACGTAGCCCCCATTTTCTCTAAAACATCAATAATACCTGTACGAGTAGGATTCATCCCTACATTTTGTAATACTAGTTTACTATTTGGAATGATTGCGCCTGCTACTAAGAAAAATGCAGCTGACGATACATCACCTGGCACTTGAACGTCTGTTGCTGTTAACTTTTGTCCACCTGCAAGTTTTACTGTTTTTCCATCGCGCGTTACTTTAACGCCAAATGCTTCAAGCATTCTTTCCGTATGGTCGCGGGAAATATGTGGTTCTGTAACAGCTGTTACACCTTCTGCACGAAGACCTGCAAGTAAAATAGCTGACTTTACTTGTGCACTTGCAACAGGAGAAATATATTCAATTGCTTTTAAATCTCCGCCACGTATTGTTAACGGTGTAAATGTTCCTTCTTCTCGGCCGTCTATGTTTGCGCCCATTTGTTTTAATGGGTTTGTTACACGCTTCATCGGTCTTTTTGCGATAGATTCATCACCTTGTACGCAGGAGAAAAATGGTGTGTTAGCTAATATACCTGACATTAATCGAATTGTTGTACCAGAATTACCAACATCTAATACCGCTTTCGGTTCTTGTAAACCTTCTAATCCTTTACCAACTACAGTAACTTCATCACCATTTTGCGTAATGTCTACTCCCATTTCTTTAAAACAAGAAATTGTACTTAAACAGTCTGCACCAGGCAAGAAACCTTTAATTGTCGTTTTTCCTTCTGCAATTGCGCCGAACATAACTGCGCGATGTGAAATGGACTTATCACCTGGAATTGTAATGTTGCCATTTAATCCGTTATTAACAGGTTGTATCGTTCTTTCCTTCACGTTTTCACCTTCTCATTTAAATTGTTTCATACGTTTGGTATTTTTCTTCTCCAAGCGCTAGCTTTGCGTTCATACGATCTTCTTCTCTTTGGAAGCTAATACGTAATACCCCAAGCAATCCTTCACGAGCTTCTAATATTTGCAAGTTCGTAATACTAATTTCCTCACGCGCCAAAATACTCGTAATGTGAGCCAATGCCCCTACTTTATCTAAAACATCGACGTATAAGTCGTGATAGGCAGGAATTGCCCCTCTCTTTCGTACTGGTAAAGAGTCACGGTATTCTTTCGCGTCTGCAAAATAGTTTTGAATCTCGCCTGCATCTCCGGTAGAAACTGTATGATATAAACCTTCCATTTCAGAGATCCACTCTTTTAATAATACCATTAAATGCTCACGATTTTGCTTAACAATATCACTCCACATTTTCGGACTACTAGATGCAATACGTGTAATGTCTTTAAACCCTCCAGCAGCTAGTTGATGAATGAGCGGATTATCACCTGCATGCTTCTCAACTTGCTTTACTAATCCTGCTGCAATCAGATGCGGGAAATGACTCACAATCCCTGTTACATAATCATGTTCTTCTGTATTTAAAACGAGAAAATGTGATCCTGTTCCTTTTAACCACCCTTTTAATTCTTTCACTTGTTCATTTTGTACATGTTTCATCGGTGTTAAAATGTAAAATGCATTTTCAAATAAATGTGCTTTTGCACTTTCAACACCTGTTTTATGAGAACCTGCCATTGGATGTCCGCCAATAAAAGAAACTTCCTTTGAAAACAAAACTTCCGCTTCGTTCATAATTGTTCCTTTTGTGCTACCAACATCAGTCACAATAACATCTTCTCGTAAACGAAATGACGCTAATTTGTGTAACAGCTTCTTCGTTTCTTCAACTGGAGAAGCAAAAACAATTAAATGCGCCTCTTCACATGCACGCTGTAAATCTACTGCTACTTCATCTACTACATGTAATTCTTTTGCACGCTCTACTTGTTCTGGAAAAATATCATAACCTGTTATCGTTACATCGTGCTCTTTCTTAATTGCTAATGCAAGAGAGCCTCCTATTAAACCTGTTCCAATTAATACTACTTTTTTACGCATTTGCCTCATCTCGAGACTTTCTTTTTTTATTTTCAAAGTGTTGTTGTAACACTGAAATCACTCCTTCATTTTGCTCCCTCGTTCCGACTGTGATGCGGACACCATTCGGGAACGGACGAATAATAAACCCTGCGTGTGCACAAGCTTCATAAATCTCTCCAGCATCCTCAACTGGCAAGAAGATGAAATTAGTTTGTGACTGGTAAAATGGAATTTCATTTTCCTTACAGAAACTTTCGTATTGTTTTAATCCCTCAGCATTCACACGTACAATTTCTTCGATAAATGCTTCATCGTTAAAAGCAATCGTCGCTGCTTTTTGCGCTAATGAAGATACGTTAAATGGCAAACGTACGACATTTAATTTCTCAATTAGCTCTTCCTGTCCAATCGCATATCCAACGCGGAAAGAAGCTAATCCGTACGCTTTAGAAAATGTTCTAAGTACAAGAATGTTTTTATGTTTTTCTAAAAGCGGTAATGTCTCTGGGAAATCTTTTGCTGTTACGTATTCATAGTACGCTTCATCAATGACAATTAACGTATTTTCACTAATCCCTTCAATGAATTGAGTCAATTTTCGGTCATTCACATATGTGCCTGTTGGGTTATTGGGATTACAAATCCATACGATTTTCGTATTATTATTTACCGCTGACGAAATTTCGTCTAAATCGTATACACCGTTATTTAATGGAACTTCTTTCACTTCACAACCTTCAATAATTGCATGATGACGGTATTGCGGGAATGTTGCACCAGCCGTTACGATGTTATCACCTGCTTTTAGTACTGCACGGCTTATTATTTGAATGACTTCATCTAAACCACTACCGCAAAGTACTTGTTCCATTTGTACATGTAACTTATTTGCAATTGTTTGACGGAGTGTTGTAGCACCTCCGTCAGGATATAAAGCATGATCCAACCACGATTTTTGCAACTCATCTAAAACACGTGGTGAGCAGCCGAATGGATTTTCATTCGATGCTAATTTCACAAATGAATGATCTCCGTACACTTCTTTCATTTGTTCAGGTGATTTACCTGGTTTATATGGTTGTAATGATGATAGTTGATCTTTTACTTGCATGTTAAAACCACCTTTTTATTAAAATTCTTTTGCGTATTTATTATGTTGCGTAATGTTTTGCTGAATTAACTCCATACGATCTTTTCCGAATTGTTCGACTAGCGCATGTGCAAGCTCCCATGCTACAACAGATTCAGCTACTACTCCTGCTGCTGGTACTGCACAGCTATCAGATCTTTCAATACTTGCTTGGAATGCTTCTTTCGTATCAATATCAACGCTTGCTAACGGTTTGTATAATGTAGGTATTGGCTTCATAACACCTCTTACGACAATTGGCATGCCTGTTGTCATACCACCTTCTAAACCACCGGCATTATTCGTTTTTCTCGTGTATCCTTGTTCTTCATCCCATAATATTTCATCGTGCACTTTACTTCCTGGCTGTCTTGCCGCTTCAAAACCAACGCCAATTTCAGCACCCTTAAATGCATTAATACTCATAATCGCACCAGCAAGTTTTGCATCTAATTTACGATCGTAATGAACGTAACTACCAACGCCAATCGGCATTCCTTCTGCAATGACTTCCACAATACCGCCAATTGAATCTCCGCTACTTTTCGCATTATCAATCGCATCCACCATCTCTTGTTCCACTTCTTTATCTAAACATCGAACTGGTGAGTTTTCAGTAATTGTTTGAATTTCTTCAATAGATAAGTTTGAAATATGTTTTGCTTTTACTCCACCAATTTCAAGCACGTGCCCTGCAATTTCTACGCCTAATTCTTTTAAAATTTGTTTCGCTACTGCACCAGCAGCTACACGAACTGTCGTTTCTCTTGCAGATGAGCGCTCTAGTACGTTTCTTATATCACGATGTCCGTATTTTATTGCTCCGTTTAAATCTGCATGTCCCGGACGTGGTTTTGTAATTGTACGCTTCATTTCTTTACTTTCTTTTTCCGAAATTGGCTCTGCACCCATTACTTTCGTCCAATGTTTGAAATCGTCATTTTTTACGATTAATGTTATCGGTGAGCCAAGTGTCATCCCATGACGAACACCACTTACAATTTCAACTGTATCAGTTTCAATTTGCATACGTCTTCCGCGTCCGTGCCCTTTTTGTCTTCTCAATAATTCTTTATTAATATGTTCCGCTGCCAGTGTTAAACCTGCTGGTACACCTTCTAAAATAACTGTTAACTGCGGCCCATGTGATTCTCCAGCTGTAATGTATCTCATTTCCCTTGCCCCTTTACTATTTTTTTGTACAAAAAAGTCCCTACTGAGCGCTCAGTAGGGACGATGTTTATCGCGGTACCACCCTAGTTGTAGACAACTATCGTCTACCTCTCTTCTTCTTTAACGATCGCTTGACCGTCTTTCCCTCCTAAAGTTGGCGAGAAAGATGCTCCAAGGCTGTAATTCATGCTTATCTTTGTACTGATTCACACCGACCATCAGCTCTCTTTTACAGGGAGATAAGCACTACTGTTTCCTCTTCAGCGCATATATGATATGGAATTAAGATAATTTATTTTTGAATCCTTTTAACTCTTCCATGAATTTATGGAATTCTGGAATATCCATTTGTTGTGCAGAATCTGATAATGCAACCGCTGGGTCTGGATGTACTTCAGCCATTACCGCATCCGCACCAATTGCAAGTGCTGCTTTCGCTGTTGGTAATAATAAATCTCTACGTCCAGTTGAATGCGTTACGTCAACGATAACTGGTAAATGTGTTTCTTTCTTTAAAATCGGCACTGCTGAAATATCTAATGTGTTACGTGTCGCTCTTTCGTATGTGCGGATACCGCGCTCACATAGAATAATTTGGTCGTTACCTTGTGCAATGATGTATTCAGCTGCGTTAATGAACTCATCAATCGTTGCTGCTAATCCACGTTTTAATAATACTGGTTTGTTAACTTTACCTACAGCTCGTAATAAATCGAAGTTTTGCATGTTACGTGCGCCAACTTGAATGACATCAACGTAGTCTAGCGCCATTTCAACATCGTTCGGATTTAAGATTTCACTAATGATCGCTAAGTCGAACTCATCTGCTACTTGGCGTAAAATTTGTAACCCTTCTACTCCTAAACCTTGGAAATCGTATGGAGATGTTCTCGGTTTGAAAGCACCACCGCGCATTAATTTTAAGCCTTGGTCTTTCATCGCTTGCCCTACTTGGCGAACTTGTTCTAAGCTTTCTACCGCACAAGGTCCCATGATGAATGTTTGTGTTCCGTTACCAATCAATTCACCTTTTACATTAACGATTGTGTTTTCTTGTTTCTTTTTACGTGATACTAATAACGCTTTACGGTTATCATCTTCTTGTAATTCTAAGCTAGCTTTGAAGATTGTTTTGAAAATGTGTTGAACTGTTGACGTTTCGAATGGTCCTTCGTTATGCTCTGCGATCATGTCAAGTACTTCACGCTCACGTACTGGATCAAAACGTTTCGTACCTTGTACTTGCTTTTGCTCCCCAATTTTTTGAACGATTTCACCACGTTTGTTTAAAAGGTGTAATAGTTGTAAGTTAATTTCATCTACCTGTTTACGTAATTGATCTAATTCATGATTTGCCATTTGGAAATCCTCCTCTAATGTTTTAAAAGTATAGTAATAAAATGAAAAATTCTCTATTTTCTGAACTGATAAATTATACAAATTTTAAGTGGAATCGATACCTCTTCTTATTTTAAACGAATATTTACTATAAGGACACTAACTACTAGATAAAAACCCACTTTTTTGTACAAAAAATCCCTACTGATCCAATCAGTAGGGACGATATTTATCGCGGTACCACCCTAGTTGTAGACTTCTTTCGTCTACCTCTCTTCATTGTTAACGATCATCTGACCGTCTTTCCCTTCATAAAGACAATACTATCTTCACTACGAAAAAGATGCTCTAGGACTGTAATTCGCTCTTGTTTTTGTACTGGTTCGCACCAACCACCAGCTCTCTGTTACAGGGAAACAACAACTACTGCTTTTCCTTTCAACGCATGAATATTTAATTTTCAAGTTGGACCACTAAAATACAAAAAGTCCCTACTGAATAAATCAGTAGGGACGATATTTATCGCGGTACCACCCTAGTTGTAGACTAACTTTCTGTCTACCTCTCTTCACTGTTAACGATCAATTGACCGCTTTTTCTTCATAAAGACAATACTATCTTTACTACGAAAAAGATGCTCCAAGACTGTAATTCATGATTATCCCTGTACTGGTTCACACCAACCACCAGCTCTCTGTTACAGTAAGACTAACCACTACTGTGATCTCTTCATTGCACTTTGTTTATTCAAATGTTTTTGAAATTGAATAAGTATGATTCGTATTATAGAACGCTTTTCAAAACACTGTCAACAACTTTTTATATATTTTTTAAAATTCCACTTTCGCCCTACATTTCTTCTTGTAAATTTTCCATAACAATTCCGATGCGAATTATCTCATTATCTATTGCATTTAATACATATTTTTCTACTCCATACCGGATTAATACTTCTTTTATTCGAATGATTTCCGTTTCAAGTAAATCGGCTTCCTGAAGCGTTTGCAATAAAGTAAAAAATACATTTGCATACAAATCTTTGTATATTTTTATACGCTCTGTCTTTTCAAGCATTTCATTAAATAACTGTTTTAACTCCGTTTGATTCCCTTTTCCACCAACGTCCGAAAATGTTTTACATATTATCGATAAACCTCTCTCTACTATTTCATCCATAAATAAAATAATACGTAAAAGCATTACATACTCTCTAGCTGTGATTTCACCCATTTTCGGTCGTTCTCGTAAAAATATACTGAACCAAGCTACCCAAAATTTTTGTTGTTCTTTTACACTTAACGTTTTGACGTAATAGCATAAAAACTGCATAAATTTAATTTTGTTTTCTTCATTTTCTTGTATAAGCAACGGGTATAACCAATCTGTTTTTTGCTCCCAATACAGTACACATTTAATAAATACAAAACTAAGCCATTTCAAAAAAGCTTCCCTCGTATGCGGATGTAATACTTCCAAATGTTCTACCGCATACTTAATAAATCGCTTCATCTCTGTAAATAAAGGTAAATTGATTTGCGTGTAACATAAACCTGCCCATGCATATTTCGTAATCTCATTTTCCTTCTTTAAATCTAAGTACGGTAACAAATATTTTCGGCACCATTGTTTCTCAATATGATAAAGAAATGTTATATCTGCTACTAAACGAGCTAACATGTAATTTGTTCGCTCTGAACTAATTCTTACTTGTTCTTCAAATAAAAATAAATATTCATACACGTTACGATCGTATAAATGATCATATGATAACAGTTTTAATAATACAGCTGTCATTTTCCCAACTGGATGCTGAATCGATTCATTGTAAAAATCTTGTTTTCCAAGTTTAAAATCTGTATCACTTTTCATTACATGAGGGAATACCGAAAAAGCAAACCGTTTTACGTTGCGTATGCTGTTTTCGTCTAATTCTTCTAATCGGTTACTAATTTCATATAGAAAACTGCTAATTAACCAATGAAAAGCAGTATTTCTAACAAATTTCTGTAATAACGGAATAACTTTTTGGATTTGTTCATTTGTCAGTCCTCGGTTATTTCGCCACTCTCTAATACAAACAAACCATACTTCATTACTTATTTCGTGCATGCTAACTAATTGGTAAGCAAATGAAATACTCCATTCTGTATTCAATTTACATGCTTTCGATAACATCTCTAAAAAATGACGTTGTTCAAAAACACCGTCTTGAGAAAATTGGAGAACTTGTTTCATAATTTCCTCATCTTTTAGCTGCAATAATCCATCGGCAGTTACATTACAAGTAATACTTTGTTCTGTGGTTTCTTTCTTTTGTACGCTGTATCGATCAGAATGAAAGTGAGGATGCTTTTGCTTCATTACCTCATAACCTTTTGCTGTAGAGGGACTATTCGAATCACAAGTGAATAATAAATCTAACACGAAACAGACATCAAATGCTCTCTCCTCTGCAAGGTCCTTCAGTACTATTTGAATGACTTCTTCTTTTGTTTTCTCTAAAGAGAGTACGAAATGATTTTTTATAAGTTGAAAAACTTCGGGTTTATACGTGACATTTAAAAGAAGTCCTTCCTGTAACAACCATTTCATTTTGTCATCGGCGCTAACGAATATATTTTTATTCATCGCATCAATTGCAATTCGGTTCTGAAGTATGCTGTTTGCTTCTATCATTTCTGTAATATAATAATTTGCTTTTTTCTCATTGTTTTCACATAAATAAGCTAAACACTCTTTTACAATTTGAATTAAAAACGCAAGATCATTTTGCTGAAACTCTTTTTCTACATTTTCCTTATCTCTTTTTTTCAATGCCGTTTGCCTTAGTGATAACATTCGCATCTTCTCTATACCCATCATCATAATTGGTACGGCGTAATAGGCAATATGCGGTTTCATCTTCTCATTCCAAATTTGCTCCACATACGAAAATGTCGATACTGGTAAGCGACTCAATTCCTCAAGTTCAATTGATTCTTGCGTATCATTTCCCCATTTCCTCTCCCGCTTCAATTTAAGTTTTCCGTCCAAAATAAACGTTAGTAACAATAAAGCAATCTCTTTATGCTCAGGAAAAGAACATTTTTGCAGTAAATAAGAAATTTTTTCAATTGATTTACTATCTTTTTCAGCTGTTTCTAGTAAAAGAAGTGTCCATCTTGCAAACAACAACGGATCCATATCAATTTTCGTCTCGTTTAAGTAACTACAAATTGTTCTCCATAATAACGGAGATAGTTTAGAATGATTTTTAAAAATTAATTGAAATAATTCTTTTTGATGACTAAAAAGAAATTGTTCTACTAACCATTCTGCAAGTAGTTCATCTACCTCATTATAGGTTGATGTAACAAAAAATAAATTTTGTAATTTCCCTTCTGCTTCAAGCCATTCCACCCATTCATAATCATGAGCAAATTCGACAAAGTAGCGGACTGTTTCAATTTTTTTTATTGATTGCTTTATGTATGATAATTGTTCCTGCTCTACTGAAGGTGGAACTGTTACTATGTCACGAATGCGCATTCGTTTTGTAATATAATTATCCCCCATTAATTCTGCCCATCGCTTCACTGCTTTAACGAGAGATTGATGATTATTACCTTTATTCGGATATACAATCGGCCGTATCCCTAAATGCTCCCAGTGGTACGTATTTTCCCCTTGTGCAACAAAGGCATAACGCCTTGTACTTGGTGGTAAACCAGTCGCTAAATATTTCATTACTGGGTCATTATGGCTATATCCAACGAATAATACGGTGTAATTAGAGAATAAATCAACTAAAAATCTTCTTGCCCACCCTTCCGTCAAGTAAGCCCTTCCAAAATCACCATCTGTTAAAATTAACGCTTCTTTCTCTTGTTCTATATTGCCATGTATGTAAGCAAGTCCTTTAAACGCTCTACCTGTAGGTAACGCAGGTGCATAATATACGTTTAACTCTCTATTCATTTCTTTCATCGCAGTTGTAAAATGTCGATCAAAATTTGTCGTTACAATGCGGACTTCTGTATCTAAAGGAAACAACCTCGGAATCGCATAATGAAGCGGATTCGGCTTTGACTTTTCAGTATGAACTAAATCTCTTGCAACTTGATGTACGTCTTTTGTTTTCGCAATTTTACCAAGATAATAATCATGAGGTTCTGTTATTTCACGCTTTTCGACATATAACGTTTTTGCAATTTCATCAACTAGATCATCAAAATTCGGTAAGTTAGATTTCCCTTTCATAGAAACTCCCGCTCCAACAAATAGTACTAACTTTCCTTGTTCCAGATGATCAATTAACTCATCTGGAATTTCTACTTCTGAAGTAATCCACACGAAGGATTCCCCCTTACCTAAAAATGTCATATACTCTCATTTTACTATAACATTTTTTCTTTGTTTTTTTAATATTTAGACAAAAATGGAACATGAAAAAGTTTTATATAAATATATTTGTTACAATGTATGAACTCCTAAATTTATTGTAAAACTATGTATAAATCGGAGGTGTAAATATTGAATGGTTTTACTGTAGTTCTTATTAAGTTTATATCGTGCATTATCGCATTTAGTATTGGACTTGCTTTATTTTTCCCTGCAACATTCGTCCAAATTATTTCATTTAGTCTCTTTGTTACAATCGTATCCTATATGTTCGTCGATAAAATCATATTAAACCGAATAGGCAATACTGGTGCCATTATGTCGGATTTCTTACTAACGTATTTAAGCGTATGGATTTTTGGTAATATTTTATTAGACAATTACATGCAAATTGCATGGGGTAGCTTCCTTTCCGCTACAGTCTTTACATTATCTGAAGTAATCGTTCATCGTTTTTCTAACTCGCACACAAGGCACCACAATGATAACATTCATATTAATCGCCGCTTTGCGTATGGTACAGAATTTGCTGAAGAACAGAATATATTGGATAAAGATAAGAAGAAGTAACATTTCGATGCAGGAGCACCCTTTTTAATTATTTGGTGCTCCTTTTTCATGTATTCATTATGGTACGTGAAATTATATGAACGATGTTTTCAAGATATCGTTCATATAATAAAAAACTACCTCTTATTTAGAGGCAGTCACTTTCAAATCTTTTAACGCAACAACATTAGCAAACGCTCCAAACACCACGTTATGATGCTTTACAATGTCTTCCGCACGTAACACTTCTGTATGAAACGTACTATGTGCATCACTCACTAACGTTACTTTATACCCTTCACTAAACGCTCTTCGCGTTGTCGTATCCACACAGTACTCCGTTTGCATACCTGAAATAATAACGTGTTCAATTCCTTTTTCTTGTAATACTTCGTTTAATTTTGTCTTATGGAATGAATCTGGCGTCGTCTTTTCAACAATACTGTCCCTTTCTTGCGGAGCAATCGCCTCATGTACTTTCCAGCCCTCTGTACCTTTTTCTAACGGATGATCTTTCGGCCCGTTATGTTGTACATAAATAACCGGAATATCATTAGAACGACATCGCCCAATAAGTTCTTGCAATATTTCTAAAAACTTCTCCCCGTTATGTACTGGCAATCCTGCTGTATACATACCTGCTTGCACATCAATTACGATTAAAGCTTTTTTCATTTCATGCAGCTCCTTTTGTTTGTATTCCACCATCCAACAATCTTCTAATTTCCCCTCATGTAGCTCATGTTCTTTTAAAATCTTCACCTTTTTAAATCCGCATTTTTCATAACATTTTAACGCGCGTTCATTATTTACTTTCGGGTCCATTGCAATTACTTCTGCTCCCGTGTTCTCCATAATATATGTAATTGCTGCCTGAACGAGTTTCGTTCCAATTCCTTTTCCCCAATAATTCGGTTCTCCGATAAATTGATCCATTCCCCATACATATTGTGATTCTTCATAGCCATATAATGTTTTCCACTCAGAATCAACTGGATACATTTGAATATAACCAATTGGCACATCATCATACTCTATTAAGCATCTTTTTTCATGACTATTTGGATTATGTATAAAATGATTCAGTACCATTTCTACAGATTGCGGATTATCTCTTCCTTCGTAATACTGCAATACTTCTGGGTCTGTTAACCATTTTGAAATGACCTGTGCATCCTCTTCTTTTACGTACCGTACCGATACATGATCTTTTTGAAATAGCATATAATACCTCTTTTTAATTATTTATATTTTTCCTTGTTGTGAAATCTTTCATTGCACCAATTAATGCGTATGGTAACAATGTAATCGCAAAAAATGCTGTAAACACATTAAAATGAGGAATTTCATATGGAGTGAACCATTCCGTGAAAAATTCAGAATGTAAAATTCTATTTAAAAACTCTCCACTTGGCTTAAAATTTGGTGCCCATCCTGTAATCTCACAAATAATAAATAGTAATTGAACAATTATAAATGCCCCTAGATAGCGAAACCATGTCCGTTTCCAAATCGGCTGCGCCTTATTTAATTCATGTTCCATCTAACTCCCACCTTTTTATTTCAATCCTATTAATTATACACTTTCCGCACTTTATTTGTTAAAATTTTCTATATACTCATTCACGCTGGGGGAATACATTATGTCTAATCCTATACTTAAATCAACTTTAATCATTCTTAGAGGCAACTCCGCAAGTGGTAAAACAACAATCGCAAAGCAATTACAAGAACATTTCGGACAAGGTACACTTTTAGTATCAAAGGATGTTGTACGTAGAGATATGCTTAGAGTACACGATACGATGGGGAATTTATCACATGATTTACTATTTGAAATTACAAAGTACGGAAAAGGAAAATGTAAATTTGTTATTTTAGAAGGCATTTTAAACAGTCGTAGATACGGTGAAATGTTGAAAGAATTAATACATTTTTTTGAAGGAAACGCCTATACATATTACTTTGATTTATTATTAAAAGAAACGATTCGACGACATAATACAAGGGACAAACGACATGAATTTGGTGAGGATTCCCTACAAAAATGGTATAATCCGCACGATACAATTGAAGTTTCTAGAGAAACTATTTTTACAGATAACTTCACGCAAAAAGATATATTTGATACGATTCTTAATGATGTTGCGATACAAAAATAAAAGCCAGCCTCAATAAAGAGAACTGACTTCTTTCTAGATAACTATATTTATTAAAGAATTTTAACTTTAACAGTTTGTCTTCCCCAATTCATAGCTTTACTTTTTGTGCCCATCAAAACATCAATGCGATTTCCTTTAATAGCACTTCCAGTATCACCAGCGATAGCTTCGCCATAACCCTCTACCCATACTTTAGATCCTAATGGGATTACTTTCGGATCCACTGCGATAATTCTCATATTCGGATTAGACGTTAAATCATGCCCCATCGCAGTTAAAACGCGTCCACCATATGTACCATTTTCACTTGGATCAGCAGTATATGCTGTCGCAACTACCGTTAATTCACGTTTAGCGGACTGAATGTTATTTTTAGACTCTTCTTTTGCTTTTGCTTCTTCTTTAGCTTTTGCTATTTCTCTTGCTTTCTCTTCTTCCTTAGCTTTGGCTATTTCTCTTGCTTTCTCTTCTTCCTTAGCTTTGGCTATTTCTCTTGCTTTCTCTTCTTCTTTAGCTTTTGCTATTTCTCTTGCTTTCTCTTCTTCCTTAGCTTTGGCTATTTCTCTTGCTTTCTCTTCTTCTTTAGCTTTTGCTATCTCTCTTGCTTTCTCTTCTTCTTTAGCCTTTGCTATCTCTCTTGCTTTCTCTTCTTCTTTAGCTTTTGATTCTTCTTGAGCTTTCACGTCTTCTTTAGGCTTTACTACTTCTTGTACTTTCGTTTCTTCTTTAGGCTTTACTACTTCTTGTACTTTCGTTTCTTCTTTAGGCTTTACTACTTCTTGTACTTTCGTTTCTTCCTTAGGTTTTACTACTTCTTGTACTTTCACTTCTTCCTTTGGCTTTACTACTTCTTGTACTTTCACTTCTTCCTTTGGCTTTACTACTTCTTGTACTTTCGCTTCTTCCTTAGGGTTTACTACTTCTTGTACTTTCACTTCTTCCTTTGGCTTTACTACTTCTTGTACTTTCGCTTCTTCCTTTGGCTTTACTACTTCTTGTACTTTCACTTCTTCCTTAGGCTTTGCTACTTCTTGTACTTTCGCTTCTTCTTTTGCTATCTTTTGTGCTTTAACTTCATCCTTAGCTTTAACCGTTTTTTGTACTTTTGCTACTTTCTTCGTTTTCTCTTCAGCTTTTTTTTCAACTGGGGCTGTACTTGATAGGAAAGAAACATTTGCATAAGCTGTTTTTCCTTTATACTCAAATTGTAGCCAACCGTCTTTTACTTGATGTGTTGTTTCAATTACATCATCTTTTTTCAGTCTGCCAAGTATTTCTGATTCAGTATTTGCATCAGAGCGGACATTTAACAAATTCGCGGTTACATAATACATATCTTTTGTAAACTCCGCACTTACAAATACTTCTTTACCATTTAAATCAATTTTGGACCATCCTTCTTCCGTATGTATAACTTTTAACTTTTCTCCTTCTTTTACTTTTTTTACAACTTTTGATTCCGTAGTTGGCTTTTCACGTACGTTGAGTACATCTGCTGTTACGATAGTTTCTGCAGTAGCAACTGTGGTAAAAGCCCCCATCCCAAAAACTGTTGCTGTTGCTGCGCCAATTATTTTTTTCATATTATCCTCCATGACATTTTTTTGACTTCTATTATATCAAATACTTCCATAAAATAAGGTATTTTCACAGAATATCAAAACTTTTGTAACAATATATTAATACTACTTAATATATTGTTGTTCGAAATATCCTTTTTCTTCAAGAATATCAAATTTATACATTTGCGTTCTTTAAATAAAAAATCACCTCATCATATATAAAATGAGGTGAACGAAAGGCTATTTGTTTAAGAATTTCTACAGTTATCTTTCTTGATTATCATAATATGTTTTATCTGCATATTTTTTATCATTTCCTTTTAAATACGCTAAAATTATTTTTGGATTTTTAACTAAAGTCCAATCTCCATATGTATCAAATCTTCTGCACGAGGTTATCATTCCATTTTTTATTGTACCGAATTTCTTATTTTTTTGTTTTCCCCATTCTTTTAACCGTTTTGCAAAATCTGCATCTTCTGCCATAAGCATATTTTCATTAAATCCATTAATCGCCATAAAATCTTTTCTATAGCACCAAAAAATCCCGACAGATATAGCCCCATACTTAAAAAATAATGGAATTATAATTAACAATGCGGAAACAAATATTCCTAAAGATAGTCTTTCAAACTTTCCCGTTACCCCACCGCCAATATATTTACCTGAAACTAAATTTTTGTCTACGTTAGACAAAAAAGACTCTGTCATTTGCGTATCAGCATCTATAGTAATGATTATTTCTCCGTTAGCTATTTCGGCTCCTGCATTTCTGATTTTAGATAAATTTTTATCGTCATTTTTTAATGTAATACAGTTATACTCCTTTGCGATTTCCTCTGTTTTATCTGTACAACGATTTAAAACCACTATGACTTCAGTTTGATCTTTATATGCTTCCGCTACCTTTGAAATTGAATCTAAACATTTTCCAATGTACTTTTCTTCATTATGCGCAGGGATTATAATAGAAAACTTTATATCTTTCTTTAAATCGTTTCCTAAAGAGTCATTTGTTTCTTTCATAACACACCCCTTTTTATAAAATGAAATTTCACTCTATATAACATATATTAATATTTATGAGGGTGTATTATAAAAACTAAAAATACGCTATTACTAATTTGATTAAAGTCACCTAGAATTCTTCTACCCAAACAAAATGAAATAATAGTTTTTATGCTATATAGTTGTCGCAAGTCCAGCTAAAAACAAACTTACGATTGCTAAAAATTTTGTGCCGACTATAGCCCCTCTTAAATGAAACTTATAATCATTATATCCCTTCATCCCTTCTGTACTAGGAATAACAACAAATCTTGGGGTAATCCAGCAAAAGATTAGCCAATCCAGTATAAATAAATCTACTACATTAAAAATCATTAAAATACCAAAAGTATGTAAATAGGCATCAATATATAATAATTTTTCATGTTTATGTAATATATATGTAGAAACGAAAGGAGTACCAAAAAGAATTGCATTATATGCAATGTTAAAGTAAATCGTTTGCTTTTTTTCTTGAATCGATTTTGGAAAAACTACCTTTTGAATATCTTTCGGATAATCAGTTAACGAGAGACGAGGATTATAATATAAAGATCCTAAAATCATTACGGATAATACAATAGACATAATGACACCAACGTACATCATTTGCTCAAATGGATTCATATGCTACATTCACCCTTTTCTGTAATCGCTCCATAGTACACGTACTTAATTACTTATTGTATGTACAGCATCAATCAAAAATTAATAATTCAATTTATCAATGATCAATGATTTTATAATTGAAATTATAATTTATGTATCATTTATTTTTTCTGAAGAACAATTGAAACTTAGTTTGGAGGAATATTATACAAAAGCTAAATTTGAAGAAATTGATTTTAATTTATATTTCCAACTCGTATCAAATAAAGAAGTAATAGCGCAAATTACTGAACGCGCTATTCCATTAGATGAAACGAAAAATGACTTTACAAGGCTGTTAAAGCGTAATGAAAAACATCAAATATTCGGCTCTTATAAAATATATGATTCTATTACAAATGAGTATATTAGCCTTGGACATGTTACATTAAACGAGGATAATGTTAAAGAAACTGAAATTGGTTGTATGATTTTGCCAAAGCACTGAGGAAAAAGGTATAATAGCAAGATTGCAAAGGAACTCCTAAATGTAGCGAAGTAGACAGATATTAACGTACTAAAAGCAATTATCAATCCGAACAATATCCCCTCACGCAAAATTTTAATAAACGTCGGTTTCACCACTGAAAAAGTTTGCAAGATTGATGAATTGCCTGTGGAGATTTTAAGTACAAAAAAGAAATGATACTTTTGAACTAAAGTATCATTTCTTTACATATTACGCCCTATTCAACCATCGAAAGTATTACTTTCTCAAGTTCTTTTTTAGAAAGCATACTACCATTTATATAGATTTGATATGCATTTTCCCCTTCTTTTGCAGGTACCACTATTTTTATAGCCCGTACATTCGATTCTTTATACTCACCGAATGTAACGTCATAGCCATTTAATTTATATTTTTTTATATCTCCAGTAAAATTATGTCCTCTTTCAGATGGTTTATCAAATGGTCTATCAAGAAAATAATCTTTATATTCACCTTCAACAATTTCTAATTGATGAATTGTAAAACCTAATTCTTCCTCTGAAGTATGTGGCTGTTTTTTTACATTTTGATTTTCATATCTCATCGTAATAAGCGGCATAGGTTTTCCTAGTGTTGCTTCAGCTTTTACCTCTTCAAATACTAATTGATGTCCAACCGGAATATATGTTGGATGCTTGATTGGAAAACCAGTTATTTGTTCAGCTTGTTCAAATGTATAGGTAAAATGTTGATTTATTCTTTCTTCATATGTATTTAATTGTTCCATTACTTCTCTATCTCTTTTTTCTTCATCAGCATTTAGACGATTTGTAGCTGTATATTGTCTCACACCATTCTCTACGACACTTACTTTCTTATAAAAATGGTACGTTTCCTGTAATAAAGCTACATACTTTTCAAAGTCCTCTTCTGTAAATATACTTTTAGCAATTTCTATACGTTCCATTACGCCATTATAACCATCCTCAGTCATTCCCATATCTTGTCTTGCTTTTTCTGGTGTCCCTACAATTTTATCCATTATTGTTGTGCCTGCAAAAGTACCAGTCGGTATTAAAATAGCCGCAGCTATAAAGCCAAGTAATAACTTTTTCTTCATAGAAATCTTCTCTTTATTTTTCATCTTTTGGTATTTATAAAAAGAGGCTTGTACTTTATCTTCCAGATTAGGAGAAGGCTCTATATTCGCTGCCTTTCTTTTCAATTCATTCGTTACATACTTTTCAAAATCCATTTACTTCTCCCTCTCTTATGTCTGGCATATGCTCCATTTCGGCTCTTAATCGTTTTAGAGCAATATGTAATCGGGATTTTACTGTACCAATAGGAATTTGAAGAAGTGCAGCAATTTCCTCCATACTATATTCATGGAAGTAACGCATAATTATTACTTCACGATGCTTATAAGTTAATTTTTGTACAATCTCCACTAATTCACTACGTGTTTCCTTATGTAAAATATCTTCATGCATAATGTAAGGGCGATCTTGTTCATACATTTTTTTCTTTTCAAAAATTCGAAACCTTCGCCACGATTTACGACGCCAATCCTGTACTTGCTTCACGACTAGTCCATGTAACCAAAAACGAAAGGAACGATTCATATCATAGTTTTTTACGGACTTCCACATTTGTATGTACACTTCATTCACTATATCGTCTACATCTTCGTTTTGACTTCCTACTAAAAATACTACTGTTTTATAAATATCTTTACATGTGTGCTCATAAATAAATCGAAAGGCTTCTCGCTCCCCAGATTCCATTTTATATAGCCATTCTTTTAATTGTACTTCATCCAAAATTACGTTCCCCTCTCATAATCTTTCACACTATATTCGCCCGTTTCTCACAAAAGGTTCATTTTACATGGAAATTTATTTATTACAATAAAAATATAAGGTATATTTTTAAGGAAAAGAGGATTTCATAAATGAATATAGAGAGTAAAACATACGCTGAAAACGTGTTAAAAAATCTCTTCATAGGAGCGCAAGTTGATGGATTGCAATTTGGGATTTCTTCAGGCGCTATAAAGATTCACTTTACAAATTTTCATGATCCAGTTCATTATGAGGGGCAATTATATATCAATATCGAAACAAAATGGTGTTTATTTAATAAAACTCCCCATAAATATCCATCTAATGAAAATGAATTTGACGATTATACTGAGGAAGAAGCATATAAGAGAATATTTGAAATGAGAAGACAAAAAGTTATAGATATACAACTCGGCATAGAAAGCCCTCATTTAATCATTACGTTAGGGAATGGGCAAATTATTTTCGTAAATGGAGTTCATGATGATTATGAATGTTGGCAAGCTGGTGTTCAATGTGAGCATTGGCTTGTTGTTGCTTCACCTGGGAATGAAATCGCCACTTGGACTCCCGATGAGTGTAATGAAAAATAGCTAATGGGACTATACCATTAGCTATTTTTTCATTTTGAAGAAACACTAGCAAAGCATCTCCTTCCCAAGCTTCCAACTAAACCATCTTCCATGCCCTTCTGTTTCCCCAACCGTTTCACGATATTCGTTTCCGTTAATATAATAATCAATATGAAGGTCCCGGTCCCACATGTTGTTATACAAGTGGCATACATCACGTTTTGCACCGATTTCTTGTATTTGTTTTTCTAACTTACGTTTCACTTGTTCAGGTATTTGATTTGCGACGTGTGTATGGAAAATACAGATTGCAGCATCTTCCCTTATTTGTTTAATAATAGATGGTAATAGCTCCACACCGTCTCCTTCTATTAATTGGACAGATTCATTTTTCACTAAAGATGCGGCTTGATCAAACATTTCAAGTCTTTCTTTATGTTCTGGCCAAATGAGTGCACGTAGCCATAAATAATCTTCATCACTATGTAAATCATTTACATGCAAGTCTAGTCCAATTCTTTCTATGACAGATGGGCTCTCTTTTAGAAAATGAGGCACATTCTCCCCTCTTATTTCAGAAGTTACATGTACGTTCGAATTTATATTTCCGTATGTGTCATCTGTTCCATATGAATAGCTATATTGGTCCCAGAATAGTTGTAATCCAGAACTTGTCCCAATTTCAATTAGAGCTAACGGCTTTTTCACTTTATTAAATATGTAGCAAAAACTTGGGTATAAGTACGCACATCGCCTTACTTCATTCGTTTGAACAAGTTTCGTTTGTAATAAAGTAATGATTTCTTCTCGGTACGTTTTACAGAAATCTTTAAAATGGCCAAAAGCTTGATCTAAATTCGTATTAGCATGTTCAACTAAGCTACTATAATACGTTTTTAAATGATGTTCTTTCCCTGCTAGTAATAAATAATGTACGGCGCCTAATAGTAAGTTTGGGACTGGTTGGCCTACTTGAGCGTAGGAAGATAGTGTAAGTACTTCCTCATCTTCAGCAATTTGTATTGATAAGCATTCATATAAGTCACTTGACCCTTTACATTCCTTTATTGAAAAATTTCGAAATAAGTTTGCGATTTGTTCTTGTGTGCGCATTGGTATCCCTCCTTCTTATTTTTCAGAATAATCATACTATAACAAAGGTGAAAATTCCATAAAAAGGTATCCACTCTACCTAACTTCGTAAATGTAAGCTTTTTCGAGATAATTTCAAACTGTAATTTTTTTCTATTTACCAACTTAAAAGAGCTTGTTAAATAAGATTTTTAGCGAATAAAACGTTAAATAGTTTAAAATTATCAGATAACACTAGATATTTTAGTCTATTAATTATTATAATAGAGTATGAGATGGTTATATAATTGAGACAAAAAAGGTAAATACCTAGGTGGGGCCTAGGCGGTGTTTTCATTTTACGGCTTAGATATAAAAACACCTACTCTTTTTTGCCAATATAGGGGATGGAGAGATTATCATGAGCAACATGCAGCAAAAAACAGACGTTATCTTAATTGGTGCAGGAATTATGAGTGCAACATTAGGCTCATTACTAAAAGAATTAGCACCTGAATGGGAAATTAAAGTTTTTGAAAAACTCGCAAGTGCCGGGGAAGAAAGCTCTAATGAATGGAATAATGCAGGTACAGGGCATTCTGCGCTATGCGAACTGAACTATACTTCCGAAAAATCTGACGGATCTATAGATATTGGTAAGGCTGTAAAAGTGAATGAGCAATTCCAGCTTTCAAGACAATTTTGGGCATATCTTGTAAAAAGTAAATTAATTCGTAATCCACAAGATTTTATTATGCCCCTACCTCATATGAGTCTAGTACAAGGTGAAAAAAATGTTGAGTTTCTAAAAAACCGTTTTGAAGCGCTTTCAAAAAATCCACTGTTTCAAGGTATGGAATTTTCCGATGCTCCTGAAACATTAAAAAAATGGCTTCCACTCATTATGGAAGGACGTACACCTAACGAACCAATGGCTGCAACGAAGATTGACTCTGGAACAGATGTTAACTTCGGTGCATTAACTCGTATGTTGTTTGATTACTTACAAACGAAAAATGTCGAGCTAAACTACAAACATAGTGTCGAAAATATTAAACGCACAAAGAATGGTTTGTGGGAAGTAAAAGTACACGATATGAATAGTGGTAAAATTGAGCATCATACAGCAAAATTCGTCTTTATCGGCGGCGGTGGCGGTAGTCTACCTCTACTACAAAAGACTGGTATCCCTGAATCAAAACATATTGGTGGATTCCCTGTAAGTGGACTATTTATGGTATGTAAAAACCAAAAAGTTGTCGAGCAACATCATGCGAAAGTATATGGTAAAGCTAAAGTTGGCGCTCCGCCAATGTCTGTACCTCACCTTGATACGAGATATATAGACAATAAAAAAGCTTTACTATTTGGCCCGTTCGCAGGGTTCTCTCCTAAGTTCTTAAAAACTGGCTCAAACCTTGACTTAATTGGTTCTGTAAAACCAAATAACGTCTTAACGATGTTAGCAGCCGGTGTAAAAGAAATGGGATTAACAAAATACTTAATTCAGCAAGTTATGTTATCACATGAAAAACGTATGGAAGAATTACGCGAATTCATTCCGAACGCGAAAAGTGAAGATTGGGATATTGTAGTTGCTGGGCAACGCGTGCAAGTAATTAAAGATACTGATGCTGGCGGTAAAGGTACACTTCAATTCGGTACAGAAGTTGTAAGTGCAGCTGATGGATCAATCGCAGCATTATTAGGTGCTTCACCAGGTGCTTCTACTGCCGTTCACGTCATGCTTGAAGTATTAGAAAAATGTTTCCCAAGCCGTATGGTAGAATGGGAAGGAAAAATAAAAGAAATGATCCCTTCTTACGGCATTTCACTAACTGAAAATCCAAGACTGTTCCAAGACCTTCACACTTCGACTGGTCGTACACTTGGATTAAATGAAAAAGAAACGGTTCATAACTAAAGAAAAAAACGTCCGATATATTCGGACGTTTTTTTGTTATCTGGCGAAGAATGATTGTGAATGAAATTATATCGACGATAATTCAAATACATCGACCTTTTCTTATATTATATTGACGATTTTTTCAATATATCAATGATTCGACAATAAATATCGATTTACCGATAGAAAACGATAAGTAAATATTAATTCTCAACTAAAAGTTATCCTCATCAATAGAACTCTCCTCGACATACATGTTTCCAATTCTCCTAACTTCTAAGCTCTCCCCTCCCAATAAAGACTTTGTACTCTCTTTTCACTCGCATTAACGTTCAGTATGACCCACATTTCAATATACAATCTTGGCCAAGGAAGTTAGATGGGAGTCAGGCTAATAATCAACAGTAATGAATCCCCCCCAACTATTCAATTTTCAACTGGAATAAACAAAATATGTAGCACATATGTTTAAGCAGTGGTCAATTGTTGAAAGGGATGAAGAGTATGACACAGCTGAACTTTGAAGAAAATTTATTAACGAAAGTAGCTTGGTACTATTACAAAGACCAATTAACACAACAAGAGATTGCTTCACTTCTTCACATTTCAAGAAATAAAGTTGTTCGGTTATTAGAGAAGGCGCGCAGTGAAGGTATCGTTACATTTCACGTAAAAGGGACTGGTTTACACTGTTTAAGTATTGAGCGTGACCTAATGAAAAAATTCCACTTAAAAGATGCTTTCATAATCCCTACTCCAATAGACAATTATCACACTTCTCTCGGAAAAGCTGCTGCACAGTATTTAGAAACTCAACTCCAACAAGGCGATTTACTCGGCATTGGGTGGGGTGAAACGATTAGCAAAATGCTAGAAAACATTCATTTTGAAACTTCTATTAATCTTTCAATCGTAACGCTAACAGGCGGAGTAAATCACTATCTCCCAAGAAAACAAAATTATTTTCACTACATGCAAGGCGATCTTCACATTATCCCTACACCATTTCTAGCATCTACAACCGTAATGGCACAAAGTATTCTATCAGAACCGAGTGTAAAAGATATGCTTCATGTCGCTTCACTTGCTCATACGGCAGTTGTTGGTATTGGCGGGCTATCTCAAGATGCAACGATTGTAAAAGAAGAAAAATTAACGCTACGTGAGATGACATATATTCGTAGTCAAAACGGGGCGGGCGATATTTTAGGGCAGTTTTACAATACGGATGGTGATTTATTAAACCTCCCACATCATAATCGACTAATTGGTACGCCACTCTCGATTCTGCGCAAAATGAAGCATGTCGTTGGTGTTGCTGGAGGTACAGAAAAGATAGATGCAATTTATGGTGCTTTAAAGGGGAGATTTATTCATACATTAATTACCGATGAGGAAACAGCCCTCGCCTTATTACGAAAGGATGGTGATTGTTAATGTCTCATTTATTAGCTTTTGATGCTGGTACAGGAAGCATTCGAGCTGTTCTTTTTGATTTATTAGGTAATCAAGTTGCGGTTAGTCAAAAAGAATGGGTTCATAACACGGATCCTCGTTACCCAGGTTCTATGAATTTTGATGTAATAGAAAACTGGAATCTAGTACAACAGTGTACGAAAGAAGTTTTACAAAGAAGTAATGTTTCTCCCTCTTCTATTCTAGCTATTAGCGCTACTAGTATGCGAGAAGGTTTTGTTTTATATGATAAAGGCGGGCAAGAAATATGGGCTTGCGCAAATGTTGATGGGCGCGCATCTGCTGAAGTTAGTGAACTAAAAGAAATTCGGTCACATCTTGAAGAAGATTTATATACAAGATCTGGTCAAACTTTCTCATTAGGTGCTTTACCTCGCCTTCTTTGGATTAAAAAACATGAACCAGACGTCTACAATAATATTTACTCTTTTACGATGTTAAACGATTGGATTTTATATAAATTAAGTGGCGTACTGCAAATCGATGCCTCAAACGGATGTACGTCCGGTATTTTTGACTTACAAAATAGAATGTGGGATAACGATATTGCTCAAGAATGTGGTCTAACTTTGCCATTTACACCAACAGTAAATGAAGCTAGTACAGTAATTGGTACCGTTACAAAAGAGTGTGCGGCATTAACTGGATTACGTGAAGGAATTCCTGTCGTCGCTGGGGGCGGAGATGCCCAAATGGCATCACTTGGAACGGGAGTAGTTAGACCTAATCAAACATTAATATGCGGCGGTAGTTTTTGGCAGCAAGAAGTGAATGTTACTGAGCCAATAACGGATCCACATGCTTCCATTCGGGTAAATTGTCACGTCGTACCTAACCTATGGCAATATGAAACGATTGCCTTTTTCCCAGGCCTTGTTATGCGCTGGTTTCGAGACGCTTTTTGCCATGAGGAAAAGAAACTTGCTGACAAACTCGGTGTAGATGCTTATGCATTATTAGAAGAACAAGCAAAAGACGTACCTGTCGGTTCACATGGCATTATCCCTACCTTTTCAAACGTAATGAACTACATTTCTTGGCGTCATGCTGCACCGTCTTTTTTAAATTTAAGTTTAGATGCTGACAAATGCGGAAAAAAAGAACTATTCCGTGCTATTGAAGAAAATGCTGCCTTCGTTACACTTGGTAACTTAAAATTAATAGAAAATCTCACAGGAACATTTCCTTCTGAAGTCATTTTTGCTGGCGGGGCCGCTAAAGGAAAACTATGGCCACAAATTTTATCAGACGTTCTCGGTATTCCTGTAAAAGTACCTGTAGTGAAAGAAGCAGCTGCTTTAGGAACTGCGATTGCTGCTGGAGTTGGCGCTGGCATATATTCATCTATGGAAGAAACTGCTGAACAATTTGTACAGTGGGAAAACACATTCGAACCCGTTACTGAAAATCATGAACTATATAAAGAATTCTATGAAACATGGAAAACTGTGTATGACAGTCAACTCGCTTTAGCTGATAAAGGGCTCACCTCACATATGTGGATTGCGCCTGGTGCTCTGTAACACATTACATAAAGGAGTGAAAAGTATGTTAAAAGCGAATGAAAATGACTTCTCCTATCGCTTCGGTGATAATGGGCCAAAATATTTAATACAAGGTCCGAATATTGATCTTGGCCTTGTTGTCATTCAGCCTGGGCAGGAGTTTCAAAATCACTACCATACAACGTGCGAGGAAGTCTTTTATGCATTAGAAGGTGAAATTGATTTCTATGTGAATAACGAAAGAGTTCCGATTAAACAAGGCGATGTATTGCAAGTTCGCCCTCATGAGTCTCACTATTTAATTAACCATTCTGACAAACCTTTTAAAGCAGTTTTTATAAAGTCACCACATTTACCAAATAAAGATACGGTACAAACGGAAAATCCAACATTAACGAAGGAGTGATTTCAAATGACTTGGGGATTTAAAAATCGATTAAATACAATTTTACCTGATGGCAGAGCGGTTATGTTAGCGATAGATCACGGCTACTTTTTAGGGCCAATTCACGGACTAGAACAGCCACTTGAAACGGTTAAAAACTTACTTCCTTACACAGACTCCCTCTTTTTAACGCGCGGTGTACTTAGCTCCTGTATTCCTGAAAACTGCAGCACACCGATGGTTATGCGTGTTTCAGGCGGAGCTACTGTCGTCGGTAAAGATCTGGCGAATGAGACAATTGTTACACCTGTAAAAGAAGCAGTGAAACAAAACGCAATTGGCGTCGGCGTTTCTGTTTTCGTCGGATCAGACTATGAAACACAAACAGTTTCAAATCTCGCAAATGTAGTTTCAGAAGCTCACGATTACGGCCTACCAGTACTCGGTATTACCGCAGTCGCAAAGGAATTACAAAAACGTGAAGCCCGCTTTCTAGCACTCGCTTCCCGCGTATGCGTTGAAATGGGAGCTGACATTATTAAAACGTATTACTGCGAAGGATTCGAAAAAATCACAAGCACTTGTCCTGCTCCAGTTGTAATTGCTGGTGGACCAAAACTAGATTCAATTGAAGACGCATTAAACATTACGTACAATGCACTGCAAGAAGGTGCAATCGGCGTAGATATGGGCCGAAACATATGGCAATCTGAAAATCCTGCTGCCATGATTCAAGCAATACATGGTATCGTGAAAAACAGATTGAATGTGAAAGAGGCGCTCCAATTATATGAAGATGTAAAAAATTAAGCTTAAATATTAACAAAATCAATACTTACTATAAGGTAAAGCCTCTATGTTAGATTTCTTAGTAATCTAACATAGAGGCTTTCTTTTTCACTTTTTTGTTCTGAATTTGGTCAGATTTCTATAAATCGCGCACATTCCAAACAATCTCACCACTTTCACCAAACGTACTGTGATGTCGCTTAAATCCTATCTTTTCTAAAACCCGGAAAGACGCCGTATTCCAAGCGCCTACAGTAGACCAAAGTCTTTGGCGACCTGTAGCAATCGCAGCCTCAAGCACTGCTGATGCTGCCTCTGTCGCATAACCATTGCGATGAGCACGTTGGAACAGCTCATATGCAATCTCTGGCTCTTCAAGCGTGGAACGACCTATGATTAAGCCACAGTATCCGATGAAATCCCCTTCTTCTCGCCTACGTATAGTAAGAAGAGAAATACCATTTTCAGTTGCTTTCTTGCGCATTTCGATAAGAGAGCTACGAACAGATTCAATGGTTGGCATGTCCACACCACGTTCACCAATTAATTTTCTCAGCCAGACTGCATCAGATTCCTCCCACATATTCAGATCGAGTCGTTCCGTTTTTAACTGGAACGCCATTTCTTTAAAAACAGCTGTCATAGCGATAACCTCCTATTTATATCACTGTACTACTTATAGTAGTTTCGTACTTTACCATATGGGATACCTGCTTGATTCATACATTATTATTATTTTATGCATAAGCAATTCCTCCGCTAAATAGACCTTGTTATCAAACTTCATTTTAAGTCTATAACATTTGATTTATAAATGATTTTAGATTTACACTTAATATTTAAAAATGTATTGCCCTTTCTTTTTTGTTAAAATAAAGAAAATGAGGAATGATTATGCAACGTATGACTTTTGAACGCCCTACTGATTATTACGATGAAAAATTATATACTATCGATGAAAAAATTTGTACACTATTAAAAGAACGAAAAGAACTTTCATGTGGTGATCCAGGTTTTCCACATGATGAAGCCATTTATAAATGGGCAGAGCAATACGGATTTTATCCAGACTATTTAAATTCACTATTCTCTTCCATGATGGACGAAGATGAATTTAAACCTCGCGTCGAACCAACTACATTCAAAAAACATTTACCTGTTTTTAAAACATATGAACATAAAGGTATCATGTATACCGTAACTTTTATTCGGCAATATGCAAATGCCAGTGTAGTTTATTTATATAGCGATTGGGATTCTACAAATGATGCTTTTAATGAAAATAAGCCTCATAGTTTCTTCCAATTATCAATAGATGATACATATGACTGCTGGCCAGAAGGTGGTGGCGGCACTGATGGACATTTGAGTCATCATTTCGTTGTATCTCCTGCCCTTCCTGATAATTCGTCTGGAATAAGGTTACGATTTAAAGAACTCAATATGCCGTTTAGAAAAGATCAAGCTGTACTTGAGTTTGAAATTCAATTGGATTAAAAAGAGCGTAATCTAGCTAGAAATTAGACTAGATTACGCTCTTTTAGTTGCTAGTTATGCAGTATTTGAAATTTATACCAACGATTTTTCAATATATCGACTATTCGAAACAAGATATCGATTTACCAACAAAATTAGACACTATCATTTATGTAACACCCACTCCATTAACACGATTGCCGATTCAATACGTTCTTTCGTATCCCCTAAAAATAGTTTATAAAGTAATGCCTCAAAATGGATGGGTTTATTAGGCAATGCTTGAATATACCTTAAAACAGATCCCGCTGGCGGTGTAGGTTTGTTATTAATAACCCATATCCCTTCTATCAATGTCCAAGTTGACGTATGAACTATGTACGAAGCCTTTAACTCATCATTTGCTTTCAAAGCAGACTGAATTTTAATGAGCGAACTATGCAACCAATGAGAAATGCCTTTTACTTTGTCACTAGAAACACGATAGTTTTCAAATTCATATGTAGCTATTTCCTTTAACCTTTTCAAATCGCCGCTTTTATCAAATAAAATTTCCCCCTCTAAAAATGAGTATAGTTCCATCGGATTGTTTTGAAAGTTTACTAGTATTTGATTAACATCTGCATACTTATATTCAACTAAAGTTTCTTCTCTTATTTCAGAATGAAATTTCTTCTTTTGTCCGTCTTCTAAAAGAATATAGAAGTCTAAATCAGATTCAGGATATGCATCACCTCTTGCGACAGATCCGATAAGCATACATCCATTTACCTTATCTAAAGATAAGAATTCAGCTACTATTGTTTGCACTAATTTTTTATGTTGTTCATGTTTAATTGATGTTTGTATTTCTAACATTTGTAACCTCCAAACATTTTTTATGGAGTTATTCCTTACCTAAATATATTGTACTTCTCTTACAATCTTCTATACTTATTCAGCAATTGTCAGTTCATATACAATTGCGTCATTACTGCTTTTTGTTTTATCTTGAATCGTTACAATATCTCCAGCTTTTATTTTTGAAGCATTCACTACTTTTACCATCTCTGGTAGAACACCCCCACCATCGTTCTCTTTATTTAGTGGAAGCCACTTTACTGATTTATTAGTTGCTTCTAAAATTTTATATTTAATTGTACCATCATACTTTATTTCACCAACAAGATCTTTTACTAATGTAGGCGTATATTTACCCTCTTCTTTTTCTAAAGAAATATGATCACCTATATCTGGGATACCGTTTCTTACAGGTGCTTCCCATTTTGTTGGATTTAAATCATTTAAACTTATTTTCACACTATCTTCTTTATTTGAGTTAGCATCTTTTAGAAATATATCATTATACTTCTTATCAATAATGATATACTCCTTCCGCTCTACTATTTTTGTACTACTTTCACGTTTTACTTCCTCATTGTTAGATACTTCTTCTTTCACATTATTATTACTACACGCTGATAATAATGTCGTCGCTAAAGCTGCCATTAGTAACATTTTTTTCACTTCATTTACCTCCATTTATAACGAAACAATTAAATATATATTACATCCATATTTTACTATAAATCAAAAAAAAGAGGATATTTGTTTATTAATAAACAAATATCCTCTAACTTTAACTATATATTACGACTGTTGATAAGCCGCTTTCGATGATTTCACATAATAAACTGCGTGATCCACATTAATGATATGATCTGGTTTTGGTTTACCACGGCTCGCTCTATGTCCAGCTAAATGTTCTTCACTTGTTTCCCAGTTCTTCCAAGCTTCTTCAGATTCCCAGCGAATCATAACGACTACTTCTTCGTCGCCGCGTCTTACTTTTTTCACAAGAACACTTAAATCAATAAAACCTTCAAACTTTTCAATAATACCTTCTCCAGTAAAACGTTCTACAACTATATTTGATGTACCTTCTTTTACTGTAAATGTTTTCGTTTCGATAAACATATAATCCCACTCCCTCTTTGTAATACGAATACTAGTATTCTTCTATTATAGTTGATTATGATAATTATTTTCAATTAAAAAGTTATAATTATTTGAATTATGCTGTTTTCTCTTTAACCACTTCATCTAAAAATTTGAAATACGGAAGGAATAATCCTATTAAAGAAGTAACACATATAATCGTACCGATAATAAAGTATAGTGCTCTTATTCCCCACATTTCACTTAGTATGCCTCCTAGTAACACACCTAACGGCATAGAAGATCGTATGAAAAATAAACGCACTGAAAATACTTGTCCTATCATATGATTTGGTACTGTTTGTTGGCATATTGTTGTGTTATGTATATTGAAAAAGGCAATGCAACTGCCTGCAACTACTTCAATGAACACCGCAATTACGATACTATGATTGAACCCTAGAAAAATGTATGTTAGTCCTCCTATAAACAATCCCCCAAGCATAAGTATACGCCGGCTTTTATATGTTATTTTTCCGACTAGTATAGATCCAATTACATAGCCAAACGGGAAACCAGCCATAAAATAACCAAACTCCGCATACCCTGCTGACAGCTCATCTTTTATATAAGGTAGATTTGTAACTAACGTTACCCCCACTCCAAATTGTACGAAAGTAAGAAAGGCACCGAGCCAAACGATAATTGGTTTTGTGAAAAAATATGTAAAACCGTGAAGAAACTGTTTTAGCCACGTTTTCCGAATGGGTTGCGTTGTTCTCTTTTCTTTTATATTAAGTAATAATGCACCACTGACAAAAAGACAAATACATACGAAAGATAATGTAAGTTCTGTTCCAATCAAATGAATGGCTACTCCGCCTAATACAGGCGCAAGAAACATCATAAGACGAGTCAATCCATCAATATATGCATTTGCGTCTTGAAGTTGTTCTTTGCTTACAATACTTGGTGTAATTGCTTGACTTGCGGGTGTATACAGCGGCGTAATTAGCCCGATTATAATTTGTACGACATACACATGCCAAACTTCTATACTACTAGTAAATAACATGACTAACGGTAGTAAGAAAACGGAAGCTCGCACCCATTGCGAAAATATCATAATCCACTTCCGACTCCATTTATCTATAAATGGACCACTTATAAGTTGCAGTATGAGCGATGGGATAAAGTATAGTAACCACATACTACTTAACGCTGTTTTTGACCCTGTTAATTCATAAACAAGAATTGAATTACATAACGTTCCGAAAGCCCCGCCTAATTCTGAAATTGCACTGCCAATCCACATGAAAAAGAATGAACGGTTTTTCAATACATTTTTCAATTTTATACACCAACTTTTCTATGAAATTCCTCCCTTTATGTGCATTCTTGTTGCATATCATCTATTTAAAAACGCATCTAATTCTTTCGCTAAAGACTGTACTGCTTTCTTTCTCAATACATATTTCCCGTCATGTATATCAACTAACTTCGCTGCACGTAACAATTTCAAATGATGGTGTACAGTCGATTTACCGAGTTGCAGTCTTTCTGTAATTTCCTGCAATGTTCGTTCTTTTTCGAACAACATTTTTACAATGCGTAATCTCGCTTCATCTCCAAGAGCTTTATGTTTTTGAACTAAAAAATAATTCGGTTCATACAGATCTTCAGGATGGATGCTTTCGTTTGCAACTGGGTAATGAAATACTTTCGTATCTTCAATATCGGCCTCAATATTCCACGGTCTGTACGTCATTTGTGGGATAAGAAGCACGTGATGAACACTTGGTTCTGGCACATAATTAACGCCACCTGTAGCCCACTCGACAAACTCTTCTGGTTTCATCTTTTTATTCATTTCATTCTTTGCTTCATAATCTCGTTTTAATATAGAAAGTATTTCTTCTTCCTCTTTCTTAATAACACTCTCATACCATCCTGTCATAACAGCAATTAAATGTGATTTCAGCACTTGTACATGAACATTACATATAAAACGAATATACGTAGAGAAAAACTGATGATCATGTGTCAGTTCCATTAGTTCATGTATTGCAGTTACATCTCCACTTACTGCTAAATGTCTTTTCTCTTCATACTTATCACCTAAAAACGGTAAACATATATACTTCAAGTCTTCTTCTGAAAGGGAATCGATTTTAGCATGAAACTGTGATAAGTTCTGAAAATCCTCTTTATACAACAACTGAAGTAACGCTTTCCACGTATTATGTTCTTCTACAAACTGTAAGTGCTCTCTCATTTCTTCTGTTAATGATTCCTTAATTTCTTCCCATTCATTTTGACTCTTTTCAAGAGTATCGATTAACCTTTTATGAGTAATTGCCGCAATGCCTAGTGCGCATTCGAAAAGTATCGAATATTTCACTTGAACATGATAAGTTTCCCTCTTTCTACTCGTTATGTGATAGACTTCCATTTTTATCCCCCTTTTTATTTGCTGTATATCAAATTCTATATTCATCGAATTTTACCTTCTGCATTTTCAGAATCAATAAAATTTAATTTGAAATACATTCATTCTAAATTAAAAAGAATAGGAGCTTTTTTATATACAAATAATAACTTTCAAGGAGTTGTTGACATGTATTTCATATTAAATATGTTAGGAATTTTCGTTGTCATATTAATCGTTTTCCTATGTTCGCCTAATAAAAAACAAATAAAATGGAGACCAATCGTTATTCTAATCATATTGGAGCTCTTTATTACGTGGTTTATGTTAGGCACGAAGCTCGGCAGTATTATCATTAATAAAATTGCGTCGTTTTTCAGTTGGCTACTAGCGTGCGCGAATGAAGGTATTCGATTTGCATTCCCTTCAGCTATGGACAGTCCACACATTGATTTCTTCTTTAGCGCATTACTTCCTATCATTTTCGTAATTACTTTTTTCGATATTCTTTCTTATTTCGGAATTTTAACTTGGATTATTGATAAAGTAGGTGCAGTTATTTCAAAGATTTCTCGTTTACCAAAGTTAGAAAGTTTCTTTTCGATTCAAATGATGTTTTTAGGAAATACGGAAGCACTTGCAGTCGTTCGTGATCAATTATCTGTTTTAAAAGAAAATCGTTTGCTGACTTTTGGAATTATGAGTATGAGTAGCGTTAGCGGATCCATTCTTGGCGCTTATTTATCAATGGTTCCAGCTACATATATTTTCAGTGCTATTCCTTTAAACTGTATTAACGCATTAATTTTAGCCAATGTTTTAAACCCTGTAGAAGTCTCGAAAGAAGAAGATGTTGTGTATTCACCTTCCAAACATGAAAAAAAGGATTTCTTTTCTACTATTTCAAACAGTATGTTAGTCGGAATGAATATGGTTATCGTTATTTTAGCTATGGTAATTGGATATGTAGCTTTAACGGCATGTTTAAACGGGATTTTAGGATTTTTTGTAACAGGTTTAACAATTCAAAAAATCTTTTCGATTATCTTTAGCCCTTTCGCTTTTTTACTCGGTTTATCTGGCAGTGACGCTATGTATGTAGCTGAATTAATGGGGATCAAAATAACAACGAATGAATTTGTTGCAATGATGGATTTAAAATCGAATTTAAAGTCGTTACAGCCACATACGATTGCGGTTGCAACTACATTTCTAGCTTCTTTTGCTAACTTTAGTACAGTAGGTATGATTTACGGAACTTACAATTCATTATTTGGCGGTGAAAAATCATCAGTCATCGGGAAAAATGTTTGGAAGCTTCTTGTGAGCGGAATGGCTGTTTCCCTATTAAGCGCTATGCTCGTTGGACTATTTGTATGGTAAAAAATTTTTAAAATAAAAGACACCCAAGCCAATTGAGTGTCTTTTATTATTATTTTCGAATTTGTCCATTTCCACGAATCACATATTTTGTAGAAGTTAATGCAGGAAGTCCCATTGGTCCCCTTACGTGTAACTTTTGCGTACTGATGCCAATTTCTGCACCGAATCCAAATTCAGATCCGTCCGTAAAACGAGTTGACGCATTATGATACAATGCAGCCGCATCTACAGCTGTGAAGAATTTGCTGACGTTTTCCTCGTTTTCTGAAATAATCGCTTCGGAATGCATAGAACCATACTTATTTATGTGATGAATCGCTTCTTCTATAGAAGAAACTACTTTCACCGCCAGCGTGAGTGATAAAAATTCTGTACCCCAGTCTTCTTCTGAAGCAAGTACAATTGAAGAATCAATTGCCAATGCTTTCTGATCACCACGTAGCTCCACATCTTTTTCCTTCAAAGTAGAAAACAGTTCGCTACCAAATTGCTGCGCCCACTTCTCATGAAGTATAATCGTTTCAATGGCATTACATACAGATGGCCGCTGCGTTTTTGCATTTATAATAATATCAATTGCCATTTGTTTATCTGC
The DNA here is from genome assembly GCF_051948935.1 of Bacillus sp. Brlt_9. Taxonomy (NCBI): domain Bacteria; kingdom Bacillati; phylum Bacillota; class Bacilli; order Caryophanales; family Bacillaceae; genus Bacillus; species Bacillus sp. Brlt_9. The sequence goes on along the minus strand of NZ_JAYJLO010000005.1, from coordinate 20,439 downwards.
TGTTGCATCAATGAATATATGACAATTTCCTGCACCCGTTTCAAGCACTGGAACAGACGCTTCTCTCACTACAGTATCAATTAATTGTTTGCCACCTCTTGGGATAAGAACGTCTAGGTAATCATTCATTGTAAACAACTGCTTTGCGCTATCTCGCGTTGTATCTTCTATAAGCTGTACACTTTCTGGAGGCAAGCTTGTTTCTTTAAGCGCTCGGTGAATAACGGAAACGATGGCTTTGTTAGAATGAATAGCAGAAGAACTACCACGTAATATAACTGCGTTTCCTGTTTTCAAACAAATTGTAGCAGCATCTACTGTTACATTTGGCCTTGCCTCATAAATCATCCCAACAACACCAAGTGGTACACGCATCTCCTGAATAGATAGTCCATTTGGTCGCTCCCATTCACTTACACATTCTTGGGCAGGATCACGTAATTCGATTAACTGCTTAATCCCCTCTGTCATATCAACAATACGCTGTTTAGTTAGCATAAGTCGATCAAGGAGTGAATCAGAAAATCCTTTTACCTTACCCTCTTCGATATCACGTTTGTTTTCCTCTAAAATATAAGCTGTTTCTACTATTAGCCTTTCAGCAATTGCAGCAATTGCTTCGTTTTTTTGACTTGTAGATTTAAGTACAAGATCCATTGCAACTTCTTTCGCCCTTTTCCCCTTTGCCAACACTTCATTCATTTTTATTTCCTCCTTTTTAACTTCACTATTCTTAAAGTGAAACCCAATAATCTCTATGAATGACTTCATAATTATGTCTTTCGCCTCTTGCTTGAATATCTTGGCTTTGCATACCTTTTACTTCTCTTAGTTCCTCTGCGCTATATGTGCATTGTCCCTTTCCTATTACGCGCCCTTGTTGCGTTACAACCTCTACAACTTCACCCACTTGGAAAAATCCTGACACATTCGTAACACCAGCAGGAAGAAGACTTTTTCCTTGCCGAATGATAGCAGTAGCCGCTCCCGCGTCTACTTCTATTTGTCCGCTAACAAGCGAATGCAAGGCGATCCATTGCTTGTTCATCTTCATTTCTTTTTGAGGAGCATTTCCGACATACGTCCCATCACCTTTGCCCTTCAAAACATCTGCAAACTTCTCTTGTCCACGTCCTGTTCCGATAAATACACTCGCGCCAAGAGAAAGTGCCGTTTTTGCCGCATCAATTTTTGATTTCATACCGCCAGTCCCAAGTTTTGATCCAGCGTCTCCAGCAAGTGAAGCGATTTCTTCCGTAACTTCTGGAAGGAAATGATATTTCTTCGCATCTGCGTGCTTCTGAGGATTTTTATCATATAAGCCGTTCACATCCGTAAAAATCATAAGCATATCCGCCGACACAAGTCCGCTTACTAAAGCTGACAGCATATCATTATCACCGAACGTTAGCTCCTCTAAAGAGATGGAATCATTTTCATTAATGATTGGAAGAGCAGAACGGTTTAATAACTCTCCTAACGTAGCGTAAGCGTTACTATATTGTTCTTTTCTAGAAAAGTCACTTCTCGTCAGCAATAGTTGCGCCGTAACGATTCCGTATTTACGGAATTCCTTCGTGTACGCCTGCATTAACAAACTTTGTCCGACAGCTGCTGCAGCCTGTTTCCCTTTAATTGTTACAGGTCTACTAGGATAGCCTAGTGCAGAAAAACCTGCTGCGACAGCTCCAGATGTAATTAACAAAACTTCATGCCCTTCTGCTTTCAATCGAGCCAATGCGGCAACGTGATCTGAAAGTTGTTCTTTAGAAATGCCTCCGTGACTATCTGCCAAGGAACTGCTCCCAATCTTTACAACAATTCGTTGTTTTTTCACTTTTATATCCCCCAAGTCTAAAATCAAAGTTTTTTATAAATTACGCTGTTATTCAGACAGATTGCAGCGACTTCTATTCTCACCAATGCTGCACCTAGCCTATTAAAGAGCAAAATAAAAATGACCGCTTCGCCCTTAATAAAATAAAAAGGACGAAACGGTCATTGTTCCGCGGTACCACCTTAATTGATATACATAGATATCCACTTGGCGCCTATAACGCAGGCGAACGCCTAAACTTTCATTTAAGACTCAGGGATAGGTTCGATACATTCTATACGAGGAATCTTTCAGCCGGTGAATTCCACTCTCTTTCGCAAGAAGACATATGTACTATTTCCCTTCAACGATTTTCGGTTTAATTTTTTATATTATGCGATATAGTTTGATTTGGTGTCAAGAGGTATTTTAAAAAATAAATAGAGCGACGAGTTACTTGTATGAAATTATTACCCTACTGAATGAAAATACAAATCAATATAAGCTTAACTCTTATTTCATAAACAGGAAACCTTAATTTATATTGTATTTATTTGCATAATGTCTAATATATTTTTTTGTGTTGCAAAAAGGAATATATTCTCTTAGAATGTTTCTTTATATTGCATGGAGATGTTATTGTTATTTTAAGATAACAATTTCAAAATAATATAATTTATGATAAAAGGAGCAAGATTGAGTTATTATGGATAAACAAATTGGATTCATCGGATGCGGAAATATGGGAATGGCTATCATTGGCGGGATGCTAAACAAAAAGGTAGTGTCTGCAAATCATGTTATTTGTTCGGATTTAAACACTACGAATTTAAAACACGCTAGCGAAAAATATGGGCTAACTACTACTACCGACAACAAGGAAGTAGCTAAAAATGCTGATATTTTAATTTTATCAATTAAACCAGACCTATACGCATCAATCATTAACGAAATAAAAGAAGTCATCAAAAACGATGCTATAGTCGTAACAATCGCTGCCGGGAAAAGCATTAAAAGTACTGAAGAAGCTTTTGATAAAAAATTAAAGGTTGTAAGAGTAATGCCTAATACCCCTGCTCTCGTTGGAGAAGGAATGTCTGCATTATGCCCTAATGAAATGGTGACAGAAAAAGATTTAGAAGATGTGTTAAACATTTTCAATAGCTTTGGTCAAGCAGAGATCGTAAGTGAAAAATTAATGGATGTTGTTACATCAGTAAGTGGTTCTTCACCAGCATACGTATATATGATTATAGAGGCGATGGCAGATGCAGCTGTACTTGATGGTATGCCTAGAAATCAAGCATATAAATTTGCAGCTCAAGCTGTGTTAGGCTCTGCAAAAATGGTACTAGAAACCGGAATACATCCAGGTGAATTGAAAGATATGGTTTGTTCTCCTGGCGGAACAACGATAGAGGCTGTAGCAACATTAGAAGAAAAAGGCTTACGTACAGCCATCATTTCAGCTATGCAGCGCTGTACACAAAAGTCTATTGAACTGTCTGGTCAAACAAAAAAATAAAATGATAAAAGAGATCTCGTTTACTATGAAGTTAATTAGAAAATGGCGGATTACATACTTTCTCACTTTCACTAAATGATAAACGGACAAACTCAAGTATATATGAGTTTGTCCGTTCTTTTGATTATACTGAGATAATTTTATTTCTATCTTCTTTTGAAATTTTTGTTTTATCCCTTCCTTATCCCCTACTATGATTGTGGAATTTTATTAGAAACTAATAATTTTTCAATGCAAATCGGTAACATGTCTAATAACGTTTCAAATGCGTAATTTACATCTAGACGCTCTGTCCATTGATGTGCATCTTTTCCTACTGGTCCCATATTTAATACTGGAACGTCAAACTCTTCTAGTTCCTTTAGTGGAATCGAATAGCCTTTATCCCATAATGGCATATTGTCTACAAGAGAACTCATTGAGTCTAGTGGATTCTGTAAGCCCACATAGCTCAAATCTGAAATGCCTCCAAAATAATTTTGGTTTTCAAATGTAATGTTATGATTGTAGTGTGCATACTTTTCCATTTCTGCAACTACTTCTTTAATTAACGGATTGTTGCGTGAACTAACAGCTGGATAATATGGTGGAGCAAAGAAAAGTACAATCATCGGCGCCTTTTCTTTACATAAGATGGCTAATTTATCGACTAAATCAATCGTTACCGCACGATCATCCTTATCTTCTCTATTTTTTATTATACTAGATTGAATATCATCTATTTTCTCTTGCCCATGTTGTTCAATTGCATAAGCGATAAGCTCTTCATACGTTAATACATTTACTTTCATATTAGGGGGTATAAACGGATTATATTTAGAAAAACGATATGCTTGCTTTTCATATTTCTCTTCTATTTCCTCTGCTACTTTCGTTACTTTTTGACGTAACAATGAAACGACATCTGTCATTGATTTTTCTAATAAAAACAAATTAAATAATGTGACTGCACGATGCGGAATTTGTACAGAATAATCCTCCTTTAAGTCCCTTTGAAGTAAGTTAGTTGGCGGAGGACTCGCTTCCCCTTCTACAATATCACAAAGTTCTGTATTCAACTCTAATTCTGCTGTTATTAATGAGGCCATATAACTCCCATTTAAGCCCGCAAAAGGTTCTCCTACATGTGTTTCTTTACCATAGCAAAGAAATCCAGGTAACACTTTACCAATAGAACCAGTGTAAATATACTTATTTTGGTCACCAGGATGTCTTGAAAACATAGGCTCTGAATTTAGGACTGTTTTATAATTTAAATCGTGTTCTCTTGCTAACTCTAGTAATCTCGGAACAGCAGCCCTCATCCCCACCGAGTTTACTTCTTCATCTGGAACAGCTAATAAAAGTACATTTCCATCAAATCTTCCTTCACAGGCTTGCTCAATCATTGCCATTTGTAACGTGAGGCCGCATTTCATGTCCATTGTTCCTCTTCCAAATAGCCAATCTCCTTGTTCTATATCTTCACGTACATGGTCTGGTAGTTCATCTTTATGAGAATAAAACATAGACGTTAACTTTTTAGGATTGAATGCATCTTCTTTCCATACTCCGTAATCTTGTACATCTACAACATCAAAGTGACTAACTAGAATTACGGTGTTCTTTGTACTATCACTTTTCTTTACGAGGGCTGTAACAAAATACCGTCCATCCCCCGTCGGATTTTTTTGTAAATGATGCGGATTTTCTTTGAAGTACTGTAAATCAGATAATTGTTCTACAACAAAGTCTGGCAATATTACTTCAGCTTCTGAACCTGTAATACTAGGAATTTCAACAAGTTTACTTAATAATTGCACCAATTGCTCTTTTGATTGCCACTTTGACATATAACCCCCCCGTTTTTCCGCATTATGAAAATCAATTCCAATATATGAATAAAAAATGACGACAGCTATCAAAATTATAGTTTTGATGTACTGCCGATTTTTATTGAAATCTCATGAGCTGCTTGTTTTACATTACGAATAAGAAAAGATAATCGATCATCATTGATGCGATGACTAATTAATCCAATACTTAATGCTCCTACTACTTTATGATTAAAACCTATAATAGGTGCAGCTACTGAAGCTGTCCCTTCTGTTTTTTCACCATAACTCACCGCATATCCTTCATTTCTTATTTGCTCTATTTGATCTAAAAGAATTTGCTTTTGTTCTGGTAAAGAAGAAAGTAGCTGTTCTACAATGTACTCCATTTCATTCTGTTTCATATTGGCAAGCATTGTTTTGTTTGCAGCGCCAATAGAGAGAGGAATTTGTTCCCCTAAGTTATCGATAACTCGAATTTTTAAAGGACTATCAATTCTTTCAATGATAATAGAATGCGTTCCGTTTGGAATGTTCAAATAAACACTTTCTTCCACTTCATAGGCTAACCGCTTCATCACTTCTCTTGCAACTGATCTGTAGTCTACTTTCTCCAATTGACGTAATCCTATTTCCATCCACATTGGCCCAATTTTGTACTGTTTCGTTTCTGAAATTTGCGTAACTAACCCATGCTCGATTAGAGAATTAAGTAATCTATGTACTGTACTAACCGGAAGATGTGTTCTGTCCGCAATATCAGAAATAGCCCAATACTCTTTTTCATTCGTAGAATTTAACAACTTTATTATACTTATCGCTCGATCAATGGACTGTACCATAACTCACCTCAACTTGACTTGTAATATGTTAGTACGCTCAATTACCTATCAATTTAACAAAAATTCAAAATGAAATCAATCTATTTATTTAATTTTCTAAAAATAAAAACATATCGTTGTTAAAATCTTGTAAGCGCGAACAAAAAATATTGACTTTTCTTTTTAATTATCTGAAAATTATAACAAGATTTCACATCACGGAATACATTCCACAATACGGAAAAACATCAAATTTATTCTATCAACTACGAAAGTGAGGAAAACAATGTCGCAAGTAAACAATACAAACAATGAATTAAAACGTACGATGAAAAGTAGACATTTATTCATGATTGCACTCGGTGGTGTGATTGGAACAGGGTTATTTAACGGATCTGGCTTTATTATAAGTCAAGCTGGACCTGGTGGATCCGTACTTGCCTTTATGGCTGGTGGATTATTAATGTATTTCGTTATGCTTTGTCTTGGTGAACTTGCTGTAGCTATGCCTGTTTCAGGTTCTTTTCAAGAATATGCAACTAAGTTCATCAATCCTGCAACTGGTTTTACAATCGGATGGTTGTATTGGTTAAGCTGGGCGAATACGACCGGTCTTGAATTTACAACAGCCGGCATTACAATGCAGCGCTGGTTTCCTGGTATTCCCGTCTGGGTATGGTGTCTAGTATTTGGCGTTACAATCTTCACTATTAACGCATTATCTGCTCGTAGTTATGCAGAAACAGAATTTTGGTTTTCAAGTATAAAAGTATCTGCCATTATAGCTTTTATTATCCTTGGCGGCGCCGCTATGTTCGGTTTTATTGATTTAAAAGGCGATGAACCAGCCCCATTATTATCAAATTTCGTAAATCATGGCGGTTTATTTCCAAATGGACTTGCAGCTATTCTATTAACAATGGTTACAGTTAATTATTCCTTCCAAGGTACAGAACTTGTCGGAATCGCAGCAGGTGAAAGTGAAGATCCAGCAAAAACTTTACCACGTTCTATTAGAAATATTATATGGCGTACGATGTTTTTCTTCGTCTTAGCAATCTTTGTTCTCGTTGCTTTAATTCCTTGGGAAGAAGCAGGATTAACTAAAAGCCCATTCGTTGCTGTTTTTGATAATATCGGTATTCCATATGCAGCTGATATTATGAACTTTGTTATTCTTACAGCTGTTCTTTCTGTTGCAAACTCTGGACTGTACGCTGCAACTCGCATGCTTTGGTCATTATCAAAAAATGAAATGGCTCCTGCCTTTTTAAAGAAATTATCATCACGAGGAATACCTCTAAACGCTTTAATTTTGACAATTTCTATTTCTGCTTTTTCTCTTTTAACGAGCGTCGTAGCTGCTGAAACAGTTTACTTATGGTTAATTTCCATTTCTGGCGTCATTACAATCATCGTTTGGATGTCAATTTGTGTCTCTCAATTCTTTTTCCGTAAACATTATTTAGCAGACGGTGGAAGATTAGAAGACTTAAAATTTAAAACTCCACTTTATCCACTTGTACCTATTCTTGGTTTTGGATTGTATGGCATTATATTAATCAGTCTTATCTTTATTCCTGAACAACGACTTGGAATCTATTGCACTGTACCATTTATCATCTTTTGCTACACATACTATCACTTTAAAGTTAAGAAAAGAATTGCTACTAACACTCAAAGTGAAACTAAAATGAGCGAGACTATGTAATACTATACTTATATATAAAAAACCGCACATAACTTTCACTTCATGTGCGGTCTTTTATCAATTTAATTCGCTTTAAAATTATATAATGGCTTAATAATGTGCTTTATATTTATTGTTTCTTTCGTATTTTCTATAATTTCATCCATTGGCTTATATACCATTGGTGCCTCATCAATTGTGCTCTCTACTACCGATGTAGTCCAAACCTCTGTCATCGTATTTTGGAAGTCCTCTAGACTCAATAATTCTTTTGCCTTCTTACGACTCATGATACGCCCTGCCCCATGCGGACCAGAAAAGTTCCAGTCTGGATTACCTTTACCAAATGCAATAATTGAACCATCTCTCATGTTAATTGGAATAATGACTCGTTCATCTTTCTGAGCTGAAATAGCACCTTTTCGTAGAATCATATTTTCCATGTCAATATAGTTATGTATTGTAGTAAATTGATCCGTAATTTTCCAGTCCATTTTCGTAACAATTTCATCAATCATTGCTTTACGATTTAACGCAGCGTACTTTTGAGCAATATTCATATCATTCATATAATCTTTGAATCCTTGCCCTTCTAAATAAGCTAGTTCTTTACGAATCTTAGGCTTCTGAATTCCTCGTAAAGTTTCTTGTATTTCTTTTGCTCTACCCTCTTCAGTTAATCTCTTAATAATCTCATCTTTCATTGATGTAACATCAGTGAGTTGTTCATATGCGAAGTTTTGGTAATACTCTGCAATTTGCTTACCTAAATTACGAGAACCGCTATGAATGACAATATATACATTTCCTTCTTCATCTTCATTTAATTCAACAAAATGATTTCCTCCCCCAAGAGTACCTATACTTTTTTGAGCGCGTTGTAATGTAAATGGAGCTCTCACACCATCAAAATCAATCATTTTTGAGAATCGATGTTCTTTATCTCGAATACGAAAACCACTTGGAACAAATTTACGAATTGTTTCGTCTAAACAATCGAAATTAATTTCTTCTTTTTTCTTATCAATTACAACAACTTCCATTCCACACCCAATATCTACCCCTACAAGATTAGGAACAATTTTATCTTGTATTGTCATTGTTGTTCCAATCGTACAACCTGCTCCCGCATGTGTATCTGGCATAATACGAATTTGACTATCCTTTACGAATTCTTGATTACAAAGATCAAGAATCTGCCCAGTTGCAGTTTCATCAACATTATTCGTAAATACTTTCGCTTCATTGTATTTTCCTCGTAAATTCAACACCTTTCATTTCCCCCTCCTTTTGAAAGAATTATTTTATTACGTTGTATCTGTGCTTATAATTACTATCATCTACCTTCTGCTTTCCATTATATATGTATGATATCCTTCACAATAATAAAAAATTATGATGATTTATCTTATTTACATAATATAATTACCGCATCCTTAAATTTATACGTACACATCGTCCCCGATATCAGTTATATATAACAAAAACTCCCCTTACATCGAAAATGATTAAGGGGAGTTTTATAGCCGATGAGATTATAGTTCAGATTTCACCCGAACAGAAACATTATTTTTAATTATATTTTTGACTTCTTTAAAGCTAACAAAATTGTTACTTTTCTCATCCCAAAGACGGAAACGGAGTGATCGTAAGCTTGTAGCAAGAGTAATCGTTGGCACATTTTTTAACGGAAGCGTATTATTGTGTGCCTCTTCTAATTTATAGTTAGGTACTCTTGGACTTAAATGGTGAACATGATGGAATCCAATATTACCAGTTAAGAATTGCAAGATTTTTGGAAGTTTATAAAATGAACTTCCTTCCACTGCCGCTTTCACATATTCCCAATCTTTATCCTCTTCAAAATAAGAATCCTCGAATGTATGTTGTACGTAAAATAGCCAAATCCCTACTGAACCTGCTATTAAGAATATCGTACCATGTACTAACAGAAACGATTGCCAACCAATTGCCCAGCAAAGTATAGCTACTACAGCAACGATTATTATATTCGTCAAATACGTATTCATACGTTCTTTCTGTCTAGCTCCTTTTCGGTTAAATCTATTTTTAAGTAAGAAAACATAAATCGGGCCTAATCCAAACATAACGAATGGATTACGATATAAACGATATGCTAAACGAAGTCTAAATGGCGCAGCAACATATTCATCCACTGTAAGCGTCCAAATATCTCCTGTACCTCGCTTATCCAAATTACCACTTGTAGCGTGATGAATAGCATGCTCATGTCCCCATTGATCAAATGGGAATAACGTTAACACACCCATACATGTCCCTACTATTCTATTGGCAGGTCGACTTTTAAAGAATGAATAATGGGTACAATCATGAAAAATTATGAAAATTCGCGTCATAAAACCAGCAGCTAACAGAGATGGAACTAATGCTAACAGATAAGAAACAGACAAACTTTTATAAGCAAGGTACCACAAAATAATAAATGGCACGACTGTGTTAATAAGTTGCCACACACTTTTTTTAATCGTTGATTTTTCATATGGAGCAACTTGTTTTTTTAAATTTTTAGTATTTTCTAATGTCATTGTTCTAATTCCTTTCCTTTTTGTTGCTAATTCACATTATAGCATACTATTAGTATCAGGTGTTAAAAGTAGATGTAATAAATATTATATATTATATAAATTTCTTTTTTCTTACTCATTACTTACAAATTACTTACGGCCAAAAAGGCTTCTATGATTGGACTGATGGATCATTTCATTTATAAAAGAGACATCTATTTTTTCCAATAAATATATAAAAAAGCAAAGAACTTTTTCACAAGAAGAAAAAAGCTGCCACAAGTCAGGTTTCACCGACTTATGACAGCTCCTTTTCATTTTATTTTAGCGATGGATCCAAACTGCACCTGCAGACTTGTCTTCCGCTTGACCTACCACTTCAAACTTCAATCCTAGTTTCGGTAACTTACGTCCGGCATCTGGAATAACGCTATTGATGTACTGCTTAGAGTCATCAAATTTTGCAACGCCTGGTAATCCTTTATAGTCAAAGATACCGCGCGTTGGCGAATCTACTCTCCATGCTGGCGTTTGATCAAATGAAAATGCCGCATCAGCAATTTGATAACGCGTACTGCTCTTCACAGTTGGTTGTCCGTTTAATGTTCCTACGATTGCCTCTGGATGAGAATCTACTACCCCAAGGAATCCTTCACCTGGATGAACGCCTACCCAGTTATCTGTAAAGCTTTGATCCGCATACCATACAACCATTCCTGTATTAAATACTGGACCACGTGCATGTTGTAACGCTGTGTCAGATCCAGCATAATTGCGCCACTCAATATAATAGTTATGTTTTTTCTGTTCAAATCCGTTTGACACAGTAAATCCTTTTAACGTCATTGCTGGCTGGCCTTCTGCATCATCAGAGAATACAACTTTTCCATCTACAGTTAAAGCTGCATTGTCTAACGCAAACCCTTTATAAGCTACTGCAATATCTGTTACATACTCAAATTGCAGTTTTACTTTCTTTCCTTTGAATTGACTTAAATCATATGATTTATCAACCCACTTACCATCCGTTGTATCTATTCCGGCTTTAACATCTTTTTCGCCCATTCTATCAATTCGCGTCTTCGTTCCATCTTCTGCAATTGCATTTACATCAAGGAAATCATACTTCGCTTCCAGTTCATAAAATGCCTTATAATCAAACTTAGCATCCGTTGCATTCGTTAAGTCAAATACTGGTGTTTCAAGTGTTGTATGAATGTCATTTCCTTTCGTACTGTAATAAAACTTCTTACCAAATGCTGATTCAATATTTTTAATATCTTTGTCTGGCAAGTTAACACGAACGATTCCTGGACGTTTTGATTTTGTAACACTTTGATCTAAATATGTTGCAGCACCAATTCCTGTACGAAGTTTGTCATAATCTACTTCTAGTATATTCGCCCAGTTCCCCTTCATATTCTTTTGGAAAAACTCTTTATTTTGCGGTGAGAAACTTGTTGGCTCAGTTCCTGCAATTTTTCCAGCCCAGCTACCACCACTCATAAGAGACCATGATTCAACAGGTTCACCTTGTCCAGAATACTTTGTATCATATTCATCTGGTAAGCCTAAATCATGACCATACTCATGCGCAAACACACCCACTGCTCCGTCTTCAGGCTCAATTGTATAATCATATGCAGCCATCTTTCCGCCCCAGTTTGATACAGTAGATTTTGTACCATCAATCGCATATGGCTTCGATCCTAGTTTTGAACGATGTGACCAAATCGCGTCATCTTTCAATTTACCACCGCCAGCTTCTTGCCCTACGCCTGCATGTACAACCATTAAGTGGTCAATAATTCCATCTGGTTCATTTTTATTTCCATCACCATCTTGATCGTATTGATCAAATTGGTCATAGTCTGCTAAATTAATCCCTTTTGCTACTGCAGCTTTTAATGCTTCTTTCACAAAATCACGTGGCCCTAAAGGACCCTTGTTATCATGACCAGTTCCCGCATCTGCACCATAATCTGATGCTTTCCCTGGAACAGTAAGCCATTCCGTCACAGTTCCATCAACTGTGTAGCTTCCGCCAGATTGTTCTTCATAATACTGTTTAAATGTATTAATTTTCGAACCATCAAATAACGTAAATGGCTCATCACCAAATAACATTTTTTGATAATGTTCACGATTAAAGTCCTTAGAATACATATAACCCGGTTCTTGATCAATATTATTATGCTTAAAATCGCTAAATTCTACGAGTAAAACAAGTACTTTATCTTTTCGGACAGATCCATTGTACTCAGCTTGCTTCGCTGGTGTCGTTGGTACTTTTCCATTTAATTTTCCAGGGTTCACTCCTGCACCTTGTCCAGCTACTGGTCCTACTTCTGGTTGCTGCGCCTGTTCATTCTCCTTCATTTTTGCATCTTTTACTTTTTTCATAAAATCTGAAGCTTCTTGCGTAAGGTTATCTCCTGTCATGATTTCTTTTCCAGGGTTTTCCCCTTTCTTTTTCTCAACATAATTTTCGACAGCCTTTGATGTCTCAGCTTGTGATGCAGATTGATCAATTACTCCCCGTTGCTTCAGTGCTTCTGCCAAACGCTCCTCAGGTATTAAATGCTCATCAATTGGTAGAGATGGTGGCGTATCAGCATACGCTGCATGACTTCCAAAAGCAAACGTACTACTTAGCACTGCCGCTGTTGTTAATACAGTTAAAGGCTTTAATTTCTTTTTCAATGTATTTCCTCCCCAGTGTCTGCAAATTATCGTTTTTTGCCGATAGCAACATAATATTCGTTATAATACGAATATTCAATATTTTTAAAGTGCTAAAATGTTGAGAAATATTTTTTAAAAGGTGAAAAACATAAAGTAGGTACCTTTACAGAAAGTCCATTCTAGAAATTATGATTCTCTTTCTTTTTTTCGAGTGAAATCTCACCTACACAAAAAAAGCCAATCCCTAAGTACTAGCTAAGGAATTGGCTTTTTCTAACGATAATGCTTTATGAATAAATGACTTGCTTCTTCTGGTATATAGAACTTACCATCACTTTCTACAACAACACTTCCTAATTCATAATCTTTATTGTTAATACGGATTATATTTTTGTTAACAAATAATTGAGCTTTTACATTATTACTTTTTACTATAAGCACAGGATTTTCTACATCAGTTTTGTCTATCGTTACAGTTGCACCGTTTTGTTTAAAAATTGATTCACTCTCTACAAATAATTTATTTGTTACTTCTTCTAAGTTAAAGCCCATAGCTTTCGCCATCGTCTTCGCAACGTCTGTGTTTTGGATTAAACCGGATGGCTTTTGAGGTCCGTATGAATATAAAAATACATCCTCACCAGTATGACCGCCTGTTGTGAAGCCTATGTTCGCACGGTTAGCCAATATTGTAGTAAAAATTGGACCTACATCTATTTTCTTTTTAGCCACTTTTACTCTTTCTTTTTCATCATAAGTTAAACTGTCCAAACCGTATAATTTAGCTACATCTTCTACATTTGAGAAATCAGATTTCAGTTTATTTGTAATCCCTTCAAGTGTCATTTTCGATTTTTTTAATGGATTAATGTATGTAGAGACCGGCGTAGTATTATAACCTTTTGTCGTATTCGTATTCCCGATAGAAATACCACTGTTACCATGATCAGTTAAAGCTATTAACATCGTATTACCATCTTTTTTTGCAAATTTTAATGCTTTTGCTACCGCTTCATCAAATGCCAATACATCACTAATTATCCCAATTGGATCATTCACATGAGCTGCCCAGTCTGGTTTACTTCCTTCCACAAATAAAAAGAAACCATCTTTATCTTTTGATAGTGTTTGAATTGCTTTTTCTGTCATTTGAGAAAGTGTCGGTTGCTCCGGATTTGTTGCTTCACGATCCATATCAAATGCTAAAGCATTATGTGAAAAAGAGCCCCAAATTTTCTTAGATTTAGAGTTCAATAATTCATTTTTCGTTTCAACAAAGTCGTATCCTTTGCTTTGAATCACCTTTACTAAATCTTCACCATCTTTTCTTTTTATAGGTAGCAGCGCCGCTTTTCCCCCGCCTAATACGACATCTATATTTTGATACACTTGTTGCTCCGCAATTACGTCAAAACGCTTGCGGTTTACATGATGAGCAGAGAACCCAGCCGGAGTAGCATGCTGAATTTCAGCTGTAGCAATAATTCCAGTTGCGCGACCAGTACGTTTGGCACCTTCTAAAACATTGGCAACTGGCCGTAACTTGTCCTCTTTTTTTATTGGTTTTAAGCCGGGCGAACTTACAATAGAAGGTAATACACCTACATATCCTGAATTCGATTTATTCCCCGTCGCTAGTGCTGTAGCTGCTGGGGCTGAGTCTGTTATAGCTGATTCTGCTGAATATGTACGAACTCCTCCTGTTACCATTTCATCTAATGCCAGTGGTTTCCCTTTATACAAGCGAGCCAACGTCGTTGCTGAAGAACTCGTTCCGTCCATAACCATTATGATTACATTTTTCGGTTGCTGTTCTACTTTTTTCACTTTAGCTTCCACCGTATGATAATTCATGATGCTTTCCGTACATAACATACTTAGTGTGATTGTTCCTACTAACAGTAACTTCTTCATCAGTAAACCCAAATTCGACATTGTTGTTCCTCCATATATTTTACATTCATTTATATATGTTTTATTAGTCCCCAATTTTCATGAAGCTAACAATCATTACCTTCACTTTCTTTTAGTAAAACAACGGATATTACATTTCATACCTTTTTATGTTTCAAAAACTAGAGACCACACCTTTTTATAAAAACGTCTTGTCATTCTCTTCACTAAAATTAATTTTTCAATAAAAATTCGATTAAAATAAATAATAATTTATTGTTAAACGATAAATTTTATGATAAATTAAAAAGATAATTTAAAAATGAGGTGCTTTATATGAAACAAGGATCAACACTCTTTTTAAAGACAGCTATTATCCTTATGGGGATTCCTGTTTTTGCTTTGTGTATATTTTTAATTCCTAATATCGGGAATTATGCAGCGGAATTGTACCCGGATATTGCATATATAAAATATCTTATTTTAATTAATCTATATGCAACGGTGATACCTTTTTACTTTGCTCTATATCAAGCCTTTAAACTTGTAAGCTACATTGACAAAGGTAACGCTTTCTCGAAATTATCTGTTAGAGCTTTAAAAAAGATAAAACAATGTGCCGTTACAATTAGTGTATTGTATGTATTAGGTATGCCACTCTTCTATCTTGTAGCGGAGAGAGATGATGCACCAGGTATTATTATAATTGGCATGATTCTTATCTTTGCTTCAATGGTTATCGCCGTCTTTGCTGCCGTTCTCCAAAGACTTTTAAAAGATGCGATAGATATAAAATCAGAAAATGATTTAACGGTCTGAGGTGAATAACATGGCAATAATAATTAATATTGATGTAATGTTAGCGAAACGAAAAATGAGTGTAACTGAACTTTCAGAGAAGGTTGGAATTACAATGGCTAACCTTTCTATTTTAAAAAATGGAAAAGCAAAAGCAATTAGAATTACAACTTTAGATGCTATTTGTAAAGCGTTAGAATGCCAACCAGGGGATATCTTAGAATATCAACCAGAAGATAGCGAATAAAAAGAGTCCTTCTCGTATGAAGGACTCTTTTTATTCGCTATTATGGTGCAAAACTAACTCTACCAGTCAAAACTAAAATAATCGCGATAATCCAAAATATAAAAAATGATGAGGACAGTATTAATGAAAGAATAGCGATTCCCTTTTTCTCGTTTTTTTTCGTCATCGCAATGACAGAAAGTATAATACCTGCAACTGTGAGGGCAACTGTAATATAATCTCCCACTATATTACCTGCATTCGCTATCCTTGTCGGTGTAATAAAAACGAACAAAAAACATAAAATGCCGATGAGTAAAGATATATAACTTATTATACTGTACTTCTTTTTAGGAACTATTTCAGTTTTCATACTAACCCACCCCTCCTTTTTAGCTATGTGTTTATATTAGCATGAATAACCATAATTTGGTTAAAACAATAAAAACAGATGCAGCGGAGACTTCCACTGTATCTGTTTTTATTTAATAAATAAACCTGCTATTTCTTCTTTGTCATTATAAGTTATAATATATGTCCGTTGTTCCTTACTATATTTCGCTACAAGTATAACAGTATATAAACCATCTTTTTCTTCAATCGATTTTTTCTCAATTTTTTCGAACGTACCGGCTTTCTCAATTACAGGTGTAAGCTCTTTCATTTTTCCTTCTGGTAATCCCACTTTCATTTTACTATCAAATTTGTCATGCACGTCTTTATACTTCGCCTCATTTAAAAATGATACAATTTCTTCCGCCTTCGGAATAAATTTTTTCTCTGTACTTTCATCTACTTTATTACCGGTACATGCTGCAAGTGCGAACGCCGTGATAGCACTTACAATAATTAGTAATATTCTTCTCATTTTCATACACCCTTTCTTTTTAAAATGAAACTATAACTAAAAACGAGTAAAGCACACATTGCTAATGAAACTTCTGACATAATGATCCCGCTTTTCCCTTGTACATATAGCGATATAATGCCCGCTAATGCATTTGCAGTCCCATGGATGAGAATTGCATATATAACATAACGAAATTTCTTTTGGACAACAGCTTGCAATACAATGAAGGAAAGTCCAACATGCAATACCATCGCAAAGATGCGCTCAATACCGCCGAAATAATAACTGTCACCATTTTGAATGACTGTTTGTGACAATAATAGGGATATTACTGGAATACCAACTATCAACACTGCCTCAATACCACCATGCCCTGCTCCAAATAAAAAAACAGACTGCCAATCTCGTTGCTTCATAAAATAACGCATAGCAATAAAACGGGCTACCTCTTCAAAAATACCAGCTGATAAACTAAGCAAAATTATAAATAGGACAGGCTGCATAACAGAAAACATTTGAAAATCTGTGTTTGTTCCATTTACATAATTCAGTATTGGTATGCGAATCAATATTTGTGATACAACAAAAGCCAATACACCTAACATATATGGAATATAGCGTTTCTTCCAAACAGCATATAAAAGTGCTACAAGTGGTAAACCAAAGCTAATCATTGTTGTAAAAATAAGACCATTCATCTCGCTTCACCTCTTACTTGAAGTGTATAAAAACAAGTGAAGAAAGTATGTAGTTATTTCCTATTCGGTTTCCTTTTCATCATAGATGGTCATTTCATCTCTTTTAATATGAATGTTTGCGTGAAATACGGACTTACATAAGTTGTTTCTAACGTCGCATTATTTGTTTTATTCATAATCCGCTTTAATGAGAATAGCCCGTACCCTCTAGCTCCTTTTTTACTTGTATGGTTTTTCTCATAAATTTTTTGTAAATCAATCTCTTCACTCTTAGAACTATTACGCACAATAAAATATTGTCTTGAATCCATTTCAAAGAATGCGATTTGCAATATCTTTTCCTCACTATGCACCGCTTCTTCAATTGCATTATCTACTAAAACTGAAATGATGCGAATAAATGAAATAATCGGCATCGAAACACTTTCAATGTTTTCAGGTATATCAAGCATTACTTTTATTTGTTGCTGCTGGGCAATGCCAACTTTCGCCCTTAATACACTTCTCACTTCAGGAATATGTATGCGAGATAATTTCGCAATATCAAGTTCATGATCATTAATTGTTTTTAATGTAGGAGCTATAACGTCATAATACACTTGCTCAATTTCCTTCACATTTTCTGTACGTATGCCCTCTTCTAACGATAGTAATACATTCATATAATCATGACGGAAACTAGCAAGCTCGTCATGCATGTCCTCTAATTTCTCCACATAATCCAATAACTCTTTATCTAAACTTTTTTCATGCTCTTCTCGTAACTTTTCTTTCGATAAATGTGAGCTTATTAGTACAATGATTAGTAATAATAAAAATACAATAATCGCTGAAATATAACTTACTTCACTGTATTGTTGATTTAATTGTGCTAAAAATGCAGTAGATGGCTGTGTTAAAATTAGTTCAATAATAAATCCGGCAATTAATAATATATAAGTTACATAGTATAGCGGACTACCTACTATATATTGAGCAATTTTTTGGATTCTTTTACGAGCTAATAGAATACCGATAACAGTAAGTGTCGATACGATAAGATGAATCATGCTACCTGTCCATAAATATAAATTGAATGGCGTTAACATAAAGATTTTCATTCCTAAATCGAAAAGCAACATTTTCACTAACGTTATAATCACCATACTCACTAGTGCAAAATATACATTATGCTTAAATTTCAATTCATTTTGCATTAGTCCTAAACTTATTAGAAACAACACAATGGTACTATTCAATTCTGGGTATCTCGTTACCGTTACGACAATAGCAAGTAAAATAATAAATGCCGAACTTAAAGCTATTAACATTCTATATGACAACCTATTGTACCGGATTAATTGAATGTATAAAAACGTATGACTCATACTAGTAAGCAGTATTGCAAATAAATCATAAATATACATTACATCTCACCCTTTAACATATTACGTATTTTGCTCACTAAACGCCGTGATACTGGAATTCGTTTCCCACTTTTTAAAACTATCATTTTTTGCTTCGCATCATAAGAAGACATTTGCTTCGTATTCACGATATATGATTGGTGACAACGAAATAAACGTTCATCTATTATTTCTATCTCCTTTAATGTTCCATAAAAATAAACGATTCGATCTAACGTCACTAACGCTAAACGGTGCGGTTCATCAGTCATTACATATTCAACTTCATGAAAAGGTACCCGCACAGTCGCATTACTATTTTCAACGATAAAATCATCTGATGGAATGATGTGCTTATTACGCGCTTCATATTGGAGTAAACATTGTTCAAAAACGTTACGCCTCTCCTCGTATGGCAACCCTTTATCAATAAAAGTTAAAGCTGATACCATGTATTGATATGAAATAGGCGCAAATTCAGAATGCGTCGTTACAAACACAATAATCCCTTGCGTATCATACTTTCGTATTTCTTGCGCCACTTGTAAACCTTTTCGCTCTTCCCTTTTAATCTCTATATCTAAAAAATAGATTGGGACATACTTCGCCCTAGGAATGTTAGTAATGATGTTTTCACTTTTACTAGTCACCTCTATAAAATCAAAAGGCAACATATATTTCTCACAAATCTCTTCAACTAGCCGCTTCATTTGCTGCGCTTGTATGACATCATCTTCTAAAATGAAAATACTCATGTAATCACTCGCTTTATTGAAATCTATTATTAGAATAACATGACTACTTACAAATACTTAATAATATTTCCTTATTTTTCATATTAAATAATAACTAATATCGTTTTCTATACATATATTAAAAACAATTAAACTACCATTATTGAATAAAGATTTAGAGGGATGTATTAATAAATAAATTTTATTAATTAAAACATATTCTATAAGTACCCTAAAATAATTCGATTAATTGAATAAAAAGTTCGACCTTCATATCCGTATCATCAATTTCATCAGAATTAATTCATATATAATTGTTTGCACTAAATAAAAAACAACCCGGGTTATGACTTTTTAATTTGTCAATAACCCGGGTTCTGGCAACATGTGATATATTAATTAATTATTTAATTTTTTTCGAGTAAATATGAATCCTCCTAATCCTAAAAGTAGAATACCTACAGCAATTGAAAGAAATTCTTTCCAGATTGTTCTCCCGGTTTTAGGAAGTAATGATGTCTTTTGATCACTTTCTTTTATAGCCAGTCCCTCTACATCATCCTTTTGAGTTGTATTTTCTTTAGGAACTACTACCGATTCACCTTTGATTTTTGTATTCGTAATGTCATAACCGTTCACTTCCGATTGATACCCAGCTACTGGCTGTTCCTTCACTTCATACTTGTAGACTTTTCCTTCTCCGTCGTATGCCGCTAAATCTGCGAATACGTATTTCCAACTTGTTACTTCGCTTACTTCTTTTGTTTTGATGACCTGACCATTTTGAAGTAAGTCTACTTTGATTGTTTTTGGACGATCTGGTGCATTATTATCGTTCCATGTTTTTGTTCCTTCTACTTTTGTTTCGCCTACTTTTGTATTCGTAATATCATAACCGTTCACTTCTGTTTGATATCCATCTACCGGCTGTTCTTTCACTTCATACTTGTATGCTTTT